>JBFWMQ010000055.1:0-2850 GCA_050251495.1 Desulfovibrio sp. | reverse complement strand
GTACTTCGAGCGCCAGATGTCCCTGGCCATCAACGCTTCGGCCCGCTTCGAGGACCGCTGGGTATACCTCAAGGCCAACCCGGCCTCGCCCTGCGTGTTCACCCAGGGCGTGGACCGGCTCTACCTGCCCGTGCGCCACGGCGAAGGCCGCCTGGTGGCCCTGAACGACGCCCTCATGGCCGAGGCCATGGCCGCCGACCTGCACGCCCTGCAGTACGTGGACCCGACCACGGGCGAGCCGACCATGGACTATCCGGCCAATCCCAACGGCGCGCCCTTCGGCATCGCGGGCATGACCGACCCCTCGGGCCGCATCCTGGGCCTCATGCCCCATCCCGAGGCGTTCAACCACAAGACCAACCATCCCGGCTGGACGCGCGGCGAAACCGCGCCGCTCGGCACCACGCTGCTCGAAGGCGGCGTGCGCTACCTCAAGGCGCAATAACCGCCCTGCCCCTCCCGCATGACAAGGCGGCCCTCCAGGGCCGCCTCAGGCTGCTGACAAAGTCCTCGCCATTTGGCGGGGACTTTTTTATGATGTCCGCATGTTGAAGCCCAAAGCACAGAAGCAAGTAACTGTTGAGCTGGTAACGATCGAGGAGTTGGTCCCACGGGATCATCTTCTCAGGAAGATAAACAAATTCATCGACTTTTCATTCATCAGAAAGAAGACGATGGATTTGTATTGTGAGAACAACGGGAGGCCTGCAATAGATCCTGTCGTTCTCTTCAAGATGATATTCATCGGTTACCTCTTCGGCATCAGGAGCGAGCGTCGATTGGTGAAGGAAATTGAGGTGAACACGGCCTACAGATGGTTTCTTGGGTTTGGCCTCAAGGACAAGATTCCTGATGCTTCGACGATAAGCCAAAATCGGAGAAGGCGGTTCAAGGATAGCACTATCGCGCAAGACATTTTTGATGCGATTGTATTTCAGGCGATAAAAAGGAAGATGATTGATGGCAAGACGCTTTATACGGATTCTACGCACCTCAAGGCCAATGCCAACAAGGGGAAGTTCGTCGAGAAGATAGTAAAGAAGAGCACGCAGGCCTACCTTGAGGAACTCGACGAAGCCGTGGAGGAGGACAGATCACAACACGGAAAAGGGCCTCTGAAGGATCGTCCCGCGTCGACGCCTGTCAAGCGGATCAAGCAGAGCACCACCGACCCCGAGAGCGGGTATATGTACCGGGATGGCAAGCCAAAAGGCTTCCATTACCTTGATCACCGCACGGTCGAGGGGCGCTACGGCCTGATCACGGACACGTACGTCACCTCGGGGGCGGCCCACGACAGCACGCCCTATCTGGACCGCCTGGACAGGCAAAGAGAACGCTTTGGTTTTACGGTCGAAGAAGTGGGCCTGGACGCCGGCTACTCCACGGCAAGCATCTGTCATGGACTTGAAGAGAGAAACATTTTTGGCGTCATCGGGTACTGCCGTCCCAATAGGCGCCAAGGTTTTTTGCCCAAAAGCGCCTTCACCTATCACCCGGACCGGGACGAATACCATTGCCCCGCCGGGTGCGTCCTGAGCTACCGGACAACAAACCGCGAAGGCTTTCGGCTGTACGCCTCCGATCCGGAAAGATGCCGCCACTGCGCGCTGTTAAGCAAATGCACGCAGAGCGCGACCATGACGAAGGTCCTGACGCGCCATGTGTGGCAGGAAAGCAAGGACCACGTCACCGCGAATCGCCTGAGCGAACGCGGCAAGCGGATGTACGCACGCCGCAAGGAAACCGTGGAGCGCAGTTTCGCCGATGCGAAAGAGCTGCATGGGCATCGCTATGCCCGGATGCGCGGCTTGGTCAAAGTCCAGGAACAGAGTCTTTTGTGCGCTGCCTGCCAAAACATGAAGAAGATCGCGACGATCCTGGCCGGATCGGGCCTCTTTTCCCCATTTTTCGCCCATTGGCTGCTCGCAAGGAGGACAATTTGTCGTCTGGCGGCCGCCAGCCAACACTTCTTGGGCCAACGGCACGCTCCCATTGCTCCGCTCGTCGCTGCGTGAAGAAAAGAACCCCGCCTTGCAAAAGACGGGGTTCGTCAGCAGCCTGAAGCCCCGCCGAACGGCGGGGCTTTTTTTTGCGACGGAAAAATCGGACTACTTGCCGTCGTACTGGGCCTGCACTTCCTGGATCAGCTGCATGGCGTTGGTCAGCTTGGCCACCTGCTCCTCAGTGTCGGCCGTGGCGGAAAGAGAGCCCACGCGCTGGGACAGCTCCTGGAGCATGGTGGCGTACACCATGCGCCGCGCCTTCTGGGGCAGGGCGTCGAAGGCGGCCACGTGCTCCTCCAGGGTGGCCAGCTTGCCGTTCATATCCTCCAGCTGCCCCGTGACCTTGGAGAGTTCCTTCACCTGGGCCGACACGCCGGAAATGTTCTGGTTCAGGCCGAAGAAGAAAATGACCACCAGCAGCACCGCCAACAGGGAGACGAACAGGGCCACCTTGCCCATGTCGCGATTGGTCTTGACCATCGATTCCTCCACACAGGAAGCGCCGCTGCACGGGCCGGGCGCGCCTGCCTTGATGGGACGCACTTTCTCATGCGCAGTTTCCATAAAAAAAGCTCCTCTTTTCGCAGTGTTGAGCCTGTACATACAGGTTTGTCCAGTATACACCCGCGCCCCCGAACAATCAAGGCCGCAACGCTGCGAACCGGCCGCGTGCGCGAATCAGATGTCCCCGTTTTCCGCGATCTTCACGTCCTCGTAGGGCGCCAGCTTCTTGCGGTACCACTCCAGCTTGGCGTGCTCCATGGCGCTGGAGCACATGGAGAGCTTGTCATAGCTTGGGCCGATGCGGTCGATGACCAGGCAGGACAGCTTGTAGATGCAGTAG
>JBFWMQ010000054.1:0-2859 GCA_050251495.1 Desulfovibrio sp. | reverse complement strand
GCTTCTGCGGAGCTGAGCGAGGAGGATCTGGCGGATCTGCTGGAAGACTACAAGGAAACCCTGCGGAACTTGTGCCGCCATATTCCCATGCCGCTGAGCCTGGGCCGTTATGCGGCGCACGTAAGCGTCGAGCGCCTCTTGAGGGTAGCCATTGAGGATGAAGGGCCTTGTTCCACGATCCTGGAGGCCGACCATGCCTAAGGCCACCTGGACATCCGCCCGCCGCTGCCTGCGCGTGCTCAAGGCCCTCAAGGGCCACAGCGTCCACGGACTGTCCAACGCGCAGCTGGCCGAGGGTCTTGGCGAGACGCCCACGAACATCTGCCGGGCGCTGAGCGTGTTGGAGGAAGAGGGTCTCGTGACCCGGCTGGAAACCGGACGCTGGGCGCATTCGGTCGTAATGCTCCAGATCGCCCAGGCCCACGCCGTTGCCATGAGCACGGCTTCGGACCGGCTCATGGAGATCAACCGCAGAGTCGCCGTTGGGGCGATGTAGGGGAGGTCGCCATGGCTGGATCATCCTGCGCATCCTGCGAGCATCACAAGTCCAAGAGCAACCCCACGCCTGGCAAGCTGGTCCCTGGCCAGTCGGGCAAATGCACGCGGCCCGAGGGGCCGTGCAAGGACGACAAAATGAACGAAATCAACACGCCTCAGATTGAAGAAGTCCACACCGAACCCATCCCGGAGATCACCCCGGCCCGCGCCCTGGAGCTGGCGAACATCCAGAACACCGCAGCTGTGGCGGATCAGGCCACGATGCAATACGGGGCCGTCTACAAGGCCATCGGTCGGATTGAGGGAATGGATTTTCTTCGACGCGTCGGAGATGTGGCGATCGCCCAAGCCTTCATCGAAGTGCGTAGCAGCAAGCAATACAAAGGTTTCCCGTACAAAGACGAAGCCGGGAATCTTCGACACGTCGAAGATTTTGACGAGTTCTGCAAGGTGGCTTTCGGCAAGTCTTACACTCGCTGCTATGAACTTTCCAAAAACCTCCACCTGCTCGGCTCCGACCTCTACGAATCCGCAGAGCGCATCGGCTTCCGGGCCAAGGACTACCGTGCATTGCAAGCTCTGCCGCCCGAAGAGCAGGAGGTGGTCAAGCAGGCCCTGGAGAGCGAGAGCCGCGAACAGGTGCTCGACATCCTCCAGGACATGGCCGCGCGGCACGCCTTGGAAAAGGCGGCCAGCAAGAAAGAAGCCGCCGAGCTCAAGGCGGACGCGGAAGCCAAGGACAAGGTGCTCCAGGCCAAGCAGCAGCGGCTGGACAAGGCCGAGCTGGAGCTGGAGAAGCTCAAGAGCCTGGGCATGGAAGACAACGTCCAGCGTCGGCTGGAGATCGAAGGCAGCGCGGTCAGGAAGCTGAACGAGCTGCACGTGGCCGCCCTGGCCGAGATGAACAAGTTTTTCGGCTACGTCGAGACCATGCGCGACACGGCGGGCATGTCCACGCATACCGCGAGCTACGCCGTGCAGATCGCGCACGCGCTTTGCGAGGACATCAGCGGGGCGCTGCTGGAGCACAATATCCCGGTGGACTTCGAGGAAATCGTCAACCCGCAATGGCTGCGGAGCGCAGCCAAGGACGATCTGATTCGCGGCAACATCGGCGAGGGCGGAGTGCGCTAATGGCCACCTTTGCGCCCTCCCTCGCCCTGGCCGAGACGGACACCCTGCGCGGGCTGGCCGAACGGCTGGACCAGGCCGCCCACGGACGGCGGGCCGAACTCGTAGACGAGGTAGCCGGGCTGCTGCGCTGTTCGCGGCAGCAGGTCTACCGGAAGCTGCGCGAGATCGGCTGGGACAGCGGGCGCAAGCGGCGCGCGGACGCCGGACGCATGACCGTATCCGAGGAGACGGCCCGAAACGCCGCGCACCTGATGCACCTGGCCACACGCGCAAACGGCAAACGCACCCTGCCATGCACCGTGGCGCAAGAGGTCTTGGCCGAGTCCGGGTTCGCGGACGCGGACGTATCCCCGACCACGCTTTCCCGCGCCATGCGCCGCTACGGCTGCCACCCGGCCCAGCTGGCCCAGGGCAAACCCGCAGTGCGTCTGCGCTCGCTGCACCCGAACCACGTCTGGCAGGTGGACCCGTCCATCTGCGTGATTTTCTACCTGCCCAAGGGCGGGCTCGCCGTGATGGAAGAGTCCAAGTTCTACAAAAACAAGGACCAGAACTTCCGGAAGATCGAACGCGAGCGGGTCTGGCGCTACGTGATCACCGACCACTACAGCGGAACGATCTACGTCCGCTACGTGCAGAGCGCTGGCGAGACCAGCCAGGGGTTGGTGGACGTGTTCCTGGACGCCATTTCCTACCGTAACGACCACGACCCCATGCACGGCGTGCCGAACATCCTGATGATGGACGCGGGCAGCGCCAACACCAGCCACCTGTTCCTGAATCTGCTGGACCGGCTCGGCGTGGAGCACATCACGCACATGCCGGGAAACGCCCGCGCCAAGGGATCTGTCGAGAACGCCAACAACCTCGTGGAAACGCAATTCGAGGGGCGGCTGACCTACCTGCACGTGCAAAGCTTGGCAGAGTTGCAGCAGCGTGCGGACGAGTGGCGCGCGCACTGGAACGCCAGAGCCATCCACAGCCGCACGGGCAAGAGCCGGAACGATGTCTGGATGTCCATCACCGAGGCGCAGCTGCGCCTGGCACCGGACCTGGACCTCTGCCGCGAGCTGGTGACCACGCGGCCCGTGGCGGCCACCGTGGGCGCGGACATGAGCATCAGCCACGCGGTCAAGGGCTACGGGCGCAACCAGTACGATCTGCGGTGGATCAACGGACTGGTGCCAAAGATGAAGGTTCAGGTGGTCGTCAATCCTTACCGCGCTC
>JBFWMQ010000053.1:0-3066 GCA_050251495.1 Desulfovibrio sp. | reverse complement strand
CAGCACACGTTCATGGCCGCGTAGGGCTCGCCGCCCACGGCGTAGACGTCGGACAGGGCGTTGGCCGCGGCGATCTGGCCGAAGCGGAACGGGTCGTCCACCACCGGAGTCAGGAAGTCGACGGTCTGCACCAGGGCCTGGCCGGGCGGAAAGCGCACCACCACCGCGTCCTCGCCGCCGCCGCGCGACCCCGAGAGAATTCTGTCGTCCCGGCCCAAAAGCAGGCCGGAGAGGATGCGCTCCAGGTCCCCTGGAGCCACTTTGGCCGCTCAGCCCGCGGCGCGGACGCCCTGGGTGAGACGCGGCGCTTGCGTGGCCTGCGGCTTGGGGTTTTTCATCGTCATGTCCGATTTCTAGCATAGACCGCAGCCAGGGCCAAGGACCTTTTTCGCTTTCAGCCATTAAGTGAATGAATGATCCGCCGATAAGAACAGCGACACAGGCACGCGAAGTGCATGCACAGCGCAAGCACTGCACCCCAAACCGGGAGGTCGCATGATCAGACATCGCTGCGCCGCCTGCGGCCGGTCCATCAACCGCACGGACCGCTTCTTCGAACCCTCGGACGGCACCCTGTGCCAGGACTGCCTGGCGCGGCTCGCTCCGGGCAGGCCAAAACGCTCGCAGGCCGACGGCTTCGCCATGCTGCCGCCGACCTTGGCCGTTCTGCCCGCATTGGCCCCGCTCGGACAGGGCTGACCGCGCGCGGCAGCCCGCCCCGGCACGCCCCCTGCGCGGACCTGACCCGCCAGGGGCCGCGCCTTGGGCGAGCGACCCCCTGCGGATTCCGAGGGGCGCTCCGGGGTCGGACATGTCAAACGCCCGGCGCGGCCCCGCGCCTGAGCCAACCGTCCGCCCTGGCGGACGCGGGGAGCGCCTTTTGCCGCTCCTTGCGTTGACGCATCCCGACCATCGCCCTTGGCCGCTTCTTCCGCTTCCCGCTGTCCCGCGTCCTCGTCGCCGTCTTCGCCCTCGCCCCCGCCCGGCTCTTCCGACACGGGCGCGTCACCCGCCGCGGACAGATCGACCTCCAGGGCAAAGAGCTTCTCCGGCGCAGCGGGCGCGACCGGCGCGGAGTCCTTCCCGCACGCGTAGCGGCTGGGCTTCAGGGTCTTGAGCAGGAACATCAGCAGCTGGTCGGAGTGCTTGACCGTGCTGCCGCACTCGCGCCCCTGGTGGAACACCGGCACGGCCACGCCGGACAGGGCGCGGCGCACGGCCTCGGATTCCAGCGCCGCCACGGCCCGCTCCAGGTCCGTCCAGGGCTCGGGCGTGCGGCGGCCCGGAACCCGAATGCCCGTGTCGCGGCAGGCGGCGGAGCGTTTTCTGGCGCGGCGGCGCGGGGCGCGCCCTGCGGCGCTACGGGCGGCGGCCCGGCTGCGCGCAGCCGCAAAGGTCCGGGGAAACAGGCGCGTGTGGCGTGCGTTCATGTGGTCGCTCCAGGTGTCGGTTCGGGGGTTGCGCTTCAGGCCGGGAAATGGTCCGGCGCACAGTATAGCCCCGGATATGGAGCGCGGAGAAAATCGCCCCGCCGCAGGGGGGCAAAAGGACATTTTTTCCCGGTTGACAGCCCGCCCGCCGGGCGGCGCGCAGAGGCCCAGGCGGTCCGAAAAGTTGGCCCCGGGCTTAAAGTCGTTGCCAGAGGCCACGGGAAAAGGTAGGATCGCTTCCCAAGACACTTGAAGAACCTCACCTCTCACGCAAAGGAAGGCCCGTGGCAAAGCCGAATTATCAGTACGAAAAGCGCGCCAAGGAACTGGCGAAGAAGAAGAAGAAGGAAGAGAAGCTCCGCCGCAAGCAGGAGAACGCCCAGCGCGGCGTGAACGACACGGACGAAGCACCCGCCGAAGGCGCGGACGCTCCGGGCGAAGGCTCGGAAGCCCCGGCCGAAAGCGCCCCCACGCAGCCCTGAGGCGCGCCAGCCAGCCTAGAACGTCACCGAAAGGCTGACTGATCCGAACATTTGCGGGCCGTTCTGCCCGTCGAACTCCTCTGTCCTGTACACATGCGTATAGGTCAGCTTGGTCGCGCCCAGCACCAGCCCGATTCCGGCCGAGAGGTCGGCCACAAAGGGCTTCTTGGGCACGCTCGGACTGTACTCCCAGGTGTTGCCGTCCAGGAAGATGTTCCGCGCCACGGCGCGCCCTTCCGCCCCGGCGAACAGGTGCAGCCCCCAGCTGGTCTCCCGGCGCAGGCGCGGGTCCTCCGGGTCGGCGGGCGCGCTCACCCCGCCGCCAGGGCTGATGAGCGAGGTGCCGAAGTCCCAGGGCAGGTTCAGGCCCAGGCGCGTCTCCACCCCGACGCTGGCCTGGGTGAGCACGTTGCCCGCGGTTGCCCCGAAGCGCGGCAAAAGGTCCCAGGCCACGTCGCGGCCGATGTCCACGCGAGCCGCGCGCAGGGTGCGCTGCCAGGAGAGCATGAGCCCCGGCTCGTCATGGATCTGGTTCTTCCAGCCCTGTGCGCGCTTGAAGCCCATGAGCGTGTGGTAGTTGTTCTGGGTCTCGCCCGCGCGGGCCGACGGCCCCACGATGCCCAGCGTGGTCTCGAAGCTGTCGAGCTGCCGGGCCGTCTTGGCGTGCAGGGCCAGGGCGATGTAGCTCCACCCCGCATAGGGGCGGTCGTCCGGCTGGTATTCGGCTATCGAGGTGTTGCCCGGAGTGTACATGTTCTGCCCGGCGGAAAGGGCCACGTTGTACTGCTGGTCCGCCTCGTTCACAAAGGGCAGCAACGCCAGGTACGGCAGCACGAAATCCGGCAGGCGCTCGTCCTGGGCGTAGCGCAGCAGGTCGCCGGACACCCAGGACAGCTTGATGCCGTTGGTGTAGTGCTCGTCCGTGCCGCCGAAGAAATCGTTCTCCTCGATGAGGATGAGGGTGGAGGCCGTGGCCGGGCGTTCCGCGTCGCCGCGATCCGCGGCCAGCAGCGGCGGGGCCGCGGCCAGGCACACAGCCAGGCTCGCGGCCAGGCACAGGCTCGCAACGATGAGGCGCTTCGACATTCGCATGGCCATGCTCTGACCTTGAAGCCGCGCCCTGTCAAGGCGCGCCGCGTTTGAAACTACAGCCT
>JBFWMQ010000052.1:0-3152 GCA_050251495.1 Desulfovibrio sp. | reverse complement strand
GGGAGATTCAGCCGCTGGAGATCGTGGAGGCGGCGATGCGGCTTAAGGCAATGGTGGGCGAGGCCTGGGGCGGCGAGTCCTACAGCTGGCTCCAGCAGCGCTACCCCGGCGGGGTCCCCGAAGAAGACCTGGAGAGCATTGCGGCCCGGCTCACTGGTCCCCGGAAAGTCAACGTGCCGCTGCGACTTGTGGAGGGTATGTAGATGATCATCAAGGATTTGCTCGCCAAAATCGGTCAGTCGCAGAGCTCAATGGCCCGCGCCGTGGGCGTCAGCCCCGCGACCATGAGCGAGATGCTGCTGCGCAACAAGTGGCCCAAACGCAAGAGTCGCGAGGGCCTCAAGACCGGCATGGTGCGCTGGCTCGTCAACTGCGGCGCGGACATGACCGAGATCAATAAAGCATTTTTGGAGATTGAGGCCATCCCGGCTGACAGTCCGACCCAAAAGAAGGAGGAGACGTTCATGCTGATCAGATGTCAGGCGCTTTTGCCGCAGACGCGGCGGCATTTCAAGCTGCCGTGCGACCCGTTCAAGGACGAGTTGCGCTCGCCCGAGGATATCTTTTTGTCCGGAGATATCCGGCTGGTTCGGGAATCCATGTGGCTCAAAGCCCCTTGCGGAGGCCTGATGGCCATTGTGGGCGAATCCGGCTCCGGCAAGACCACGCTGGTGAGGGACTTCAAGGCGCGCATCGCCAGCTCGGAACGCCCCATACACATCATCGAACCGTATGTGTTGGGTATGGAGGACAGCGACAAGAAGGGCAAGACGCTCAAAAGCCAGCATCTCGTGGAAGCGGTCATGGGCAGCGTGGCCCAGCTGGAAAAACTGGCGAACAGCCCGGAGGCGCGGTTCAATCAGATGCACCGTACGCTGCGGGAGTCCTGCCGCGCCGGATACAAGCATGTGATGATCATCGAGGAGGCGCATGCCCTGCCCGTGGCCACCCTCAAGCATTTGAAGCGATTCCTGGAGCTGACGCCCGAAAGCGGATTTGGCTCGCTGATGACTATTTTTCTCATTGGCCAGCCGGAGCTGATGGAACGGCTTTCGGCCAGCAACTACGCGGTGCGCGAGGTAACCGCGCGCTGCGAGGTCGTGATGCTCCACCCGCTGGACAACAGCCTGGAGGAGTACATCCGGTTCAAGTTGGAGCGGTCCGGGACGGGCATCTCCGAGATCATCACGCCGGAGGGGGTCGAGGCCATGCGCAGCCGCCTGACCGGCAGCGCGCCCACGCGGGGCCGCCAGAACGCCATCTCGCTTTGCTACCCGCTGGTGGTCGGCAACGTGATGACGGCGGCCATGAATTTGGCCGCCGAGGTGGGCGCGCCGATCGTGGACGCGGGCATCATCCAGCAGGTCTAGGAGGGCATCATGCGGAAGGAAATGCGTCGCAAGACGGGCAATCAGGGCTGGGGCGAAGCGCAGGCTCTGGGCGATCAGGGCGGCGCGGTCAGCCGCAAGATCATGCGACAGGCCGTCGAGATCAAGGCCGTGGCCCAGCGCGTGGAGCGCGATGCTGCTGAGGAACTGATTCGGCTGGCGAACGGCATTCTGGCCGAAGTCGAGCGGGTCGATGGTCTGGAGCTGGCGCTCATGGAAGCGCCAGGCGGGCAAAACTAGGAGGAGCAGATGCAACAGCAGGAAATGATGCAGGATGCCCAGGGGCGACTCGTGCCCCTGGGCCAGATCAAGGAAATCGACAGGGTCCGGCACGACCTGGTCATGGAACTGGTGGAGCAGTTCCTGACCATGCGGGAGAGCCTGCGCGATCTCAAGTTGCGGATCATGGGCGACATCGGGGCGTTTGTCCAGATGAGCGCCGAACAGTACGGCGTCACACGCGGCGGAGAAAAGGGCAACGTCCAGCTGCTCTCGTTCGACGGACGCTACAAGATCGTGCGTGCCATCGGCGAACACCTGGCGTTCGACGAGCGCTTGCAGGCCGCCCAGGAGCTGATCCACGAATGCCTGACCGAGTGGACCGAGGGTTCGCGCGGCGAGATCCGTGCTCTGATCAACGACGCCTTTCAGGTGGATCAGCAGGGCAAGCTCAACGCCGGGCGCATCCTCGGACTGCGGCGGCTCGACATCAAGGACGAGCGCTGGAAACGCGCCATGGAGGCCATTTCGGACAGCATCACGGTGCTGGGAACCAAGGCATACGTCCGGCTGTACGAGCGCAACGAGCAGGGCGGATATGACGCGCTGCCGCTCGACATCGCCAAGGTCTAGGAGGGCGCAATGAACGGTAACATACTGGCCGATCTGTTCGCGGTGGTGACCGCTGACGGCCGCATCCTGGGTGAAAGCATCACCAAGAAGGGGGCCATCGGCAACGCCGTGGAGAACGTGTACGGGCCGAGCTACCACGTGCGGACTGGAGAAATCCACGCGTGGTACGAAAAGCAGTGGGCGCGGATGCAGGCCGACGGCATGCGCTGCTGCAAGGTTCAGGTCGTGGAGGTCGAGCAATGACCAAGAAGGAACGCAAGGCCATCTATGCCCTGGAAACGCAGAACCTGCGACTGGCGCACCACCTGGAAGGCGCGCTGCGCATGCTGAAAGACAACCTCGCCGCCCTGCCGGATGGCGCTGCCGGGTTGATCAGCAAGGCCGAGGCCGTCCTGGTCGGCCAGGATGACCGGGAGAGCACGCCGGGCAACTACGCCATGCGGCTGGCTGAGCTGGAAATCAAGAACGGTAGCCTGCGCATGGCGCTACAAATGAACCAAGATGCGTTGCGCCGGACCGTTGATCGAATCAGTGGCTACGACTGGAACGCAGACCCTGACCATATCACTCTGGCCCAAGGTGCGGCATTCACCGCCGCCGACAAACTGCAACAATAAGGAGATCACCATGAACAAGGCCGAACTGATCGACATGTTGAACGAAGGGGGAATGACCAAGAGCGAAGCCAAGGCCGCTGTGGACAGCGTCCTGGATGCCATCGTGGGAGCCATTGCCAATGGAGAAAAGATTACCCTGACCGGATTCGGCACCTTCGAAGTCGTGGACACCCCGGCCCGCACGGGACGCAATCCGCAGACCGGCGAGGCTGTGCAGATTCCGGCTGGCAAGCGGATCAAGTTCAAGCCGGGCAAGCAGCTCAAGGAGGCGGTGCGATGACAGTCGCCTACTGCT
>JBFWMQ010000051.1:0-6565 GCA_050251495.1 Desulfovibrio sp. | reverse complement strand
GGGGGGGGTCGGGGGGAAAACACCCCCCCCAGCCGCCGGAGGCTCTTCTTCGCCTACCCTACCCGCACTTGGTGTAGCCGCAGGACTTGCAGCAGTTGCAGCCTTCCTCGAAGGTCAGCGCCTCGCCGCATTCGGGGCAGAGTTCCTTGGTCAGTCCATTGGCGTGCGCGCTGGCGTGCTTTTCGCCGGACAGGTAGCGGTTCTCCAGCACCCAGGCCACGGCGTCGGGGATGGACTGGAGCAGGATCTTCTTCTGGAACTTGGGGTGTTCGCCGCCGATGCCCTTGAGCTGCTCCACGACGTCGCGCACCTCCACGCCGGAGCGCAGGGCCAGGGACACCAGGCGTCCGATGGCCTCGGCCTTGGCGGTGATGGACTTTCCGGACTTGCCGATGGTGGCGAAGACCTCGAACGGCTTGCCGTCCTGTTCGTTGATGGTCAGGTAGAGCGCGCCCAGGCCGGTGTCGACCTTCTGGGTGAAGCCGTAGACGATGTCCGGCCGCTTGCGCACCACGGTCTTGGGCTTGCCGTCATCCCCAGCTCCCTCCTTGGCCTCCTGGCCGTCGCCGGTGCAGAGCACCTGGGAAGCCTTGCAGCCGTCGCGGTACACGGTGACGCCTTTGCAGCCGTACTCGTAGGCCTTCCAGTAGATGTCCCAGATGTCTTCCTGGGTGGCGGAGTTGGGCAGGTTCACGGTCTTGGACACGGCGTTGTCGGTATACTTCTGGAAGGCGGCCTGCATCTTGAGGTGCCAGATGGGCTCGATGTCCTGGGCGGTGACGAAGACGCGGCGCACGTCCTCGGGCAGGAAGTCCATCCTGGAGCAGGTGCCGATCTTGGCGATCTCCTCCATGAGCTTGGGGCTGAAGGCCTCGGCCTTTTTGAGCGCGGCCTCGAAGTAGGGGTTCACCTCGACGAGCTTGTCGCCGTCCATGACGTTGCGCACGAAGCTGAGCGCGAACAGGGGCTCGATGCCGGAGGAGCAGCCCGCCAGGATGGACAGGGTGCCGGTGGGCGCGATGGTGGTGGTGGTGGCGTTGCGGTAGGGGCCCTGCTTCTTGGCGGCGAACACGCTGCCCTCGAAGGACGGGAACGCGCCGCGCTCCTCGGCCAGGGCCTTGGAGGCGAGCTTGCTCTCGTCCTGGATGAAGGCCATGAGGCGTTCGGCCAGGGTGACGCCCTCCTGGGAGTTGTAGGCGATGCCCAGCTGGTAGAGCAGGTCGGCGAAGCCCATGAGGCCCAGGCCGATCTTGCGGTTGGTGCGCACGGTTTCGGTGATCTGCGGCAAGGGGTACACGCTGGCCTCGATGACGTTGTCGAGGAAGCGCACGCTCTGGTGGATGACGGTCTTGAGGCTGTCCCAGTCGATGCCGTCGCGGGCGTTCTCGTCGTGGAACAGCGCCAGATTGATGGAGCCCAGGTTGCAGGCCTCGTAGGGCAGAAGCGGCTGCTCGCCGCAGGGGTTGGTGGCCTCTATCTCGCCCAGCTGCGGGGTGGGGTTGTCGCGGTTGATGCGGTCGAGGAAGACCATGCCCGGGTCGCCGGACTCCCAGGCTTTCTGCACCAGCATGGCGAAGACCTCGCGCGCCTTCAGGCGCTCGCGCACCTCCTTGTTGTTGGGCGCGATGAGGTCGTACTCCTCGTCCTTGTCCACGGCCTGCATGAAGGCCTCGGTAAGGCCGACGGAGAGGTTGAAGTTGTTCAGCTCGCCCTCGCGTTCCTTGGCCTTGATGAACTTGAGGATGTCCGGGTGGTCCACGCGCAGGATGCCCATGTTCGCGCCGCGCCGGGTTCCGCCCTGCTTGATCTGCTCGGTGGCGGTGTTGAAGATGCGCAGGAAGGACAGCGGACCGGAGGCCACGCCGCCGGTTGAGCCCACGCGGGCGTCGGCCGGGCGCAGGCGCGAGAAGGAGAAGCCGGTGCCGCCGCCGGACTTGTGGATGAGCGCGGCGTGCTTCACCGCGTCGAAGATTTCCTCGATGGAGTCGCCCACGGGCAGCACGAAGCAGGCCGCCAGCTGGCCCAGGTCCGTGCCCGCGTTCATGAGCGTGGGCGAGTTGGGCAGGAACTTGAAGCTGGTCAGCAGCTCGTAGAACTCCCGCGCGCGCGCGGCCACCTTGGCCTTGCCGCCCTTGAAGTTCGCCTCCTGCTCCGCGATCTTGGACGCCACGCGCCAGAACAGCTCCTTGGGCAGCTCGTAGGGCTTGCCGTCCGGGCCTTTGCGCAGATAGCGGCGGGAGAGCACGACCTTGGCGTTCTCGTTCAGGGTCACGTCGGGCAGATCGGCGGGCATGGGCAGCTGGGTCATTGGAATTCCTTGGGCTTGAATTGTTAGCGAAACGGGGGGAAATGTAATAAATATCGGGCAAGTGCCGACTGTCGGAAAGTAGTATCAAAATTCTCTAGAAACATCCAGACGCCCGGAGCCTAGGCAGGGCAAGGGTCGGCCTGAAAACTGGCGCGGGCCAAGGCCTCCGGGGCGTGCGCTTTCTGCCGCCAGGAAAAATCCTTTGTTACGCGTCAAAGCCCAGGGCGCGGATGACGCTGCTCGACACCAGCATTCCCGCGCGGGTCAGGCGCAGGCGGTCATCCGGGCGGGCGATGAGCCCGGCGCGCTCAAGCTGCCCGAGCAGGGCCGCGTGGGCCGCGCGCAGGTCCTGCCCGGTGCGCGCGGCGTGGGCGTCGAGGTCCAGGCCTTCGGCGGTGCGCAGGGCCAGCATGAGCGCCTCACGGGCGCGGACCTCCGGGCCGAGCGTTTCGCGATTGGCCTGGCCCGTCCGGCCGGAGCGCACCAGCTCGGCCCAGGCCGTCAAGTCCGCCGGATTGGCCCAGCGCACCGCGCCATCCGGCCCGCTGTCTTGCGCCTTCATGGTCGACACCGCGGCGGGACCGAAGCCCAGCACGTGCTCGCCGCGCCAGCAGGCCAGATTGTGCCGGCACCGCCGCCCCGGCCGCGCGAAGTTCGAGATTTCGTAGTGCGCAAAGCCCGCCGCCTCCAGCAGCTCCGCGCCGCGCAGGAACATCTCGGCCTGCCCGTCCTCGTCCGCGCAGGCGGCCAGGGCGGCGGCGTCCGAGGCCAGGGGCGTGCCCGGCTCCACGGTCAGGCCATAGCAGGACACATGTTCTGGCGCAAAGGCCAGGGCCTGGCGCAGGGTGTTCAGCCAAGCCTCGACGCCCTGCCCGGGCAGGCCGAAGATGAGGTCCAGGCCGATGTTCTCGAACCCGGCCGCGCGGGCGCGGTCAAAGGCCAGCCTGGCCTGCCGGGCGTCGTGCACGCGGCCCAGGGCCTTGAGGCTGGCGTCGTCCAGGCTCTGCACGCCCAGGCTCAGGCGGTTGACGCCCAGGCCGGTCGCGGCGCGCAGCAGCTCCGGCGAGGCCGAGTCCGGGTTGGCCTCCAGGGTGATCTCCGCATCCGGGGCGAGGCCGAAGCGTTGCCGCAGGGCGCCCATGATGCGCGCAAGCCCCTCGGCCCCAAGCAGGCTGGGCGTGCCGCCGCCGAAGAACAGCGTGGGCGCGGCCACCCGGCCATGGGCCTGGGCGTTGCCGTCCATCTCGGCTTCCAGGGCGTCGAAATAGCGGGCAAGAACGTGCGCGGCTGGCCCCTGCGGCCCGGCTGGCTGGGAATAGAACGCGCAGTAGCGGCACTTGGCCCTGCAGAAGGGCGCGTGCACGTACAGGGAGGCCGTGGCGGTCATGGTCGCCCGGCTAGCGGGCGTAGCGGCGCGCGCCCAGGTAGCGTCTGGCCCAGTAGCCGTCCTGCATGCTGGCCTCGGAAATGCCGCGCCCCGGCCTGGGGCTGTGCACGAACACGCCGTCCTCCATGTAGATGCCCACGTGCCAGCGGCCCCGGCGGTTGATCTTGTAGAACACGAGGTCGCCCGCGCGCAGTTCGTCCTTGCTGATCTTGATGCCCGCGGCGTACTGCTCCCGGGCCGTGCGCGGCAGGTTCACGCCGTGCTGGCGGAAGGTCCACTGGGTGAAGCCGGAGCAGTCGAAGCCCGTTGCCGGCGAGGTCCCGGCACGGCGGTAGCGGCGGCCCTTCTGGGTCAACCCCGTGCGCACGATGTCCAGGCCCAGGGAGGGCGGCAGCTTGGCCAGGCGCTCCAGGCGCGCCTCCACTTCCAAGTCCTCAAGGGTGGGGAACTCCGGGATGTCCGTGGCCTTGGGCGGGGCCTCGGCCAGTCCGGGCAGGCGCAGGCTGCCGGGCCTGCCTGGCGGCGGGGCGAGCGGCACCTTGCCGGGCAGGGGGCCGGGCAGCTCGCTTGGCGGTTTCACGGCGTAGCGCTCGGAACCGGGCAGGTTCTGCTCGGCGAGCAGGCCGGAATTCTCCGCCCAGATGGGATCGGGCTCAGCCGTGCGCAGCGGCAGAGAGACAGGCGCGCAGGCGGCCAGCACCAACGCTCCGGCCAGGAGGGCCGCCACGCGGATGGACCGGATGGCTCCGGACAGGGAGGATGTGCGGCGGGTTGCTGGCCCGCAAGGGGGTATGCTCACGGTTCGATGCTGCTCCTTGGGTCCGCGTGGCCTTGAGCGCCGTCCGGCGCAATGGGCCGGGGCAGGCGCAGGGCGGCCTGATGCCAGGTCCGGGCCGCAGGCCCGCGAGAAGGTGCGGGCGGAAGTTGGTGCGGCTCCGGAGCGCGGTTCGCAGAACCATAGCCCGAAACCGGCCCCTGCGCCAAGGAAAAAGCGCAGGCCGAACCGCTTGCGTGCGGGCGCCCACTCTCAGTCTTGCGGTTGGCCGCGGCCCTTGACGCCCTGCTGCGCGCGGACTATCGAAAAGCAGGAAAGCACGGCTCCAGGCGGATTGCCTTGTCCATCGGCAAGCGTCGATCGCTGGACTCCGAAACGAGAGAGAGGGCGCATGGGCACGCAGAGCTATACGCATCGCGATCTTGCCACGGCGCTCGGCGTGTCGGAAACCACCATCAAGAGTTACCGGAGCAAATTCCCCTCATTTCTGCCCGTGGCGCGGGAAGGAAAGCCCGTGCGCCTGCACCCGGAGGCCCTGGACGTCTGCCGGCGCATCCGCGCCCTGTTCGCCGAAGGGCTGTCGATCACAAAGACGATGCAAGCCTTACGTAATGAATTTAAAGAGTATCCCCTGAATCGCCGCTTATCGATACCGCAAGATCGGCACGGGAACCCCCCGCCGGAGGCGGCGGCGCAGGCCAAGGGGACTGACGCCCTCGTTGAGCGCATCCAGGCCCTGACCACGGCCCAGGACATGGCGCGCCAGCGCATGGAGCAGCTGGAGCTGGAGGTGCGCAACCTCGCCACCATGGAGGCCGCGTCCAAGAGCCTCATCGCTGAACTGCTCAGCGAACTGCGCGCCGCACGCGCCGTTCAGGGCGGCCCGCAGCCGTCCGCACCCGGCCAGGCTCCGGCCACGCCGGATGCAGCCGCCACGCCCGGCCCCACCGCGCTCACGGCGCGCAAGATCGTCACCCTGCACGGCCCGTCCGGACCGGTTGCCAGCTACTCCCTGGCGCGCGAGCCCAGGCCCGCGCCGCAATTTCCGGACGCTCCGGCCCCTGCCTCGGCCTTTCTCGACCTGCCGGCGGTCATCCAGTCCGAGCGCGGCGAGTTTCTCGGCCTGCCCGGCGGCCAGAGCGTGCGCCGCCTCGTCGAGGTCCTCTCGCCCGAAGACGGCCAGCCAGCCGCCTGGTTCCAGGAAACGCCCGAATCCTGGGCCTGCCTGATCCCCCTGGGCGGCGTCCAGAACCGCGAGCTGCTCTTCGAGCGCACCACCACCCCGCGCGGCAACCTCGTCGGGCTCATCCGCCGCATGCGCAGCAACGAGGTCGAGGCCAGCCCGGCGCAGCTTCAGGAACTTTTTCGCCAGCTGCGCGACCAGCTGGCCTGACCCCCCATCCACCCGCAACAGGAGATCCCCCCAACATGCAGCGCGTGTGCGTCTTCCTCGGCTCCAATCCCGGCAACAAACCCGAGTATCTCCAGGCCGCCCAGGACATGGGCGCGGAACTGGCCCGGCGCGGCATCACCACCGTGTACGGCGGCTCCAACGTGGGCCTCATGGGCGCCCTGGCCAACGCGGCCCTGGCCGCTGGCGGCGAGGTCATCGGCGTCATCCCCGAAGCCCTGCAACGCAAGGAGATCGCCCACACCAGCCTCACCGAACAGCACATCGTCGGCTCCATGCACGAACGCAAGGCGCTCATGGCCGAACTCTCCGACGCCTTTGTGGCCCTGCCCGGCGGCATGGGCACCCTGGAGGAGCTTTGCGAAATGCTCACCTGGGCGCAGCTCGGATTCCACAAGAAGCCCTGCGGCCTGCTCGACGTGGGCGGCTACTACGCCAGCCTGTGCAGCTTTCTGGACAATGCCGTGACCGAAGGCTTCATCCAGCCCGGACACCGCACCATGCTGCTCTGCGCACCCACGCCCGGGGCGCTGCTCGACCAGTTCGGGTCCTACGTCGCGCCCGTGGTCAACAAGTGGATCGAGAGGCCGCAGGCATTGTAAGAAGTAGAGAAGATAATATTTCCCGGGGGGAATGATTCCCCCCGGACCCCCTCATGCAACCGAGGCGACCCGTTTCGAGCAA
>JBFWMQ010000050.1:0-8593 GCA_050251495.1 Desulfovibrio sp. | reverse complement strand
CAAGGCGCGCCGCGTTTGAAACTACAGCCTTTCCCTGCCCTTTCCCTTGCCCTCGCCCTTTCCCTCCCCTATACATGCGGACACGTCCCCCCCCCCGCAACCCCAAACGCCACGGAGTCCCCATGCTGCGCCTCGCCCGTGCCTGGACCCTCTGCTGCCTGCTCGCCCTCGCCACCATCTGGCCCAACCCGGCCCTGGCCGCCGCCGGGGCCGCCGCCCCGCAGGAAGCCAGCGCCCGCCTCGGCGACGCGCGCATCCACTATCTGAACCAGGGGCAAGGCCCGGACGCCGTGGTGTTCATCCACGGCTGGAGCTGCGACGCGAGCTTCTGGGACGCGCAAATGGCCGCGGTCGGCAAATCGCGGCGCGTCATCGCCCTGGACCTCATCGGCTGCGGCTCCAGCAGCGCCCCGCACGCGGAGTACACCCAGGAGCTGTTTACGCAGAGCCTCGCCGCCGTCATGGACGCGGCCCAGGTGCGCCGCGCCGTGCTCGTCGGCCACAGCATGGGCCTCAGCGTGGCCAAGCGCTACATCGACGCCCACCCGGAGCGCGTGGCCGGGCTGTTCATCGTGGACGGGGCCTACGTGGAACTGCCCAAGGATGCGGCCCAGGTCCAGACCTTCAAGGACATGCTGGCCAAGCCGGGGATCGACACCGACGCCGGCTGGCGGGCCTTTGTGGGGGACTTCGTGCGGCCCATGCTCTCCCGGCACACCCCGCCCGCGGCGCGCCGAAAGATATTGTCCACCATGCAGGGCTCGCCGCGCCAGCCAGCCGGCAGCGCCTTCCGGCACTTTCTGGAGCCCGGCGCCTGGAGCGACGTCCCGGCCAGCCTGCCCGTGCATGCCGTGTACGCCGCAGGCCTGAACAAGGGCCTGGGCGTGCGCGAATACCTCTCCAAGGTCTTCACGCAGCTGGAGTACGAGGAATGGAGCCGCTGCGGGCACTTCATCATGTTCGACCAGCCCGGGCGCCTGAGCGCGGCCATCAGCCGCTTCGCCGGGCGGACGCTCCGCTAGGGCCGTTCTTTCCCCTGGCACGATGGCTGCTAGGCTGGACGCGGGAACCTTTTCACCGGCAAGGCGGAGGACTTCATGCGCGGACTGCTTCGGACCATGATGACGACGGCGGCGCTGCTGGCGCTGTGTGCGCTGGCTGGCTGCGCGGACCCGGGCCTGGAGCGCGTGGACGTGACCTGGGAGGTCGACCCGCCGCCGCGCTGGGGCCTCTACCCCGGCTACCGGCAGGAAATTCCCTGTCCCAAGGGCGCGGTGTACCACGTGGACGTGTATTCCAAGGGCAAGGCCTTCACCGGCGGCACCGTGGCCGACGCGGGCTATGCCCTCACCTTCAAGCCCGCCGCCGGGGCCAGGGACATCGAGGCCGAGCGCATCGACGGCGACCGCCTGACCATCTACGCGACCCTGCGAAATGAAAAGGGCGAAAGCCGCAGGCTCACGGCCCTGCGGGTGGAGCGCAAGGGCGACAAGATCTCCTTCGAGTTCCCCAAGTAGCATTCCGGAGCAGCGTTTCGGCGATACCAACCCCGGCCTGCGGACGTGCCTTCGCAGGCCTTTTTCGACCTGTCCGCCTCCCGAAAACGTTCACGCCTGACTCAAGTCAAGGCGCTGGGGGCGATTGCGCGCCATGATCTTCGAGCGCGGCACGTTCCGCAGAACCAACCAGGAGGTCCCATGAGCCCCATCACCCGCAAGCACCCGGCCCCGCCCGTTCCGTCCGGCGCCATCACCCAGCGCGAGGGCGACTCCTACGCCATCATCCCCCGCCTGCCCTCAGGCATCATCACCGCTGACCAGCTGGAGGCCCTGGCCCGCGCGGTGCGCCGCTTCAACATTCCCATCGCCAAGCTCACCTCGGGCCAGCGCATCGCCCTGGTGGGCATCAAATCCGCCGACGTTCCGGCCGTGTGGACGGAGCTTGGCATGGATCAGGGCCGGGCGGTGAAGCACGGCGTACACTACGTGCAGGCCTGCCCGGGGAACAGGGCCTGCGGCTACGGCCAGCAGGACTCCCTGGGACTGGGCGCGCGGCTGGAGGAGCTGTTCACCGGGCTTGAGCTGCCGGGCAAGGTCAAGGTCGGGGTGTCCGGCTGCCCCATGTGCTGCGGCGAATCCTACGTGCGTGACATCGGGCTGGTGGGGCGCAGGGGCGGCTGGACCGTGGTCTTTGGCGGCAACGCCGGGGCCAGGCCGCGCGCGGGCGACGAGCTTGCGACGGGGCTTTCGGACGACGACGCCCTGGCGTTGGTGGGGCGCGTGCTGGAATACTACGGGCGCGAGGCCAAAAAGCAGCAGCGCACGGCCCGCTTCGTGGAGGCGCACGGCATTGCGCGCGTGCGCGAGGCGCTTGGGCTCCCGGCGCAATGACGGAGACGCGCTGAAGGCGGCCCGGGCAGCGTCACGAAAAACAGGGCCTCCGGCCACAACCGGAAGCCCTGCCTGATTCCGCGCAGCCGAGGGGCTAATAGTAGCCCAAGGACAGCACCTCTTCGGCAAGGGTCTTGAAGCTCTTGCCGTCCTCGGACTCCAGCTTCACGGCCTTGACCGTGACCACATACTTGTTGCTCTTGCCGCCCGAGCAGGGGGGCAGGTACGCGCCGGGCTCGCTCCAGCCCGTGTGCTTGCTGATGAGGAAGAAGCCCTCGGGCAGGGTGAAGGTCTCCCCGGCAAAGGACGGCACCACCACTGTGCCCGCGCCCGGAGTAATGCGGTAGCCCACCTTGCCGTGGCCGCCGTGGTTCATGGGGCTGTAGCTTCTGTCGGAAAACTCCAGCACCAGGGCGTCGGCCTCGGCCGGGATGCCCGCCACGGAGATGGACGGAGCGGAACCGTTGCCGCCGAACTTCTTGCAAATCTGCCCGGAGGGGACGGACTTTCCGTTCCAGGCGGGATCGGCGAAGCTGAGCGTGAGGTCGCCCGCAAGGCCCGCCTGGGGACAGGCCAGGAGCAGAAGCAGGGCAAGGGAGGCAAGTCGTTTCATGTGCGGTCTCCTTGGTTCGCGTTTGCTGTTGTGTTGGCGATAACCAACATTCCCAGAACAATACGTGGACTCACGGCTACGTAGCAGAGGTTTTTCGCCTGCGCAAGAGCATCTGGCCATCGCCTGGGAACCTCGCGGCGGCCGGACGCGCAGGCAAGGCGCGAAGCCGGGGCCTCGGTCTTCCGCCTTAAGCCCGCCCAGGCGATTGACACCGCGCCGCCGCTGTGCGTTAATGCTATGCGTTCGGTTTTCCGCCCGGTCCGAGGAGGCTCTCCATGCGCGCCAGCCCTCTGCCCAAGCCCGCCCTGCAGCCGCTCGCGCGCACCCTCGCGGTCAGCCTGCTGCTCTGCCTTGCGTGCGCCGCCTGCGTTGGCATCAAATACACGGACCAGCCCGGCACGGTCATCGACCTGACGCAGGGCGACCGGTCCCAGACCGCCGACGCGCGCGTTTTGGCCAAGGCCGAGGAGTGGCGCAACTCCGGCGTGCTGGTGCGCAAGGGCGAAACATACCAGCTCAGCGCAACGGGCCGCTGGCACGTGTGGGGCACCTGCCCCTGGACCGACGCCGACGGCCTGAACATGTACGGCCCCCTGTGCATCGACTGGGGCAACGCCTTTCTCAAGGGCTGGAGCCACGCCGCGCTCATCGCCAGAATAGGCGACGCTGGCGCGCCCTTTGGCGTGGGCAAGGGCCTGCGCTTCACCGCGCCGGAGGACGGCGTGCTCCAGTTCATCATCAATGATACGCCCGGGCATTTCTGGGACAACGAAGGCTATGTGGACGTGAGCATCTCCCTGACGCGCGGCCCCGGGGCGGCCCCGGCCCAGACGCAGCAGCCGATGGCGGCGGCGGCGGCCAAGCGGCCCTCGGCCTTCGCCAAGAAGACGGCGGGCGCGGCCCCTGCCCCGGCGGCGCAGACGCCCGCCCCCGCCTCCGCCGCGCCGGACGAGCCGGCCGTTGCCGAGCCGCCTGCCGCCCTTGCCCCCTCCCAGGCCTTTCCCCCGGCCGGCCGCCGCGTGGCCCTGGTCATCGGCAACGCCGCATACCCGAACGCGCCGTTGCGCAACCCGGTGAACGACGCCCGCGACATGGCGAGCGCCTTGCGCGGCCTGGGTTTCGAGGTCATCCTGCGCGAGAACGCCTCCCTGCGCCAGATGGAGGACGCCGTGGACGAACTGTGGCGGCGGCTCAAGGCTGGGGGCGCGGGCCTGTTCTTCTTCGCCGGGCACGGGCTGCAAGTTGCGGGGGGCAACTATCTGGTGCCGGTGGATGCGCGCCTGCAGGCCGAGCAGGACGTGAAGTACCGCTGCATGGACGCCGGGCTGGTGCTGGGCCGCATGGAGGACGCGGGCAACGGCCTGAACATCGTCATCCTGGACGCCTGCCGCAACAACCCCTACGCGCGCAGCTTCCGCTCCGCCACGGAAGGGCTGGCCAAGATGGACGCGCCCAAGGGCTCGCTGGTGGCCTATGCCACGGCCCCGGACTCCGTGGCCGCCGACGGCGCGGGCAAGAACGGCATCTACACCGGCCAGCTGCTCAAGAACCTGCGCACGCCGGGGCTCGGCATCGAGGAGCTGCTCAAGCGCGTGCGCATCGGCGTGCTGCGCGAGACCGGGGAAAAGCAGGTGCCCTGGGAGGCCTCGTCGCTCACCGGGCACTTCGTGCTCAACGCGGGGCGGCCATGAAACAGCGGCTGCGCCAGGCGGCCAAGGGTCCTTCCCGGCCATTGTCCGGCCGCCGGTTTTCGGCTAGCCTGCCCTGAACCATCGCCTTTTCGGAGGAAACGCCATGTCCCACGCATCCCGCCTTCTTCCCTGCCTCCTCTTCGCCGCCGTGCTGTCCGGCTGCGCGGGCGTCCAAAAGGTCCCGGTGAGCACCGACCCGGGCGGGGCCGTCGTCTACCTGGACGGGCTCAAGGTCTGCGAGAGCACCCCATGCAGCGTGGAGATGAAAAAGGACCAGAACCATCTGCTGACAATCGTCAGGGACGGCTACCGGCAGCGGGACATCACCATGCGCCTGGCGCAGTCTCCCGCGGGCGGCACGACCCTGACGCCGGAGATCGTCACCGTGCGCCTGCGCACCCCGGACCAGCCGGACATCAGCGACAAGGACGCGGCCCTGGGCACGGCCATCGACCTGGGCACCGAGGTTTTGCAGCGCGTGCTGGAGCAGACCCGCAAGGACCTGCCGCCCGCCAAGTAGTTGCTCCATGCAACCAACGAATACGGCCCGGCTCCCTGCGAAAGGGGACCGGGCCGATTTCATGATTTCATCTGGGGATTCCAAAGGGAATCATTCCCTTTGGCGGGCTCAGTGGATGTATTAAATTTATTTTCAGGCGCATGTGCAACAATCAGGTATAATTGCCATTGCAGCATTCACTGTCCTTTCGACACCCTGAATATTTTCCTGGCTGCCTTTCGCCCGAGTCGCTATAATTGGTAGCATGAAGAAACCCAAAGCGCCCGCACCAGACACTCGCCCCATGGTCAAGGCATACGCTTACATCCGCCTCTCCTCGCAAGCGCAAGCCGCTGGCGACGGCGAACGCCGGCAACGTGAATCCGCGCAGCAGTTCGCTGGTCGGCACGGGTACGAGGTTGTCGAGTACCTCCAGGACATCGGCAAGTCCGCGTTCCGCAGCTCGAATGCCTTACATGGCGAATTGGCCGAGTTCCTCAAGATCGCGCAAAAGGGGACACTCGAGAAGGGAACGCTCCTGATTGTCGAGTCTGTGGACCGCCTGTCGCGAGACGAACTTCAACCCTCCATACGGCTTTTACTCAACATTTTCGACTACGGTCTTTTGCTCGGCATCATCTCCGAGGACAAGATTTTCAGCGAAATCAACTTCGATGATTTCCTGCAGCTGCTCAATGACATGTCGCGCTCGAATAAAGAGAGTGTCATGAAGTCCGTCCGCTCCCTCGCAAATTGGGAGACAAAGCGTGCGAAAGCAAAGAAAGGAATCCCCGTCACCCGCCAGTGCCCCCACTGGATGAAGGTCAAGGGCGGAAAGTTCAAGCTGATTCCAGAGCGCGTCGAGATCGTAAAGCGAATTTTCGAATGGTATTTGGAGGGCAAGGGGCAGGGCAAAATAGCGGACCTGCTGACTGAAAACGGCATCCCTCCGTGGAACAAGCGCAAGCCCGTATGGCACCAGAGCTACATTTTCAAACTGCTGCATAACCGTGCGGTCATCGGGGAGTACCACCCCGAAGTGACTGTCAATGGCAAGAGAACTGCAGCCGAAGTAGTTGAGAACTACTACCCAGCTATCATCGACAGGGACAGCTTTGAGCTGATTCAAGATAAGACCCGGCTTCGGCGCGAGAACCACGCCGGGCGGAAGGGCAAGAAGTACTCGAACATTTTTCAGGGCATGACCCGTTGCGCAGTGTGCGGCGCCCGGATGCGCTATCTGAACCACACCAAAGACCGTACCCGAAAAGACGGCCTGCGTCCTTGGGCGATCTATCTGGCGTGCTCAAGCTCGCTCAAGAAGAACGGCTGCAAGAACAAGCAGTACTACAGCTACTTGCACATGGAGAACTTCATCCTGTCAGGCATCCTGTCGGACATCGACATCATCGAAGCCGCCGGCGTGCACGTCGAGCGTCAGAAGCAGCACCTTGAGCGGGTGAAAGAGTTGGACGCAGAGCTTATCCGGGTCAAGGCCGCCATCGGACGGATGGTTGATGCGCTGGAGAACGGCGATGGAAGCATTGCCGAGCTCACCCAGAGGCTGACAAAGAACAGCCATAAGCGCACGGAGTTGGAGCAGCAGCTTGCAGCGGCGCGGGCGGCAGCAGCCGAGGCCCGCGGCGCCGCGCAGTCTGCGGATCTGTTCCGCCTGGTCGAAGAGGCATATGGCGAAAAGATGCCAGAAGGCATCGACATGTCTGATGACGCCGTCTACTCGCGCCGTATCCGCATCGCTGATCAGATGCGCGCTGTCATTGAGGACGTGGTGTTCCATGAAGACCACTTGGTTCGCATCAAAACGCGTGCGGGCACCTCGTACGAGCTCGTGAACCGCGAATGGACACGCATCGACAAGAACAAACGCATCGGCGCCAAGGGCACGCTTGTCGCCCGGAGCTACGCCGGCCGCGCCGTCATGCAGCTCGGCACAGAAGATGATGAAGATGCGGAGTAGCCGGCGGCCTCCTTCCCTTTTCTGTTTCCTTGTCTTTCCTTGCTTCCTTTTCCCTTGTTTCCTTGCCCCCGTTCCTTGCTTCCTGCCAGATTCAAATCCCTCCAAACGTAAGCCGCCGGGCAACAAGCCCGGCGGCAGCACTTCGTAACGCCCCGTCCGGGCCGTTACAATATCCCTTCTATCGCACCGTCAGCGATACGGAGGACTCACCGCCCGTGGTCACGAAGATGTGCCGGAGACCGGGATCGTCGTTCGACACCAGGACGCCCGAGCGGTTGCGGCCATTGCGCCAGCGAGGCCATCCTGCGGCGTGCCAAAGGGCGCAGCCGTGCCACCAGTCGCCCAGATCTTCAATCGGCTTCAACCGCGCGGCTTCATGGAGGAGTTCGCCAGTAAGCGGCACTTGCGGGCGTGGATTGTGCTGTCCGGCCATCAGCGCAGCCGAGCGCCGGTTCTCTTCGGTAGGAGCATCGGGCTCCCAGTTCTCGCCCCAAGCGCGGCGGTTGCGCACGATGACCTTGGAGGCCAGTTCGAGCGGATACCTTGCGGCAAAAAGGACGCCGGGCCTGCGCGCGAACGACAGCACGAGCGAGCCGCTTGGCCGTGCGAAGTCACCGTGAGGCCAGAGGTGTCCGATCTGCCGGAACGGTGGAACCACGGAATCCGCCGCAGAGATGAGCATGCCGCACACTGGGCGCAACATCGCCGTAATGTCGCCGCACGGCGACGGCCAGGCACCGATGAGTTCCACGGCGTCCCGGCTACCGAGAGAAACGAGCTGGTACGGGGAGCCTGTTGCGTCGAGTGAAAAGACGGCAGGCGGCAACGCTTCGAGCTCACGCCAGATCCGGCCCGCTCCGCCCAAGGTTTCTGCGTGGATAATGAGTCGGCGCTGGACAGAGAGCACATCGCGGATCGCCGTCCGGTGTACGCGCCCTTGCGGGTCCAGGCAGCCCGTCAGGTTGATACCGTCTTCCGCTTGGCCGAGCAGCAACTGCCGCGTGATGACGGAGCGGCACGGCCTGCCTGTCCGCCGAGACAAGCATGGCAACAAGATGGCTTGTGCGAGCGTGGTGAGAATGAGTTGTCTGATCATGGTCCCTCCTGGTTCTGGTGAAAGGGATCACGATCTCTCGAATTCTCGCTGAAAAATCTAGATCCAAAATTCGTGAAATGACGATTTCGAGGTCTTGACTTCAGCTCGTGCCACAGTGCTCTAAGAAAGAAATTTCCTTCATTCCTGTGGCTAGACCATCGCTATACGCACGATAGCACGAGCACGACGTGCGGCAAGGCAACCCCAACCGGGGGCGGCTACGCCGCGCCATGCCGCCTGCCGCTTGCTCGTGCAGCTCCACGCGTGTGGGCGACGGTCGAAGATGTCGCCGCCAGCGGGGGCTCAAAACAAATATGCTGTAGGGG
>JBFWMQ010000049.1:0-8800 GCA_050251495.1 Desulfovibrio sp. | reverse complement strand
CCCGCTCGTCTCCCCGTTTTCCTTTACTGGGGGTCCAGGGGGCGAGCAGCCCCCGGCCTGCGGAGCACCCCACAGGCACCCCCTGCAGCCGTCAGCGCCGCCGCCGCTTTCCAAGCGTCCCAAGGTGCGCTAGGGCTCTTGCATGTCGCGCATCCGCATCCTGCATCTCATCACCGGCCTGGGCCTTGGCGGGGCCGAGACCTGGCTGGCGCGTCTGCTGGAGCGCCTGCCCCGGGAGCGCTTCGACTGCCGCGTGGCGAGCCTGCTGGAGCTTTCTGGCGCGTCTGGCGCGCTGGCCGGGCGCATCCGGGCCGCAGGCGTGCCGGTGCAGAGCCTGGGCCTGCGGCGCGGGGCCTTCGGGCTGCCCGGGGCGTCCGGCGTGGCGGGGTTCCTGCGCCTGACCGCCCTGCTGCGCCAGTGGCGGCCGCAGGTGGTGCAGACCTGGCTGTACCACGCGGACCTGCTCGGTTTGCTGGCCGCGCGGGCCAGC
This sequence comes from Desulfovibrio sp., assembly GCA_050251495.1. Taxonomy (GTDB): domain Bacteria; phylum Desulfobacterota; class Desulfovibrionia; order Desulfovibrionales; family Desulfovibrionaceae; genus Humidesulfovibrio. The sequence continues at coordinate 8,310 of JBFWMQ010000049.1, read as the reverse complement.
GGCTGCGGCGCGGCGGTGAGCTGGGGGCTGCGCTCCGGGTACATGGATTTTTCGCGCTACGGGCTGGGCACGCGGCTCACGGTGCGCGCCTGCGCCGCGCTGTCCAGCTGGCCCGAGGCCGTGACCGTGAACTCCCAGGCCGGGGCGCAGTCGCACCGCGCGCTGGGGTATCGCCCGCGCAGGCTGGTGGTGCTGGAGAACGGGGTGGACGGCAAGGTGTTCCGGCCCGATGCCCAGGCCCGCGCCCGGTTGCGGGCGGAGTGGGGCGTGGGCGAGGGGAACGTGCTTGTGGGGCTGGCCGCGCGGCTGGACCCCATGAAAGGGCATGACGTGTTCTGCGCCGCGGCGCGCCGGGTCCTGGACCGTTTTCCGCAGGCGCGCTTCGTGTTCTGCGGCCAGGGCACGGGCGTGGCGGAAGCGCCGGGCGGCGTTCTGGACGCGTTGCTTACGCGGCATGGTCTAGCCGGTGCGGCCCTCCGCCTGGGGCGGCGCGACGACATGCCCGCCGTGCTGGCGGCCCTGGACGTGCTCGCTCTGCCATCGCTGGGCGAGGGGTTCCCGAACGTCCTGGCCGAGGCGCTCGCCTGCGGCACGCCCGTGGCCAGCCTGGACGTGGGCGAGGCGCGGGCGCTTGTGGGGCCAGGGGGCTTCGTGGCCGCAGTCGGGGCCTCGACGCCGGGCGCGGGCCTGGACGCGCGGGCCGTGGCCCTGGCGGCCTGCCTGGAACAGGCGCTGGCGCTTTCGCCCGGGGAGCGGGCGCGCCTGGGCGCCGCGGGCCGGGAGCATGTGCTGGCGCGCTATGGCCTGGACGCGGCCGTGGAGCGCTGGGCCGCGCACTTTGAGTCGCTTGGGGCGCGGGCGAGTTTAGATTAACGAATCAAGCCTAACCACCAGCAATGCATGCACTTGAGGGTGTCGACAGTTTGTCGATCCGTCACGCTTTCGGGGCCATGGCCGTGTCCAGGGGCTTGAACCGGTAGCCCACGCCGCGCACGGTTTCGATCCAGTCCGCGTACGGGCCGAGCTTGCCGCGCAAACGGCGCATGTGCGTGTCCACGGTGCGCGAGGTGCCGTCGAAGTCCGTGTCCCAGACCGTGTCCAGCAGCCGCTCGCGCGGGAGCACGCGGCCCTTGGACGCCACCAGCTCCTTCAGGATCTTGTGCTCCGTGGCGGTGAGCCCGGCGTCCTGCCCGTCCACAAGCACGCTGTGGGCCGCGAAGTCGATGCAGAGACCGGCCTCCTGAAAGCCCTCGGCCTGCGCCTCCTGCGGCGCGGCGCGGCGCAGCAGGGCCTTGACGCGAAGGAGCAGCTCGCGCGGGCTGAAGGGCTTGGACACGTAGTCCTCGGCCCCGAGCTCCAGGCCCACGATGCGGTCCACCTCGTCGCCCAGGGCGGTGAGCATGATGACCGGCACCGAGCGGGTGCGGGGGTCCTGCTTGAGCCTGCGGCACACCTCCAGCCCGTCCATGTCGCCGGGCAGCATCACGTCCAGCAGCACCAGGTCGGGCCTGCTCCGCTGGGCGATGTCCAGGCCGGACTGGCCGTTTGCGGCGGTGCGGGCGGTGTAGCCCGCGGCCTTGAGGTGGTAGGCGAGCAGGTCGCGTGTTTCGAGGTGGTCCTCCACGACCAGGATGGATTTCTGCGTCATTTGTGGCCTCCGGGGTGGCGGGTTGCGGTCGCGCGGGGCTTTGGCCGTGCGCTGCCGTGCGCATCCAGGCGTTGCGGGCGTAAAGTTGCGTGCAAGGAAGGCCGATAGCGCACATGTCGCCGGAACATACCCTCGCAGGCCCGGATGCGCAACATCCAGCAGTGCGGCAGGGGGCCGGGGCGAAAAACCGCACCCTTGCGGCAGAACATCGGGAGAGCGCATGTACTACCACGGATTCCAGAAGAAGTTCCCTTCCAGCACCGCGCCGTGGACCCAGGGCGACGATCAGCTTGTGGGCCTGCTCTTCTCCAAGATAATCACCCGCACCGCTGGCGTGGCCCCGGTGGAGCCTCCGGACCTGGCCGACGAGATGGCGCACAACCTTTTCGACCTCATGCTCTACATCAGCAAGGACTTCCACTCCTGCTGACGCCGAGCCCTTCTAGGCCACGGCGGTGAGCATGGGGGGCACGGTGTTGAAGCTCCGGGCGCAGGCCAGATAGGCCCCGATGGCTTGGCGCATGCGCGAGGCCGGGGGGCGTGTCCGCTGTTCCGCGCTGACGCTGGTTGCCGTCTCAACTGCCGTCTCGCTTGCCGCGCCGGCCGCCGCGACCGCCGCCGGGCTCGACGCGCCACGGATTTCCCGCGCCGTCGCATCGCCGCGGCCCTTTGCGCGGGCAAGCCCGTTGCGGTCATAGGTCTGGTCCGGGCGGACCCTTTCCTCCACCTGCCGCCGCCAGGCCTGGGCAAGCTCCAGGCTGAAGGTCCGGCCTGCCGCCTGGGCCTCGTGGGCTTGCTGCGCCTGCTGGTCCTGCTGTCCGGCGCCGTCCCGTCCAGGCGGAGCCAGCGCGGCGGCTGGGGTGACCGGGGTCTTGACCTCAGCGCCCTTGATCCCACTCGCTGCGCTGGCGGAAATCCCCGCAGCGGCAACCGCTTCGGTCCACAGCACCTGATCCGTGGAGTAGGTGATGCCCAGGGGGCCGAGGGTGAGCGACACCCGGCGCGACTGCACCTGCGGGCGCGCGTCAACGCCAGCCCGTGTGGGCTGCGCCGTGGCGGCGGAACTGGTGTTGATGGAAGCGGTCATGGCCGTCTCCGGGAGTTCCCCGGGCGTCCGGTCGGGCAAAAAAAGACCGGAAGCCGCAAAAACCGCCCCTTGGTCCAGCGGCACGCCGAGAAACACGTAGCATTTCCGAGGCGTTCGCCACCCTCACTCCAGTGGAGGACCAGGGCAGAAGCGTCTTCCGTCCGTGGAAGCCGGGCGCGGGCCACCGTTCAAAGGCAGACGGGGCAACGCGCCATGAGCCTCCTGTAACCATTGCGCGTCTGCTTTGCAAGCCCCCCGGGCCGGATTCGTTTGAAACGCCGCGAAGCCGCACGGCGGCCGCGCCACGCCATTCCGGGACGTGCAGGCCCCGCACCGGGGGCGCTGGCGGGCAACCGGTTGTCATGGTGGACAAAAGGACAGACCTGCGGCAATACGGCAGCATGAAAACACCACCACGGACACAGTTGCGGGTTCCGGCCCTGGGCCGCTTTTTGCCCCTTGTGCAGGGCCATGTCCGCGACCTGGCGCGCAGCATCGGCCTGCCGGACAGGGATGTTCTGGCCCTGGAGCTGGCGGCGGAAGAGGCCTTTGAGAACATCTGCACCCACGCCTACCCGGACGGCACCCCGGGCGACGTGCTGGTGGACGGCGAGCTGCTGGCGGGCGAGCTGCGCCTCGCCTTCCACGACGAAGGGCTGCCCTTTGACCCGGCCCTGCTGGAACGCCGGGGCGCGAAGCCGGAGGGCGAGGCGAGCGGCCTGGGCCTCAAGCTCATCCACAACGCCGTGGACGAGGTGCGCTGGGTGAACCGGGGCCGCCAGGGCAAGGCGCTCTGCCTGGTCAAGCGCCTGCCCCAGGCCGAGGGGGCCGAGCCTCCCGTCCCAGACCGCCCAGGCGAGGCGGCGGAGCTGCCCCGCGCCCCGGAGCAGCCCTACGAGGTGCGCCCGCTTGCGCCCGACGAGGCCCTGCAGGTGGCCCGGCTGTTCTGGCTGGCCTACGGCTACTCCTACAAGAACGAGGCCTTCTACAGGCCGGAAGGGCTGCTGGACCTGGTGGCCCGGGGCGTGCTCAACAGCTATGTGGCCGTGACCCGGGAGGGCGAGGTGGTGGGCCATGCGGGGCTGCTGCGGCCAGAGCCCGTGCCCACGGCCGAGATGGCCCTGCTGGTGGTCTCCCCGGCGCACCGGGGGCGGAAGATCATGGAGCGTTTCTTCGACAGCCTTGTGGCGCGCGCGGCGGAGATGGGCCTGGCCGGTCTTTCGCTCAACCCGGTCACCAGCCATCCCGTCAGCCAGCGGCAAAGCATCGAGGCGGGCGGCAGGCCCTGCGGCCTGGATCTGGCGGCCTGCCCGCCCCGGCTGTTCAAGGGCATGCGCATGGAGGACGGGCCGTCCCGGCGCGAATCCTATCTGCACTGCTTCAGGTACTTCTCCGCGCCGCCCCCGGCCCTGGCCCACGTGCCGGAGCGGCATCGCGGCATGGTCGGGCGCATCTACGGGAACCTGGGCAGGGAACTGACCCTTGGGCAGAGCGCGCAGGGCGGCTCGGGCGGGCAGCCGGGAGCCTACAGCGTGTCCTTTGACCGGGGGCTCGCAAAGGGCGTGCTGCGGGTGGCGCAGGCGGACGCGCGGCAATGGCCCGAGATCCGCCGCGCGGCCACGGACCTCTTGGCCATCGCCGGGGCCGAGGTGGTGCACATCGAGCTGCCCCTGGCCCAGGCCGCCACGCCGCTGCTCTGGGAGCCGGCCGAGGCCGCGGGCTTCTTTTTCACCGGGGTCTGGCCCCACGCGGCCGAGGACGGCGATCTGGCCAGGCTCACGCGGCTGGCCGCGCCGCTGGACATGGGCCTGCTGCGCCTGCACTCGGACTTCGCCCTTGAGCTGGGCGCGTATGTGGGTGCGGAGATGGCGCGCGCCTCGGGCGCGGGCCGGGCCGAGGCCTAAAGCCCTGTGCCGCGCGCGCTGCACCCGCTCACCCGGCACACCAGCCGGGCCACCAGCGGGCCGGTGAGCACCACGGCGAACAGGCGCAGGGTCTGCAGGGCCAGCACAAAGGGCACGTCGCAGCCGCTGCCCACGGCGATGACCGCCACGGAGTCCAGCCCGCCCGGGCTTGTGGCCAGGTACGCGCTCAGGGCGTCCACCCCGGCCCAGGCCGTCAGCATCCAGGCCGCGCCGCCGCACAGGGCCATCAGCCCGAAGGTGGCCAGGAGCAGTTGGGGCACGGCCCGCAGGGCGTGGCGCACGGTCTCCCGCGTGAAGCGAAGGCCGATGTACCAGCCCAGGCTCGCGTAGGCGCACCAGAGCAGCCACGGCGGCAGGGTGATCCGCATGAGGCCCAGAGAGTTGAGCGTCGCCCCGGCGAGCATGGGCAGCAGCAGCGCCCCCGCCGGGATGCGCCCCAGGCGTCCCGCCAGCACGCCAGCGGCCACCAGGGCCAGGGTCTGGAGCAGGGGCGAGAGAGGCGCGTCAAGGCCGGGCGACCAGGTCTGCGCGGGCGGCTCCGCCGCGTGGCCCAGCAGCAGGCGCGACACGCCGGACGCGGTGAGCACCACCACGAACACCCGCAGATACTGCATGAACGCCACCATGCGGATGTCCGCGCCAAAGGACTCGGCCATGGCCGTCATGGCGGCGGCCCCGCCCGGGGAGGTGCCCCAGGCCGCGGTGTTGCCCGGCAGGCTGCCGAAGCGCATGAGCGCGAGCCCCACCAGCGCGCCGAAGGCGACCACCAGGACGACGGACAGGAGCATCACCGGCCAGTCGCGGACAAGGGCGGCCAGGATGGACGGGGTGAGGCTGACTGCGACAAGGCAGCCCACCACGGACTGGGCTCCGGTGAAGGCCCAGCGGGGCACGGAGAGCGTCGCCCCGCGCAGGGCGAAGGCCACCCCCGCCAGCATTGGGCCAAGCAGCATGGCCGCCGGAAACGCCGCCCATTGCAGGCCCGCGGCCAGCAGGGCGGAGGCGGAGATCAAGGCGGCCCACAGGGCGGCCTTCTGGATGCGGGACATGAACGACCCCGGCGGTCAGGGCCGCCACGTGTTTTCGCCCGGGCGTTCGGCGCCGGGGCGTCGGCATCCTATGCGCAGCCCTGCCGGATGTACAGCCCGCCCCGGCGCGCAGGCCCGGCGGCCAGGGGAGGCCCCCCCTTGGCGGGTAAAGGCCCGCATGTGTTGCAATCGCCCTGCGCCCGGAGTACACATCCCCATCTTTACTCAATACCGGAAGGTGTCCCTCATGAGCTATCGCATTCTTCAGAAAAAGGTCCTCATCCCAGGGCAGACGACGCTGCTCGTCATCGACGCGCCCCATGTGGCGGCCAAGGCCCAGCCCGGCAACTTCGTCATCCTCCGCACCTCGGAAAAGGGCGAGCGCATCCCGCTCACCATCGCCGACTGCGACGCCAAGGCCGGAACCGTCACCATCGTGTTCCTGGTGGTGGGCAAGAGCACGGCGGAACTCAACACCTTCGAGGAAGGCATGAGCCTGCCCGACTTCTGCGGGCCGCTCGGCAAGGCCACGCACATCGAGAAGCAGGGCACCGTCATCTGCGTGGGCGGCGGCACCGGCGTTGCCGCCATGCACCACATCGCCAAGGGTCATGCCGCCGCGGGCAACCGCGTGGTGGCCGTCATCGGCGCGCGCAACAAGGATCTGCTGCTGTTCTGCTCCGAGCTCGGCAACTTCTGCCCCGAAGTCCTCGTCGCCACCGACGACGGCTCCCAGGGCCACAAGGGCTTTGTCACCGAGGTGCTCAAAAAGCGCCTGGAAGAGGACAAGGACGTCAGCGAGGTCGTGGCCATCGGACCCGTGCCGATGATGGAGGCCGTGGCCAAGGTCACCAAGCCCTTTGGCGTCAAGACCACCGTCAGCCTCAACTCCATCATGGTGGACGGCATCGGCATGTGCGGCGCGTGCCGCTGCACCGTGGGCGGCGAGACCAAGTTCGCCTGCGTGGACGGCCCGGAGTTCGACGGCCACGCGGTGGACTTCGGCGAGTTGCGGCTGCGCCTGGGCCAGTTCCGGCCGCAGGAGCAGGAATCCATGCAGCTGTTTCAGCACAAGTGCCAGTGCGGGGAGGGCAAATAACATGAGCGAGAAGACTCCTAAAACCGCGAAGCGGCCCCGGACCGACATGCCCACCCAGCCGCCCTTTGTGCGCATCCAGAACTACCTGGAGGTCGCGCTCGGCTATTCCGAGGACGATGCCAAGGCCGAGGCGGCGCGCTGCCTGCAGTGCAAAAAGCCCCTGTGCCGCCAGGGCTGCCCGGTGGAAATCGACATCAAGGGCTTCATCGGCCAGCTCCAGAAGGGCGACCTGCCGCAAGCGTACAAGATCCTGCGCGACTACAACTCCCTGCCCGCCGTCTGCGGCCGCGTCTGCCCCCAGGAGACCCAGTGCGAGGGCATGTGCATCATGGGCAAGAACCCGGACAAGACCGGCGGACCCGTGGCCATCGGCCGCCTGGAACGCTACGTGGCCGACACCTTCGCCGCGCGCCTGGCCGAGGGCGACACCGCCTGCCTGCAGATCACCGGCGAGGCCGCCTGCCGCATGGAGCGGCCCGACCTGCGCGTGGCCTGCATCGGCGGCGGCCCCTCCTCCCTCACCGTGGCCGGGTACCTCGCCGCGCTCGGCATCAAGGTCACGGTGTTCGAGGCCCTGCACGAGGTCGGCGGCGTACTCGTCTACGGCATCCCCGAGTTCCGCCTGCCCAAGGGCATCGTCCGCCGCGAAGTGGACGCCATGAAGGAACTCGGCGTGGAGTTCAAGACCAACTGGGTGGGCGGCAAGGCCATCACCGTGCAGGAGCTCTTCGACCAGGGCTACAAGGCCGTGTTCATCGGCGTGGGCGCGGGCCTGCCCCAGTTCATGAAGATCCCCGGCGAGAACAGCATCGGCGTGTTCTCGGCCAACGAGTACCTCACCCGCGTGAACCTCGGCCGCGCCTACGACTTCCCCAACTACGACACGCCCATCTTCAAGGCCGACGAGGTCTGCGTCATCGGCGGCGGCAACGTGGCCATGGACGCCGCGCGCACCGCCCTGCGCCTGGGCGCGAAAAAGGTCTCCATCGTCTACCGCCGCACAAAGGCCGAAATGCCCGCGCGCCTGGAAGAGCTGGAACACGCCATCGAGGAGGGCGTGCAGCTTGAGCTGCTCTGCGCGCCGCTGGCCCTCAACGCGGACGAGAACAAGCGCCTGGTCAGCATGACCGTGCAGAAAATGAAGCTCGGCGAGCCCGACGCCTCGGGCCGCTGCCGCCCCGAAGCCATCGAGGGCCAGACCGCGGACATCCCGTGCCAGCTCGTCATCATCGCCGTGGGCACCAAGCCGAACCCCATCCTGCTGGAAGCCACCAAGGGGCTCGGCCTCAACAAGCGCGGCTACATCGACGCCAACCCCGAAACCGGCGAAACCAGCATCCACAACGTCTTCGCCGGGGGCGACATCGTCACCGGGGCCGCCACCGTCATCAGCGCCATGGGCGCGGGCCGCAAGGCCGCGAAGGAAATCGCCAGGCGGCTGCTGGGCCTGGACGCGTAGAAAAGAAAGAAGTCAGGGGGGCTGCCCCGGGTCCCCCGGCGGGGGGGGCGCCCCCCACCCCCCC
>JBFWMQ010000048.1:0-9062 GCA_050251495.1 Desulfovibrio sp. | reverse complement strand
AAGGCCCCACCATCCAGGAGGATCCAATGCTGTTTGATAATCTTGCTTTCGCCATGGGTGGAGCCGCCTGCAACGGTGGCGCGTCGGGCAATACCCTCGGCGCGTTTGTTCCGCTCATCCTCATGTTTGCCATCTTCTATTTCCTGCTCATTCGGCCTCAGCAGAAAAAGGCCAAGCAACACAAGGAGATGATCAACAACCTGAAGATCGGCGATCGCATCGTCACCAACGGCGGCATCTACGGGACAATCGTGCGCATGAAGGACCAGACCGTCATCGTCGAGATCGCCGAGAAGGTCCAGGTTGAAATGCTTCGCAACACCGTGGCTGACAAAGCCGAGGCGTTTGAGAAATTGGAAAAAAAGGGAAAATAGATTTTTCCTTTGATTTTCAGCCGAAAGGCGGATACGCGGACCTGGGAATGCGCCCGGGTCCGCGCTTGTCTTTGTCGAAGCGAACATTGACCCGCGTCATTCCCGATCCATCGACCGCGTCTTGAAGAACTGGGAGAGCACATGTACCGCAACCTTCGTTGGCGTTTACTTCTCACCCTGACCGTGCTGTTCGTCGCCCTGATCCTGGTGCTGCCTTCAGTTCCAGGCATCAAGGCCACGTCCTTGGGCAAAATATTGCCCGACACGGTCATCAACCTGGGGCTCGACCTCAAGGGCGGCATCCACCTCACCCTTGGCGTGGATGTCGACAAGGCCATTGAGAACAACATGGCCAGTCTGGGCCAGGACCTCAAGGCCAGCTCCCGCGAGGAGAACATGGCCCTGCTTAAGCCGAGCGTTATGCCCGGCCCCCGGCTTGAGGCCGTTCTCGTCGGTGCCGACAAGCAGGAGGCCTTTGAGAAGCTTCTACAGAACCAGTTCAATGCGCTCAAGATTGACGCCAAGGAAGTCCAGGCCGAGGACAGGGTGAAGTACCTCCTGTCCATGACCCCGGAATACAAGACGTATCTTTCCAAGCTCACCCTTGATCAGGCGGTGAAGACCATCCGCAACCGCATTGACCAGTTCGGCGTTGCCGAGCCGGACATCCGCCGCCAGGAAGGCAACCGCATCCAGGTGCAGCTCCCCGGCTTGCAGGACCCGGACCGCGCCATTGCCGTCATTGGCAAGACTGCGCACCTTGAATTCAAGATCGTTGACGACTCCGTCGACCCCGCAAGCGCCAGGCAGGGACTGCTCGGCCCCGGCCGGGAGCTTTCGGTCATCGCCACGCGCGGCCCCAAGGGCGCCACCACGGAGGCGCCCATAGTGCTCCTGAAGGACGCGGTGATGACCGGCGAGCACATCACGGACGCGCGCGCCACCATTGAGCAGAACAACAACCAGTTCTCCGTCAGCATGACCTTCAATGCGCGCGGCGCAAAGATCTTTGAACGCGTCACAGAAGACAACATCAACAAGCGGCTGGCCATCGTGCTGGATGGCAAGTGCTATTCCGCGCCGGTCATCAAGGACAAGATCGCTGGCGGCAAGGCTCAGATTACCGGCAACTTCTCCCAGGACGAAGCCCGCGACCTGGCCATCGTGCTGCGCGCAGGCGCCTTGCCCGCCCCGGTCTCCGTGCTCGAACAGCGCACGGTCGGCCCAACCCTCGGCCAGGAGTCCATCGACGCGGGCATCATGGCCACGGGCATCGCGGCGCTGGCCATCATCGTGTTCATGGCCCTATACTACGGCTTGGCCGGAATCTTCGCCAACACAGTGCTGCTTTTGAACATCGTGCTGACCCTGGCGGGGCTTGCGGCCTTCGGGGCCACCCTCACGCTGCCGGGCATCGCAGGCATCATCCTGACCATCGTCATGGCGGTTGACGCCAACGTGCTCATCTACGAGCGCATCCGCGAGGAACTGCGCCACGGCCTCGTGCCCTCCGAGGCCGTCCACAAGGGCTATGACCGTGCGACCCTGACCATCCTGGATTCGAACACCACCAACGTCCTTGTGGCGATCATCCTGTACCAGTTCGGCACCGGCCCCATTCGCGGCTTTGCCGTTACATTGGTGCTGGGCATCGTCATGAGCATGTTCACGGCGATCTTCGTCTCGAGGATCATGTTCGACCTGTACCTCTCCAAGCGCCCGGCGAATTCCGCCGTGAGCATTTAAGGAGACGCCATGAGCTTTCAGCTGATCAGACCCGACACCAAAATCGACTTCATCGGCCTCAAGTATTACGCCTTCGCGCTCTCCGCCCTGATGATCCTTGTCGGCGCCGTCTCCCTCGTGATTAAGGGCGGCCCCCGCTACGGCATCGACTTTGCCGGCGGCGTCATTATTCAGGCCAAGTTCGATGCGCCGACCTCAATCGAAGCAGTGAAGAAGTCCCTTGAGGCCACCGGACTGCCAGGGCTTGTGGTGCAGCAGATGGGCGAGGCAAAGGACAACGACTTCCTCATCCGCACCAGCACCACGGACGGCTCCAGTGAAGCCGTGCAGAAGACGGTTTCCGCCTCCTTTGATACGGACATTCCCGACGCCAAGTACACATACAAGCGCATCGAGATGGTCGGCCCCAAGGTCGGCGAGGACTTGCGCGGCAAGGCCCTGGAGGCCATGTACTTCGCCATTCTGCTTATCGCAATCTATATCTCGGGCCGCTTTGAACACCGCTGGATGGCCTCCGGCATCATGGCGGCCGCGCTTTTCGCAGGCATCACCGCCTTGCAATACATAAACGCGCCCCAGGTCTGGCTGGTGTTCGGCGCGCTTATCATCACCCTGGGCTTGTGTTATTTCCTCAAGCTCAACTACGCGCTCGGAGCCATTGTCGCGCTTATCCACGACGTCCTGGTGACGGTCGGCATCTTCTCCATCCTGAACAAGGAGTTTGATCTCACCATCATCGCGGCGCTGTTGACCCTGATCGGCTTCTCGCTCAACGACACCATCATCGTCTTTGACCGCATCCGCGAGACGCGCGGCTTGAAGACCGGGGACAGCCTCCCCGCCATCGTCAATCGAAGCGTCAACCAGACCCTCTCGCGCACGGTGCTGACCTCGGGCTTGGCCTTTTTGGCCGTGGGCAGCCTGTTCGTGTTCGGCGGGCAGGTGATCCATGACTTCGCGCTGGCCATGCTCATCGGCATCGTTGTTGGCACCTACTCCTCGATCTATGTCGCCGCGCCGCTCGTGGTCACCCTCACTCCGCCCGACGAAGATGAGGCGCAGCCCGCGCCCGTGAAGGCGAAAACGGCTTAGCCCGACCAGAGCGCCACAGATTAGAAAGGCCCCCCTTCCTCTCGGAAGGGGGGCCTTGTTGTTCGCGTCGGGGTGCGGGGTTGGCTAGAGCTGGTCCATCAGGGTCTTCTTGATGGAATCAATGGAGCCTTCGCCGTTCAGTTCAATGTACTTGCAAGCGCCCTTGGCGGCCAGGGCCTTGTAGAAATAGGCGGCGGCCAGGGTGCCGGTCTTGTCATCGTAGTAGATGTCGTGACGCTTATCGATGGCGCCCTCGTCCTGGTCGTCGGCGCGGGCGGTCAAAGCGCCGCCGCACACGCGGCACACGTCGCCGTTGGGCTTGATGGCGTCGATGAAGATGTTGTTCGGGTGGTTGTTGTCATTGGCGCACAGGCGGCGGCCCATGATGCGGTTTTTGGCGACCTTGCGGGGCAGCAGGATCTCGATGACGAAGTCCAGCTTCTCGCCGCTCTTCTGCAGGGCGTCCCACAGCTTTTCGGCCTGCACCAGGCTGCGCGGGAAGCCGTCCAGGAGCCAGCCGTTCTTGCTGGCGTTCTGCAGCACGTCGAGCACCATGGGGATGGTGATGTCGTCAGGCACCAACTCGCCGCGGTTGATGAATTCCTTGGCCTTCATGCCGAGCTCGGTGCCGCCGCCGATGTGCTTGCGGAAGATGGCGCCGGACTCGATGTGATCCAGGTCGTATTTGGCCTTCACCAGGGTGCCCTGGGTGCCTTTGCCGCTGCCGTTGGGTCCGAAAATAAGAATATTCATTGTGCCTCCTTGGGTGATTGCTTTTGGCTTGTGCAAAAGATTCACAAGCTCTTATCCGGACTCTTTTTTCCTGTCAATGACCCGCATCACGATGCCTTGCCTGCTGATCCGGGCCTCCTTGTCGCCCGGGAAGCGCAGCGCCTTGCCAAAGGCGTTCCGCCGCCACAGTTCGTCCAGCCTGAACAGGCTGTCGCTCAAGGCTTGACCAGCGCCCAGGGACTCCAGCACGGCCTTGTACAGCCGCAGGCGAAGCGCCGCAGGGGCGTCGCACAAGACCCGCACGGGGAGGACGTATTGTCCGGCTTTTGGGGTGGGGAGAAGGGCCAGCATCGCTGCCACCTCGGCGTCCCAGTGCGACTCGTCCAGCCTGGCCTGCCGCCACAACCTGGCGGCGGCGTCAAGGTAGGACGGGTTCTCCCGCAGCAGCACCGGCAGCAGTTCGTGCCGCACCCTGTTCCGGGTGGCGGTGCGTTCAAAATTGCTCGCATCCAGGCGCCAGCTGTGCCCGCAAATTTTCAAAAATTTTTCAAGAGTTGTTCTTGGGGTCAACAGCAGGGGCCGCAGCAGGCGTCGGGTCGCGTCGTGGCCGACCATGCCGCCCAGGGCCGGCCAGCCAGCCCCGCGCATGAGGCGCAGCAGCTGGTCCTCGGCCAGGTCGTTGAGCTGATGCGCAAGCAGGATCAGCTCAGACCCGGTCTGCTCACGCACCCGTTCAAGCAGCGCGTAGCGGGCAAGGCGCCCGGCCTCTTCAAGCCCGATGCCGCGTTGCCGCGCCAAAAGGCCCACGTCCTGCCGTTCCGAGACGAGGGGAATGTGCAAATGGTCACAAAGCCCGGCCACAAACGCCGCGTCGTGGACCGACTCCTCGCGCAGGCCGTGGTCCAGATGCGCGGCAACGATGCGACCGCCATCCTTGCGGCAGAGCAGGGCGGAGGCAAGAAGCAGGGCGGTGGAGTCTGCTCCGCCCGAGCAGGCGACCACGCAGGCGACCGGACTGAAGGCGCGTCCAAGCTCCTGCGCGGCGAAGCTGCCTACGCCCAGGCAAAACCGCGCCCATTTGGGCGGCAGGTCCTGGAGTCTCGGCATGGCGGGCATGGCTTTACCAGGAACGCCCTGGCTAAACAGAGATGTCCAGCTGGCGGATGAAGTCGTCGAGGAAGGCGATGATGTATTCGCGCTGGGCCGCGGTGGCGTACATCACGCATTCGCAGCGCAGCTTGTTCTGGGCGCGCACGAGCAGCTCAAGCTTCAGCGTGCCTTGGTCCTCAACGGCCTCCAGCACGAAGATGTGCGGGCCGCATTCCCCGGCGTGCTCACGCTGCACCTCTGTGAGCAGCTCCCCTGGCACGGGCAGGTAGAAAATGCCGTCCAGGGAGCCGGAATATCCCTTTTCCGAAAGGGCGGCTGTGATTTTCTGCAAGTGTTCCGGGTAGAAGTCCTCAATGAGATAGCAGCGCATGGGAAGTCCTATTGCTTGTCCTGCTCTTCGCGGCCAGGCTCGTCGTCTCGGCAGCATTCGCAGTCCAGCGGTTCGTCCTCGTCGCCTGCGCGACGGTCAAGGTGGGCGTCGGGGTTGATGGGGTCGCAGTCAAGGTTGAAGATGCGCCGGGTGACATCGATGAACCTGTCGGACGAGCCCTCCTCGCGGGTGCGGCGCTTGAGGAAGCAGATGGGCTCGTGCAGAAGCTTGCGGCTCACGGAATTGACCAGCACTTCAAGCGCCTGGCGCGTCTCGTCGTCCACCGGTCCCAGGCGCTTCAAGGTCTTGGCGAGTTCGCGCTGAGCCACGTCCTCGGCCCGGCCAAGGAGGTCGGTGATGGTGGGCTGCAAGGCCAGGGACTTCATCCAGGCGGCGAAAGCCTCGGTCTCCAGGTCCACGATGGCCCGCGCCTTCACGGCTTCGCCTTTGCGGGCGCTCAGGTTTTCCTCCACGACTTCTTTCAGGTCGTCGATGTCGTAGAGGTAGACGTTGTCCAGGCTGTTCACGTCCGGGTCGATGTCGCGTGGCACGGCGATGTCGATGAAGAACATGGCGCGGTTGCGGCGTTTTTTGAGCACCTCGCGGATGTCCTTGGCCCGGATGATGGCCGTGGGCGAGCCGGTGGAGCTGATGACGATGTCCACTCCACTGAGACGCTCCACCATGTCCTCAAAGAAGACGGCCTCTCCGTGCATGGTCTTGGCAAGCTCCTGGGCCCGGGCATAGGTGCGGTTGCAGATGAAGAGCTTCTCGATGCCCGAGGCCAGCAAATGCGTGGCGGCCAGTTCGGCCATCTCGCCTGCGCCCACGAGCATGGCCGTCTTGCCCGAAAGCTCGCCGAAGATCTTCTTGGCCAGCTCCACGGCGGCGTAGCTGATGGACACGGCGCTGGAGGCGATGGCCGTCTCCGTGCGGACCCGCTTGGCAACAGAAAACGACTTGTGCAGCAGGCGGTTTATCACCACGCGCGCGGTGCCCGTCTCCACGGCCTTGCGGTAGCTGTTTTTGAGCTGGCCCAGGATCTGCGGCTCGCCCATGATCATGGAATCGAGGCTGGCGGCCACGCAGAACAAGTGCGTCACCGCGTCCAGGCCCTGATGCGTGTAGGTGTGGGCGCGCAGCACGTCCAGCGGCCCCTGGCAGGTGTTGGCCCAATGAGCCAGCACGGCCTCTTTGATGTCCATGTCCTGACAGCGGGCGCTGTCGGCGACCACGAGGATCTCCACGCGGTTGCAGGTGGACAGGGCCATGACCTCGCGCACGGGGCAAGCGTCGAGCAGACTCGTCTCGAAGTCCGCAACGCTGGTCAGGGCGAACTTCTCGCGTACGTCCACTCCGGCGGAGCGGTGATTGAGGCCGACAAGGAAGATGTTCTTATCCATTACGGTTTGAATCCGTGGAAGGTTGTGGGAACCAGGAAGTTGATGCCGAGCATGGACAGCACTGTGAGCAGGAACACGGCGATGGTCATGACCGCCGGCTTTCTGCCGCGCCAGCCGGAGGCCACGCGCTGGTGGAAGAGATAGGCGAAGAGCGCCAGCACCACCAGGGACAGGATCTCCTTGGGATCAAATGAGAAGACGCGTTTGGAGGCCAGCCAGGCCCAGACGAATCCGGAGACGACGCCCAGGCTGTAAAGCGGGAATCCGAGCACGACGACCCAGTGGTTCACCTTGTCAAAGGTGTCCAGCGAGGGCATGTCCTGCTGGAATTTCTTCAACCCTGTTTTTGTTTTGATGCGTTTTTCCAGATGCAGGAAGGCCAGCCCGGCGCCAAAGGCCATGGCCAAGAGCGCCATGCTGGCGAACAGCGTGCCGATGTGCAGCAGGAAGAACAACCCGGAGAGCATGGGCGGCAGGCTGGCGTTGACGCCTGTGGCGGCCTTGGCCGTGGCATAGAATATCAGGGCCAGGGGCAGGGCCACGACGGCCAGGAAACGCATCTTGAGCCGCCACCACAAAACAAGGAATATCAGAAGGATGCCGAATCCGAGCAGGCAGAACAGGAAGCGCGCCGTGGTCACCACCTCGCGATGCGGGACGCCGATGAGCTGCCCGGCCAGGTCGATGCCGTGCAGGACGAAGCCAAAGGCGGCCAGGGCAAGGGCCGCGCGTTTGACGCGTTCGTTGCGCAGGGCCGAACCGAGCACATAGAGCCCTGTTCCCAGGAAGTACAGGCCGATGACGAGCACCGGCAGGATGTCAGGCAAGGCCATTGAGCAACTCCGGGATGAGATGGTGCAACGCAGCAGGCAAGTGGGCCGTAAGTTCCGTTTCAGCAAGGGGCCTGTCGCCTGCCCGGAAGGCCTCAAGCAGCCTGGAGCCGACAAGCCTGCGGAACAGGGCCGAGTTCGCCTCGGTCTGCCCGCCTTGCGCAAGCACGCGCGGGCGCAGACGGCTCATGACCGCCAGGAACCTTGCGTACTCCTCGCCGAACTGGTCCTGCAAGTCTTTTCGAACGCGCTTGGTGAGCGCCGGGCTCTGGCCGCTGGTGGAGATGGCGATGGTGAGGTCGCCGCGCACCACGCTTGAGGGCACGATGAAGCTGCCCTGGTCCGGGGCGTCGACGATGTTGCAGAGAATGCCGCGCTCGCGGCAGAGCGTGCCGATGCGCTGGTTCAAGGCCGAGTCGCTGGTGGCGGCGATGACCAGGAACACGCCGTCCAGGTCGGATTCCGAGAAGTCGCGTCGCAGGATGCGCACCCCTGGCCGGGAGCCGAGCTCACGCAGGGCCTCGTCCGGTTCGCGGCGTTCGATGACGGTGAGCGGCGCTGCCCCGCAATCGGCCAGGGACAGGAGCTTCCGCAGCCCCACCTGGCCTGCGCCCACCACGAGGCAGGCCCGCCCCTCGAGGCTCACAAACATGGGGTAATAGCGCATCTGCAAAGCATACCAAACATGGGGGGACTCTGTAAAATGCCAAGAAGGGCTTTCTTGCCAGAATCGCGCTTGCTGGGGTAGAGAAAGGCACTTCGAGAAAAGAGGTCGTCCATGCGCCAACTTGTGATCCAACTCGCCCGGTTCGGCGACCTCGTGCAGAGCAAACGTCTGCTGCTCTCGCTTCTGGCAGAACCCGGGGCTAAGGTCCACCTCTGCCTCGATCAATCCCTGGCTCCACTGGCCGCGCTCCTATATCCTTCGGTTGTTCTGCATCCGGTGACAGCACATGGGACGGCCCTGGCGAAACTGCCAGCCACGGAACAGGCGCGGGCACTGCTTTCCGCAAACCTCCCCGCCTTCCGCGAGCTCGCTGGCCTTGATTTCCAGCGCGTGTACAACCTCAATTTCTCTCCTCTCAACTTCCGGGTGGCCAGCCTCTTCGACCCGGCCATTGTGCGCGGGCATGTGTGGGAGAACGGCCAGGAGTCCGTGGGCCAGTGGGCGCGCATGGCCATGCGCTGGTCGTCCCTGCGCCGCGTCGGGCTGAATATCGCGGACTTCTGGGCCTGGCACCACCCGGCCCCCGTGGCCCCGGGCGAGGTCAACCCCGCCGCGCAGGGCAGGGGAGGGGGGCTCGGCGTGGTCCTGGCCGGGCGCGAGTCGCGCCGTTCCCAGCCGCCCAAGGAATAGGCCGGTCTCGTGGCCGCGCATTTGGACACGGGCATTGTCACAGGCGAA
>JBFWMQ010000047.1:0-10604 GCA_050251495.1 Desulfovibrio sp. | reverse complement strand
GACGTCCTCCTGCGCGAAGGCGCGTTCCCCGGCGGCCTTTGCGCCGGGGAACGCGCCTTCGCGCCACAGGGTGTCCAGAGGGCCGCGGCCCTCTGGCGGGGTCAAGGGGCAGCGCCCCTGATTCTCTTTTCTTTGCCTAGCCTTGGCTGGCCGCTACAGCGCCGGGCACGGGCGGTGGCGCGGCCTGGATCGCGCCGAACTTCAGCAGCAGTTCCGAGAGCTTGGCCTTGACGTTCTGGGTGGTGCGGGCCACCTGGGCCAGGTCGATGGCCACGAGAAAATCGCGTCGGAAGGGGGCGTTGTCCCATAGGGCGCGGACCTGGGCCTGGAGGGGCTCCTCCATTTGCAGCACGCCCATGAGCGAGGCGAGCTGTTGCACGGTGCGGGTCTTGAAGAGCAGCATGTCCGGCCGGGTGGGGTCCTGCATCCAGAGCTGGCTTTTGCGGATGCGCGTGAGTCCGCGCGAGGCCAGGGCCTCAACGGCGGGCAGGGGGGCGCGGCGCAGGGCGGCGGTCTTGATGGTGACCTTGGCGCCCTCGTCGCGGGCCTTTTCGCGCAGCAGGCCGACAAAGGCGCTTTCGAGCAGGAAGAACAGCACCCGCTCCAGGGATTCTATGGACAGCCCCTGCGCCAGGGCGCGCACGGACTCAAGCTCGTCGGAGCGCAGGGTGCCCAGGGCCGCCAGGAACAGCTCGCGCGACTTGCTTAAGACCAGCACGGCGCCCAGGGCCAGGGCCACGGCCTGTTCCATGAGAAAGGGCAGGGCGTGCTTCTCTTGCGCCTCCTGCCCGGCCGCGCGGGCCTGCATGGCCCGGTAGAGGCTCTCGGCCACGGGGTCCATGCCCACGATGAGCGCGGCGCTCTCCAGATACTCCAGGAGCATGTCCGCGGGCAGAAAACCCAGGCCCTTGAGCAGGCAGGCCTGGACGACCTTGCGCACGGCCAGGCGTTGCGGCGTTTCCGCGCTGGACAGGGCGAAGGCGGTCTGGATGCGCGTCTGGTCGATGTGCCCGGGGTTGTCGTGCAGGGTGGCGAGCACGTCGTCGAAGAGATAGCGCACCACCACCATCTGGCCGTCCTTGGCCAGGTGGAACTTGCCCTCGCTGGTGAGGTGGTCGTAGCCCTCGGCCACGTGCTGGGCGATGAAGCGTTCCACGAATTCGCGCCAGAAGCCTTGGTCGAACTCGTTGTTTTTGAGGATGTCCCCGAACTGGGCGAGTCCCGGCCCGCCGAAGTGGCGCATGATGAGTTCTTCGAAATTGTCCGTGGTGAGCCCCATGGCGAAGACCATGCCCTGCACGCTTTTCACCAGCAGCGACTCGGTGTTGCGCAAGAGCGCGGTGGTCTGCTCCACGGCGGCTTGGTCGTTGGCCGAGGTCTCCTTGTCCAGCCGGTTCAAGAGCACGGGGAAGTTTCCGGCGAGCTTGCGCAGCACTGTGTCCGCAGGGTGGTCCGAACGGCGGCACAGGAGATTCACGATGCTTTGCTGCTGCGTGGGCAGCATGGGATACTCGCTGATTCCGCCGCTGTTGACCTCGATGAAGCAGAGGAGCATCTCCCGCTCCAGCACTTCGCGCAGGGAGCTTTTCTCCTTCAGCGGGCGCAGCGAGGCCAGGTACGCCTCCAGTCGCGCGGGCCAGGGGGGCCGACGGTCCTGGGCCGGGGCATGGCCGTTCGGTGCTGCTTGGGCGGGGGCGGTCTGGTCCACGTTCGTTCCTGGCTCCCTTGGCTGGCGGCTGTGTCGGCATCGTGCCTGGCGCTGACGCGATATGGTTCAACACCACTTCGGCCTCTTCTGGCGAAAAATCAAGCCCCTGGGCCGGAAAATCAGCGCGCTCGATGCGCAATGGCGTCATTTGGCGCTTCTGGATATGGAAGAGAAGGCCGTGTTCTCCATCCGCATGACCTCGGATCAAGTGATTTGACCTGCCGGAAAATTGGAGCGTGCCCTCCTACGGATTTGCATTTTTATACATTCGGGCTACAGTGCGCCCAACAGACTGAAGGGGCGGGCGAATGCGGTTTCTCGACTACGTGCGGCAACAAGGCTACAAGCGGTACACCGGCACGGTTTCGGCCGCCGTGTACAGCTATTTCCGCTGCGAGAATCCTGGCCGCGCCCAATGGTACTTCAAGCCCGGCAGCTTTCAGTGCGCGGGCTGCAAGGCCCAGTGCGAGACCGACAGCCCCGAGGGCTTCCAAACGTTCATCACCCTGGACTTAATCGATGGCCTACTCGAAGACCAACGGAATGCCTGACCGTCCGCCGCGCTGTGCCTGGCTGCGCCCCCTGGCCCTGGCCCTGGCCCTGGTGCTGGCCGCGCCCGCCGTCGGCCTGTGCGCCGGGGACGATTTGAAGCTCGCCCTGTGCAAGCAGGTGCTCTCACGGATGCTGTGCAAGAAGACAAATGAGTTCGGCTACGTGGGCAAGCTTGACGAGGGCGTGTACATCCTGAGCGTGTTCTATGCCTCAAAGAACTCGGAAATGCTCTGCGCCGTCACCGCGGACGGACAGGTGGTGGTGCAGGACCGCACCTGGCGGGCCATGCGCCGCGTTGTGCCGTATGAGCCGGACGCTGAAGGCCGCTGCCTCGTGGCGAACTATTCCTCGCCGGAATGTCCGGCCAGGGGGCCGATCAAGGTCTGCCCGGCCAAGGGACAGCTGGACGCCAAGGACCAGATCAAGGAAACCTTCTGGAACCGGCCCATCCCCACCATTCTGGAGGAAGAGTACAAGGCCATGAGCGGTCGCGAGCAGCAGAACGCCACGACTCCCACGCCTCCGGCGGAAGGCGGTCGTCAATAGCGGTCGGTTTCATTGCGGGCATTGAAGCCTTGAGCGGCAGCGTGGAGTCCCGCGCCGAGCGGGTTGCGGAGTTGTAGGTCGGACAACGGGGAAGCATCACATATGGTCGATTCTGCGCAGCCAGTCCAGGAGCCGCACGCCAGCAAGCCCATCTTCGTGGCCCGGCAGCCGATTTTCGACGCCAAGGAAAGGGTCTGGGCCTATGAGCTGCTCTTTCGCAAGAGCGGGCACGCCAGCACCGCGGACGTGGCCGAGGACGACCTCGCCACGTCCTCCGTCATCGCGGACGGCTTCGCCCTGGCCTTCAGCGGCATGGACAAGAGCCGCAAGGCCTTCATCAACTTCCCCCAGCGCCTGCTGCTCGACGACTCGGTGTTCGCCCTGCCCAAGGAGATCTGCGTGGTGGAGGTGCTGGAGACCGTCACCCCCACTCGGGAGATGCTCGCCGCGCTGCAGAACATAAAACGCCGGGGCTACATCCTGGCCCTGGACGACTATGTGGGCCAGCCGGGCTACGAGGACATCCTGCGCATGGCGGACATCGTGAAGGTGGATGTGCTGGGCATGGCCCCGGAGCGCCTGCGCGAGGTTTCCACCGGACTGCGCCGGTATGGCTGCCACCTGCTGGCGGAGAAGGTCGAGGACCGCCCCACCTACGAACTGGCCAAGCAACTCGGCTTTGCGCTGTTCCAGGGCTTTTTTTTCAGCCGACCGGAGACCATGACCGGCAGCAAGGTGCCCACCCCGGTCATCGCCAAGATGCGGCTCTTGCGCGCCCTGTCCGGCGACGACTTCGACGTGCGCGAACTGACGAAGATCATCTCCTCCGATCCGAGCGTGAGTTACCGCCTGCTCAACTTCATCAATTCCGCCGCCTTTTCGCTCCGAGCCGAAATCCAGTCCATCGGCCAGGCCCTCACCCTGCTTGGCAAGCAGCAGATCAGGCAGTGGTTCCTGGCGGTCATCATCTCGGACTTCGACTCCTCGGCCAAGGTGCAGGAGGCCGCCTACTCCTCCCTGCTGCGCGCGCGGTATCTGGAGAGCATGGGCAAGCTCCACCGCTCGCCCGAGATACGCGCCGAGACGCTTTTTCTGCTTGGCCTCTTCTCCAAGCTCGATGTGCTGCTGGCCCAGCCCATGAACAAGCTGCTGGAGAACATTCCCCTGGGCAAGGAAGTGGCGGCGGCGCTGCTTTCCAAGCCTTCGCCGTATTGGGCCTGGCTGTCCCTGGTGGAGGACATCGAGATCGGCAACTGGGAGGACGTGTTCCAGTTCCTCGACTCGCGCGGGCTTGACCGGGAGGCTTCGGCCGCAAACTACGCCGAGGCAATCGGCTGGACCCAGACCCTGCTGCGCATGAAGGGGACCTCGTGATGCCGGTGAAGCGGAGTGGTTTCTGCCTGGTTTTTGTTCTGGCGCTGTGCCTGCTGTTTCCTTTAGCGCAATCGGCCGCCTTGGCCCAGGATGCGCCGCCCCATGAGGGCGAAGGCGTCAGGCGTCCAGTTCCAGCTCCTGCCGCCAAGGCCCAGGCCAGGGCGCAAAAGGCGTCTGCGGTCACGCGGAAGGTCCCCGCCGCCACGGCAGGCAGGAAAGTCCCGGCTGCCAAGCGCGACGCCAAGCCGCCCCTGCGCTCCGTGGACGCGAACCACGATGGCCGCGTCACCAGGGAAGAGTTCCTGGCCGGAACCAAGAAGCGTTTCGCCAAGGCCGACGCCAACCGCGACGGCGTGATTTCCGCGCAGGAGGCCAAGGCCGCCAAGCTTGCCCTGCAGCAGAAGCGGGCCAAGGCCGAGGCCAGGCGGCAGGCCAAGGGCAAGCCCGTGAAGCCGAGGAAGAGCGGCGCGTCGTCCAAGCCGTATCTCTCCGCCTTGGACGCCAACAAGGATGGCCGCGTGAGCCAGAAGGAATACCTGGCCCGGCGCGAGAAGAAGTTCAAGGAAATGGATGTGAACCGCGACGGGGTCGTCTCCCGCGAGGAGGCGCGCAGCGCCAAGACCCAGGCGCAGCAGCGGCGCGAGGCGAAGAAGGCCCAGGCCCCGGCCAAGCGCCAGCGCAGGGCCGAGGCGGCCCGGCGGAAGTCTCTGCAAGCGGGCATGAGTTCGCCCGGGCCGGAGTATGTGGGCACGGTGACGCCGCCGCCTGCTCCGCCTGCCGAGACGCTTCCTGTTCAGCCCCCCGCCCAGTTCGACCTGCCGCTGACGCCCATCGCCCCCGGCGTGCCCGCCCACGCGGAGCCGGAAACCTAAGGCCGCCAGCGCTTCAGCCGCTGCACGCGACAAAGCCGACCGTCCCGCTGCTGCAGGGTGGTCGGCTTTGTCGCGTGCGTTGGCCGGTCCCGTGTGCGCCCTTGCCGCGCCGGTCTCCGCTCAGATCTTCATGCGCACGGTGTACACCTGGCCCGCGCGCTGCACGCTCAAAATCAGCTGGTTGTGCATCTGGTAGCGGTAGAAGGCCGTGAGCAGATCGGCCTCCGTGGCGGTGCGCAGGCTGCCGATCCGCAGGATCACGTCGCCGGGCTTGAGGCCCAGGCGCGCGGCCGGTCCTTCGGCGCGCACCGAGGCCACCTTCACTCCCGCCGCACCGGCCACCCCATTTGCCCCGAAGGGCGCGATGGCGGGAACGCCGGGGCTCGCCGGGCCTGCAACGGAGGCGCTCTGCGGCGTGAAGCCCCAGCGCCAGGAGATGAGTCCCAGGCCGGCCTGGCGCTCCAGCACCTGCGGGCGCATCTGGACCTGGAACTGCTTGTCGGCGCGGCTCAGCAGCACGGCCAGGGTGTCGCCCCTGGAATAACTGACAAGCAGGCCGAGAAACTGCGATTTGTTTTGCACCTTCTGTCCGCCCATGGCGAGCAGGGCGTCGCCGGGCCGGATGCCCGCCTTCTCCGCCGGGGTGCCGGGAAACACGTCCGTCACCACCATGCCGCCGGGCCGGGGCAGGCCGTAAAACGCCGCCTGGTCCGGGGTCATGTTCTCGCCCAGCAGGCCCAGCCAGATGTGCGCCACGCGGCCCGTGGCGATGAGTTCGTCCAGAACGCTCTTGGCCTTGTTGATGGGGATGGCGAAGCCCAGGCCGTCGCCCTTGGCGAACACGGCGGCGTTGATGCCCACCACCTGTCCCAGGATGTTCAAAAGCGGCCCGCCGGAGTTGCCGGGGTTGATGGCCGCGTCGGTCTGGATGAGCCCCGCGATGGTTTGTTGGCCTGTGCTCACCGAGCGCTCCAGGGCCGAGACCACGCCCGTGGTGACCGTGTGCGTGAGGCCGTAGGGGTTGCCGATGGCGATGACCGGTTCGCCGATGAGCAACTCGCCGGAATCGCCCATGCGGGCCTGGGGCAGCGGCGGCGAGCCTTGCGGCAGGTCGAGCTTGAGCACGGCCAGGTCCATGTCCTGGTCGGCCCCCTGGAGCGAGGCCTGGAACTCGCGGCCATCCTGCAGCCGGGCGGTGATCCGCGTGGCCCCGGTGATGACGTGGGCGTTGGTCAGCACGTAGCCCTTGCCGCCGTCGATGATGACCCCGGAGCCGAGGTTTTGGGCGGTCTTGGTCCTGGGGGCAGGGGCCGGGCCTTGACCCTCGTTGAAGAAGCGTTGCAGCATGGACTCCCCGGCGAACGGGGCCTTGACCTCGCGCGCGCTGACGATGCTCACCACGGCCGGGCCGGCCTCCTGCACCACGCGCACCACCGGGGTGCGGCGGGGATCGGCGTACGTGGGAGAAGCGGCGGGCGGGAGATTCTGGCCTGGGGGCTGGGCCTGGACGGACGCGGCGGGGAGCCACAGGGCGCACAGGCCCGCCAGGAACAGCGCGGCCAGGCCCGCTGCGGCATTGGCGCGCGGCGTTGGCACGGCTTCCCGCATGGTCAGCTCCCCCGCTTCCGGGCCAGCTCGCGCAGCCGCGCGATGCGCTCCGGGATGGGCGGATGGGTGCTGAAAAGGTGGGCCATGCCCGCGCCGGAGAAGGGGTTCACGATGAACAGGTTCTCGGCCACCGGGTTGCCGTGCAGCGGTATCTGGCGCGAGGCCGCGTCCAGCCTGCCCAGCGCGTTCGCCAGGTCCAGCGGGCGACCGGAAATGGCCGCCCCGGTCTCGTCGGCCAGGTACTCGCGCGAGCGGGAGATGGCCATCTGGATGAGCATGGCCGCAATGGGCGCGATGATGGCCAGGGCGATTGCCGAGAGCCCGCTTGCGCCGCCGCCTTCCTCATCGTTGCTGCTGCGGCCCAGGCCGAAGATGGCCCCCCACTGGAGCATGTTGGCGATGG
The DNA here is from genome assembly GCA_050251495.1 of Desulfovibrio sp. Taxonomy (GTDB): domain Bacteria; phylum Desulfobacterota; class Desulfovibrionia; order Desulfovibrionales; family Desulfovibrionaceae; genus Humidesulfovibrio. The sequence continues at coordinate 3,541 of JBFWMQ010000047.1, read as the reverse complement.
TCATGATCGCCGCGCCAAGCACGGCGGCCACGCTCTGGATGAGGATGTCGCGGTTTTTCACGTGCGCCAGCTCATGGGCGAGCACGCCGCGCAGTTCCTCGGGCGAGAGGATCTGCATGATGCCCTGGGTGACGGCCACCACGGCGTTCTCCGGGTTCCTGCCCGTGGCGAAGGCGTTGGGCGAGTCCTGCGGGATGACGCAGATGCGCGGCTTGGGGATGCCCGCGTTGCGGGAGAGTTCCTCCACCACCGCGTGCAGCCAGGGGCCGTCCGCCGGGGCGAGCTCTTGCGCGTTGTACATGCGCAGCACGATCTTGTCCGACCACCAGTAGCTGACGAAGTTCATGGCCAGGGCCAGCACCAGGGCGATGATCAGCCCGCCGCGCCCGCCCAGGGCCTGCCCCAGGAACAGGATGAGGGCGGTGAGCAGGGCGAGCAGGAACAGGGTTTTCAGTTGGCTCGTCATGGGTGTCCTCCTGGTTGCGGCGAAACGTTCGTCGCAAAAGGTAAGACCGTGGGGCGCGCAGTCAACAGGGGCGGGGGCGCGCCCCCTGTGCGCTTATGCCTCGTCCTTCCCGGCCGCCAGGAGCTGCTCGCGGGTGGGGTAGCGGCCGCAGGCGAAGCGCGGGGCCTCCGGGCAGTAGCCGAGCGACTCGCACTTGGCCCCGGCTGTGGCGAAGATGGCGGGCAGCTCGGCCTTGCACAGGGCCAGCATGGCCTCGGCCAGGGCGCGGATCTCCCACTGGGCGCGCATGCAGCAGCGCAGGTGGAAGAAGTGCAGAAGCGCCCGGCAGTTCATGGTGATGACGATCTTGGTCTCCGCGGCCTGGGGCAGCACGAAGCGCGCGTCCTCCTTGGCCTTGTCCTTGCGTCCGTGGGCCTCCAGGATGCCCTTGAGGTCGCGGTAGGCGTTGCCCACCTCGGCCATGAAGGCCTCGAAACGCTCGCGCGCCTCCGGAATCTTGGCGATGGCCGGGGGCAGCACGTAGTCCATGTCCGAGCCGTCCACGTAGCGCTGGCTCTGCTGGGAATAGGAGGCCAGGCGGTGGCGCACGATCTGGTGCGAGCAGGCCCGCGAGACGCCCGCCACGGCGAAGGTGAAGCTGGCGTGTTCGATGGGGCTGTCGTGCCCGCTCTCCAGCACCTTGCGCACAAAGTCGGCCTGGACCTCGCGGTCCACCTCGCCGGAGAGCAGCCTGGGCCACATGTCGGCCACGAAGCCCGCATGATAGCATTGGCGGAAGGCCGCGTAGATGAGGGACAGGGCGTTGGGCGTGCTGGCGAGCAATTCCACGGAAAGGGGCGAAACGGGCATGCGGGCTCCGGTGATTTTGATCGGTGTCTGTCCGCGCGCTACATGCGCACGCGCTCCAGGGCTTCGGCCAGCACCTGCTCCAGCGGTCCGTCCGCCGGGGCCAGCAGGTGCAGGGTCTGCATGAACAGAGGCTCGTACGTGCTGCGCTGGCGGCCCAGGCGCTCGCGCAGCGCGGCTTCTTCCTCCCGCGAGGCGGCCAGCCGCGCGGCGATGGTCTCCACCCCGGCCATGAGGTAGAGCACCCGGCCCGTGTCGGCCAGGCGCTGGCGCAAGGCCGCCGAGGCGAAGAGCTTGTGCGGCACCTCGACCACGGCGGGTCCGGCCTTCAGGAGGGAGTCCAGGGCCTCGTTCGCGCCCTCAAGGGGCAGTGTGTGGATCGGCCGGCCAAGGGCGCTGGCCAGGTGCCTGACAACGGCGGTCTTGCCGCAGCCCTGCAGTCCGATGACATACAAAACATCGCCGCCGGGCATGGCCGGCCGCGCGGCCGGGGCGTCCTGGCGGATTATGGTGCTCTTGTCCGGGTCCTGGACGTGGAACTCGCGGCGGATGAACTCTGTCACCTTTCCTCCGGTCTCTGGCTGGCGTGCGGTCGCGCCGCGCGGCACTGTTGCCGCCTGCGGACAGGCAGGATATAGCCCACAGAGGGGACTTCGGGCAAGGTGCCTGAAGACGGAAGCGCGAGCGGCGTGGAAGCCGCGGGAGGGGCGGATGCCCAAGGAGATCGTGCACTGGATGGTGGCCGAGCGCGCCGCGGGGCTGCTTTCCGGCGGGCCGTACGCGCCCGCGCTGGCGCGCTGCCCCAAAGGCCTGCGCCTGGGCGCGGTCTGGCACGACATCCTCTATTATCTGCGCGGCGAGCACCCGGCGGGCTTGAAGGCCCTGCCGCACCGGCTGCACGGCTCGCACGGGGAGGACACCTTCGAGCTGCTGCGGCTGCAAGCCCGGCACCTGCACGCCCGCAAGGACCAGCCCCTGCCAACGGCGTTCTTCGTGGGCCTGGCCTCGCACATTTTTGCCGACGCCGCCATGCACCCCCTGGTGTACCATCTGACCGGCAACTACTATGATACGGACGAAAAGCGCCGCACGGGCGCGGTGCGCAGGCATCGGGCCTTGGAATGCCTGCTGGACATGGTCGCCGCGGGCGGGCCGGAGGCTGTGCTCGGGCCGTCCTTGCGCGAACTCGTGGCTGGGCTGGAGGGGCCGGTGGATCTGGCCTGTCCGCCGGAGGCTGCGGCCAGCCTGGCCGGATGCTCGCCCAAGGCCGCGCGGCTGGGGCTTGCCGAGGCGCTGGACACCTTCTGCACCATGCAGGCCCTGTGCCGGATGCCGACCCTCTCGCGCCTGTTGCGCGAAGTCTCGACGCTGCTGCCGGACTCCCTGCGGGAGATCGCGGCCCTGTTTTACGCCCCGCAGCTGTATGAGCAGAGCGCGGCGCTGAGCGGGCGCATGGAGTACCGCAACCCGGCCAGCGGGGAGGCGCTCTCCGCCACCCTGGCCGAGCTGATGGAGCGGGCCGCGCGCCGCACGGCGGAGTTTTGCGCCGCCCAGGCCCCGGCCATCATGGCCAGAGGCGAGCTGGCCGGGGCCGACCCCGGCCCTTCCCTGGACATGGGCCTGCCCGGGGTCCCCGTGACCCAGGCGCGGTTCTTTGCCGCGCGCCTTCTGCCCACAGACTAGCTTCGCCACATGGTTTCGCTTGAGCCCGCAGGTGCGCCTGCGGGCTTTTTTGTTTTTGTGCGAAAAAAAAAGCCGGGGGCTCCTAAAGAATATCCCAGGCAGTCCGATGAGGGAGACGTAACAACAATCGGATTGGGCCCGCAGGCGATGTCGCCAGGACGAGGTCCACCGAATGGCAAGGACGCCAAAAAACTTTTCAAGGAGGAAATGGTCATGTCAGGACTTACCATTAACCACAACTTGCTGGCCGCCAACGTCGCGAACAACCTTACTTCTTCGTATGGTGCGCTGTCCACGTCCACCACGCGCCTGTCTTCGGGCCTGCGCATCAACAGCGCGGCCGACGACGCCGCCGGACTGGCTGTTCGCGAAATCATGCGCGCGGAAATCGCGTCGTTGAACCAGGGCGTGCGCAACGCCAACGACGCCATCTCCATGATCCAGACCGCTGACGGCGCACTCGGCGTCATCGACGAGAAGCTCATCCGCATGAAGGAACTGGCCATGCAGGCCTCGACGGGCACCTACTCGTCCGACCAGCGCCTG
>JBFWMQ010000046.1:0-10727 GCA_050251495.1 Desulfovibrio sp. | reverse complement strand
ATGGCAGACCGGGCAACCCGCCGCAGGTGTTTCGGGCGGAGGTGGCGAAGGCTGGAGAGGGGCGAGTCGGCGTGGGTGCGGAGACTCTATCGAGCCATCAGGGCAAATACACCCCAGCCAAGGTATTCGCGCGTGTAAGCGGCGTAGCGTTGTGGCTCCGAAGTCAGCTTGGCTCTGACCTCTTTCGCGAAATCGTCGTCGGGATTCGCTTCGAGCCAGCGGCGCATGGTGAGCCACTTGGCCGCCTCGTACCGATCCCAGCCGTCCTGGTCGGCCAGAACCATTTCCACAACATCGCAGTCGAGGTCGCCGAAAGACGCGAGAAGTTCTGGAAGCGTGCGGAAGTCGGAGATGGAGTTGGCAAAGCAGCCCTGGGCGACGTCTTCCGTGGGCGGCAACCGCAGCCAGTAGGGCTCGCCGATGAGCATGATTCCTCCGGAGCGGAGGCTCTTTGCCAGAAGCTCGATGGTGCCGGCGACTCCCCCACCGATCCACGTGGCGCCGACACAGGCTGCCACGCCCACCTTCTCGTCGGTGATGTAGCCGGCGGCGTCGCCGTGGATGAACTCGACCCGGTCGGCGACTCCGAGTTCATCAGCGCGGAGTTTCGCTTGCCCGGTGAACAACCGGCTCATGTCGATGCCGAGGCCCGTGACTCCGTAATCGCGCGCCCAGGTGCACAGCATCTCGCCTGAACCGCTGCCGAGGTCGAGCACGCGAGTCCCTGGCTCCAGGCGCAACGCCGCGCCGAGGGTGGCGAGCTTCTCTGGCGTGAAGGGGTTATGGATGCGGTGGGCGCTTTCGGTGATGCTGAAGATGCGTGGGATGTCCAATGCACGGGCTCCTTTTGTACCAGTCTGTAATGGGTGGGATATGCAGACCGTGGATGTGGTCGGGGGTGGCTGAAGCTGGGCTATGCGCGATTGGCCAATGCACTCATCGGCTACCGCTCCAAGAATATTCTCTTCTCTTCGCGCGTCACGCCGCATCACCGCGCCGCGCCAGCTCGGCGCGCACGTCGCGGGCGGCCTCGCGCAGGGCGTGATAGAAGGAGTAGAAGTGCATGACCTCGTCCAGGTCGTACACGGCGATGACGCGTTGCTGGCGCAGGTCCAGAAGTTTCTGGCCAGCGGCGTCGAGGGCCGCGTCCAGGCGGGGCAGGGCGTCGGCGTCGGGCGCCTGGTCTTTGACAATGGCCTGGGCCAGGGCGGAGAGCCCGGCATTGAGCGCCGCGCCCAGCTCGGAGAGCTCAAGCGGCAGGTGCTGGTGGAAGCCTTCGGCCGGGGCCTTTTCTATGGCGTGGTCCATGGCCAGCAGGTGTTCGCCCAGGCGGTCCTCGATGCTGAGCAGGTCGGCGAAGGCCTCGTCAACGGGCGGTCCGGGCTCGCGCCGGGCGGCGGCCAGCAGTTGCCGGTTGCGCAGGAACAGGCGCAGCAGGGCGTCCTTGCGGTGGAACACGCGCGGCTGGTCGTAGCGGCCATTCATGCGGCTGTCCATGAGCGCGGCGAGCAGTTCGCCCAGGTGCTCCATGCCTTTGCTCAGGCCGAAGCGCAGCACCACGCGCGCGTGCGAGGGCCAGGCGAGCGACACGGCAAGGGCGACCACGATGCCCAGGCTGACTTCGAGGAAGCGGCTCAGGGCGATGGAAAAGGCGTTTTCGCCCATGGTGCCATGCAGGCAGATGACCACGGCGGCGGTGAGCCCGGCCAGGCGCAGGTTCTCGTTTTTCGCGGCGATGAGCGCGCAGAGGAAGATCGTCCCGAACATGGCCACGGTGAGGGTGTTTGCGCCGGGGCCGAGCAGGGCGTCCGCCGCGCTGATGGCCAGCGCGCCGAGCAGCGCGCCCGAGGCGGTGCCCAGCAGGCGCGCCCAGGCGGCGGCGATGGAGCTGCCGAAGTGGGCCTGCATCACCAGGATGGCGGAGAACACGGCCCAGTAGCCCTGCTCCAGGTCCAGCACGCGGGTGAGCAGGGCCGTGGCCGAGGCCGCGATGGCCGTGCGCAGGGCGTGCCGCAGCATGGACGGCGTGACGTGTTTTGTGAAAAATTCTGTGATGCTCACCTGCACCTCATAGTATGCCCAGCGCAAAGGCGGGTTCTCTGGCGTTCCCGCGCCGGAGAGCCGGCCTTTGCGCCACAGGGATTCCAAAGGGCCGAGGCCCTTTGGCCGCCGGAGGCTCTTTCTCCCCTCTACCCCGCCGTGCGCCATTTCTCGACATCGGCCCAGAACTCCGGGCAGGCCGAGACCTGGTAGCGCTCGCCGAGCTTGAGCGTGCACACCGCCTCGGGCAAATGCAGGTCGAGCAGCACCGGCACGCAGCCGGGGTGGCAGGACAGCACGCTTTTCAGGGCGTCGAGCCGTTCGGGCGCGCAGTGCTCCTCGCGCGCGGGGATGCGGGCGGGCTCGGCGCTTTGGGCGGCCACCTGGGACAGCAGCTTCACGGTCTCGGCGAGCATCTTGGACTCGCGCGGGCCTTCCTCCTCGCCGGGCTTGGTGCGCACGTCCACCTTGCCTTCAAAGATCAGCGGCTGGTCCTGGCCGAGGAGTTCGCGCGCCTCAAGGTAGACGTTGGAAAAGAGCGTGCACTCGCCGGTGCCGGTCAAGTCTTCCAGTTGCAGGAAGGCCATCTTGTCGCCCTTCTTGTTGATGTACTCCCGCAAGCTGGTGACGAGCGCGGCCACGCGCACGATCATGCCGCCGGGCAGTTCCTTGAGCTCGGCCAGATTGTGCAGGTTCAGGCGCTTGAGTTCGTGGCGGTAGCGCAAAAGCGGGTGGCTGGAGAGAAAGAAGCCGAGCGCCTCTTTCTCCAGGCGCATCTTTTCCTCGTCGCCCCACTCGGGCACGTCCTCGTCGCTGAGGAGCGGGGCCGGGGCCTCGTCGCCCTTGGCCTTGCCGCCCGCCCCGCCGCCGAGCATGTCGAGCATGGAGATCATGCCCTGGGCCTTTTCCTTGGCCTTTTTCTGGCCCAGAGAGACGGCGCGCTCCAGCGCGGCCATGTGCCCGGCGCGGGTCTTGCCCAGGCAATCCAGCGCCCCGGCCTTGATGAGCGCCTCGAGGGTGCGCTTATTGATCTTGCGCAGGTTCACGCGCTCGCAGAGATCATAGATGTCGCGGAAGGGGCCGTTTTCCTGGCGCTCGGCCACGATTTCGCCCACCGCGTCCTCGCCCACGCCCTTGATGCCCGCCAGGCCGAAGATGACCTTGCCGTCCAGCACCGAGAAGCGGCTCTCGCTCACGTTGACGTCCGGCGGAACCACCGGGATGTGCATTTCGCGGCAGGCGTTGATGTAGGTGAAGACCTTGTCGGTGTTGGCCAGTTCCGAGCTGATGATGGAGGCCATGAATTCGACGGGGTAGTGGGCCTTCAGGTACGCGGTGTAGTAGGAGATGAGCGCGTAGGCCGCGGAGTGCGACTTGTTGAAGCCGTACTCGGCGAACTTCTCCATGAGGTCGAAGATTTCCGCTGCGGTGGCCTCGGCGATCTTGTTTTCGCGCGCGCCCTCCATGAACTTCTTGCGTTCCTTGGCCATCTCCTCGGGCTTTTTCTTGCCCATGGCGCGCCGGAGCAGGTCCGCGCCGCCGAGGGTGTAGTTGGCGATGACCCGGGCGCAGCTCATGACCTGTTCCTGGTAGACGATGACGCCATAGGTGGGCTTCAGCGTCTCCTCAAGCGAGGGGTGCGGGTAGGAGACCTGGATCTGGCCGTGCTTGCGCTTGATGAACTCGTCCACCATGCCGGAGCCGAGCGGCCCCGGGCGGTAGAGGGCGAGCATGGCGATGATGTCCTCGAAGCAGGTGGGCTTGAGCATCCTGAGGTACTTGCGCATCCCTGAGCTTTCCACCTGGAAGATGCCGTCGGTGTCGCCGGAGCAGAAGATCTCGTAGGTGGCGGGGTCGTCCAGGGACAGGGTCTCCAGGTCCGGGGGCGTTTTGCCCGCGCGGGCGATGATGTCCAGCGCGTCCTCGACCACGGTCATGGTGCGCAGGCCCAGGAAGTCGAACTTGATGAGGCCGACCTTTTCCACCAGCTTCATGTCGTACTGGGTGACGATTTCACCCTCCTTCCCCTTATATAAGGGAAGGTAGTCGAGCATGGGCCTGTCCGAGATGACGATGCCGGCGGCGTGGGTGGAGGCGTGGCGCGCCAGGCCCTCCAGGCGCTGGGAAATGTCGATGAGCTTTTCGATCTGCGGGTTGCCGACCACCATGGCCGTGAGCTCGGGCTCCTTTTCCAGGGCCTTGGCGATGGTCATCTTCATCTCTTCGGGGATGAGCTTGGCGATGCGGTCGGTGTCGGCGAAGCTCATGCCGAGCGCCCGGCCCACGTCGCGCACCGCGGCCTTGGCCTTCATGGTGCCGAAGGTGGTGATCTGGGCCACGTGGTCGCTGCCGTACTTGCCCGCCACGTAGCGCACCACCTCCAGGCGGCGGCGTTCGCAGAAGTCCACGTCGATATCCGGCATGCTGACGCGTTCGATGTTCAGGAAGCGTTCGAACAGAAGGTCGTAGGGGATGGGGTCCAGGTTGGTGATCTTGAGCGCCCAGGCCACCAGGGAGCCGGCGGCCGAGCCGCGCCCCGGGCCGACCGGGATCTTCTGGTCCTTGGCCCAGTTGATGAAGTCCTGCACGATGAGGAAATAGGCCGGGAAGCCCATCTCCTTGATGACGCCGAGTTCGTACTCCAGGCGTTCCCAGTAGGCGGCCTCGTCCACCTCGTAGGTGAGGTGCTTCAGGCGGCGGGTCAGGCCCTCGCGCGCCATGCGCTCGAATTCGCTGTCGATGCTCTGGCCCTCGGGCAGGTCGTAGACCGGGAAGTGCGACTTGCCCAGGTCCAGTTCCACGTTGCACTGCTCGGCGATTTTGACCGTGTTGCTGATGGCCTCCGGGCAGTAGGCAAAGGCCGCCTCCATCTCCTCCATGGTCTTGAAATAGAGCTCCGTGGTGCCCATGCGCATGCGGTCTTTGTCCAGCACGGTGCGCTGGGTGCCGATGCACAAAAGGATGTCGTGGGCCTCGGCGTCGTCCTTGGTCAGATAGTGGCAGTCGTTGGTGGCCACCGGAGGCAGGCCGGTCTCCTTCATGACCTCCAGCAGCATCTCGTTGGCGCGGGTCTGCTCCGGGATGCCGTTTTCCTGCAATTCCAGGTAGAAGCGGCCCGGAAAGATGTCCGCGTACTCGCGCGCCATGGCGATACCCGAGTCCAGGCCCTTGCCGAGCAGGGTGCGGTTGACCTCGCCCGCCAGGCAGGCGGACAGGGCGATGAGGCCCTCCGAATGCTGGCGCAAAAGCTCCTTGTCCACGCGGGGCTTGTAGTGGAAGCCGGTCAGATAGCCTTCGGAGACGAGCTTGATGAGGTTCTGGTAGCCGGTGCGGTTCTGGGCCAGCAGCACCAGATGGAAGGCGGCCTGGCGCGAGCTGGTCTGGCCCTTGTCCTGCCGCGCGCCCGGGGCCACGTAAACCTCGCAGCCGATGATCGGCCGGATGCCGGTGTCCAGGGCCTTTTGGCGGAACACCAGCGCCCCGTGCATGTTGCCGTGGTCGGTCAGGGCCACGGCGGGCATGCCGAGATCCTTGGCGCGGGAGCAGAGGTCCTTGATGCGGATGGCTCCGTCCAGCAGGCTGTATTCGCTATGGCAGTGCAGATGCACGAAATCCGGCATGATTGATCCCCTTTGCGCGTGGTGGCGAGTTTGTGTATACACAACCACGCAGGCCTTGGAAACGCTCTGGAGGCCGCAAAATAACCCGAGCAAATTCAACGTGGTGCGCCAGGGCCTGGCGCGAAGTGCGGGGCGCTTGATGGTCGAGCGGTTGAAGCGCAAACTTTCGCGCCTGTCCGCGGTCGTGCCCGTGCTGGTGGGCGCGCTGGGCGTGTCGCTTGTGCTCGCGCTTTTGGCCTGGCTGGTAAGGCCCTATCTCCCCAACGCCTTTGTGGATTTCGTGGCCGACCTGGCGCGCGAGGACTTCGAGACCCGGCGGCAGGCCCTCAAGGCCTGGTTCGACTCCTTTGGCGCGGTGGCGGCCTGGGTGTTTCTGGCCGCGCAGTTCCTGCAGGTCGTGGTGGCGCCCATCCCCGGCCAATTCACCGGGATGCTCGGCGGCTTCGTGTTCGGCTTCTGGCCCGGACTCGCGCTCAACGTGGTGGGCAACGCCGTGGGCTCGCTCTTCGCCATGCTGCTCACGCGCTTCTTCGGCGAGCGCGTCATGCGGCCCTTTGTGCCCCAGCGCATCCAGGAGAAGTTCGACGCCACAATCCACCGGGGCGGGCTGGAAAATTTCTTCATGCTCTACCTGCTGCCCGGCACGCCCAAGGACGCCATCTGCTTCATGGCGGGCGTGACCCGCCTGCCGGTGTGGAAGCTCATGCTGGCCAACACCCTGGGCCGCCTGCCGGGCCTTGCCGTGCTCACCTTCACCGGCGCGGCGGCCGATGCCGACCTGTTCACGGTCAAGCTCGTGTTCGGAACGGGGCTGGCCCTGGCCTTCGTGGTCTGGCTCTTTGACGAGGAGATCAAGGAGCGCCTGGGGCGGCTCGCGGGCTAGGCCGCGCGGTTGCGCTCCCGTGTCCGGCTGTTGTATCGTGGCCCGAGGAAATCCCGCCGCAGGCGGCAGCCCTGGCCTTTTCCCCCTCTTTTCGCAAGGAGCATCAAATGCGCAACGCTTTGCTGACAGTAACAGCTCTGCTCGTGCTCGGACTGCTCGCCGGATGCTACGGCGCGCACAGCGGCGGCGGCGGCAATCCGGCGCACTACGAGCAGGGTCTGGTGGACAAGTCCGCCGCCGTGGTGCGCTCCATGCGCGTCGATCCCGCGTTCCGGCAGATCGACGTGTACCTGAAGAACGCGCGCGGCGTTTTGGTGCTGCCGAGCGTCATCAAGGCCGGGCTCATCTACGGCGGCCAGGGCGGCAACGGCGTGCTCCTGGCGCGCGACGCGGCCACCGGCTCCTGGTCCTCCCCGGCGTTCTACACCCTGGGCGGCGGCAGCATCGGTTTGCAGATCGGCGTGCAGGAAGCGGCCATCGTGCTGGTGTTCATGAACGACAAGGCCTTCAAGTCGGCCATCGACACCGGCCTGACCCTGGGCGCGGACGCCACCGTGGCCGCGGGCTCCGACGGCCTCACCGGCGAGGTGGCCAGCACCCACGCGTTCAAGGACGTGTATTATTTCGCCGACGTGGGCGGCCTGTTCGCGGGCGTGTCCCTGGAAGGCGGGGTCATCCACACGCGCGAGGGCCTGAACAAGACCTACTACGGCCAGACCCTGACGCCCCGGCAGATCGTGCTGGAGCGCAAGGCCGACGTGCCCGCGGCCCAGTCCCTCAAGGACGCGCTCACGGTCACGGCCAAGGGCGATTAGGTGTTCATGACTTCCGGCGGCCAGCGCCGCGGGCCTTTCCGGCTGCTGGCCGCGCTCCTTGTGGCCGGGCTGCTCGGCTGTGCGGCCCCGAAGCCGCCCGCGCCGCCTGTGCCGTCGCCGCCGCCGCCGGCGGAGCTGCGCGACATCCAGACCCTGCCCCAGGACGTGGCGGCCTACTTCGATTCCGTGTCCTTGGACCGGCTTGTGCTGTCCCCCAGGGACCAGGAGCTCATGGCCCTGCGCCTGCGGGAACTGCATTTCGCGCCCTGGCGGCGCGTCCAGCCCGCCCATGGCCGGGCCGACGCCTTCTGGGCCTTGGCGGGCCTCAAGCAGAACCGGCACTATGGCGAGAATCTGCGGCCACTCGGCCCGGAGTTCCGCGCACGCATGGAGGCGCTTGTCCAGGTCGAGGGCTATCCCAACCTGCTGCGCCCGGCCATCGCCACCTCCAACACCTCCTTGCGCGTGCTGCCCACGCAGCGGCCCGGCTTCCTCAAGCCGGACAAGCCCGGCGAGGGCTACCCCTTTGACTATTGGCAGAACTCCGGCCTGCTTGCGGGCACGCCGCTTCTGGCCACGCACCTGAGCGCGGACGGCGCGTGGGTGCTGGTGGAGAGCCGCCTGGCCGCGGGCTGGGTGCCCGTGCGCGACATCGGCTTTGTGGACGAGGCCTTCATGGCCCAGTGGGAGGGCCTGCCGCTCGCGGCCATCATCCGCGAGGGCGCGCGCGTGGACGCCAGCTTCGCCGACGAGTCCCTTCCAACCGCGCACCTGTTCGCCGGGCGCATCGGCGCGCTTCTGCCCCTGCTCGACACCGGCTCTGGTGGCGATGGCGGGTTGACCCTGCTCGCCCCGGCGCGCGAGGCCTCGGGCCGGGCAGCGAGCCTGGCCGTGCGCCTGAGCCCGGACGAGGCCGCGCCCCTGCCGCTGCCGTTCACCCCGCGCAACTTCGCCCGGCTGGCCAACCAGCTCATGGGCCAGCCCTACGGCTGGGGCGGGTATCTGGAAAACCGCGACTGCTCGGCCCTCTTGCTGGACCTGTATGCGCCCTTTGGCGTGTTCTTGCCGCGCAATTCCCGGCAGCAGTCGCGCCAGGGCGAGTGGATTCCCTTCAACGGCCTGCCGCCCGAGGCCAAGGAGGCGCTTGTGCTGGAGCGCGGCGCGCCGCTTTTGACGCTCTTGTTCAAGCCCGGGCACATCATGCTCTACCTGGGGCAGAAGGACGGCCGGGCTGTGATCCTGCACGACGTCTGGGGTCTGCGCACCAAGGACGAGAAGGGGGCCGAAGGCCGCTTCGTGGTGGGCCGCGTGGCCGTCACCAGCCTGACCCCGGGTGCGGAGGTGCCGGACGTGGTGCGTTCCGGTCTGCTGCTGCCGGCCTTCGAGGGCATGACCCAGGTGGCTCCGGCCGCACCGCGCTGAACCGGAGCCGGTTCCGGCGGACCGTCAGTTTTGATTCGCCCTATATAATAGGTACCGGAGGCACCCATGCCCATCAGCGCCACCCCGCTCAACTTCGCCTTTGCCGGGCCAGGCCCGGCGCGCAGCAATGGCCGCAGCGTGGCCGTCATCGGCGCGGGGCCGTCCGGCCTGGCCGCCGCGGGCTTTCTGGCCTGCCTGGGCTACCAGGTGGATGTGTACGACAAGCTGCCAAAGCCCGGCGGGCTCATGGTCTTCGGCATCCCGGCGGAGCGCATCCCGGCGGAGCGCATCGCGGACGGCGTGGCCACCCTGGCGGAACGCTACGGCGTGCGTTTTCATCCGGGCACCAAGATCTGCGACCGCAGGCAGGTGGACGACACCGGCGACGAGCTGTCCACCCGCTGCATGGACCTGGACGAGCTGGTGCGCGGGCACGATGCGGTGATGCTCTGCACCGGCTCGTGGAAGCCGCGCAAGCTGAACGTGCCCGGCGAGGATTTGCGCGGCGTGTACACCGGGCTGGCGTTTCTGTTTCCCATCCGCGCGGCCCAGTACCGCCGGGACGCCATGCCGGACATCGACGTGGCCGGCAAGAACGTGGTGGTCATTGGCGCGGGCTTCTCGGCCATCGACGTGGCCCACGGCGCGCTGGGCCAGGGCGCGGCCCGCGTGAGCCTCGTGTACCGGCGGACGCGGCGTGAAGCGCCCTGCGGCAGCCACGAGATCGAGCTGTTCGAGGCGGCGGGCGGGCAGTGGCTGGAGCTCGTCACCCCCCTGCGGATGCTTGAGGGCGAAGGCGAGGCGCGCGGCGGCGTGGCGGGCATCGAGTGCATCCAGTGCCATCTGGGCGAACCCGACGAGGACGGACGCCGCAGCGCCGTGCCCGACTCCTGCGCCAAGGTGGTGCTTCCGGCGGACATCGTGGTCGCGGCCATCGGCGAGACGGCCGCGCCGCCCTTTGCCGAGCGCCTGGGCCTCGACTCCGTGCGCAAGAACGAGATCCACTGGTTGCAGATGACGCGCATGGACGGGGTGTTTGTGGCCGGCGACGCCCTCTCCGGGCCGAGCAAGATCGGCAAGGCGGTGTACAGCGGCCTGCGCGCGGCCCAGTCCCTGTCGCGCTGGCTCACGCTCAAGTCCATGAGCCGGGAGCGGGAGTACCGCGAGGACGCGCCCATCCAGAAGGAAGACCTGCGCTAGCAGCCGGGGGAACACATGCCCGATCACGAGAATATCCTGTTCATCGACTATTCGCGCTGCATCGGCTGCGAGTCCTGCGAAGCGGCCTGCCGCTTCGTGCATGGCCAGTCGCGCATCAACATGACGCGCACGGTCGGCGGCATCATGGCCCCGGTGTACTGCCGCCATTGCGAGACCGCGGCCTGCATCAAGGGCTGCACGCGCGGCGCGCTGCTGCGGGCGGCGGACGGCTCCGTGCTGCTGAACTCCGTGCTCTGCGCCGGGTGCGAGACCAAGAACTGCATGCTGGCCTGCCCCTTTGGCGGCATCTTCTGCCCCGGGCGCATGGACGACGCCATGGCCAAGTGCGACCTGTGCCAGCGCCGCCGGGCCATGGGCATGCCGCCCGCCTGCGTGGAGCTCTGCCCCACCGGGGCCATCCACTTCGTCAGCCGGGCCGAGGCGCGCGAGCTGGCCACGCCGGAGTACGAGGCCGCGCACAAGAAGGTCATGGACCACGTGCGCCCGGTGCTCACCGGCCTGCCGCGCCAGGACAGGGGCTGATCCTCTCGCATCCCCGCTGGCCAAGCTTTGCGTTAACATGCTGATATTGCGTTGACTCTCTGAAGTCTGTGCGCCGTCCCACAATTCCTGTTGACTCTGGCCCTGGGTTCGCCTAGAAACGCCCCTCGCCGCTGTGAACAGCCGGAAGGCGCGGAACGGGTGGCGAAGGTTTTTTGAAAAGGGTCCAGAAAAGGGTTGACGAAG
>JBFWMQ010000045.1:0-10870 GCA_050251495.1 Desulfovibrio sp. | reverse complement strand
CGGCTGCGGTAGTGCCAGCGCAGGTGCAATTGCGGCAATCTGGCCGCAAGGCACTCGTCCAGGATACTCTCCTGGTCCGCCACGATATCTTCATCCATGTCGCTCTCGTCGTCCTCGCGCTGGAAGAAGCTCGTGGGCGGCAGCTGCTTGGGGTCGCCCACGATGATGGCCTGCCGCCCGCGTGCGATGGCGCCCACGGCGTCCCACACGGGAATCTGCGAGGCCTCGTCAAAGACCACGAGGTCGAAGGGGGCTTGCCCGGCATCCATGTACTGGGCGATGGACATGGGGCTCATGAGCAGACAGGGCTTGAGCCGGGGCAGGAGGTTGGGAATCTTCTGCACCAGGGCGCGGATGGACATGTGGCTGCGCTGCCGCCGAAGCTGACCGCTCAGGACGCCCATCTCGGACTCGTCGTTGGCCTTGGCCCCGGCGATGGGCACACGGGCGGACAGGCGCGCGTGGATTTCGGCCTGCGTCAGCTTGGTGTAGCGCTCGTCCGTGTCGCGGAACTGCCGGATCTTGTCCTCAAAGCCGGTGCTGAAGAAGTTGCGCAGCACGGGCTCGGCGTGGACGACGCTCTCCACCCACCACTGGTAGTAGCCGCGCTGGAACACGGGCTCGGTCTGTTCCGGCGTGATGCGCCCCTGCTCCAGGGCCAGCACTAGGGGCTTCAGCCCGATGTCCAGGGCCTCGTGGCGGGCTTTGCGCCACTGGCACCAGAGTCTGAATTTGCCCAGGTGCTCGGTCAACTGGGCGGCCCGGCTGACGACGCGCTCCAGTGGCAACGCCTCGCCCGAGGCGGCGGCGAGGGAGACGCCCTTGCCGAAGCCCAGCAGTCCGTCCAGGCGCTCCACGGCCTGGCGGAAGCCCTTGCGGGCGGCGCAGTAGGCTTCGACGCCGGCGCAGAGTCGGTCATTGTCGTTCCACAGCGTATCGGCCCAGATGCGCTGGATGTCCGCGACGCCGCGCCCAGACAGGTTGGCGGCCTTGACGGCCTTGGCCCGGAGCGCCGTGGCCCGCGTCGAGAGAACCTCCAGCTCCGCATCCGTGATCTGGCCCTCGGCCCAGGCAAAGCTAAGGAGGCGGGCACCAGCATCAGACACGGCCTTCCACTGGCCTTCCAGCTCGCGCAGTTCGCGGGCCTGGGCCAGGATGGACTCGAAACGGTCTGTCGCCGGCGTCTGTCCGCTTTTGGACACCGGACGCAGCGTCTTGGCGATGGCTCTGTTCTTGAACCAGCGTCCCAGGCCCCAGCTGGCCTTGGCGGCCAGATGCAGCGCGGCCAGGGCGTCCAGGTCAAGGGCGATGAGTTCCGGTGTGAACGCTGCGCCGAGGGACTCCCACAACGCCTTGCGGCGGCGGCTCTTGCGCACCAGCTCGTCTATTTCCGTGCGCAGGGAGGGCCAGTCGGCGGCTTCGAGCAGGGGGGCTGGCGGACACGGCTGTGCCGTCAGGCTCTGGCCCAGCTCCTCGTATTCATCAAGGTGGGCGGGCTGGAGCTGCCCGATGCCGAGCAGCGGCAGCAGCGCATTCGCCGAACGATCAAGCTCGCCGACAACCTCGGGAACGTTCTCCAAAGCCTCTTGGACCTCCCGCTGCACCACCGGGCTCCAGTCCTCGCAAGCGACACCCTCCCAGGGGTGCCCGGCGGGAGTTCCGATGGCCCCTGCGGTGAGCGCCAATTGCCGGGCTGCCTGCCCCAGGCGCTCCAGGAGGGGCTGGTCGATAGACTCTGGCGAGGGCCAGGACAGGGCCACATGCAGCACGTCCGTGAGTCCGATGAGCTTGGACAGGCCCTGGAAGGCGGTTTCGCCGGAGCCCTGGACCTTGTGCAGGGCCTGAACGTACTCGTTCAGCTCCGCGCGCAGGGCGGCCAGGCGCTCGGCTTCGCGCCGCCAGTGCTCGGAATCAAAGGTGGACGGCCCGGTGAGGGATTGGCCGAGCTGCTTGATGACCTCCTGCTTGTTGCTCTTGTTCGAGTGCAACTCCAGGCAGAATTGCCCCAGCCCGCACTGGGCCAGGCGGTCGCGCACCACCGTGAGCGCGGCCATCTTCTCCGAAACGAAGAGCACGGATTTCCCGCAGGCCAGGCAGTGGGCAATGAGGTTTGTGATGGTCTGGGACTTGCCCGTGCCCGGGGGGCCATGCAGCACGAAGCTTTTGCCTTCCGCAGCGGCATATACGGCCGCAAGCTGCGAGGAGTCGGTCAGCACCGGGCAGAAGGTTTCCGTGGGCGAGTGGGAGTGGTCCAGCCGCTCGGCGTCGGGGAAGCCCCCGGAGTCCGGAAAGGGCAGGTCCGGCGTGTTGACCAGGTGGGACACGATGGGATTCTTGAGCAGTTCCTCGGTGCGCTCCTCAAGGTCCCGCCACATGAGGAACTTGGCGAAGGAGAAGAAGCCGAGGCAGGCGTTCTCCACAATCTCCCAGCGGTCGATCTTCTTCACCGCCTCGCGGAAGGTGCCCAGGATGAACGGCACGTCCACGCCGTGGTCGTCCTGGGGCACGGGGTCCATGCTGGGCAGGGAAAGCTGGAAGTCCTTGGACAGAAGCTCCAGCAGGGTGGTGTTGATGCGCGCCTCGTCGTCGCGCTTGCGCAGGCGGAAGCCCTCCAGGGCCGAACCGCGCGAAACCTCCACGGGCACGAGGATGAGCGGCGCGAGCAGGCGCTTCTGGCTGGCCGGCGTCTCGTACCAGGCCAGGAAGCCCAGAGCGAGGTACAGGGTGCTGGCCCCACCTTCCTCCAGTTGCAGGGTGGCTTCGCGGTAGATCTCCAGCATCTGGCGCGACAGCCTGTCGCGTCCGGCCTCGGCGCGTAGGCGCCTGGCCTTGAACTCCTCCTGAAGCACCACCTTGCGGGCATCGTCGCCCGTCCTGCGGCGGAACACCTCGGCGCTGCGCGGGTCGTCCTCGGCGAACTCGCTGGGGTTGGCCAGGACCTCGAACTTGTCGCCATCGGCCAGCGCGTCCTCAAGGCTTGAGATGTCCGGGCAGAGGATTTGCACGGCCTTGTTGGTGAACTTGAAGTTCAGCAGTTTGTTGCGCAGCGAAAGGTCGAGCAGCTTGCGCTTCCAACGGTCCAGACGCGTGGCCGGTGTCTCGGGCTGCTCCTCGACCTGACCATTGGACGGGCCATCGGGCCGCACCGCCCCTTCCACCAGCGAGAGGTCGGGGGGCAAAGCCGCCCCGTCTGCCGCATGCCCTGGACTTGTGCGCTCTGCCCCGCCAAGTGCGCCCCGCAGGGGCAGAGGACGGATGGCAGCCTTGCGGCACCTCGCCACGTCCACCACGCAGACGAAGTCCTGCTCGCTCTCAAGTTTGGCCTTGCCCAACTGCACGGCGAGATTGAAGTCGTTGGGCGGCGCGGAAGTAAGAGTCGTCGCCTCCACAAGGCAGATTTCTGCCAGCTCGGCGCGCTTGCGTAGCCGCAGCACGTCGTCGCCCACCACGTCGGGGAAGGTCTCCTCCACCAGCCAGAACCCGGCGAAGGCGTGGCCCTTGGTGAAGACCACGAGGGGATGGAGCCCGGCCTGCTCGAAACAGGAGGCCAGGAACAGGGCCAGATCCAGGCAGGTGCCCAGGCCGTTCTCCAGGATGCGCTCGGCCAGCCGAACCTTTTGCCCGGCCTGCTCGAAGCTGGCCGGCGGCGATATGTATTTGAGTCCACGGCGGCGGATGGCCTCGTAGATGGCCGCGCCCTGCCGGAGCGCGTCCTGCTTTTTCTTCGTCTGGTAGGCGCAGAGCGATGCCCCGCGCTCCCAACCGGAAAGGATGCCTGCGGCGTCGGCCAGGATGCCCTCCACCACCGGGTGATTCGGGGTGACAAAGGCCGCCAGCACCTCGGGCAGGGAGCGCAGGCCGCTCCATTCGTCGTAGGCCAGCACGTCGATGCGCGCGGTTTCTTGCTTCAGCTCCTGGCCGGAGGCGCTGACAGACACAGTGATGGTTCCGGCCACGCGCTCGGTGAGTTCCGCCAGGAACTTGGGCGAAAGCTGCAAGGGCACATGGCCGAAGGCATACGAGGCCCCCGGCTCCAGGCTGGTGACGCGCCCCTCCCATGTGCTTGCGAAGTCAGGCTCAACCTCAACGCGGACCAGCACATCCTTCAGGCACTCGCCGCCGGAATTGGTCAGGCGAAGCTGCTTGATGACCGGGACGTCATTCTGCTGGAGGGCATAGTTGACCGTGGGGTCGTGGATGAGTTCGAGGTCAAGCGCTTCCGGCATGGCGAGGCTCCTGTGTGATTCGATAACGAAACGACTACGTACATGGCTCAATCCCCGCAAGATGTCTAGCGGCGTGAAGAAAATGTAAACCTTGGACACCTTTGCATGGCATGGCAAAAGTCTGTATGGCCCAACGAATGGCTTGTCTGGCGCTTCAGCCAGGGGCAGGCATGCATGGAGGGGACGGGTGGATGGTCACAGGGCTGGAAGGCGAACTGGGCAGAGGCGCGGCAAAGATTTTCCTCGGCTTTCTCGCCAAAAGGGGTGGGAAGCTCCTGGCGAACGCTGCGGATAGGCAGCGCATGGAAGAGGCCCTCTGGGCCGCTCTCGATCACTCCTTTGAGGCGTTCTCCAAGCAATATCCGGCGTTCAACACCGGAGAGATGGACATAACTTTTCTCGATCGGGTGGTCGCGGCAGCAGCCTTGAAACTCCTTGCGCCAGGCGATGCTCCTGATCCGGGCAGTCTGGCGGCGGCCTACCATACACAGAATCCGCACGTGGTGGTCGAAGCAGCAACCTCCGCCTTCGGATGGCTTCTCCAGAAAATCCATGAGGAATTGGCAAAGCAACCGGATTTGTCAGACTTGGTTCACCTGCAGCACGGCGCGGCGACCTTGCGGAACACGGAGACGTTTCTCTCTCTTGGGGCAGACACAAATAGCACGGTCCATGAAATTAGGCGGATGCTTGAACGGCCCGTTTTCTCGCCCGAAACCCTGCCGCGCATCCGGGCGGTGTTCGGGCGCAAATCCGCTGCGTTACTCGAATGGCCGCAGTCCCTCTGCACCGGGGACTGGATTGATCGCCCCGAGGAGCAAAAGCTGCATGGGCTCCTGACGGATGAAGCGACCCGCCTCGTGTTGCTGCTCGGGCCAGCGGGTTGCGGCAAGTCCGCACTCATGGCGCGTCTTGCCCACAAACTCCAGTCGCAGGGCACGACTTTCCTCGCCCTCAAGGCTGATAGCCTGTCACGCGAGGTCGGCACATTGGCCGCATTACAAGTGGACCTTGAAATGCCTGAGCCCCTGGGGGCTTGCTTGGAACGGTTGGCGGACGACGGGCCTATTGTCCTTTTTGTGGATCAACTGGATGCCTTGTGCGAACTGATGGTGATGCGGCATTCGGAGCGGCTGTCCGTGTTGCTCAATGTCATCCGCGAAGCGTTTTCCCTGCGCCATCGTAATCTTAAGGTCATCGCCTCCACACGCACATTCGAGTCCAAGCACGACAGGCGGCTGCGCGACCTCATCGACCTGGCCGAGCGCAAGGAGTACCGTGAGGCAGTGGCCCGAGTTGAGTTGGGCGAGGTGGCATGGGAAGCTGTCGAAGCCATCCTCACCCAGAATGAGGTGGCGACACAAGGCTGGCCCGCAGAGCTTCGGCGCATGCTCACTACCCCGCAGCACTTGGACGTTTTCCTCAACTTCCTGAAGGATGCGCAGAACGTATCGGCATTGACGGCCTATCGACCGATGCTTGAGGAGGTCTGGCGACGCCACATCGAAGATGCGAAAGACTCCGCAGACCGGCAGAATTTGGTCATCGCCCTTGCCGAGGACCTTGCCGAAGATGAGGAGCTATGGGCACCGGAGCTTCAATATGCTTCAAGGTGGTCAGATGCCCTCAAAGGTCTCAAGTCCTCTGGCTTTCTGTGCACCGAAGGCGCCAGGGCGGTCCTCGGCTTCCGGCATCAGACACTGTTCGATTTCGCTCGCTCAAAAGCGTTCCTGCGGCGTGAGGATTCGCTCTCAAGCTACGTGTTGGGCAAGCAGACCAGCCTCTTTATCCGGCCCATCCTTTGGAGCGCGCTGGGATACCTGCGCGAGGTGTTACCGAAGCGCTACTGCGAGGAGTTCCGGAAGCTCTGGGACGGAGTGGAACGGAAGCATCTGCGCTTCCTTCTCATGGAATTCCTCGGAGGGCAGCAGGCCCCCATGCCGGAGGAGCGCGGCTGGCTGCTGCCCTGTCTCGATGATCCGGCGCTTCAGGCAAAAGCCATGCAATCAATGGCGGGCAGCCACGGATGGTTTGGCATCCTTGAGCCGGAGTTGTTGCCCCGCATGATGGCGGAGGGCGAAACCAATGCCGGCCCCTGCCGCGTGCTACTGTTCGCAGCGCTTTCCTTTGCCCAGGCCAGCGTCGTTGCACAGATTCGCCGCATGTGGCTTCCCCGGCAGGAGATGGACAACGAGACGCTCTGGACGCTCCGGGATGCTCCGGCATGGGACGAGGCAACCATCAGCGTGTTGGAAACCATCGTGGGGCGCAGGCATGTCGCCGCCTGGCTCGTGGAGGACATCGTCGGCAAAATTGCCAAGGTGGACCCCACTCGGGCGGCAACGTTCCTGAAGACCAGCCTAGACTTTGCTTTTGCTGAGATGGAGCGCGCGGAGAAGCCGGAATTCTCGAAACTGCTGAAGGCGCGGGACGGCTACGCCATCGTCAAGACCGTCGGCGCACACCCGGTGGAGTTTTGCCAAGTGCTTTTTCCCTGGTTCCTCCGTGTCGTGGAGCGTGAAGAGACGTATGAGTGGAGAGGCCAGAGATACCTTTCAATCCAGTCGTTTATAGCTGACGAAGACGACGACTCCAGCCTTCGGCATTACCCGGTTTTCCATGCAATTGTGGACGCCATCTCCGGATATGCCAGGAGCAATCCAGAAAGGTTCCTGAAAGACCTCCTGAATTGGAAGCGCAGTGACCGCATGATCGTTCACCGCCTGCTTGGCCGAGGTCTCGCCATTATTGCCGCCAGCTATCCCCGGGATGTCCTGCACTACCTCACGGAAGACTACAGACGGCTCGCCGTGGGCAATGCGCGCAATTCCTATCGCACGACCCAAAGCGTCATTCGGTCTCTTGCTCCCGAGCTGTCCCCGGAGGAGAGCCAGGATCTTGTTCGGCTGATCAGCAACTGGATTGCCTATCCCCCAAAGGCGGATGATGACGAGCAGCTGAAAACTGAACGCATGGGATGGAATGAGGAGACAAGATTGAGGCTCCTCAATGCCTTTCCGAAATCAGCACGTGCTTCCGAACTCCAGCAGACAATTGCCACCATGCTTGCGGCACATGGCCCCGTTCGCGAGGAAGACTCTTCCTTCCGCATGGGCTGGATTGGCTCTCCAGTCAGCGCCGAGGAGATGGCCAACCAGACTGATGAGGAGATTGTCGAGCTGTTCATAGTCCTCCATGATGGCCAGGACCATCACCCCGAAGATTGGATGAAAGGGGGCAGCGTACAGGCATCGCGTGAATTTGAGAAATTCGCGGAGAAGCATCAAGAACGCGCGATGGCAATAATCGGGCGTTTCGAGCCGGGAAAGCAGGAGCGCCCTGCCGCGCACGGCTTTCAAGGACTGCACAAGGGCGGTCTGAACAAGGAACGCCTCTTCGACTTGCTTCGCGAGTTGCACCGAAGGGGCTTTGCTTCGAGCGACATCCGCCATGCGGGAGCTTCTGTCCTCATGGACCGAGCGCAGAGCGAGAAAGGTCTGCCGGACGACATCTGTAGCATCCTGCGCGGCTGGCTGGCGCAGCATGAAGACGCTTCCGAGCAGGAGCCTGCCGAGACGATAGAGCATGGCATCCTTTGGGATTCCATGCGGATGCACGCCCTCACCACCAACAGCATGCTGCTGGATTCTGTTGCCCTTGGGTACATATGCAGGAAGAACCCGGTGTATCCGGAATGGCTCCAGGCGCTTGAGGAGGCCTTGGCCGGGCCGACGAATACGCGGAGCTGGGTGGCTTCGGTCCATACGCTGCGTTACCTCGGCAGAGGGGACCGCGCGCAGGCGGCGGCATTTGTCACCGCTCTCCTGGCCAAGCATCCCAACATGAGATGCTGTGTTGAGGGCGCAATACTGCTGGCCCATGCGCACTGGTGGGGAGACGACGGCGTCGTTGCCGGCTGGTTTGCCGACATGCGCGATGCCGCCAGCCCATTCACCGACCAAGCCTTCGGCGAACTTGTCGCTTTACGGCATCTCCTGAACCCCGAAGATGCCTGGTGTGCGGAACCGGTTCAGGCCATCCTCGACGGCAACGGCACCGACCCCGAACGTTTGGCCCTGTGGCGGCTCGGCTGCGCCCATACCGCCGCCCATTGTTGGAAGGGCGAGGAGACTCGGCATCGGGCCACGGAACTGTTGGAGGAGCTTGGCCCGACTGCGGATGAGGCCACCGCCAAGGCGCTATTGACCACCTTCCGGCTGGCCGAACGCCTGCCACTGGATGCGTATTCGGAGAGGCTTTTCCAATTGCTTTTGGGGGCACCTCACCTTCTGGAAAAGGGGCACGAGCATTTCCTCGTGGAGGCCTTGTCCACTGCTGTTGAGTGGCGTCCGGATCTGGTCTGGGGCATTTGCAGTCGCATCGTGGCCATGGCAGGCATCCAGTTGGGAGACCACAGAACCCGTTGGCCGCTTGAGTCGGAACACCTCGTTGGCATCGCGCTGACCTTGCATCGCCTCGCCGGCTACCTGGAGAAGGGGCTCGCCCTGTACGAGGACATGCTGGTGTTGGAGGCGCATGGGGCCAAGGATGCCCTGCGGGACATTGACCGGCGGTTCTTGCCATAGAGAGTCAGGTGAGGGGCCTTCATCTATCCCTGGGTGATCTGATGTTGGGTGAATTCTCCAGCAAAATTCTAGGAGTGCCGTCCTGGTCGCTATGGATGTTGTCAGTTGTTCTGGCGAAATACGGCTCTATGTTTCGGGGGGCTCATGAATCTGCATGTCTTCAAAGAGATTGTCGACCAAACACCTGTGGATATCGAACTTTGTCAGGGCGATCCCGTTAAGCTTTACGAATACGTGGGGCTGGAAGCACATGGAAGCTATCAGCGCGACCAGGTGACGACGGCCCTCTACGAAAAAATACGGACGGCGTTCAGTTCAGGGCATGGCACCGCTTGGGAAATCTGCCGTAGCCTTATGACAGACATGATCCGTGAGAACGTGCTGCTTGATGTCCCCTTGGATCCATATTTTGAAGTTCTTTCGCATCTTTGCGACGCGATTCGTGTTGAGGGACAAGATCGCGGAGAGCTGGTTGGCGATTGGCCACTCGCAATCAAGGCGGCACGTGATCACATTGCGTTGAGCACGTGGCGTTCAAGCTCTAACGCCGAATCCGCTTATACGCGTGAGTTCGCCGTTGCTCGAGCTGCACGAGCTCTTCAGGATCTGGGCTTCGCCATTTGCCTTCAGCCGGGAAGGATTGATCTAGAGGATACTGCGGAAACTGCATTGGTTAAGGAGATCGAAAGTCTGATCAGCAAAATTGGCGGCTTGAATCTGGCAAGACGGATCTTCGCTGCCATTACGCCAAGCTACGATACGGACCAGAAGCGATACCACTTGGTTCCAAACGTGTCTTTTGCAAGTGGCCGGCAACCTCAAATCCCCTGGGGCTATCTGCTGCAGCTATCGGTGAAGCATATAGATGGCAAAAAACCTCTTGAAAACAGCGACTCGAACTGGCGCCGCGTGATTGCCCTGGCGGCAGCGTATGCTGCAGTCCTTGATGTCCAGCCTTATGTGACGCCCGCATTTCGTCATTTTCATGCCAAGGGTCTCCTGCAATTTCTTCAGGAGAGCGCACTCTACGATACAATGTTTAGGATTCAGCAAATGCGGCCGTCTGATGTCGTTCGCATGTGCGAGGGGCTTCTCGGATTCATTGATAGAGATGCCTCGATGCCAGGAGGGTGGTCCCTCTCTCAAGCGTTCGAGGTCATTGGCGCCATTTTCTCCCTGACACCGGATGTTCGTGGTCCGGTCTCACTCGCAGAAATGGATGTTTGTCGGGCGCTTCGACATATCCCGCGCAAAGTGATTGGGCACGTGCTGGAGAATATATTGAGCCATGCGGTAAGCAACGCCAATCAACAATTCTCACGCCCGACGGATGCGCCAAGCGCCGAAGACAAGGACCTTGGCCTGGATTTTCTTTTCAAGCCGTTGCTGCGCCAATCCGGTCGCCGCTTCTTGATGATTGACCGCTCCGTCAGCGCGGCCGCCTGCTGTGAGGCATTGTTGAAAGCTCTTCGACCGCACGTTGAGAACCTTGAGGACAAGGTCGGCCTGCAAGCCGAACGGTTCCTGGAAGATGAGTTCATTGGCAAAGGGATCCCCGTGCATGGCGGCGATTACGATGCCGGCGCCAAACATGGTGAATGTGACTTGGTCGTGGAGACGGCAAAGACTGTCGTGTTCATGGAGCTCAAAAAGAAGCCGCTGACTCGTAGAGCTCGGGCAGGTGGCGATGCGGAGCTCTTGTGCGATCTCGCTGGCAGCCTTCTGGCGGCTCAGGCGCAGGCAGGATGGCATGAATTACGACTGTGCCAGGCGGGGAGTTTGGATCTTAAGCGGGGAGGTTTCACGTATCGCCTTAACCTGAACGGCCGAACGGTCGAAAGGATCGCGGTTGGCCTCCTTGACTACGGCAGTTTCCAAGATCGGATTTTCCTGAAACAAATTTTGGAGGCGACCTTGGGGGCAAGCTTTTCGTCTACGGACCCGAAACTAAACAAGCGGTTCGGTGTGCTTAATGACACGCTGAAGAAGATTCGCGACCAGATCGACGCGATGCACCCGCGCCAGCATAAGATTTCACAGCCCTTCTTCAACTGCTGG
>JBFWMQ010000044.1:0-10986 GCA_050251495.1 Desulfovibrio sp. | reverse complement strand
ATGCAGGGTCCGAGATGGCGGCGTAGAGCCCCTCCGGGTCGGGATACGCGCGCGAGGCGTAAACGTTTGAACGCGCGGAAAGCTCGGCGCGCCAGTGAGCCTTCTCCTCCACCAGGACTGTGCGGATGTCCGTAGCGGAATCGCCGCCGTGGCGCTCCGAATAGACGTCGAGCGCGTGGGAGAATTTTGTGAGCGCGGAGATTTCGCGCTCAATGGTCTGGAAAGAACCGCCAGCATCACGGAGTGCCTGGCCTCGGCTGGCGATGTACGTCCGGACAAACCCGGAGACGCGCCGCGCCTGGCGAAGGTCGCGCATCCCGGCGCGCTGCAGAAACTCGATGAAGCGATGGATATCGCGCCGGTAGATGTCCCATGTGCCCACGCCGCGAATGAATCGGCGGTCCACTGTGCCTTTCTTGCGGCCAATGGCGCGAATGCCGCCGAGGAGCGCCTCCGCTTGCCCGTGCAAATTCTTTGGCCATCTATTCGTTCCCATGTCCTCCGCCCTTCCGTTCCGCTCCGTTTCGCCGCCGTTCTCGTTGAGTAGTGTGCTCTTTCTGCGAGCAGGCTCGCGCGCCGGTCTTGCCGGCATGAGCGCCAAGGTGATTCCCTTTGCGCCGGCGGTAGCAACTCCGCCGATCCAATTTACGCTGCGTCTCCTCTTGCAGCGTTGTTCGGACTGGACCGTCCGTGGTTCTGCTCGCCCCAATGGGCAGGTACGAGCGATTCAGGGCCTTGAGGCGACTTCCTGGTCACCCCAGTAAACTGTTGGTGGGCGATTTCAGCCACTCCGTTGAGCGGGCGGCGTCCTCGTAGCCCAAGGCTCCGAAGCCCAAATACAAACAGAGGCACCGTAGAGCATCCCACGCCGAACGAAGCGGCAGCAAGTCCGGCGGAGGGGGGCACAGAAAAAAATTCAGGGGGCAGGGGGCGGTGAAGAGAAGAAGTGCTTGGATGAAATCCTGTCCGGTTTTGCTGCCACCTGAAAGTGGCAGCAAAACCGGACGCCATCAGTGGCTTCGCGACCCTGATCGGATGTCGAGAGTGCGCGCGTCAGTGCGCGGCCAGGGTGCGCAGCCCAGTGCGCGCACAAAGGCAACGCGGTGCGCTCCCCCACGCCGCCACCGACACGGTACGACGCGCAGTCTCGCGGTCAAGGTCGCGCTCCGCGCTCCCTATGACCGCGCGCCTTGACGCGCCGTGAGACATACACGTGCGACGGCGAGGGGGAGCGACGTTTTTGCTCTGGCTCAGGGGAGCTCTGGCTGGAAAACGAAAGCGCCAACGATCCATACGCGGGGCATTTCATCATTCTTATGTATACAAATCATACGATTAGCGTGGCTAGCCTCCGCCAGAGATTGGGCTTTTGGGAGGCTGGCGTCATGGCGCCAGGATCTCTTCATGAAGAAATGCCTGAGCAAAAGTGAGCCTTCGTTGACGACAACAACGGGATAACGTAGTGATATTTCATGTTACAACGAGCCAACTCACCACGCATCATCCCGTGCATATTGCTCGTTGTTTCCCTGCTTCTCTCTGCCTTTGCGGGGGGGCTCCCTGACTTGCCTGAGGCTTCCGCTCCCTGGAGTGCGGAGCATGCTCATGAGAGTGACATCGTGAATAGCCACGCAGATCATCCGGAAGGCGTCTTCGAGTTTCACTTCTTCTTTGCCGACAACAGGCAGGAATCTGGCCAACTCCTCGCAGGTGTTCCTGTTTCTTGTTTCCGCTCCCGCCACGGCTTACCCCTTGAACGCCCGCCCGAATCCGCCTCGCATCTCTCGTAGCGCACACCAGTAGCGCTCCCCGACCCTGTGCCCTCCAACTCCTTCCCCTGCCTTTTGCATGGGGCGGGAGCTGTGGCGGCCAGTATCCGTTCTGCAATCGTGTTGGGTGACTGCTTCGGGCGCTCTGTCCAACGCACTCTCGCCGGGTCTGGCTCTGCGCCTAGTAGGCTGGGGCCGACGCTCATGGTCGATTGTGGTATGAGCACTACACATTGCCTCCGGAAAGACGGGGGCATTGGGAGGATTCATGAAAACGAAACATCTGGCCCTTGCCCTGCTTCTTGCGGTGGCTGTCGTATCCGTGGCCGCCTATTGCGTTGCGGATGACACGAGTGGGCACGGCGAGCACCGAAGGGAATCAAAGAGAGGAAAGCATGGAAACGGCCATGCGGAAGGCCCGGCAGCACAGGCGCGTAACGCGGCCTACGAGGCGGCCTGCGGCAGTTGCCACTGGGCCTATGCGCCGCAACTGCTCCCCCAAAAGTCATGGGAAACCATGCTCGCGTCCCTTGGTGACCACTATGGAAGCGAAGTTCCGCTTTCCGAACAGGAGAAGTCAACTGTGAGAGGCTATTTGTTGGGCAACGCGGCGGATGCGTCCGACATGAAAATTGGCCGAAAGGTGATGCACAGCCTGGGGGGGGCCACGCCCACCAGAGTAGTGGAAGTTCCCTACATTCAAAGGAAACACCGCAAGCTCGCCTCGGAAGTCTTCGCCAGGAAGGGCGTGGGCGGGATGGCGAACTGCATCGCCTGCCACCCAGGAGCGGCGAGCCTGGATTTTGACGACGACAGTGTTCGGATTCCAGCCCAATAGGCTGTACCTGAAAAATTAGATATACCCGGAGGTATCTCATGAATTGTCCGCATTGCAATGTGACCCTGGTCATGACGGAACGCAGCGGCGTCGAGATAGACTATTGCCCCCAGTGCCGCGGCGTGTGGCTCGATAGGGGCGAACTGGACAAGATCATCGAGAGGGCGACAGTGTTGACGCCCGCAGCCGCTCCGCAGCCTGTTGCCCAGGGCTACGCGCCCCAGCAGCCCGTGTATCAGCAGCCCGCCGTCCACCCGCAGTTCGGTGGACATAACGGCCATCATGACAGCCATCACAATGACAAGCATGGCTATGGTCATAAAAAGAAAAAGTCCATGCTTTCCGAGTTGTTCGACTTCTAGCGCATTGCCTGGCAGCGTGGCTCGGCATCACCTCTGGGCCACGCTGCACACCGGCCACACAACGCCTCCGGCGACAGGAATTTCATGATGCCCGACCGGTATGATCCCGCACACGCCACCGGCCTTAGCGAAGCCGAGGCCACCCGACGCCAGCAGGCCGAGGGCTTCAACGAACTGCCCCAAGGGACCAGGCGCGGCGTGTTCGCCATCGCCCTTGAGGTCATGCGCGAACCCATGTTCCTGCTGCTGGTGGCCTGCGGCAGCCTGTACCTGCTCATGGGCGAACTCTCAGACGCGCTGATGCTGCTGGGCTTCGTCTTCGTGGTCATGGGCATCACCATCGTGCAGGAGCGGCGAACCGAGCGGGCGCTGGACGCCCTGCGCGACCTTTCCAGCCCGCGCGCCCTGGTGCTGCGAGACGGCCAGCAGCGGCGTATCGCTGGGCGCGAGGTCGTCCGGGGCGACCTGCTTCTGCTCTCGGAAGGCGACCGCGTACCGGCGGACGCCGTGTTGCGCCAGGCGCTCAACCTCTACGCTGACGAGTCCCTGCTGACAGGCGAGTCCGTGCCGGTGCGCAAGGCCAGTTCCGCAACGGCCAGCCAGACCGGCAAACCCGGCGGCGACGATTTGCCCGATGTCTTCTCGGGCTCGCTCATCACCAGGGGGCAGGGCCTGGCTGAGGTGGTGGCCACGGGCGCACGCACGGAGCTTGGCAAGATCGGCAAAGCGCTCCAGACCATCGAACAAGAGAAAACACCACTTCAAGGCGAGACGGGCCGCATGGTCAAGCAGTTGGCCGCCATCGGTCTAGGCCTCTGCGTAGTGGTCATCGTGGTCTACGCCCTGACGCGCGGCAACACCCAGCAGAGCTGGGTCCAGGGTATGCTGGCGGGCATCGCCATGGCCATGGCCGTGCTGCCGGAGGAGTTCCCGGTCATTCTGACCATCTTCCTGGCCCTTGGCGCCTGGCGCATTTCCCGCAGCCGCGTGCTCACCCGGCGTATGCCCGCCATCGAAACTCTGGGCGCGGCCACGGTGCTCTGCACGGACAAGACCGGCACCCTCACCCTCAACCAGATGACCGTGCGCCAGCTATGCGTAGACGGCCAGACCTTCGTCGGCAACCCAGGCGCAATCCTGCCGGAGCGCTTCCATGCGCTGCTGGAGTATGGGGTGCTGGCGAGCAAGAAGGAGGTTTTCGACCCCATGGAGCGCGCCTTGCGGCAACTAGGTGACGAGCACCTGGGCAAGACGGAGCACTGGCACGAGCAATGGACAATGGTGCGCGACTATCCCCTTTCACCCGAGCTGCTAGCCCTGTCCCACGTCTGGCGTGCAGTGGATGGAGAGCGTTTCGTCGTGGCAGCCAAAGGCGCGCCAGAGGCCATTGCCGAGCTGTGCCACCTGGGGCCGGAGCCCATCGCAGCCATGGTCGCCCAGGTGGCCCGCATGGCCGGGCAAGGGCTGCGCGTGCTCGGCGTGGCGCGGGCCCATTGGCCCCAGGACACCCTGCCCGACGAACAACACGACTTTATCTTCGAGTTCCTCGGCCTCGTAGGCCTGGAGGATCCGATCCGACCCACTGTTCCAGCGACAATCCAGGAATGCTACACGGCGGGCATCCGGGTGATCATGATCACCGGGGACCACCCGGACACGGCCCGGAGCATCGCCAGGCAGATCGGGCTGCGCAACGCGGAGAGCGTCATCACCGGGCCAGAGCTGGACGCCATGAGCGACGAAGAGCTCACCCGGCGCATCCCGGACGTTGATGTCTTCGCCCGCGTGGTGCCGGAGCAGAAGCTGCGCCTGGTCAACGCACTCAAAGCCAACGGCGAGATCGTGGCCATGACCGGGGACGGCGTGAACGATGCCCCGGCGCTCAAAGCCGCGCACATAGGTATCGCCATGGGCGGACGCGGCACGGACGTTGCGCGCGAGGCCTCGGCTTTGATCCTGCTGGACGACGACTTCTCCTCCATCGTCCAGGCCATCCGCCTGGGCCGCCGCATCTACGACAACATCAAGAAGGCCGTGGGCTACACCCTGGCCGTCCACGTGCCCATCGCCGGGTTGTCCATTATCCCGGTCTTCTTCACCGACATGCCACTTTTACTCTTGCCGGTGCACATCGTCTTTCTTGAACTCATCATCGACCCGGCCTGCTCCCTCATCTTCGAGGCCGAGGGTGCGGAAAAAGACATCATGCTCCGTCCCCCGCGCAAATCCGACGAGAGGCTCTTCAACGTGCGGGTGCTGACAATCAGCGTGTTGCAGGGGGGAGCCGTCTTGGCAGCGCTGCTGCTGATGTACTGGGCGGCGGGCGCCCTTGGTCAGCCGCAGGATGACGCGCGGCGCTCCTTCGTCTTCGTCGCCCTGGTGGCAGGTAATCTGGGGCTGATTTTGACCAACCGCTCCTGGGTCCGCAGCATGGCCGCCATGTTCCGGGAGCCCAACGCTGCGCTGTGGTGGGTGGTAGGCGGCGCGACGGTGATGCTGGGGCTGGTGCTCAATGTCCCGGCACTGCGCAGCCTGCTCCACTTGAATGCGCTGCGGCCCGTGGACCTCGGCCTCTGTGTGCTGGCGGGCGTGGCCAGCGTCGGCTGGTTCGAGGGCTTCAAACTCTGGCGCGCGAGACGGCAGCATGTGTGAGGGCTGCGTCCCACCCCGCATCGGCCTGATAGGAGAATCCGCATATCAAGGTACAGCGCATAATCACTACAAATGGGAGAAAGGCATCATGAGGCAACTATCTGGAATTATTCTCACTTGCATGGTTTTGGCGCTGTGTGGTTGCTCAAGCGGAACAGCACCGGAGCAGCCGCAGAAGCTTCCCAGTTTCACGCTTTCGCCCAGCGAAAAAGCGGCGCTGGATGCCTATTATAAAAACATCCTGAACGCCGAAAGTCTCGCGGACAAGGCCGTCAAGCTGGCCAAAGATGAAGCGATGAATGTCATCAAAGGGGGGGAGGGCTCTATCACCCTGGCGTCCATCACCGACAAGGCCAAGAATGAAAGCCTGCGCGCTGTAGAATCGCTGGCTCAGGCAAATGTTCCCGAAGCCTTGCCCGCTGAAGTGAAAAGTTTACTGAAAGACGGGAAAAATGATTTGATTGCCGCCTATACGGCGCACGCGGAATCATTTGAGGCCATCAAAAGTTTTATCGCGGAGAAAAGCCCTATGGCGCTGCTGGAGTATCGGAATAAAAGTTCACAAGCACAGGAGCTGCTGAACAGAGCCACCGGCAAGCTGGATCAAATCATGAAGGCTTCCGAAACCTCTCAACAACAATAACACATCCGGTGAATCCGTGGGCCACGGCCCCTCTCTCCGCTGTGGGAGCATGCCACCTTGAATGAAAATGGGCTTGCGGACCACTTGGTGAATACTGCTTCTTTGCCGGACAGGGCTCAGTCCGACTGCGTTTCGAGCGTCAGCAGTGAAAAACACCTGCAAAACGGTGCATGATTTTGCGTCGTGCTATTTCGCAATGAGCAGCCTAAATGTGAGGGCCTAGGGCCTGTCATCTCGGGTGTTACAATTCTTCTCTTGACCGGGGAACGCGGGCGGAGAACCGCTAGTTCCCCGCCGGGCAAGAGGCTCCTCACCCAGGCACCCAGCCAAGGGGCGCCGTCCCTGGACCCCAGTGCAGGGGCAGCGCCCCCTTCGGAGCAATCCGCCGTGGTTCACGAGGTCATGTCCCCTTGCCCGCGTTCGTTTGCACTACAAATCCGCACTACAAATGTCGTCCGAAAGTCGTTTTTTTGTAGTGCATGAGAAAAATTCATTAATCATTCCAGGGCCTATGTGCCACTCTGCTTGAATGGCATTCAAGAGGCCGTGGGTTCAATTCCCTCCAGCTCCACCAGAAAGATCAGGGCTTGCGATGAACGTCGCAGGCCCTTTTTTGTTGCCGCATGACTCTTTTACATCCATCATGCGGGCGACGTTTCCGTTCGCCTCGGAGGACGCGTACTTTTAAGCAGCGCCCCCCGGCGGCTGGGCCTCGTGACGCGAAGGCCGCGCGGAAACAGCCCCATCGTCCAGCCCCAAGAGGGAGGAAGGGCAGCATGAACGACATCCTGGCGCAACTCGTGGCAGCCCTGGAGCATGGCGAGACGCTGGTCCAGGCCACCATCCTGGCCCATGAGGGCAGCACGCCGCGCTCCGCAGGCAGCCGGATGCTGCTGGCCGCTGACGGGCCGGGCCTGCGCATCGTCGTCGGCAGCGTTGGCGGCGGACTGGTGGAGGCCCAGGTGATGGCTGCGGGAGCCCTGGTGCTGGCGGACGGCCAGCGCCGGGTGGTGACCTTCGACCTCACGGGCGAGCTGGCAGCCGGGGCGGACATGATCTGCGGCGGACGCCTGCGCGTTTTTCTGGAACGCCTGGAGCCTGCGGATTTGCCGCTCTTCCGCGAACTTGCCGGCGCCCTGGACCGGGGGGAACGCCGCCTGCGCCTGACACCCCTTTGCGGCGGGCAATCAACACTCCTCGATCCCGCCGAACCGGGCCAAGCCGACCCGCTTTTCAGCGCGGCCCTGGCCGCCGGGCAGGCCATCGCCGCGCCCGTGACGCTCACGCACGCAGGGGGCTCCTACGTTCTGGAGCCCTGGGCCGGGGCTTGCCCGCTGTACATCTTCGGGGCTGGGCACGTGTCGCGGCCAACGGCCCTGGTGGCGGCCCTGGCCGGGTTCCAGGTCACGGTGCTGGACGACCGGCCGGAGTTCGCCAACGCCGAACGCTTCCCCCAGGCCGAAACCACGGTGCTGGACGGCTATGGCGACTGTTTTGCGGGCCTTTCCCCCGGGCCGGGGGCCTGTGTGGTCATCGTGACGCGCGGGCATGTGCACGATGCCGAGGTGCTGGCCCAGGCCCTCAAAACACGCGCCGGGTACATCGGCATGATCGGCTCCCGCCGCAAGCGCGACGCGATCTATGACCGCCTGCGCGGGCTAGGCTTCACCGATGCGGACCTGGCCCGCGTCCATTGCCCCATCGGGCTGGCCATCGGGGCCGAGACGCCCGAGGAGATCGCGGTGAGCATCAACGCCGAACTCATCGCCCACAGGGCCGGGATCCCCTCGGCCAGGTTCCGGGGCTGACCCGCACAGCCAGCTTCACTTTCGCTGCCGCCCTGCTCGCTCGTCCGGCTCGATCCTGCCCTTGAACAAGAGCCTGCCGCCCTCCTCGTAGATCGCCCCGCCCTGGTGCTCCCAGAAGGTCCGCGCGTCGTCGCCATAGCGCGCCCCGGAGCCGGACAGGGCCACCGGCAGGGTCACGCTCCGGCCATCGGGAAGCGCAAGCCGGACCGTCTTGCCCGGGATGTCGAAGCAGGCGGTCAGCCGCTGGCCCTGCTCGGAGACGTACACGGCGACGCTCTGCGTCCCGCTGGCGAAGACCGCGGGCGCAAGCCACAGGAGCACCGCGGCGCACAACGGGAAAAGCAGACGCATGGGGTTCATGAGGGCCTCCTCCTGGTTCCGGCGGCGCGCCACGCGCGCAGCCTGTTCAGCAAGACATCAGGCCTCAGAGCATCGAGCGGGCAAGTCACGCACTGGGCCACAGAACTGCGGCCACGCCCAAGGCCGAGACAAATCCTCACACAGGACAAATCCACGCACAGGGCAAAAACCCGCGCCAGGGGGCTTGGCGAAGCCCCGCGCCAGGCATATACAGGATTACAGCCCCGTCCGCATCCTCCAAACACCGCCAGGGAGGCATCTCATGCACGGAAACCACAGGCACAGCCACCAACACGAGCACGAGCACAGCCACGAGCACGAGCATGAGCACACGCATCCGGGCCAAGGGGCGCACAGCCATCCGCACGCCCACACCCACAGCCACGCGCACGAGCATACGCACAACCACGACCATGACCACGCGGGCGGCGAACCGGCCCATCCCCACGAGCATTGCCCTGACCTGCCCCCCCACGAGCACGCCCACCAGGGGCACGAGGCCGAGCCCCACGACCATGCCCACAAGCCGGGCCAGGAGGCGCCGAAGTAGCGGCAGCGCTCCGTTCCCCAAGGCCTTGAGCCGCATTGCCTCCAGTCGCGCAGCATGTGACGTCTTCCGGCTGGTGCGGACGGTTGCCCGCCGCCCCCGGCTCTGTTATGCGTAAACCCGTCCGCGGGCCGACACTTTCCGCCCGCCCCACCCGAAGCCTGCGAGGACTCCGTGCCCGAACACAGCCCGCAACACCTGACATTAGAGCTGCCGCCGGACGTGGCCTTTCTGCCCTCCGCCGTGGCCGCCGCGGAAAACGCCGCCCGGGTCTTCGGCCTGGACCAGACCGGCGCCCTCAAGCTCTCCCTGGCGGTGGAGGAATTCTTCGCCTATCTGTGCCGCTTCGCCGGACGCGAGGAGCCCCTGCGCCTGACCCTGTGCCAGGGCGGCACCTTCACCCGGGTCTGCTTCCGGTTCCGCGCCGGAGACGTCAGCCTGCGGGCGCTCAACTTCGCGGCCAGCGTGAACATGGAGGCCGAGGGCGACGCCTGCGGCGATGACGCCGAACTTGGCCTGCTGGTGGCCTCGCGCACCACCGACCGGTGCAGCATGGAGTCCAGCGGCTCCGGGGTGTATCTGCTGGTGGCCGAGGTGGACCGCCAATACCCGGAGGCCGAGCCCCTGCGCACGGCCCCGGCGCTGACCGCGCCCATCACGGCGCCAGGGCTGGACCAGACCCCGCCCGCCGAGGGCCCGCTGCGCCACGCCGCGCTGCTGGCCGCCGGGCTGTACCCGGCCCGGGCCTGCCCAACGAGCTTTTTCCGCCCGGCGCGCTTCGCCGACATGGTGGCCACGGGCCAGTACCACGCCCTGCTGGCCTACGATGCCGCGAACAAGCCCGCTGGCCTGTTGTGCTGGCGCGCCTCCGGCCCGCGCGCGGTGGTCTTCTCCGGGCCGTACGTGTTCGACGCCTCGCCCGGCCGCGCCCTGGCGCAGGAGGCCGCGCGCCTGCTCACGGAGCGCTTCCTGTCCACCGTGGCCCGCACCGAGGCGGTCTGCGCCTTCAGCGAGCGGCCCACGGCGGATGTGCCCGAGGGCTGGTTCGAGTCCCTGGGCAGCCTGACCCTGCGCGGCGGCGACGACGAGGCCCCGGGCATGCAGGAGGCGCTGTTCCGCCACCTGCGCGAGGACGTGGGCGGCGCGGTCTGGGCGCACCCGGACCTTGAGCCGTTCTTGTCGCGGCAGTACAACCGGCTGGCCTTCTCCCGCGACATCCTGACGGCGGAGCCGGTTCCGGCCCAGCGCAAGGCCGCATACTCGCTGCTTGCCACCTCATACGACCGCAGACGCGGGCTGGCGCTCTTGAAACCCCTGCTGGACGGCCAGGACTTCGCCGCCAACCTGGCGGCCCACGTGACCGCCCTGAACGAGCAGGCCGCCGAAAGCCTGGCCGGCGACGGCCAGGGCCCGGACATCCTGCTGCACCTGGACCTCTCCGAGCCCTGGCAGGCGGCGCAATACCCGGCCCTGGCGGACTGCGGCTTCAAGCCCAGGCTCATCCTGCCCCACGCGGGCGCCTCCGACCTTCTGGTGTGCCAGCATGTCTCTGCCAATAGTTGAGCTGGTTCCGCCGCATATCCGGGCCTTTGAGGCCTACGTGCCCAGCCGTCCGGACCCGGAGCTGTGCCGCGCCTACAAGGTGGAGCATCTGCACCGGCTGAACAACAACGAGAACCCCCTCGGCCCGCCGCCCGCCGCCCAGCGCGTGCTGGCCGGGTTCGAGCCGCCGCGCGCCGCCGTGTATCCCAGCGGCGACAGCTACTACCTGCGCACGGCCCTGGGCGAACGCTTCGGCAAGGACCCGGAGCGCTTCCTGGTGGGCAACGGCTCCTGCGAGGTCATCGCCAGCGTCATCAAGGCCTTCTGCGACAAGGGCGACAACATCATCACCGCGGACAAGACCTTCGCCGTGTACGAATGGGTGGCCGAGTTCTCCGGCTTCCAGGCCCGGCTCATCCCGCTCAAGGACAGGGGCTTCGACTCCGGGGCCATGCTGGCGGCCAT
>JBFWMQ010000043.1:0-12389 GCA_050251495.1 Desulfovibrio sp. | reverse complement strand
GCGACTGGGCCTGTTTCGAGCTTTGCTCGAAACAGGCCCATTCGCTTGAGGACGGTAGGGAAGGCGAGAGGGAGTAGCCACACTGTCAGCTTCGGCTCCACAACAGACCACAACAGGTCTATTTATCGGGCCGCGGCTGTCACGAGGCGCAGACGGTTCAAGCCCCTCCTGCCTGCGGCAGCCGTTGATGTTCCTTGCTTGATAGCCTTCCCCGCGCGACCGGCGGCCTTGTGCCGAACCAAAGCGCAGGGCGCTTTCCGGTCTTTTGGCCGGAAAGCGCCCTGCGCGTCATCGGGTGTCCAGAGGGCCGTGGCCCTCTGGCGGGGGTGCAGGGGGCGGCGCCCCCGGCTCTGTTCCCTAAATGCTCAGCAGTGCGGCCTGGGCGCGGCGCTTGCCAAAGGCCTGGGCGCGCTGGTTGCAGCCGATGAACACGTCGATGGCCTTGTCGTGGCGGGCGGCCATGAGGTCGTTGATCTCGTAGATGCCAAGGCCTTCGATGCGCACCTTGCGTCCGAACACCCAGCCCTTGTTGAACAGGTCGCGCGACACGGCGATGGTGCCGGGCCGCACGCGGCGCATGGACGCGGCGATTTCCGGGTCCGAATCGGTCTGCGCGGGATCGGCGTTGTAGGCGGTGACCGTGACCATGGACACGGGTCGGCTCTGCTTTTCCAGGCGGTTCAGGTATTCCTGGTCCGTAACGATGAGCCTGGCCACCTCGGCGCGGTATTCCGAGGCCGGGGCGGTGGTTTTCAGCTCTTTCAACTCGCTGGTCTGCGCGGCCAGGGCGGCGAGGGTGCAGACCAGTGCGGCGGCCAGGGCCGTCAGAACGGCGGCGGTCAGGTGCCGGGTCATGGATGCCTCCTTGGGTGTCGCGGGTGGTTGGCGATTGGCGTTCCGGTCCGTCAATTGTTTCGACCGAAGCTTCGGCGCAGGCGCTGCGGCCTGCGCGGGCGACCCCGCAGGGGTCTAGCAAAGACCGGTCCAAATGTCAGGAGGCGTTCCGCGGCCTTGTTTTGTGGGGACCAGCGGCCAAGGCTGACCGGTTTCGCCGCCGGGAACCTGACGCCTTTCCGGGGGGACGCACATTCGGAACGCACAGGGGTTGCGGAGGCGCCGTGCCGGGGGTAGGTTGCAAGAGTGGCCGCCCCTTTACATGCCCGCCGCCGGAACTTAGCTTTTCCGTGGCCAGGGGAGGAGCGGACCACGCGGGAGGACACATGGCCCAGGACATCTTGGCGCGGGCGCGCATCAAGGGCATGCACTGCGCGGCCTGCTCCGCGCGCATCGAACGCATTCTGCGCGCGCGCAACGGGGTTGCCCGCGCGGACGTGAACCTGGCCGCCGAGAGCCTGGAGGTGGTCTTCGACCCGGACCAGGACAGCGTGCAGGCCATGGCCCAAGCCATTGCCGACGCCGGTTTCGAGGCGGCTTTCGAGCCGGGCGCGGGCGGCGCATCCGGCCCTGGCGCATCCGACCCTGGCGCGGCCATCCTGCACCTGGCCATCAGCGGCATGACCTGCGCGGCCTGCTCCGCGCGCATCGAGCGCGTGCTCAAGGCGGCGGACGGCGTTGCCGAGGCCAGCGTGAACCTGGCCACGGAGAGCGCCTCAGTGACCTACGACCCGCGCGTGACGCGGCCCGCGGCCTTGATCCAGCTCATTGTGGACGCCGGGTTCGGGGCGCGGGCGGTGTCGCGTTCGGCCGCGCTGTTCGAGGAGCGCCGCCGCGAGGCCGAGGCGCGCCTGCGCGTCCAGGAGCGCGAGCTGATCCCGGCCTTCGCCTTTGCCCTGCCTCTGCTCGTGCTGTCCATGGGGCACATGCTGGGCCTGCACCTGCCGCCCTTCCTGCACCCGGAGACCAGCCCGGCGACCTTTGCCTGCGTCCAGCTCGGCCTCACCCTGCCCGTGCTCTGGGCCGGGCGCGGCTTCTACCTGCGGGGCTTCCCCGCGCTCATGCGCCGCGCGCCGAACATGGACAGCCTTGTGGCCGTGGGCACGGGCGCGGCCTTCCTGCACAGCCTGTGGAACACGGGGCTGATCCTTTTGGGCGACATGCCCGCGCAGCGCGCGCACGACCTGTATTACGAGTCCGCGGCGGTGCTCGTGGCCATGATCTCCCTTGGCAAGTACCTGGAGGCCAGGAGCAGGCTCAAGACCACCGGCGCGGTGCGGGCGCTCTTGAGTCTCGCGCCGGAGACGGCGACCGTGCTTAAGGACGGCGCCCTGGGGCCGGAGGAGGCGCGCGTGCCCGCCGCCGAGGTGAGCCCCGGCGACACCGTGCTGGTGCGGCCTGGCGAGCGTCTGCCCGTGGACGGGGTGGTGCTTTCCGGCGCGGGCGGCGTGGACGAGAGCATGCTCACCGGCGAGAGCCTGCCCGTGGCCAAGGGTCCGGGCGACCGCGTGGCCGCCGGCACCCTCAACGGCGCGGGCGCGCTGACCATCCGCGCGGACAAGACCGGCGGGGACACCATGCTCGCGCGCATTGTGGACATGGTGCAGCAGGCGCAAGGCACCAAGGCCCCCATCGCCAACCTGGCGGACAAAATCAGCGCGGTGTTCGTGCCCGCGGTGATGGGAATCGCCGTGCTGGCCGGGCTTGGCTGGCTGGCCGCCGGGGCGGGCGCGCCCTTTGCCCTGAAAATCTTTACCGCGGTGCTGGTCATCGCCTGCCCCTGCGCCATGGGCCTGGCCACGCCCATGTCCATCATGGTGGCCACCGGACGCGGCGCGCAGCTGGGCGTGCTCATCAAGAGCGGCGAGGCCCTGCAGGCCGCCAGCGACGCGGGCGTGGCCATCTTCGACAAGACCGGCACCCTGACCTTTGGCAAACCGGAGCTGGTGGAGGTCTTCAGCGCGCCGGGGACCGCCCTGGCCGAGGCCGAGTTGCTGGCCCTGGCCGCCGGGGCCGAGAGCCGCTCCGAGCATCCGCTGGCCCAGGCCGTGCTGGCCGCGGCAGAGGCGCGCGGCATCGCCGCCCCGACTCCGGAGAGCTTCCAGGCCCAGCTGGGCCTGGGCATCGAGGCCCGGGTTTCCGGTCACGCGGTGCGCCTGGGGAGTTCCGCCTACGCCGGGGAGGCCTTTGCCTCGGGCGTTCTGGGCGATGCCGTCGCACGCATGGGCGAGGCGGGCCAGACCCCGCTCTGCCTGGAGGTGGACGGCGCTCCCGCCGCCATCCTGGGCGTGGCCGACACGCTTCGGCCCGAGGCGCCCGAGGTGCTGGCCCGGCTCAAGGCCTTGGGCCTGCATCTGGTCATGCTCACCGGCGACAACGAGCGCACGGCCCTGGCCATGGCCGCGCGCGCCGGGATCACGAACATCGTGGCCGGGGTGCTGCCCGGCGGCAAGGCCGAGGTGGTGGCGACCCTGCGCGGCGAGTTCGCGGGCACGGGCAAGACGGTCCTCATGGTGGGCGACGGCATCAACGACGCGCCCGCGCTGGCCGGGGCCGACGTGGGCCTGGCCATGGGCTCCGGCATCGACGCGGCGGTGGAGAGCGGCGACATGGTGCTCTTGTCCGGCGGGCTCGCCGGGGTGCTCACGGCGCTTTCGCTGTCGCGCGCGGCCATGCGCAACATCCGCCAGAACCTGTTCTGGGCCTTCGCCTTCAACACCATCGGCATCCCGGTGGCGGCGGGCCTGCTCTACGCCTTTGGCGGCCCCACGCTGAACCCCATGCTGGCGGGAACGGCCATGGGCCTGTCCTCGGTCACCGTGGTGGGCAACGCCCTGCGCCTGCGCTTCTTCACCCCCAAACCCTAACCCCCAACCTCAAGGAGACGCCCTATGCCCGCCATCATCGTGAAAGGCATGAGCTGCAACCACTGCCGCATGTCCGTGACCAAGGCCCTGGAAGCCCTGCCGGGCGTGAGCAACGTCAGCGTGGACCTGCTCTCGGGCAAGGCCAGCTTCGACGCGGCCGAGCCCCTGGACCCGGCGGTGATCAAGAAGGCCATCGAGAAGATCGGCTTCGAGGTGGCGGGGTAGCGGCCTGGCCCGGCTCTGGGCCGCAAAGGTCCGCGAAGCGGGGTGCCCAGGCATTCCGCTTTTTTGTCCGCGCTGGACCAAGACAGCACCGACCAAAGAGCTGGGTGCCCCCTCCCCTTCCCGTTTTGACATACCCTGGCCTACCCGCTAGTGATTTCTCCAGCCTCGCGACCACCGACCCCCGGCCCGCGCACGGCAAACGCCCCCTGCAAGGAACCCACGCCCCATGTTCGAACAAGCCTTCAAGAACGTTGACGACATCCTCTGGAAAGAGGCTGGTTGCGCCACCGAGTTGGACTACACCGAGCAGACCTCCTGGCTGCTCTTCCTCAAGTACCTGGACGACCTGGAGCGCGAGAAGGCCGTGGAGGCCCGGCTAACGGGCAAGACCTACGAATTCATCCTCGACGCGCCCTATCGCTGGGAGAGCTGGGCCGCGCCCAAGGGGCCGGACGGCAAGATCGATCACAACGCCGTGCTCTTGGGCGACGACCTGCGGGAATTCGTTGAGCACAAGCTCTTTCCCTACCTGCGCGGCTTTAAGCAGCGCGCCAGCAGCCCCAACACCATCGAGTACAAGGTCGGCGAGATCTTCAGCGAGATCAAGAACAAGATCCACAGCGGCTACAACCTGCGCGAGATCATCGAGCACATCGACGGCTTGCGCTTCCAGTCGCAGACCGAAAAGCACGAGCTCTCGCACCTGTACGAGGCCAAGATCAAGAACATGGGCAACGCCGGGCGTAACGGCGGCGAATACTATACCCCGCGCCCGCTCATCCGCGCCATGATCCAGGTGGTGCGGCCCAAGATCGGCGAGCGCATCTACGACGGCGCGGTGGGCTCGGCGGGCTTTTTGTGCGAGGCCTATGACTACCTGACCCGCACGCCGGACCTGACCACCAGCGACCTGGACACGCTGCAAGGGCGCACCTTCTACGGCAAGGAGAAGAAGAGCCTCGCCTACGTCATCGCCATCATGAACATGATCCTGCACGGCATCGAGGCGCCGAACATCATCCGCACCAACACGCTGGCCGAGAACCTGGCCGACATCCAGGAGCGCGACCGCTATGACGTGGTGCTGGCCAATCCGCCCTTTGGCGGCAAGGAGCGCAAGGAGGTTCAGCAGAACTTCCCCATCAAGACCGGCGAGACCGCCTTTCTGTTCCTGCAGCACTTCATCAAGATCCTCAAAGCCGGGGGCCGGGCTGGCATCGTCATCAAGAACACGTTTCTGTCCAACACGGACAACGCCTCGGTGAACCTGCGCAAGCTCTTGCTACAGAGCTGCAACCTGCATACGGTGCTCGATTTGCCGGGCGGCACCTTCCAGGGCGCGGGCGTGAAGACGGTTGTGCTGTTCTTTGAAAAGGGCGCGCCCACGCGCAGGGTGTGGTTCTACAAGCTGAACCCTGGCCGCAACATGGGCAAGACCAACCCGCTGAACGACGACGACTTGGCCGACTTTTGGGCGCAGCAGAAGACCTTTGCCGATTCGCCGCAGTCGTGGAGCGTGGACGCGGCCACAATCGACCAGACGACCTTCGACCTCTCGGTGAAAAACCCGAACAATGGCGAGGAAGTGGCCCTGCGCAGCCCCGAGGAAATCATGGACGAGATCGCCGCGCTCGACGCCGAGAGCGCGGATGTGCTGGCGACGATTCGGGGGTTGTTGTGAGGCAGGGGTGGAAGCATATGCCCCTCCGGGAGGCTTCCGCAGCAGTATCAACCGGCCCTTTTGGTTCGATGCTCCACAAGGCAGACTACGTCGATGAAGGCGTTCCATTGGTGAACCCCACCAACATGGTTAACAACCGGATCGTCCTTGATCGGTCGATGCTCATTAGCGAAACGACCAGGAATCGGCTCTCCCGCTATATTCTCCGAGAAGGCGACATCGTCGTTGCACGTCGAGGGGAGATTGGTCGTTGTGCCATTGTCGGGCCGGAAGAAGCTGGCTGGCTATGCGGGACTGGCAGCTTCTTTATTCGACCGTTGCCACAGACGAGCCCTCAATTTCTGACGTATCAGCTCCTCTCCCCAAAATACCGGGAACGCCTGGAGGCAGCGTCCACAGGCACGACGATGAAAAATTTAAGCAACACAACGCTAAGTGAGCTTCAAATTTCTCTCCCCCCCCTCCCCGAACAACAGCGCATCGTCGCCCTCCTCGACGACGCCTTTGAAGGCATTGCCACGGCCAAGACCAACGCCGAGAAGAACCTCAAAAACGCGCGGGAGTTGTTTGAGAGCCACTTGCAGGCGGTGTTCACGCAACGGGGCGAGGGGTGGGAGGAGACGACCCTTGGAGAAGTCTGCGACTTCAAGGGAGGAGGCACACCTTCAAAGGCTGTCGAACGGTATTGGCAGGGAAACATTCCCTGGGTTTCGCCGAAAGACATGAAATTCGAAGTCGTTTCGGACTCTATCGATCACATCTCCGAGGAAGCAATAAAGAATAGCGCAACCTCACTTATCCCAGAGGGTGCTGTTCTCATTGTTGTGAGGTCTGGCATTTTGGCTAGAATCGTGCCAGTCGCCTTGGCAGGGCGAGAACTCACAATCAATCAAGATCTGAAGGCCCTATGCCCAAAGAGTATGGTTGAGCCACGCTTTTTGTACTGCCTTTTGGAATCAATGATGCCGGTGCTACTTTCCATGGTGACTCGCGGGGCTACCGTGCATCGGTTGATGACAGATCAAATCCGTGCGCTTGCTTTTCCTCTGCCGCCCCGCGCCGCACAGCAGAGCATCATCGAAAGAGTAGACCTCATGCGCGATGAAACCCAGCGCCTCGAAGCCATCTACCAACAAAAGCTCGCGGCCCTGGACGAACTCAAGAAATCCCTGCTTCACAAAGCCTTCAGCGGTGAGTTATAGGGGCGGGCATATGGAGACAAAACCGGTTCAGTACCACCTGGGGAAGTTCCCGCCAAAGGAACTCGACTGGCCCAAGCTTGTGCCGCTCATCGGCCCGGCCATCGGAGGCCTGGGCCGCTATGACGGTCTGCTTTCGGCAATCCCCAACGCCGACATTCTTCTTTCTCCCCTGACGACCCAGGAAGCCGTCCTCTCCTCCAAAATCGAGGGCACGCACGTCACCATTGGCGAGGTTCTGGAAATCGAAGCCGGTGGCGAATCCGAGGCCATCACCCAGCCCAAGCGCGATGACGTCGAAGAAGTCCTCAACTACCGCAAGGCAATGCGCGCCTGCACCGAGGAAATGAAGCAGCGGCCTCTGTCCCAACAGATGCTGAGGACAGCGCATGGCATGCTCATGCAGGGCGTTCGTGGCCGGGACAAGACGCCGGGGAGCTACCGAACGGAGCAGAACTGGATCGGCCCGAAAGGGTGCAGCATCAGCGAGGCCAGCTTCGTGCCGGTGCCCCTGGAACACCTCCGCTCAGGCATGGACGACTGGGAAAGCTACCTCAACAGCACCTCGGAGTTCGATATCCTGGTGCAGCTTGCTATTCTTCATGTGGAGTTCGAGGCGCTCCACCCCTTCAAGGACGGCAATGGCCGTCTGGGCCGGATGCTGATTCCGCTCTTCATGTTCCAGCGCAAGCTGCTTGCTAGGCCGGTTTTCTACATGAGCGGCTACCTGGAGGCGAAGAGGGAAGAGTACCAGGAGCGACTGCGTGCCGTGTCCCGCGATGGCGATTGGACAGGCTGGTGCGCCT
Source organism: Desulfovibrio sp. (assembly GCA_050251495.1). Classification (GTDB taxonomy): domain Bacteria; phylum Desulfobacterota; class Desulfovibrionia; order Desulfovibrionales; family Desulfovibrionaceae; genus Humidesulfovibrio. The sequence continues at coordinate 4,717 of JBFWMQ010000043.1, read as the reverse complement.
TTTTCCTGCAGGGCGTTAAGGAGCAGGCGGCAGAAAACGAGCGGAAGGCGAGAGCCATTCTGGCGCTCTACGGACGCGTAAAAGAGCAGGTTGTCGATATTACTCACTCCCAGCACGCGATCAGGGCTATTGATTTTCTCTTCAATACCCCAATCTTTGCTACCCCCATGTTCGTTGCACACTCTGGCATTCCAAAGCCTACAGCGAATCGCATCCTCACCCTTCTCCGGGACGAGAAGCTTCTCCAAACAGTCCAGGAGGGTAGAGGTCGTCGGGCAGGGATCTACGTCTTTAGAGAATTACTAAATATTGCCGAGGGGAAAGAGGTATTTTGAGTCTCACCTGTGAGCCGCAAACCCATTTGCGTCTCAAAAAATGCAAAAAGTGAGACACAAGCGCGTTAGCCTCGAATAAGTGAGACACAACGAAGCATTCGTTAAATGCCGACCAAATGCCTAAGAGTGTTTTAATGCAAAACGTTCCAAGGTAAGTCTAAAAAAGAATCACCTGAGGAAACAGCAAGATAGGTGCTTTGGTGCTAGCGATGGCAGCACGTCAGTGAGGATCTAAGCGCAATCTGTCCCCCGGGAGGACGTGTGAACGAAGCCGAAACCCGCGCCGAGCACATCGACCCCGCATTGAAAGCGGCGGGCTGGGGCGTGGTGGAAGGCAGCCGCATCCTGCGCGAGTTCCAGATCACCCAAGGCCGCTTGCAGGGCGCGGGCACGCGCACCAAGCCGGAAATCGCCGACTATGTGCTGGTGTTCCGCAACCGCAAGTTGGCTGTGGTCGAGGCCAAGAAGTGGGACCTGCCGCACACCGAGGGCGTGGCCCAGGCCAAGCGCTACGCGCAGAAGCTGGCTGTCCGCTTCGCCTACTCCACCAATGGCCAGGCCATCTACGGCATCGACATGGACACCGGGGCCGAGGGCGACGCGCCCGCGTTCCCCAGCCCGGAAGAGTTGTGGAACCGCACCTTTGCCACGCGGAACGCCTGGCGCGACCGCTTCGCCGTGGTGCCCTTCGAGGACAGGGGCGGCACCTTTGGCGGGCGCTACTACCAGGACATTGCGGTCAACCGCGTCATGGAGGCCATCGCGGAGGGCAAGCCGCGCGTGCTGCTGACCCTGGCCACCGGCACGGGCAAGACCTTCATAGCCTTCCAGATCGCCTGGAAGCTGTTCCACAGCCGCTGGAACCTGGTGGACTGGAAGAGCGGCAATGCGCCCACGCGGCGTCCGCGCATCCTGTTCCTGGCCGACCGCAACATACTTGCGGATCAAGCCTACAACGCCTTTTCCGCCTTTGAGGACAAGAGCCCCGGCTCGCTGGTGCGCATCTCCCCGGACGAGGTGCGCCAGAAGGGCCGCGTGCCCAAGAACGGCAGCATCTTCTTCACCATCTTCCAGACCTTCATGAGCGGCCCGGACGGCAGCCCCAACTTCGGCGACTATCCGCCGGACTTCTTCGACTGCATCGTCATCGACGAGTGCCACCGGGGCGGGGCCAACAACGAGGGCAACTGGCGCGGCATCATGGACTACTTCGCGCCCGCCGTGCAACTGGGCCTTACCGCCACGCCCAAGCGCACGGACAACGCCGACACCTACGCCTATTTCGGCGAGCCGGCGTACGTCTACTCGCTCAAGGAAGGCATCAACGACGGCTTCCTGACCCCGTTCAAGGTCAAGCAGATCGCCACCACCCTGGACGAATACGTGTACACGCCGGACGACCAGCTCATCGAGGGCGAGGTGGAGGAGGGTCGGCGCTATGTCGAGACCGACTTCAACCGCGTCATCGAGATCCGGGAGCGCGAGAAGTTCCGCGTGAAGCTGTTCATGGACATGATCGACCAGCGCGAAAAGACGCTGGTGTTCTGCGCCACCCAGGACCACGCCCTGGCCGTGCGCGATCTGGTCAACCAGATGAAGACCAGCCGGGACCCAAACTACTGCGTGCGCGTGACCGCCAACGACGGCGCGGCGGGCGAGCAGTTCCTGCGCGAGTTCCAGGACAACGACAAGACCATCCCGACCATCCTCACGACCTCGCAGAAGCTCTCCACCGGCGTGGACGCCCGCAACGTGCGCAACATCATCCTCATGCGGCCCATCAACTCCATGATCGAGTTCAAACAGATCATCGGGCGCGGCACGCGGCTGTTCGACGGCAAGGACTACTTCACCATCTACGACTTCGTGAAGGCGCACCACCACTTCAACGACCCGGAATGGGACGGCGAGCCCATCGACCCGGAAACGCCGACACCAAGGCCTGCGGGGACGAGTGATCCAAAACCCAAGCCAGGCGGAAGCGAAGACCCGCAGCCGCCTGTCCAGAGGCTCAAGATCAAGCTGGCCGACGGCAAGGAGCGCTCGATCCAGTTCATGGCCGCCACGAGCTTCTGGAGCGCCGACGGGCGGCCCATGTCCGCCGCGCAGTTCCTGGAAAGCCTTTATGGCGTGCTGCCGGACTTCTTCAAGGACGAAGACGAACTGCGCGAGATCTGGAGCGACCCAGGCACGCGCAAGGCGTTCCTGCTTGGCCTGGCCGAGAAGGGCTTCGGCAGGGAGCCCATGGCTGAGATCCAGAAGATCATCGAGGCCGAGAACAGCGACCTGTTCGACGTGCTGGCGTATGTGGCCTTTGCGCTGCATCCGTTCACCCGCGCGGAACGGGCGGACAAGGCCCGCCAGGCCGTGCACGCGCGCTTCAACGACAAGCAGCAGGCCTTCCTTGAGTTCGTGCTCTCGCAGTATGTGCGGGAAGGCGTGGACGAGCTGGACCAGGACAAGCTCTCCCCGCTGCTCCGGCTCAAGTACAGCGCCATCGCCGACGCTGCGGCAGAGCTTGGGCAGCCGGAGGAAATCCGGGGGATGTTTGTGGGGTTTCAGAGGTATTTGTATGAGGGGTAGGGGAGAGGGCACACTCAGGCAAAAGAAGTGGGGGAAAAGCTAGAGACAATAAGTTGAAATTTTGGGGTGGCCTGGGATGCCAACGGCCTATTTTGACACTGAGGTGACTTACGATGAGAGGGTACGTATACGTTATAACGAACAAGGCAATGCCAAGGCTTGTCAAGGTTGGTTTCACTTTGAAGGAGCCTAAGCTTCGGGCACAGGAGCTTGACCATACCGGCTCACCTCACCCATACACTGTCGCTTACAGTGTGTGTGTTGAAGGTCCAAAGGACGTAGAGGCTAAAGTACACGAAAAACTTTCATCATACAGAGAAGGCAAGGAATGGTTTAGTTGTTCAGTCGACATAGCAATATCAAAAATTTTGGCTGTCGCTGGTGAACGTTTATATGGTGAAAACTTTTATAATACTCCGACAGATAACATCAAAAAAATTCGTAAAGATGTAGACGCTGAGTATCAGCGGAGATTGCTTTCTGAGAGACATCAGAGAGAACAGACATTCAGGGACAATAAGGCAAGAGAAGAGCAGCTTAAGGCGTCGAAACGTTTAGCAGAACAGAGACGCGCTTTGGAGTCAGCAGTTTATGATATTAATTCTGAGTATGATGCAAATGTCAAGTCACTGCTAGAACAGAGGAAGAAGTATGAATCTGACGTTGAGAAGAAAATCGCTCAGGCTCAAAATGAATATACTGTGAAGTCCAATGCAATATACGCTGAATCATCATTGGGCACATGGTTTATAATATTTTTCTTTATTGCATGCGTTCTCTTGAGTGGCATATTTTCTAGCAATATTAATTTTGTAGGTGTCATTATTGGGGCTGCCTTGTGTGCTTTTACCGCAGCACAGATAGTTGTATCGCGCCAAGAAGTGGCGGCCATTAAACCTTTGCATGAAGAGTTCGAGTTGCTTTGTAGGAATGAGCGGGCCTCTTTGTCGATGAAACAAGCCGAACTTGACCGGAATGTAAAGCGACTTATTGAAGAGAAGGCAACACGGCTGGCGGCATTGCAGCACGAGGCTGTGGAACAATCCGGGCCGTAGTTTTAAACATCTGAGCGCCCCCTCTTCTAGCCCACCACCTATATCTCAGCAAGACTCATCCTAAAACTTCGTTTGAAGATACGGAGCGAGAAGCTGTTGCACTTCAGGCGAAGTAATGCTGTCGTATTTCATTTTTAGCTCTGTGTCCTACCGTCACCCCCGTGGGACAGGAGTGGGACAACCCACTCCCACAACGAAAAAGCCCTTACGACTTCCATCGTAAGGGCTTGATTTCTCTGGTGCCGAGGGAGGGAATTGAACCCCCCACACGGGGATTTTCAGTCCCCTGCTCTACCAACTGAGCTACCTCGGCGTGCGTGAGAAAGGTCAAGTACCCGAAGTGCCCGCCTCTTGGCAAGGAAAATCTTGTTTCCCGCGCGCGCACGCGCCGGGGCTACAGGTCGCGCACCAGCATGCTGGCCAGAGAGCGCGCCAAATCGCGGACATCCGGCCGGTACACGCCTTTGCGGATCTGCGCCTTGATTCCGTCGATGTAGGCAATCCGCTCGGTTTCGCTGGACGCGTGTTCCGCGCTCTCGGAGGGCGGCGGATCGCTTTGGGAGCACGGGGCATCCCAGTTGTGCTTGTTCATGTCTCTCCTCCCGGTCTTGGCTCGCGCCTGCGCGCTGGCAATGGTCGGTCGTGCCGTGTGCCCGCAGGGGGTGTCGGGCGGGGCGAAAGGCCGAATGGTCGGGACTTGCGCCCCTGCCCGGTTGCGGCGACTTCCTTTTCGCCCGTCGTCTC
>JBFWMQ010000042.1:0-14168 GCA_050251495.1 Desulfovibrio sp. | reverse complement strand
CGTCCCAGGCCCGGCGCGCCAGGTCGGATGCTGCGGCCTCAGGCCCGGACAGGAAGCCGCGCGTGTAGAAGGGGTGCGGGGCCAGTTCGTCGGCCAGAAAGGCCAGCTCGCCCGCGTCCGGGGTGAAGAGATCATACTCGCGAGCCTGGCCGCTCATCTTGGCCGCGTACATGAAGCCCGCATCGGCCACCAGCAGGGGCTTTTCCGGCAGGGCCAGGGCGGCCAGCAGCACCCGGTCGTGTCCGGCCAGGTCCGGGAACAGGTAGTGGAAGGTCAGCCCGCGCGGAGCCAGGCCAGGAAGCCTTTGCACGAGGTGCGCATACGCCCTGCCGCTGCCTTGGCCGCGCCCGGCGTCGCCCGCAAGCAGGGCCTGCGGCGGCTCCACGCCCAGGGCTGCGCAGGCGGCGCAGGCAGCGGCCAACAGCGCCGGAGTGCCGCGCCGCACCGGCACGGCCACACCGTCCACGCTCAGCCCGTTCTCGACCAGCCCCGCCGCGTCCAGCGCGCAGGGGCCATGCAGCAGGCCGTACCCTTCATCCGGCACGGTGCCGACGATGATCCAGGGGCGGCTCATGGCTGCTCCGGCGCTGGGACCGAGAACTGGCGCTGCGCCTCGCGAAAGGCCAGCTCCAGGGCGTAGGAGCACAAGGTCTGCCCGCGCTCCAGCGGCGGCGGGGCGGCGTCGATGGTGCGACCCACCATGAGTTCCGCCAGGGCGGGCACATCCGGGCAACCGCCGCCGGAAATGTTCACGATGACCCGGCTCTGTTTGTCCACTGTGAGCTTCATGTTGGCCGCGCGCACCATGAGCCACTGGCCGAAGTCCGTGGTCTGATAGAGCGACACGGGCTCCAGCATCCCGGCGCGCACCGGGGCCACGGCCAGCGGCGCCAGGTTCACGGCCTCAAGCACGCGCCGGGCCACGGGCTCGCGCATCAGCTCGAACTCCACCACCATGTCGCAGCCGGTGCGCATGTCCGGCGGCGGCCCCATGACGCGCACCTCCATCCCCGCCGCCTTGAGCGCGGCCTCGGCGCGGATGACCTCCGCCGTGTGGGCAAAGGCCATGACCCCGCGCGAACTGGCGGGATCATGGCCCTTTTTCACCGCAGGGGACTTGCCCCCCAAGCCGAAGGGCAGCTTCACGGCTTCTCGAACACCATGCGCACGGTTCCCTTGTCGTCGGCGGACGACACTAGCCGCCAGCCCTTGGCCTTGGCCGCCCGGCCCACGTTCTCCGGGCTGGCCCCGCAGTCGGTGAGCACCTCGATGCGCCCGGAGGCCAGGGCGTCCATTTCATCGCCCGCGATGAGCACGGGCTGCGGGCAGGAAAGCCCGCGCGCGTCGACGGTCTTCGTGATCTCAGCCATGACTGCCTCCCTACGCCTTCTTCTTGAGGTTCATGAAGCCCACCAGCAGGCAGAAGCCGAGGGCCGCGAAGGTGGCGGCCATGCCGTTGGGGCCAAGCCCGGCAGGGCTGCTCGCCCAGCCGAAGTTGTGCGAAAGGCCCGCGCCCACCAGCATCCCCAGCGCGAAGATGGCGGAGTCGCCGTCGCCCTCGCCCGCCAGGATGAGCTGACGGCCCGGGCAGCCGCCCGCCAGGGCGAAGGCCAGGCCGGAGGCGGCCATGCCCAGGAAGTTCCACAGCCCGGCGGTGTGCGCCACGGGCTGGCCCTCGAAGCCGGGCTTGAACTGGCCCAGGACCAGGTTGGCCGCAAAGGCCACGGCCAGGAACATCAGCACGCCGGAGAACAGGTGCAGCTGGCGGAACAGGAACAGGTCGCGCAGGGCGCCCATGGTGCAGAAGCGGCTGCGCTGCGCCAGCACGCCGATGAGCAGCCCGCCGGCCAGCGAGATGTACAGCGGCGCGCGGGCCGCGCCCGGGCCTTTCACCGAGGCCCAAAGCCAGCCCAGACTGCCGGTTTCCGCATCGGGCATGAGGAAGAAGCGCGCGGCCAGAAGCGCCGCCGCGGCACAGGCGAGGACGATGCCGCCGGACCAGGGCTGGGCCTGGGCGCGGCTTAAGGTGAACCCGGCCCGGAAGAAGCGCGTGCCCACAAACACGCCCGCAGCCAGCCCGGCAATGCCCAGGATGGCGTTGCCGTCCCCTCCGGCCAGGCGCAAAAGCGCGCGCCAGGGGCAGCCAAGAAACACCAGCGCGCCGGTCATGGCGCTTACGCCCAGAAAGAAACGCGTGGCCGGGGCCGAGCCCGCCCGGGCGCGGAACTCGCCGGTCATCAGCGCCGCCAGGAGCGAGCCCAGCACAAAGGCCGGAATCTCCGGCCGCATGTACTGCACCACGCCCGCCCGGTGCAGGCCCACGCTGCCCGCGATGTCGCGCACGAAGCAGGCCACGCAGATGCCCATGTTGGCGGGATTGCCCGCGTACTGCAACAACGCGGCGGCAAGCCCGATGATCCCGCCCGCGACGAGAATGCCGGTGCGCCCGGCGAAAACATTTGCCATCCTCCACCCCCCAAGTTTTTCTGAGCACAACAAAGAAACACAAAAATCTACTGCAACAACAGGGTGCTACCACAGGTCTAAAAGAGTCGCAACCTATTTGAGAAATTTAAATAGTTGATACCAATGTCAACGATGCGTCCTGCGGCCGGACGGAATTCGCTCCCAGGCAGGGGCCGCGCGCACGGCCAGGAATACCCCCTGCACCGGCATTGAATGCCTAGGCCGCTGGGGCTATGGTATGCTTCCAGCACGACGCGCACCCGCGCCGCGTTGGCAAAGAACACAAGGAGCAGCATGAACGGCATTCCCCAGACAGCCTCCCGGCCTGCTCCGCCCTTCGGCATCGCCGAGAGGAACCAGCCATGACCCGCCTCGCCGCCGTGATCCTTGCCGCCGGGCTTTCGTCGCGCCTGGGCGAGTTCAAACCCCTGGCCGGGCTGGGGGGCGAGACCCTGCTGGCCCGGGCAACCCTGCTCTTCCGCGAGGCCGGGGTGGCGGAGGTTCTGGCCGTGGCCGGGCACCACGCCTCTCAAACCATGGCCGAAGCCGCGCGTCTGGGCATCACGGCCATAACCAACGAAACCTACGCGGGCGGCATGTTCACCTCGGTTCTGGCGGGCCTGCGCGCCCTTGCGGACGCTGGCGGCGCGCCGGACGCCGTGTTCGTCCTGCCGGTGGACATCCCCCTGGTGCGGCCCCACACCCTGCGCCTGCTGCGCGAGCGCCTCGCCTCCACCCAGGCCGCCGTGCTGCACCCGGTGTTCGCGGGCAAGCGCGGCCACCCGCCGCTCATCGCCGGGCGCTTCGTGCCGGAAATCCTGGCCTGGAACGGGTCAAGCGGCCTGCGCGGCGCGCTCCTCGCCCTGGAGGAGCGCCACGGCGCGGCGGAAATCCCTGTGGCGGACGAGAACATCCACTTCGACGTGGACACGCAGACGGATCTTGACGAGGCCAGACAGCGTTTCGCCCGGCGGACCATTCCCACCCCGCAAGAGGCCCTGGCCCTGCTGGACCTGCACAACGCCGGGGAGCGCGGGCACGCCCACGCGCGCGGCGTGGCCGACGCGGCGCTGGCCCTGGCGCGCGCGCTGAACGCCCAGGGCGCGCAGCTCGATCTCGCCCTCACAGAGCCCGCAGCGCTGCTGCACGACATCGCCAAGGGCCAGCCCAGGCACGAGGCCGCGGGCGCGGCCCTGCTGGACGGCCTGGGCTTCGGCGGCGCGGCGCGCATCGTCGCGGCCCACCGCGACATCGCGCCGCACGACGCTCCCCGCATCACTGAACGCGAGCTGGTGTACTTCGCGGACAAGCTGGTCCAGGGCGGCTCGCGCGTGCCCGTGGCGGCGCGCTTCCAGCAGAAGCTGGACCTCTTTGCCCAGGACGCCGAGGCCACGACGGCCATCCGCCATCGCCTGGCCAACGCCCTGGCCATGCAGGCCCGCATCGAGGCCGCAACGAACGCTCCCCTGCACGCCCTTGTGCCCGGCACGGAGGACACATGACCTGCCTCAGCGCCAACGCCGCAACCACCCTGCTGCTCCTGCGGCACGGCGAGATCCCCCAGGCCGCGCCCAGCCGCTTCGTGGGCCAGCGCGACCTGCCGCTCACCGAGCGCGGCCAGGCCCAGGCCCAGGCCTGGAGCCGCCATCTCGCCGCCCTGCCGCTCGCCAGCGCCTGGTGCTCGGACCTCGTCCGCTGCCGCCACACCGCCGCCCTGGCCCTGGCGGGCGCGCCCCTGGCGGCGACGACCCTGCCCGCCCTGCGCGAAATCCACCTGGGCGGCTGGGAAGGCCTCACCGTGGACGAAGTGCGCCAGCGCTTCCCCGGCGAGCACGAAAAGCGCGGCGCGGACCTCGCGCACACCATCCCCAGCGGGGGCGAAAGCTTCGCCCAGGCGCAACACCGCTTCTGGGACGCGCTCACGCACATCGCCCGCCAAGGCCCCGGCCTGGCCCTGGTGGTGGCGCACGGCGGGGTCATCCGCGCCGCGCTGTGCCGCCTCCTCGGCCTGCGCCTGGACTCGCTGTTCCGCCTGGGCCAGGACTACTGCGGCCTGAACATCGTGACCTTCCCCGCGCCCGGCGACGCGCACGTGCGGGCCATGAACCTCGCGCCCATTGATGCGGCGGGGATGCTGGAAGAATTGAGAACGGGATAGTGGAGACAGGGGTGCGCCCCTTTGACACAACAGCAGTCCGACGAAGTCCGCACAAGCAAGCGCCCGTGTAGGAGTAAAGTCTATGCTCAAAATTAAGCAACTCACCCTTCCCGACAAATACCCAACGGATGAGACAATTAACTCATGGGGCGACATCCATCATGGCTACGAACCTGAAAGTTGGGAAGCCTGCTACGATTTAAACAGATACCTGGAGCATGTTCCGCAAAACGTACTTGATGCTCGGTACATAGACATATGCAAGAATCTCCGATGCCTAACATCAGAAGATCGGCATATCATCCCACGGCAGACTTTTTTGAGTTCTTGGTATTGGTTCAGAAAGGAGCACCAGACCAGATACGAGTTCTATCTCAGAAAGGCGGAGTTGCCGCAGCCTCCACCTAGTGACCCAATTTGTAAACGTCATGTGGAAAGCCCCATAAGACCACAATCACCAAACGCTTGCGACATTCTCTTTAGGTCTTGCGAACCTAATTACATTGAGTCCCTTATTGATAGGGGCAACCTGCTGGTTAAGGCGGCTTCTGAATTTGATAAACTTGAAAAAGACAAGACCAGAAAAGATGACGAACTAAATAGGGATACATTTATCACAGGAAATCGCCTCAGAGTTACGACGCTAGACGGTTCCCGCAGTTCTGCTGGAGGAAACTATAAGAGCACGACCTCATGCAAAGACTACTATATCTTTTGCACAGCGTACGACTTTGACACAGATTTAGTGAAAGAGTTCGGCGGTGCCTGCGCAGTTATCAAAGATGTGGACGAATTTGCAAAACGTTTAAACCGTGCTGCACAAGAAATACTTAACGGATGGCAATTCTTCCATGACCGAGTTCAATATTACGATCCGTACGACAACGATCTTTCTCAAGACATTATCACTCCGATTCACAAAGACTTTCGTTTTGCATACCAGCGGGAATATCGTTTCCTCTGGCAACACAGTGATGGAGCTGAAACCCCTAAAATTATCACTCTAGATTTAGGCTGCTTAAAAGATATTGCCGAACGAATTTGATCCCCCCTTTTGCAAAATAAAAGAGCCTGCCAAGCGATTGCTGGGCAGGCTCTTTTACTTTGTATGAGGAACGCCAGGGGTTCCCCCCTGGCGCTTTTCCTACACGTCCATCCGCTCCTGGTCGCGGGCGCGGATCTCGGCGCGTTTGATCTTGCCGCTGATGGTCTTGGGCAGTTCGCTCACGTACTCGATGATGCGCGGGTACTTGTAGGGCGCGGTGACGGTCTTGACGTGGTTCTGCAGCTCCTTGGTCAGCTCGTCGCCCGGGGTGAAGCCAGCGGCCAGGACGATGGTGGCCTTGACCGCCATGCCGCGCACGGGGTCGGGCACGCCGGTGACCGCCGCCTCGACCACGGCGGCGTGGGACACAAGCGCGCTCTCGACCTCAAAGGGTCCGATGCGGTAGCCGGAGCTCTTGATGAGGTCGTCGGTGCGGCCCAGGAACCAGAAGTAGCCGTCCTCATCCACCCAGGCCTTGTCGCCGGTATGGTAGAAGCCGCCGCGCACCACCTTGGCCGTGCGCTCGGGCTCGTCCAGGTAGCCGCAGAACAGGCCGGGCATGCCCTTGGTGGTGGCGCCGTCCTTGAGACGGATGCAGATTTCGCCTTCCTCGCCCGGGGGGCAGGGCTGGTCGTCCTCGTTCAAGAGCACGATGTCCCAGCCGGGCATGGGCCGGCCGATGGAGCTGGGCTTGGGCTTCATGAACGGCAGGGTGGCCACCTGCAGCGTGGTCTCGGTCTGGCCGTAGCCCTCAAAGATGGGCAGGCCCAGGGCCTTCTGCCAGTCGGCGAACACGGAGTCGTTCAGCAGTTCGCCTGCGGTGGTGCAGTGCCGAAGCGCGGAGAGGTCGAACTCCTTCAGGTTCTCGCGCACCAGGAAGCGGTAGACGGTGGGCGGCGCGCAGAAGGTGGTGACCTTGTGCTCGGAGAGGATGCGCAACAGTTCGCGCGGCTCGAACTTGCCGCGGAAGTCCCAGACAAAGACCACGCCCCCGGCCAGCCACTGGCCGTAGAACTTGCCCCACACGCTCTTGGCCCAACCCGTGTCGGACAGGGTCAGGTGCACGTCGCCGGGCTCCAGGTCGTGCCAGTACATGCCGGTGGTGAGGTGGCCCATGGGATAGGTGTGGGTGTGCAGCACCATCTTGGGCATGCCCGTGGTGCCGGAGGAGAAGAAGATGACCATGGGGTCGTCGCCGCTGGGCGTTTCGGCGCTGCGGGGGAACTCCGGCGCGCCGGAGGCCTTGAGGCTCTCGTAGTCCTCCCAGCCCGCCGGAGCCTTGGCGTGCCCGGCGTCGGAGGGGATGTCGACGAGGAGCTTCAAACTGGGGCACTTGGGCTTGGCCGCCTCCACGCGCGCGGTGAGGGAGTCCTCGCAGATGACGCAGGACACGCGCGCGAAGTTCACGCGGAACTCGATGTCGTGCGGGGTCAGAAGCGAGGGCGAGGGGATGGGCAGCGCGCCGATGCGGGCGAGCGCCAGCATGGCCACCCAGTACTCCACGCGGCGGTAGAGGATGAGCATGACCCGGTCGCCCTTCGTGACGCCCTTGGCGGAAAGGGCGCTGGCGAGCTTCTGGGACTCGTCGCGGAAGAAACCGAAGGAGAACTCGCGGCGGTTTCCGGCGTCGTCCACGTGGATCATGGCCAGGCGGGCCGGGTCCTCGCCCGCGCGGACGTCGAGGAAGTCATAGGCGAAGTTGTAGTTCTCGGGCACTTTCGGGGTATAGGCCGCCATGAAATCGCGGTAGCGGCCAGGGCGCAATTTTTCCATAAGGGCAGCTCCCGCTTTAAAGGATCACGTCGAGGAACACGGCGTGCTTGCCGTCCAGGCCGCGCAGGGCGTGCGGGGTCTGGGAGTCGAAGTACAACGAGTCGCCGGGCTCCAGGGCAAGGATGTCCTCGCCCAGGCGCAGCTCCAGGCGGCCTTCGGTCACGTGGATGAACTCCTGGCCGGAGTGGGTCACGAGGTTCATCTCCTGCGCGCTCTTGGGCGGCACGGTGATGAGGAAGGGCTCCATCTTGCGGCCGGAGAAGCGGTAGGCCAGCGACTTGTAGTCATAGTCCTTGCGGCGCTCCACAGAGAGCCCCTCGCCGTGGCGCACCAGGGAGTAGCCCTTGAGGTGCGGCTCCACGCCGCTTATCAGCACGGTCAGATCCACGTGGCAGGCTTGCGCCACCTTCATGAGGAACCCCACGGGAATCTCGCACTCGCCGGACTCGAACTCGGCGATCTGCGCCGGGCTGACGCCGGTCTTGGCGGAGAGGTCCTCGACGCTCATGTCCAGCGCGTCGCGCAGGCCGCGCAGGCGCGGGGCGATGTCCTTGTGTGCCTTTTCCAGGTGCATGTGCATTCCGCTCCTTGGTTAGACCTTGGGAGGCTCTTGCATGGCCTCGGGGAACAGTTCCGCCGCCAGCTCGCGCAGCTTGTACTTCTGGATCTTGCCGCTGGCGGTCATGGGGTAGGCGTCCACGAACGCGACGTACTTGGGAATCTTGTACCGGGCGATCTGGCCCCGGCAGAACTCCTTCACGTCCTCGGGCTCCAGCTGGACATCGGGCTTGAGGATGACGAAGGCGCCGACCTCCTCGCCGAACTTGCGGCTGGGCACCCCCACCACCTGCACGTCCAGGATGCCGTCCATGCGGTACAGGAACTCCTCGATCTCGCGCGGATACACGTTCTCGCCGCCGCGAATGATCATGTCCTTCAAGCGGCCGGTGACGGTGACGTAGCCTTCCTCGTCCATGACGCCGAGGTCGCCGGAGTGCAGCCAGCCGTCGATGTCCACGGCCTTGGCCGTGGCCTCGGGGTTGTTGTAGTAGCCCTTCATGACGTTGTAGCCCCGGCAGCAGATCTCGCCCACGGTGTTGGGCGGCGAGTCCTGCCCGGTCTCCGGGTCCATGATCTTGACCTCGATGGCGGGCATGGCGCGGCCAACCGTCTCGGTCATCTGGCGAAGGGAGTCGCCGATGCGCGTCTGGGTCATCACCGGGCTGCCCTCGGTCAGGCCGTAGCAGATGGTGATCTCGCGCATGTTCATCTCGTTCATGGCCCGCTTCATGAATTCGATGGGGCAGGGGGAGCCGGCCATGATGCCGGTGCGCAGGCTGCTGAAGTCAAAGCGCTTGAAGAGCTTGTGCTCCAGCATGGAGATGAACATGGTGGGCACGCCGTAAAGGGCCGTGCACTTCTCCTCCTCCACGCTGGTCATGGCCATGACCGGGTCGAAGTTCTCCAGAAAGACCATGGTTGCCGCGTGGTTGATGCAGGCCATGACGCCCAGCACGCAGCCGAAGCAGTGGAACAGCGGCACGCCCAGGCACACGCGGTCCTTCTCGGTGAACCGCTGGTTCTCGCCGATCCAGTAGCCGTTGTTGCCGATGTTGTAGTGGGTGAGCTGCACGCCCTTGGGAAAGCCCGTGGTGCCGCTCGTGTACTGCATGTTCACCACGTCGTGCGGGGAAAGGGCGGCCTGCCGGGCCTCGTAGTCCTCGGGCGGGGTCATGACGGACAGGGCCTGGACCTCGCTCATGGAATACATGCCGCGGTGCTTCTCGATGCCGAGGAAGATGACGCGCTTCAGGTGCGGGAACTTCTCGCTTCTGAGCCGCCCGCGCTCCTGGGTCTTGAGCTCCGGCACCAGGTCGTAGATGGTGCCCACGTAGTCCGTGTCGCGGAAGCCGTCGATGAGCACAAGGTTCTCGCAGTCCGACTGCTGCAGCAGATATTCGATCTCGGCCCTGCGGTAGTGCGTGTTCACGGTGAGCAGCACGGCCCCGATCTTGGCCGTGGCGAACATGAGCACAACCCAGTAGGGCACGTTGTTGGCCCAGATGCCGACCTTCTCGCCCTTCTTGACGCCCAGGGCCATCAGGCCCAGGGCCACCTCGTCCACAAGGTCGGAGAACTGCCGCCAGGAGAGGCGGAAATCGCGGTCCACATAGACCACGGCGTCACGGTTGGGCCACTTGGCAACGGTCTCGTCGAGCAGCTGGCCCAGGGTGGCTTCGCGGGTGGGATTCTCTCGCCCCATGGCCTACTCCGGGAAGTAAAGCACCGCGTAGATGCTGGCGGGCTCCGCGCCGGCGGCGGAGAGGTTGTGGGGCACGACGGAGTTGTAATAGATGCTGTCCCCGGGATTCAGGACGGTGACTTCGCGGCCATAGGTGAGCTGCACCTGGCCGGACACCACCACGATGAACTCCTCGCCCTCGTGGAAGGAGAGCTTCTTCTCCGCCTCGGGCTCGGGATTCATGGTGATGAAGAACGGCTCCATGTGCCGGTCGGTCTTGCCGCGGCCCAGGGAGGAGTACATGTGGCTGGCATTCAAGGAGCCGTCGACGCGCATGGCCATCTCCGAGGTCCTCTCGCCCACGCGCACGATGAGCGGGTCGCGGCTCACATGGTCGTCCAGGAAGGTGCCCAGACGCACGCCAAGGGCGCGGGCGATCTTCAAAAGCGGCCCCAGGGAGGGATAGAGGTCCTTGCTCTCCACGGCGGAGAGGAAGCTTTCCTCCAGTCCGGTGCGGCCGGCCAGGTCCGCCAGACTCAACTCCTGCTTCTCGCGAAACGCGCGGATGCGTTCGCCAACTTTCTTGTCCATGCTGTGCCCCGTCCTGTCCTTGGTTCTTGCGCGTTCACACACATAAGCCGCCAGGGCGGCCAACCATCAAAGTGGCGCGGACGCTATCGCATCCGGGCGCAAATGTCGACTCTCCGCCCCTGTTTGAACGCCCAACTCCCAGCGGTCCTTGCCAGTTCCTGGCGAAGCGTGTAGTCTTGAAACTGGCCGCAGAACCGGGCCGGAACCATTTTTTTCCCCAAGGTGCCTGTCATGAGCGATCCGCAGAGCCAGGAGCCGCACGCCGCGGTCTACCGCCCGGAGGGCGGCAGGAGGGTCAAGGGCCTCTTTTCCACGCAGACCGTGGAAAAGGTCGGCACCGGCACCACCCAGCGCAAGACCATCAGCAAGATGTACTGGTACTGCGTGCAGAACGACGACGAGATGGTCTCGGTGCAGGCGCTGAACAAGAACATGGTCCCGGCCGGGGCCGCCACGCAGGTGCCCCTGGAGGACTTTCTGGCGCGCTACAATCCCGAGCCGGAAATGTACATGAAGACCGTGTACCCCAAGATGCAGGAGCTGGCCTCCACCGTCACCCGCGCGGAGGAAAGCCGCCAGCGCGGCGCGCTGTACAGCGCGCAGTTCGAGTACGAGAACGCGCTGGCCGTGGACGAGGAGAACGTGCGCGCCAACTTCGGCCTGGGGCTCACCTACGTGGAGCGCGGCGAGACCGCCAAGGCCCAGGACATCCTGGGACGCATCGTGGGGCTGGATGCCGCCTTCGCCCCGGAGCACAAGCACCTGTTCAACGAGTTCGGCATCTCCTTGCGCAAGAGCCGCATGGTGGACCAATCCGTTGAGTACTACACGCGCGCGCTCGCCCTCACCAGCACCGACGAGAACCTGCACTACAACGCGGCCCGCGCCTACTTCGACAAGGGCGACCTGGAGAAGTGCCGCGAGCACCTTGCCGAGGCCCAGCGCCTCAACCCCGACCACGAGGAAGTCAAGAAGTTCCTCGAATTCCTCAACACCAAGAAGTAGGACCCCGCCATGCCCCAGGCCGGAAACACGCCCCCGGCGCGGCGCCTGGCCCTGCTGGGCGTCTCTTTCTCCCATGCCGGGGCCTCCCGCGCGATTCTTTCCAGCGCCGACCAGGACGTGCCGGGCGGAGCCTGCGGGGCGCGGGCTTTTTCGTTGCCTTCCCCTGCCCACTGCGTATAGTAGTTTCACGTTTCCATCGAGGCGCATCGGTTGACGAGGAGCCCATGATCCCAGACCGCCACCACATGCTCTGCCTGCACACGGTGCTTGAGGGGCTGCGCCTGGGCCTGTGCGAGTTCTCCGGGCCGTCGCGGGCGGCGCTCATCTATGCCTGCCAGCCCGGCGACCCCTTGCGCGTGGTGGACCCGCAGAACCTGTTGCGCGGGCACGAGCCGCGCATCCGCGAATACTTCCTGGACTCTTCCGAGTGGGAGGACGGCCTGCCCCAACCGGAGCTGGTGGCCTTCTTCGACCAGTACCACGCCCGCCGCCTGGGCCTGGCCGGGCTGGTGAGCCTGGGAGGACGCTCGCGCGGGGTGGCCTACCAGATGTGGTTCACCGAGCAGCACCCGGACCTGTGCTCCCCCGGCCCCACCCGGCGCTGGCTGGAGCTGGCCCTCAGGCAGTTCACCACCAGCCTGTGCAGCCCGGACGTCATGGCCCTGGACGCGGCCTCCAACACCTTGCAGGAAATGGCCCCCCACGCCGTGCACGACTTCATCATGGACGAGCGGGCGCGGGCCATCGGGCCGGACACGCGGCTTCGGGTGTTCAGCATCCTCTCGGCCATCATCCAGATCTCCAAGACCCCGGAGGAAGGCGCCTGGGCGCGTGGACGCCTGGCCTTTGTCGAGCCCTCGCGCCTGTCGCGGGTGCACTTTCTGGCCAGGCTGCCAAAAAGCGAGCGCCCCCGGCTGGACCACGGCAAGCACGTGCGCAAGATGCTGCAAAGCGTGGAGCGCTCGGCCCGCGTGCTGGTGTCTGATGGCGAACACATCATCGGCATGGCCCAGGGGGGCACGATGGCGGGGGGCCAGGGCGAGCTGCCGCCCGGCAGCCTGTGCGCGCGATTCAACGGACGCCACGGGATGCTCTCCCTCGACGGCAGCCCGGTGTGCAGCTTCTCCGACGGAGCCTTCCAGTCCACAAACCGCAGACCCAACCTGGTGACGCTGGAGGAAGCCCTGCTGGAGTGGCCGCTGGACGACGTCCAGCGCACCTCGCTGTTCGCCACGGTGTCGCGGCTGGTGGCCGCCGCCGGAGAGGAGAAGTACGGGTGCGCGCTGATCATCGACCCCTACACCCCGCTGCTGACCCTCTCGGGCCACAGCCTGGAGACCCCCATGCCGCTCGTCGGCGAGGAGCGCCTCGCCCTGGCCGCCGGGCTGGCCCGGGTGGACGGGGCCTTGCACCTCTCCGCCGCGCGCAACCAGCTCTGCTCCTTCGCCTGTCTCATGGACGGGCCGAGCTTCCCCGGCGAAGACCGCTCGCGCGGGGCGCGCTACAACTCGGCCCTGCGCTTCACCCACTCCCACCCGGAGCTCATCGTGGTGGTGGTCTCAAGCGACCGCCCGGTGTCCGTGGTGCAGAAGGGCGTGGACCTCTCCAAGCCGCCGGTGTGGCCGCCGGTGCCCAGCATGCTGCGCCCGCCGCCCACCCTGGAGGAATGGCTGGGCTGACCGCCGACCTCCGCCCCTCCCCCCTTGACGAACCGGCCCGCCATGCTTTCTATTGCGGGCAGGCGAAATCCGCCCAAGGGAGCCATATTCCATGAGCACAATGTTCGGGGCGCGCGTGCCCTTCTACAAGCTGCAAGGCTGCGGCAACGACTTCGTGGCCATCGACAACCGCGTGCTGCGCCTGCCCAGGGAGCTCATGGCCGAGTGGGCCAGGCGCGTCTGCCCGCGCGCCTTCGGCGTGGGCGCGGACGGCCTGTTCTTTCTCGAGCTGGCCGCGCCGGGCTCCGGGGCCGACGTGGCCTGGCACTTCTACAACGCCGACGGCTCCCGCGCGGAGATGTGCGGCAACGCCAGCCGCTGCGCGGGCCGCCTCATCCACGCCCTGGACATCGCCGGGGAGCGGCACGTGCTCCTGACCGACGCCGGGCCTGTGGCCATCGCCGTGGACGCGGCCGCCGGGCTGGTCAAGGTGCAGCTCACCGCGCCCAGGGACCTGGCGCTGAACACGACCCTGAGCGTGCTGGGGCACGAGACCGTGGTCCATTTCGTGAACACCGGGGTGCCCCACGCGGTGATCCTGGTGGACAAGGCCGAGGAGGTGGACGTGGCGGGCATCGGCCGCGCGGTGCGCTTCCACGAGCACTTCGCGCCCGCGGGCGCCAACGTGAACTTCGCGCAGTTGGTCGACCGCGGCCGCACGCTCGTGCGCACCTACGAGCGCGGCGTGGAGGCCGAGACCTACGCCTGCGGCACCGGGGCCTGCGCCGTGCAGGTGGTGCTGCACGCCCTGGGGCTGGCCGAGGCCGAGCTGGCCAACACCACCACCGGCGGCGAGGTGCTCACCACGAGCATCGAGGCTGGCCGGGTGTTCCTCAAGGGCGCGGCGGAGCTGACCTTCACCGGCGAGCTCAACGTCCCGGCCCTCGGCCTGCCCCTGCCCTGAGCCCTGCCCCTTCGCTTGCCCGCCCCCGGCCACGCGGCCTGAAGCAGCCCGTACCGACCAGACACGACGGATTGTAAAAAAAATCATGACGCCCCGCCCGCCCGAGACATCCGGCGCGGCGGGGCGTCCCGGTTTCAGGCGAACCGCTGCGCGCGCGCGGCAAGCAAGGCCGCCTGGGGCTGTTCCAGCAGGGCGTCCAGGGCGGCGAGAGCCTGCCCCAGCTCCTGCGCAGCCGGGCCGTCGCCCTCCGCTGCGGCGCGGGCCAG
>JBFWMQ010000041.1:0-15844 GCA_050251495.1 Desulfovibrio sp. | reverse complement strand
CGGGCAGGTTGTTCTGAAAGGCGGTCTCCAGCCCGATGGGACTCGCGTCGAGCGGCAAAACGCCGATGCCCACCAGCATCCAGGTGGCGATCTTCAAAAAGCCCAGGCTCATGCCCACGAGCATGGTGCGGGTGATGGTCTTCTGGTCCCAGCGCAGGCTTTCGCAGATGGCCGGGATGATGTTGTGAAAATGGAAGGCCGTCACCAGGATGGGGATGGCGGCCACAAAGAACGGCCAGTGCTGGTGCTCCAGGTTCGCCGCCTTGATCTGGGTGCCGGCGGAGCCTGCGATGATGAAGAACACGATGCACTTGCCCACCACCAGCACGGCGATGTACTTCATGATCTTGTCCACGCTGGCCAGGGAGATGAGCGCGGTCACGGCGAAAAAGCCGAGCATCAGCCCGACCGTGGGCAGGGCGACGCTGAACAGGTTGTTGATGATGGTGGTGATGCCGGTGAGGTAGGCCGTGAGCAGGCCGTACAGGATGACCAGGTTGGCGGCCACGGCGACCCACTTGCCGACGCCCCCGAAATACGCCTGGTACAGGCTGGGATAGTTGAAGGTGCTCTGCTGCTTCTGCACCGCCTCCCGGCTCAGGATGACGGAGGAGTAGAACATGGCCCCGGAGGTCAGGAACAGGCCGAAGAGCGAGGGCACGAAGCCGGCCAATCCGGTCTTGATCGGCAAGGCCAGGATGCCCGCGCCGATCAGGTTGCCCACAATCAAGAACCCGATGCTGATAATCTGTACTGGTGACGCTTTTTGGCTCATACTTCCGCTCCGCTTCGAAGATGCCGCTCGCCAGATCAAACCACCCGGTCGCCGGTTGCCCTCTCGCCGATCACTCTCTCGCCTCTGCCTGCCACCCCCGCCTGGACGCCCGTCTCCTTCCCCGCGCGCGAAAGCCGCAAAGACAGAGAAGCGGCAGGGTGACAGCCGGTTACGTGTCCCATTCTCACAGGCAGCTAGCACAGGAAACAACATAATGGCAATGCCCACCGCACGGGCGGGAATCGCCCAAGGTGGCGGACAAGCGCGTGAGGCAAGCGGGCCGTGTCGCCCTGTTTGTGGCGCGCCCGCCGTGGCAGGCGCGGCGGCAAGGAACGGGCGGGCTAGAAATCCCAGCTCAAGGACATGCCGCCCTCGACCGAGGAGTAGCCCTTGCGGAACAGCTCCGTGCCCAGGAAGGCGCTGCACTTGAACCCGTCCGCCTGGAGCAGGGCCAGGCTGCCCTGCAGGGCCATGCTGTTCCTGCTGGTCACCGGCGTGGTTGAGGAGAAATCCTGGCCGTCATAGCCCGCAAAGGACCCGCGCGCGGTGTGCGAGCCGCCCAGCAGGTCGTACATCCAGCGGGCGCTCAGCCCGGCCTGCAGCAGGCCGTAGCCCTCGACCTCGGTCTGCGTGCGGACCTGCCCGCCCAGGGACGAGCGCAGGCCGTGCTGCGCCGAGGAGGCCAGATTGAGGTCCGCCGCGCCGCCGCCGTGCTCGTTGGTCTTGGGCCGCCAGTTGAAGGCGTAGTCCAGCCCGGCCAGCGGGCCGAAGCTCACCGGCCCGGCCTGCCAGTCGTACCCGCCGCCCAGATCGGCGGCGCTGGCCAGCCCCACCCACTCGCTGCGGCTGGTGCGCTGGAAGCCGCCGATGACGACCTTGCGCGCGGAGGTGTTGTTCTCCACGCCCAGGCGCGCCATGCCGAACAGGTAGCCGCCCGCCAGGGGATCGGGCCGCTTGAGGGCCTGAACGCCGAGGTACAGGCTGTCGGTCTTGGTCTGCGAACCCGCCTGGGTGCTCACGTCCACCTGACGGTGGGTAAGGGCCGTGTGCACGCCCGCGGTGAGGCCGCCGTCGAAGTGCCGCTCCAGTCCGCTGAACACGCCCACGTCCACGCCGCTGTAGCCCAGGGTGTCGCCCCGGGACCGCTGGTGCTGGATGCCGCCGAAGGGCACCACAAAGGCCGACCAGGCCTCGGCCTCGTCGCCGCTGGAGCGGCCCTGGCCCTGGCTCCCCCCGGGGGGAACCTGGAGCATGGAGCGCAACAACGCCCCGGAGAGCGCACGGTTGGATTCGAGGGAGGCCTGGGCCGAGGAATTGAAGGCCTCCGGGGAGAGCTGCTCCAGGCCCGAGGCAACGCCGCCCCCCCCGGCCCCGGAAAAGTCCAGCCCGGCCAGAAGCTCCTGCATGTCGCCCGTGGCCGAGCCCCCGATGCCGTCCAGAATCTTGCCGATCTCGGCGGTGTCGCTGCTCGGGGCATACTGGCTGTATGCGTTGGCGGCGCGCGTGGTGGTCAGGGTGTACACCGGCCCGGCGGACATGACCATGCTCAGGGTGGGCGAGCCAAGCGGCACGAAGGTGTCGATGGCGGTCGGCAGGGTGCTGCCCGCCCCGCCGGTGAACATGGCGGCGAAGGGAATGGTCATGGTGCCGGAGTAGTAGTCGTCGTCCGGGGTGACGGTCACGGTCGCGCCAGCGCCGGTGTCGTGGTTGAACACGCCGGAGACGATCAGCTCGTCGTGCTCCCCGCTGGCGTTGAACTCCATGCGCAGGTTGCCGGTGTTGGTGAAGCCGCCCGTGATGTTGATGGTGCCAAGGCTGTTGCCCGGGGAAAGGGTGCCCGCGTTGGTGAACACGCCCGAACCGGCCGCGGCCTGCGAGCCCGCGGTGCCGTCCCCGTACAACAGGTAGTTGGCGTTGCCCTTGAGCGTGGCCCCGGACTGCACCGAGGCGGCAAGCCCCTTGTACGTCCCGTTGTAGTCGAAAGTTCCTCCGGCGACCTTCATGGTGATGCTGGCCGGGCCGGTTATGTCGCCGTCGTAGCGCATGGAGAAGGCCGCGTCCGGCGTGCCGGCCGTGTCGCTCACGCCCACGTTCAGGGCCGTGCCGTAGTTGGCCGGGGTGTCCGCGGCGGCATGGGCGTTGTTCCAGGCGTTCCATTCCGAGACGATATTGCCCGTGATGGCCGCGCCGCGCATGAGGTTGATGGCCTTGACGTGGGCGCTGGCGTCGATGTGCACGGCGGCGAGCGACCCCGCGAGGCTTCCGGCGATGTTGAAGGAATCGACCAGCGCCCCGTTCAGGTCGGAGTTCATCTTGGTGTAGAAGTAGCGATTGTCGGAATTCACCATGGCCGGGACGCCAGCCGTGTAGCTGTACGAGGAAAAATCTTCGCCGATGCCGAACTGCGCGCCCACGCCCTGGGAGCCCGTGGCCTCCAGCGCGCCGTTCAGGTTGATGACGTTGTTCCTGCCGTACGAGACGAGCAGGCCCGTGCCGGAGCTGCCGTTGGCGGCAACCGTGACCCCGCTGCCAATGGTGACGGTGTTGCCCACGCCGTCGATGCGGATGCCGCCCGCGCCGTGGCCGCTGGCGGTGATGTCCGCAGCCTGGGTGACGTTGAGCTTGTCGCGGTACACATGCAGGCCCGTGCCGTAGGACAGCGCGCTGTTGAAGCCGGCGGTGTTGACCACGGTGGCGGCCGTCTCCGCCAGATACGCCCCCACTTCGCCAAAGCCCATGCCGGGGTCGGTGGTGAGCAGACCGCCCAGGTTCGTCGGATAAAAGCTCTTGCCGAAAGACTGCTTCAGGTCGATGGCGTAGCCCATGTCCTTGAGCACCGCCAGCTCGAGCTCGGTGAAGAGCATGTTCCGCAGCGGCGCATACGACATGATGGACCCGAGCAGGGCCGGGTGCCCCAGCACGTTGCCTCCGTCGATGCGATAATCGTCGCCGTTGCCCGCCATGACCGGCATGCCCCGGCCCCCGGTCAGCGCATCCACCGCCGCGCCGTGGAAGGTGGGAAAGAAGCTCACCTGGCCCGGGTGCCCGGCCATGGCCTGGGTCGGGTCGGCGTTGAAGTCTGGCAGCACGAAGGTCCCGGCGGAACGGTTGCCGGGCGTGGCGGAGTTGAAGGCGACATCCCCGTTCACCCCCTTGCGGCCATTGACGTCGTACAGGCGCGAGCCCCAGGCCGAGGCGGCCTCCAGGGTCCAGGAGGTGGCGTTCCACGCCACGCCATCGGTCTGCTCCCGAAGCACCCCGCCCATGTCCAGGGCATGCATCAGCTCGTGGGTCATGGTGGAGGTGATGGAGTCGTCGTCCATCAGCTGGCGCGTAACCACTGCCGCGTAGTCGATCTGGTAGATGATCTCGGTGTGGTAGCCCAGGATCGGGTCAGGGGCGTAGTATTGCCTGTTGACGATGTAATTGTAGGTGTCGGACTCGGCGCGCCCCACCTCCGGCGTGTAGCTGTAGGCGGTTCCGCCGGGGTTCGCCACCTTGGCGAGGTTGATGACGATCTTGGAGTCGAAGTCCGCGCCGAGGCGCTCAAGCCAGTAGCGCATGCCCCCCTGGATGCTGTCCAGCTCGGCGGCGCTGAAGTTTCCGGTGGCGGTCAGCGCCGGCTCCGGCGGCGGCCCTTCGCGGAACTGCTCACCCGCGGCGCGCACATCCAGCATGAAAGGTCCCATGGGGTACCGGGTGCCCGCTGCGGCGGGCCGTGCGGCGGCGAAACAGAAGCAGAGCAGGACAAGGCACAGCCGGAAGCGCATCAGAAAACTCCCCCTCGCTCATCGCTGGAACCGGGACCGCCCGCACGAGCGCACTCCGGTCACGGCGATGCGACAATACAAAAAAAACGAGCCGCGACGCCCGTTTCAAACGACGCCAAAAGCGCCGCACCGACCATTCATATGTGTATATCGTATGCGAAAGACGACAAGCGCACAAGCCCCGGCGCCAACAAAGCCGGTCGGCCGGGACACGTCTTTGGCGGGCTGGAGCGGCTCACTCCGCCATCAAGGCCGAGTCGCCGAGCCGACAGATGACGCCGAACTCCGCTTCGCCCACGGGCAGCACCGAGAGCCTGGAGCCCTTGCGCAGCAGCTCCATGCGGGACAATGCGGAAAGCTGGCGCATGGCCTTGAGCGGCACCGGGGTGGCGAACTTGCGCACGAGCCGCACGTCCACGGCGAACCAGATGGGGTTCTCCGGCATGGACCTGGGATCGTAGTGTTGATCAGCCGGATCAAAGGCGGTCTCGTCGGGCCGGGCGGAGCGCACCACGCGCACCACGCCCACGGCTGAGGGGCTGGTGACGCTGTGGTAGAACAGGGCCAGGTCGCCCACGGCCATCTGGCGCAGGAAGTTGCGCGCCTGGAAGTTGCGCACCCCGGTCCAGCTCGTGGTCTGCTCCGGCTCGGCGGCCAGGTCGTCAATGGAGTAGCAGCCAGGCTCGGACTTGAGCAGCCAGTGGTTCGGTGCCATGCCGCGCCCTCCCTGGTCCGCTACTCCGTGTCGTCCAGCATGGACAGATCGCCCGGGGCCTCGCCGGTTTCCTGGCTTTTGAGCAGCCGCCGCAGGATCTTGCCGCTCTTGGTGCGCGGCAGGGTCTCGCGGAACTCCACGCCCTTGATGACCGCCACCGGCCCCAGCTCCTTGCGCATGTGCTTCTGCAGCTCAAGGATCAGCTCGTCCGAGGCGCTGAAGCCCTGGTTCAGGATGATGAAGGCCTTGGCGGCCTCGCCCTTGATCTTGTCCGGCACGCCGATGACCGCGGCCTCGGCCACGGCCGGGTGCGCCCGGAAGGCGTTCTCCAGCTCCGCCGTGCCCAGCCTGTGGCCCGCGATGTTCAGCACGTCGTCGGCGCGTCCCTGGATCCACAAAAAACCGTCCTCGTCGCGCTTGGCCACGTCGCCCGCCAGATACTTGCCCGGGAAACGGCTGAAGGACTCCAGATAGCGGGCCTTGCCGCCGTCCTCGCTCACCGGGTCGAAGAAGCCGGTCATCATGGCCGGCCAGGGCTTGGTGATGACGAGCAATCCGCCCTTGCCCGCGGGCACGGGATTGCCCTCGCGGTCCACCACATCCACCTCCACGCCGGGCAGGGGCTTGGTGACGCTGCCCGGCTTCAAAAGCGAGATGGGCAGGGGCGAGATCATGAACATGCCGGTCTCGGTCTGCCACCAGGTGTCGAGCAGCGGGCACTCGCCGCGCCCGATGTGCCGGTAGAACCACAGCCAGGTCTCCGGGCCGATGGGCTCGCCCACGGTGCCCAAGAGGCGCAGGGTGGAAAGGTCGTGCATGCGCGGGTACTGCGGCCCGAAGCGCATGAGCATGCGGATGAGCGTGGGCGCGGTGTAGAAGATGTTCACCCCGTACTTGCTCACGATGTGCCACATGCGGTCGGCCTGGGGGTAGTTGGGGTGGCCCTCGTAGATGAGCGTGGTGGTGCCGGCCAGAAGCGGCCCGTAGACCACGGCGCTGTGGCCCGTCACCCAGCCCAGGTCCGCCGTGCACCAGAAGATGTCCGTGGGCTTGATGTCGAAGACGTGGGTCAGGGTGCGGTGCACGCCCACCATGTAGCCGCCGTGGCAGTGGGCCACCACCTTGGGCGCGCCGCTGGTGCCGCTGGTGTGCAGCAAGAACAGCGTGTCGCCCGCGTCCATCACCTCGGCGGGCGACTCGGGCCGCTCGCGGCGCACCACGTCGTCGTACCAGTAGTCGCGGCCCTCCTGCATGTCGGTGTCCACCTTGGCGCGGTGCACCACAACCACGGAGTCCACGCAGTCCGCGCGGCCGCCCACCAGGGCCTCGTCCACCACGGGCTTGAGCTTGATGATCTGGCCGTTGCGGTAGAAGCCGTCCGCCGTGACCACGAGCTTGGCCTTGACGTCCTTGATGCGCGAACGCAGGGCGCGGGCCGAGAACCCGGCGAAGACCAGGGAGTGCACGGCCCCGATGCGCGCGCAGGCCAGCATGGCGATGACCGCTTCCGGCAGGGGCGGCATGTAGATGACCACGCGGTCGCCCTTGCCCACGCCGAGCGTGCGCAGGGCTCCGGCGAAGCGGTTCACCTCGCGGTAGAGTTCGTAATAGGTGAACTTGCGGCTGTCGCCGGGCTCGCCCTCCCAGATGAGGGCCAGCTTGTTCTTGTTGGCGGTCTCGATGTGCCGGTCGAGGCAGTTGTAGACGATGTTGCAGCGCGCGCCGGGAAACCAGCGGTAGAAGGGAGCCTCGCCCGCGTCGAGCACCGTGTCCCACTTCTTGTACCAGTCCAGCTCGTCGGCGGCCTCTTCCCAGTACCCGAGGGGGTCGTGCGCCGCCTGACGCCGGAAAGCTTCCAGCTCCTGGGGGTTCACGTTGGCCTCGATGACCAGCTGCGGCAGGGGCCGGAACACGCGCAGCTCCTGCGCCAGGCTGTCCAGGGTTCCGCTGTTGTCCATAATCTGTCCTCCTCGGGCGGCGGGGTCCCGGTGCGCCCCAGAGCCAAGGCGTCCCGCGTTTTGCGGTCCGCATGTCAGTTGTCTACACCAGCCCGCGCGGCCCTGCGCGGTCTCATTCGACGGACGGCGGCGGGGGCGCGGTGAATGGCCGCGCGCGCAGGCCGTCCGGGGGCTAGAAGCCCAGCACCTGCTTCAGGCTCGCGATGCGCCTGCGGCTGATGGGCAGCTCAATGCGCGTGCGCCCGGCCGTGCGCAGCATGAAGTTGCTGCCCGGCAGGGACGCGATCTCCGTCACCATGTCAAGGTTCACCAAATACTTGCGGTGCACGCGGAAGAAGCGGTGCGGGGCCAGCCGCTCCTCCAGGTACTTCACGCGGTAGCTGGTGAGATACTTCTGCTGGGCCGTGTGCACGTAGGAATAGTCCTCATAGGCCTCCACGAACACGATCTGGCCGTAGGGCACGAGGTACATGCGCCCGTCCTGGCTCACAGCCAGCTTCTCTATCTCCGGGGTGCGCGCGTGGTTGGTGTCCCAGGCCTGCTTGAGGGCGGAGAGGAAATGGTCCTGCTCGTCGTCCTCAAGGGGCACGGACACGGTCTTGCCGTCGCCGTCGGCCCAGTCGCCGCCCGCGTCGTGGGCCAGGCCCTCGCCGAACCCGCCGCCGGCCTGGGGCGCGGCCTCGGACCATTTCTCGGGCATGGGCACCTCGCGGAAGCGGGCCTTGAACTCGGCCAGCTTGGCCAGGGTCTTCTGCATCCGGTCCTCCGGGGCGGGCCAGAGCAGATAGTCCGTGGCGCCCAGCTCGAAGGCGGCGAAGGCCTGCGCCTCGCCAGCGGCCAGAAACACCAGCGCTGGCTTGTTCTTGCGGCCGGAGAGCATCTGCGCCAGCTCCAGGCCGGAGACCCCGCCGGGCAGGTCCAGGGCCACGAAGAGCGCGCCGTAGGGGATGGCCTCGATGAGCTCCAGGGCCTCGAAGGCCGTGACGGCCTCGCCCAGCACGGTGAGGAAGTTCGCGCTCGAAAGCGCCCGGCGCAGATCGCGGCGGACAAGGGGGTCCGGGTGCAGCAGAAGCGTCTTGAGCTTGGCCATGCAGGGCGGTTCCCGGCAAGGGGTTGGCGTCCGCGCGGGTCGCGGCGGACGCGGAAAGAAAGCCTCACAGGGTCTTGTGCCGCAAATCATGCCCCGGCGCAAGGCCGGGTTGCGTGCGCACGCCCGCTGATGTACCCTTCGGCATGAGCGAAACACCCCGCCCGCGCATCGCCGTCCTGTCGGACATCCACGGCAACCTGGAAGCCTTCCGGGCCGTGCTGGCGGATATGGACAGCCAGAACGCCGCGCAGGCCGTCAACCTGGGCGACACGGTGGGCTATGGCCCGGAGCCGGACGCCTGCGTGAAGCTCCTGCGCGAGCGCGGCATCGTGTCGGTGCTGGGCAACCACGAGCACGGCCTGCTCGAAGCCCAGGCCCGGGGCTGGTTCAACCCCCAGGCGCGCAAGGCGCTGGACCGCACGCGCGCGCTCTTGTCCGACGATGCGCTGATGTACTTCCGCACCTTGGCCCGCACCTGCGAGGTGGCGGGCGCGCGCTTCGTGCACGGCTGCCCGCCGGGCCTTGTCTCCAGGTATCTGTACGAACTGGACGACGACGCCCTGCGCGAGACCTTCGGCCTGTACGGCAACCGCCTGTGCTTCGTGGGCCACACCCACGAACTGAGGCGCGTCAGCCTGTTCGGCAGCGGCAAGCTGGAGCGCAAGACCCTGGGCAAGGGCGTCGTCAGCCTGGACCCGGCCGCGCGGCACATCATCAACGCCGGGGCCGTTGGCCAGCCGCGCGACGGCGACAACAAGGCCAAGTATCTGCTCTGGGAACCGGGGGATGCGGCCACGCCGGACCGCGTCGAGGTGCGCTTCGTGTCCTACGACATCGCCAAGACAGCCGCCGCCATCATCGAGAAGGGTCTGCCCGCGGTCTACGCCGACCGGCTCTGGTAATCCCGGAACAGGGGAAACCGCACGCTCACGCGCGCGCCCCGGCCCGGCTCGGAAACGATGGCCATGCTCCCCTCCAGCTGCTCCGCCGCTGCGTGGAGGCATTGCAGACCAAAGGAATTCCTGCCCATCTCCTCGGGATCGCCCGCCAGGCCGTTCCCATTGTCCGCAACGCACAGCTCGGCCTCACCGGCCTCGCCGCCATCACCGCTCGTTCGGTGCAGCGAGACGCGCACCACCCCGCCGCGCCCGTGGGCGAAGGCGTGCCTGATGGCGTTGGTGAGCGCCTCGGCCAGGAAGATGCCGCAGGGAACGACCTGGGTGGGCAGCAGCGGCAGGGAGGCCACGTCGAGCTCCAGGGACAGGGCCGCCTGGGGCGGCGGCGGCGACTGCGCGCCGAACAGAGCCGTGGCCAGGCGCTCCACATGGGCCTTGGCGTCGCACAGGCTTTCCGGCCCGCCGTCGGCCATGGACTCGTGGGCCTTGGCCAGGGCCAGCACGCGCGCGCCCGCGTCGGCCAGGGCGTGCCGCGCCTGGGGGTCGGTGGCCTGGATCTCCTGGATGCGCAACATGCTGTGCAGCAGCGAAAAGCTGTTCTTGATGCGGTGGTGCGCCTCGCGCAGGCGGAACGGCGCCGAGGGGTCGTTCTGGGCGCGCAGGGCCAGGGCCACCTCCAGGGCGGCCCGTATCTGGGTGTTCTGGCAGGGCTTGACGAGATACGCCGCGGGCAGGGCGCGGCGGGCGCGGCGCAGAAAATGCTCCTCCCCATGGGCCGAGAGCAGCACCACCGGAATCCTGAGATCGCGCTGGATCATGACACAGGCGTCGATGCCGTCGGTCGGGGCGTCCAGGCCGTCGTCGCCGTCCGGCCCGTTGCCTTGCCCGCCGCCTTCCGGGGCGCCGCAGGGCATGACGATGTCCATGAGCACCAGATCGGGCCTGAGCTGGCGGGCCATGTCCACGGCCTGGCTCGCGGTGGCGGCCACTCCGGCCAGCTCGAACCCCTCGGCCTCCAGCAGTTCGCCGATCTGCATGGCGATGATGGTCTCGTCATCGGCCACCAGGATGCGCGGGCGGTTCTTTGAAATGACGGCTGCGGCCATACTCTTCCTCAACTCCGGCCAGAGCCGGAGGCTGGAACGCTGGACGGGAAAGGCAAAACGCCAAGAGTCTATAGCTTTATAAATATCCCCTTGACATCATGGTGTCAATGCGCGGCGGCCCCGATGGCGGGCGATAGCCCAGCCACGGACGCTCAACCCAGGGGCTGGGGCTGGCCCGCCAGCCGCTCGGCCAGGCGCATGGTCAACAGCGCGCCCTCAAGATCCTGGGACGGCGGCGCAAGCTCGCCCGTGCGCACAAGCCGGGCAAAGGCCCGCAACTGGCCCGCAAAGCCCGCCTTGATTCCGGCCTCGTCGGCGTCGGGCTCGATGAGCTCCGTTGTCCCGTCGGCATAGGTCACGCGGCCGGTTTCCAGGGGGCGGAACTCCACGCTCACGCCCTCGCCCTTGAGCACCACGCCCCAGCCGCCCGGCGAATGCCAGTTGGCCACATACGAGCCGAGCACCCCGCCGGGGAAGCGCAGGCAGGCCGCGAACTGGTCGCCCAGGGGCTCGCGCAGGCTGGAGCAAAGCGCGTGCACCACCTCGGGCTCGCCGCCGAAGTGGCGCAGCATGTCGATGGTGTGCGTGGCGTTGGCGAACAGCCAGGCGCGCAGGACCTCCTCGCTGAAGCGGCCCGTGCCGCGCGCCACGGCCATGCGCTCGCTGCCCTCGATGTGCACGGCGAGCAGGCGCCCGCGCTCGCGGATCTTGGCCAACCCCTTGGCGAACACGGAATAGTGCCTGCGGTTGAAGCCCACCAGGGTCCGCGCCCTGGTTTCGCGGGCGGCGCTGGCCACATCCTCGGCCTCGGCCACGGAGAGGCCCACGGGCTTCTCCAGAAACAGCGGCAGGCCGAGGGGCAGGCACTGCAACGTCACCGGGGCCA
Source organism: Desulfovibrio sp. (assembly GCA_050251495.1). Taxonomy (GTDB): domain Bacteria; phylum Desulfobacterota; class Desulfovibrionia; order Desulfovibrionales; family Desulfovibrionaceae; genus Humidesulfovibrio. The sequence goes on along the minus strand of JBFWMQ010000041.1, from coordinate 4,648 downwards.
TGGCCTGGGGCGAGACGAGGACCATGAGCGCGTCGGGCCGGGCCGCGTCCACCAGCTCCGCCGGGGTGTCGGCCACCAGGGGGACGCCGAACTCGTCGGCCAGGGCCTGGGCCTTGGCCCGCGTGCGCGAGGCGATGCCCACCGGGACGAACGCCGGGGTCTTGGCCAGGGCGAGCAGATGCTGCCGGGCAATGAGCCCTGCGCCGATGAGTCCGACGCGAATGGGGCTGGCACCGGTTGAGATGGAAGCGGGTGCGGTCATGCGCGTTCCTTGGCTTTGCCTAAGTGATTGGCACGTCGAGCTGGAGCCCAGCGCCGGAGAGCGGCAGGGCCACGCGCGCGCCGCCGCGTTGCGAGGACAGGTGCGCGCCCAGCACCACGTCCACGGAGTCGATGCCCGCCTGGAGCGTGGGCTGGGCGAACGGCCCCAGCAGGTCGGCCAGGCAGTCGCGGGTGGCCTGCACGATGTCCAGCGCCGGGCCGTGGTCGAGCGCCACGGGCTCGGGCTGCACCAGCCGCGTCTTGGCCGTGCCGCGCTGGTCCAGGGGCCGGGCCGTGGCGCGGGCGGCGCCAGCGGGCGGCGGGGTGAAGTCGTCGGTTTCGGCCACGCCCTCGGTGCCCACCACCATGCAGCGCGAGGCCCGGGGCACGTCCTCGGAGAGCTCGAAATCGCCCACGAAGCGCCAGCCGTCCGCGCACTCGAAGCCCACGCTCACCTGCCCGCCGGGATCGAAAAACTGCGGGCCGCGCACGTTGGGCGCGGGGTCGGCCGTCAGCTCCGCGCTGACCCACACGGGCCGGGCGTCGAAGAGCCAGCCCGCGTAGTCGAAATAATGCAGGCCCACGCAGCCCACGCCGCCGCCGCCCACGATGGCCCAGAAACGCCGGGGCCGGCCCGCCAGGCCATCGCGCAGGGCCTGCCGGAACAGCAGGCAGCGCGTCAAAAAGCGGCGGCAGAGGTTCACGGCCAGCCTTGTCCCGGCGGCCTCGCAGGCGGCCGCCATCTCGCGGGCCGCGCCGCCGCTGGTGCTCATGGGTTTTTCGCACAGCACGAACGGAATCCTGGCCGCCGCGGCCTCAAGCACGATGTCGCGGTGGCTGGGGCCGTTGGTGGCCACGCACAAAAGATCGATGCCGCCAGCGGCGAGAACCTCGCGCCAGTCGGCAAAGGCGCGCGGGGCGTCACATCCCGCGGCAGGCCTGGCGGCGGCGAACTCCTGCGCGGCGGCGAGGTTGAAGTCGCACACGGCCACGGTGCGCACGCCCTGGTCCGCAAGCGCGTCCAGGGCGGCCACGTGCCGCCTGCCCATGCCGCCCAGGCCGATGACCGCGGCGCGAATTTCCGTCATACCTTCTCCACCTTTGAAATAATTCATGAAATACGGCCAGCCTTGCGCAGCAGCAGCTCGCAGATGTCGAAGTCGAGCAGGCCGTCGATGTCCTGCGAGCGCTCCCGGGGCATCTCGTAGCCGCGCGTCTCGGGCGTCAGGTAGCTTCTGGTGCGGGCCAGCCAGGCGCAGTCGGCCACGTACACCGCGCCATTGGGCGTCACCACGCGGGGCAGGTCCTGCCTGCGGGTGTGGAAGCGCTCCTGGGCGATGACCGGGGACATGAGGCCGTCCGGGGCCATGGTGAACATGTAGTATGGGCTCTCGTCCGCCTCGGTGACGCTGATCAGGCAGGGCAGGTCCGCGTCCAGGCAGGCGGCGATGCAGCCGTCGATGTCCTCCACCGTGCGCAGGGGCGAGGTGGGCTGCAAGAGCACGATGTAGTCATAGGCGTCGGGCTTGATGGCCTCCACCACATGCAGCACCGGGTCCACGCCCGGGGTGTCGTCGCGCGCCAGCTCCCGCGGCCGCACAAAGGGCGTCTCCGCCCCGTGGGAGCGCGCCACGGCCAGGATGCCCTCGTCGTCCGAGGACACGATGACCCGGTCGATCATGGCCGAGCGGCGCGCCTCGCGGATGGTCCAGGCGATGAGCGGCAGGCCGCCGAGGTCGCGGATGTTCTTGCCCGGCACGCCCTTGCTGCCGCCGCGCGCGTTGATGGTGGCCACGATGCGCTTGCCCTTGTACATGCGTCCTCCCCCCTGTCTTGCTGCCCGGCACCCTAGCCTGTTTGCCCCTGGCCCGCAATGCCGCCGTGGCTGAGGAAAACGGGGGATGGCGCGGCGCAAGCCCTGCCGGCCAGCCTTGTGCGCCCTTGCGTCCCTGCCGGGCTTCCGATACGGTCGTATTGTCGAAAACCGGCGCGTGTCCCTTCAAGCACTGGAGAGCGGAATGCTCAAATTTCTGAACATGCTTCTCGGCAGCGGCAGGCAGCAGGAGCAGGCCAGGGATGATGGCGCGGCGAAGCGCAAGTACGAGTATTTCAAGAGCCTGCTCATCAAGAACAACAGGTCGCTGGAGATTCTGACCGAGCTTGAGCACCTGCTTTTCGAGAACAAGCCCTTCACCCTCGACCAGGTGCTGACCCTGTCCGAGGACCTCATCAGCCTGGTCTACGACTTGGCCGAGGACCTGAACGCCCTTTCCGGCGGCAAATATCCCGGGCTCTTCGACACCACCGAGCGCCTGGGCATCACCATCCTCAAGGATCTGGCGCACAGGAAGCGCATCAAGAAGGGCGAGCTGCTCCTCCCCTTGCGCGCCCTCTCCACCGAGCTGGCCGACGAGGTGGGCGGCAAGGCCGCCAACCTGGGCGAGGTGGCCAACCGCGCCGGGCTGCCCACGCCGCGCGGATTCGCGGTCTCGGCTTACGCCTGCCAGCACTTCCTCAAGAGCACCGGCCTGGCCGAATGCATCGAGCGGCGCATGCGGCGCATCGACGTGAAGGACACGGAGGCGCTCATGGAGATCTGCGAGGAGATCCAGGCCATGATCATGGCCGCGCCCCTGCCGGACGAACTGTCGCAGGGCATGGCCCGGCTCATGGACGAGCTTGCCGGGCTCTTCGGCCCGGACGTGCGCGTGAGCGTGCGCTCCAGCGCCACCTGCGAGGACTCGGAGGCCACCTTCGCCGGGCAGCACTCCACCGTGCTGAACGTGAGCGCCCGCAACGTGGGCCAGGCCTGGAAGGAGGTCGTGGCCAGCACCTTCAGCCCGCGCGCGGTCTACTACCGCCGCAGCATGGGCTATTCCGACGACGACGTGGTCATGGCCGTGCTGTGCGTCACCATGATCGACGCGCGCGCAAGCGGCGTCATGTACACCGCCGACCCCAACCGGCCGAGCGGCCCCGGCGCCCCGGACGACATCCTCATCAGCGCGGCCTGGGGCCTGGGCGTGAGCGTGGTGGACGGCAGCGCCAGCACGGACTTCTACGCGGTGCGCCGCAGGGACTCCGCCCTCCTGCGCCACGACGTGGCCCGTAAGACCAGCCGCCTGCGCCTGCGCGCCGAAGACGGCATCCTGGCCGAACCGGTGCCGGACGAGCTGCGCCAGGCCCCCTGCCTGGACGGGGCCAAGATCCGCCAGCTGGCGGCCTACGGCGTGCGCCTGGAGGAGCACTACGGCCAGCCGCTGGACATCGAGTGGGCGCAGGACCAGGACGGGCGGCTGTTCATCCTGCAGGCCAGGCCGCTGGGCATGGGCCAGGGCCGCGACGAATGCACGCTCGCGCCGGAGGCCGAGCCCATCCACGGCCGCGAGGTGCTCATGCGCGGGGGCGACATGGCCTCGCCCGGCAGCGCGGCAGGCCAGGCGTACATCCTCACCAGCGACCACAACCTGCCCGCCGTGCCCCAGGGGGCCATTCTGGTGGCCAAGCAGACCTCGCCCACCTACGTGCCGGTCATGGACCGCATCCGCGGCATCATCACCGAGGTGGGCAGCGTCACCGGACACATGGCCTCCGTTGCGCGCGAGTTCGGCGTGCCCACCCTTGTGGGCCTGGAGAACGCCACCCTGAACATCGCCCACGGCGAGGACATCACCCTCGACGCCACCAGCCGCATCGTCTACCGGGGCCTCGTGCCGGAACTCATCCGCGACAAGCCCTGCGTGAACCTCATGAAGGGCAGCCCGGTATACAAGGCCACGCAGGAGGCCTTGAAGCGCATGGCCCCGCTGACCTTGACCGACCCCAAGGCGCTCAACTTCTCGCCCGAGGGCTGCCGCAGCCTGCACGACGTCATCCGCTTCGCCCACGAGATGGGCATGCGCGAGATGTTCGACATCGGCGACGGGATGGGCGACGCCGAAGGCGCGGTGCGCCTGCGCGCAGGCCTGCCGCTGAACATCCTGGTGGTGGACCTGGGCGGCGGCCTCACCCCCACGGCGCCCAAGAAGGTCGTGGAGCTGGAACACATAAAAAGCGCGCCCTTCCAGGCCCTGCTGCACGGCATGACCGACCCCGGCGTGCGCTGGCTGGGCGGCGTGGGCGTAAGCCTCGCGGGCTTCGCCAGCATCATGGCCGAGTCCATCCTCTCCGACCCGAACGCCGACGACAGCATGGGCGGACCAAGCTACGCCGTGGTGAGCGACCACTACCTGAACTTCAACACGCGCCTGGGCTACCACTTCGCCGTGGTGGACAGCTACTGCGGCCCGGGAATCAACGACAACTACATCGTGTTCTCCTTCAAGGGCGGCGCGGCGGACATCGCCCGGCGCTCGCGCAGGGCCAGGCTCATCGCCCAGATACTGAA
>JBFWMQ010000040.1:0-18094 GCA_050251495.1 Desulfovibrio sp. | reverse complement strand
AAACGCCCAGCCGTTGAACCAGAGGCACAAAACCCGATCCTTTCCTGCAAATGAGCCCTCAATCATTTTGAGGACGCTCGACTTGCCGGCTCCCCAGTCGCCGTGCACGCCAATGGTCATTGGAGCCTTGGGGGTATTGAGAATCAGGCTGACAATCGTTTGAGCAATCGCCTCATAGTGGAGAAGGTCCGTAACAGTTTCCTGATCGTTCAGAAACATTGGTTCTCCGGCGGATGTTGTTCCAGTTGGGGCATTGTGGCGCATAGATGGATTTTTATAGTGCAAAATTTTTCTACGTGATTTCGACCAGGGAATCAACACCGGCAACTTTTCGAGGGGCTCAGAGATTACCAAAATCTCTGGACAGGTTTAGGGCGGGGGCCAGGCCAGGGCGCGATTCGTGGCGCCTTGCATGCTGCTTGACGTGCTACGGGGAGGGCAGCACTCACGCCCAATGCGGCAAGCTGCGGCGATGACGCCCACGCGCGACCAGTCCTGCACGGTCGGCAAAGCTCCAACCTCTTGCCAATGAGACGTGGGTGTGGAGCCAGGAAGTAACAGGGAAGGCGCGCATATCCTGTTTCCACTCAATCCGCAATATTTTTTATTGACAAAGGGCCGCAGCTTTAGTAAGGGATATTAGCAGGAAGCGGCGGCACCGAATTTCGTGCTGGCGAATTTCGGCCACGTCGAAGGATTGAAACCACAACAAGAGGGGCACCATGGAGCACCAGTCTTAACGTATCAGCGCTGCCAGTTAAGCGCCTGGTCGAGAGCAAGTCCACGCTGTGTGGCTTGAGGAATGGCAAAGGATCCAAATGCGCAAGGCATTTGATTTTATCGGGTTTTGCAAGGCGGTCAAGCAAATTTCGAGGGCCTACCTCGGTGACCAAAATTGGGGAGGCGTCAAGGTCGGGGGGATAAGCGACTGCGAATTCGAATTCTTGCTGATGATGGACGGCAAGTGGGTCAACGTCATCGAGATGCTCACCAAGCATCTGGGCGAAACACAGAAGACTTACTACACGGCCTCTAGCGACAAGGCGCATTTGCATCTCTTCTGGGCCATGGTCGAGGACCTCCATTACGAGGAATTGGTCATCTTCTTGGCCGTCTCTGGATACTGCAAGCGTTTTGCCATGATTCGGGACGACATCCACAAGGCGATGCAGGCAACGGGTCGGCCGAACTAACGGGCAGGCAAACTGATCACCACCGCATACGAAGAGGGGCCGCAAGGCCCCTCTTCTGTTATGGCCTGCGATCTGCCAAGTTGAGAACATCCTCATGACAAGATCCTACATTGCTCAGCAGAAAGGCTGCGGCGAATGCGACGGCGGCTGTAGTCTGCATTGCGCTATGATGACGAGATATCAATTCTGCCATCCTCGTCGCCAGGATAGCTGGGGCAATCGGCTCTATTGTTGGGAATCGCCCTAACGCGAGGCCTCATGCTGTTGTTGCCGAACATTCCGGATGACCAGATAAGCAAAGAGCGCGGCCAGCAACCCGGCTGCGGCAATCAGCGTCCAGTACAACCGGTGGAACACGGTCGATTCCGTGCGAAGATGCACCTGTCCCACGGCGGCCACATCAACAAATTGTGGCCCGACCAGGCGGATGCGACCCAGCGGGTCGATGAAGGCTGAGATGCCCGTGTTCGTGCCGCGCACCATCCAGCGTCCCTGTTCGATGGCCCTGAGGGCGGCGAGTTGCAGGTGCTGGAGCGGTGCGGAGGTTTCTCCGAACCAGGCATCGTTGCTCGTGTTGACGAGCAGGTTCGCTCCCTGGGTTACGCGATCCTGGGCCAGTCCCGCGAAGATGGCTTCGTAGCAGATGAGCGCCCCAAGGACAAAGTCCCCGGCGATGAACTTCGTCTCGTTCCGGCCAGGTGCAAAATCGCCCACGCCATTCACCAGCTTCTGGAGGGGCAACCAGTCGGCGAAAGGCATGTATTCGCCAAAGGGCACGAGGTGCTCCTTGTCGTACCATCGGAGCGTTGAGTCTGATCCAGTCAGCAGATAGACGCGGTTGAACAGGGTGGGCAGCCCAGTGGGCTTTGCCTCATAGGCCGGTGAACCGAGGACGAGGCTCGCATTGGTGGCGTGCAGGAAATTGAGGACCGGGGTGCGCAAAGCAGTGTTGTCCTGAAAGTAGAACGGCATGGCGGTTTCTGGCCAGACGATGAGGTCCGGGTTCTTCGCAAGTACGCTTCGGCTCAAGGAGATATACTTCGCAATGGTGCGCTGTTGGTAAGCCGGATTCCACTTGAGGCCCTGGTCGATGTTGCCTTGAATAATGGCCACGGTGCGTGGCAGCGTGGATTCCGAGTATGACCGTATGCGCAGCCATCCCAGGCCACAGACCAGGAGCGCTGTGGCAAGGGCAACGACCGCGCAGGACCTTGAGCGTCTTGCCATCATTGCGCCAGCCGCGATGATGGCCAGCAGGCCGGAGAGGCCATGGCCGCCGATATACGCTGCGATTTGCGTGGTGATGGGCCAGCGCACAAAGGCCGCCGACAGGGTCAGCCAGGGGAAGCCGGAAAGCAGGGTGGCCATGGCAAGTTCCATGAGGGTCCAAGCCAGGCCCAGGCATGGCAGGGCCTGGAGCGGAGGCAGGCGCTTCCCCGCCACTTGCGCCACCATGCCGAATAGACCGAAGTATACGGCCATGATCATGGACAAGAGGACTGGCAACGGCAGGGCCATGAGCCAATGCACTCCGCCATAGCGTTGCACCGGCCAGTATACCCAATACAGGCACCCCAAGGCGGCCAAGGTTCCGGCCACCCATGCACGCTTGAACGCAATCCAGGGACTCTCCGCGTCCAGTCCCAACGCCGCCAGCCCCGCAGGCAAGGCCAACACAGCCAGGGGGAACTGCGCCCAGGGATTGGCGTAGCCCACCCACGCGCCGAGGGCCGCCGCAACGACCAGGAAAAGCTGTCGCCGCATCAGGGGTTTCCGGTGCGGTGCGCGGGCGGGGGGACGGTTTTGGTCCTGCCCAGGACCTCTCGTTGCGGGGCCATCTCCGCCTGCGATGCGGCTAGAAGTCGAACAGCTCGCCGAGAATGGATTTTCTCTTGTGCTTGTATCCGGGTTGTTCATGGCCATACTTGTATCCGTGCTTGTCGCCATGATGCCCGCTGTGGTGGCTCTGTTGCGGGTGGTGGCCGAAGCCGGGAGGCATAGGCTGTTCCCCACAATGGGTGCTGTGTGGATGCCGTTGTCCAACTTGGGCGGCAGCCTGTGGCGGAGCGGATTGCTCTTGTCCGCCCACCCGCTCGATGATTTTGTCCAGTTCGCCCCGGTCAAGCCAGACGCCCCGGCACTCCGGGCAGTAGTCGATCTCCACGTCCTGCCTTTCGGCCAGCAGGAGCGTGACATTGCACTTCGGGCATTTCATCTTTGATCTCCGGTGTTGTTGCAGGGTTTCACGAAAACTCCTCGCATTCAGTCATCAAGGCCGCGTCGTAGCCGTGCCCGGTATGCCCAGGCGGCCCCCAGGGCCAGCGCCACGAACGCACCGTCGCGGACGATGTACCAGGGCATGGGCGACGACGTTTCCCGTGTGATGGAGAAACAGCCACAGCCCACGTCAATGCCACGGAAATAGTTCCCCACAAGCGCGCCTAGGAAGGTCAGGAGCAATGCGTTGACGAGGAGCAGGGTTCCCAGGCGCATCCGCCCGGCAAGCAGCAGGATGCCCAGCACCAGTTCCAGCCAGGGCAGAATGACGGCTGTCGGGGCGACGAAGGCAGACGGGAGGATTTGGTAGTCCCGAACGACTGCGGAGAACCCTTGCGGGTCTATGATCTTTCCCGCGCTGGCGGCGAGAAGGATGCCTGCGAGGGCCAGCCGCAGAAGGACGTCGGCGACGGCCCATCTCACCCGGAACAGGCGAAGGACAGAGTGCTTTGCCGCCTCCATTTGGCTTAACGCCCCTTTTCCACGGGCAGCTTCTCCGTGGTCCACAGCGTCCAGCCATTTTTTAGCACCCGGACGTTCTTCATCCCGGCCCCGCGCAGGTGCTCGGCCAAGGCATGGCTTAAGGGGCAGCGTTCGCCGTCGCAGTAGGTTATGATGACTTCCTTGCTCATCAGACGGGGTTTGATGTCCTGGAACTGGGAGGCGAACTCCCGAGGCGGCAGACTGATCGCACCCTGAATGTGGCCCTGTTCATACTCAAACTGCGAACGCGCATCGAGAAACACGGCGCGGCCAGAGGCGAAGAGCATGGCGGCATCCTTGACCGAAATTTCGCCATCACCCTGGTCAAGGCTTACGGCGCTGGTCTTGGCCTCGACAAGAGGCAACCCATCCGGTCGTAGGGCGTTCACTCCCAGGGAAAGCGCTGTGGCAAGGACGACGATTGCCGTGGCCTGGAGCAGGGTTTTGTAGATGGCTTTCATCTCATGCCCTCTTCAAAGCGGGTTGTAAAATCGACATAGGCGGCCTCTTCCTGGCTGGGTGGCTACATGGTTGGGACGCTGAGGAGGTCGCCCTCCTCCTGTTTGCTCTGGAGCGCATCGGTCGGGACGTCCACAAACGGTGGCTCTGGCCGGAGGATGTCCTCAGGCGTGGGTCTGTGCCGGACCTTGCCCGCAATTTCGCCAACGATCTGTGAAAAATCGATGGGCAGCTTGCGGGGGTCTGAGCGCTTGCTTCCGACAAGAACCTCAAAGTGCAGGTTGGGGCCGGTTGTGCGGCCAGTGCGCCCGATGAGGCCTACGAGCTGTCCCGCCTCAATGGACTGCCCCGAAACCACGGCAGCCTGCTTGAGATGCGCGTAGCGGCTCACCAGGCCATTCTCGTGAAGAATGTCCACGGTCAGGCCATACCTGCCCATCCAGCCCTTGTGTGCGACAACGCCTTCCAGCCAGGCGAAGACCTCTGTTCCTGCGGGGCGGGAGATGTCCACCCCCTTATGGAACTTTTTGCGCTTGTTGATCGGGTCGCGGCGCTTGCCGAAGCCAGAAGTCACGCGGACCTTGCGAGCTGAGAGTTCTGTCTCGGTCAACGATACGGCGTCCAATTTGGACACGGTTTCCAACTTCTCCGGCGTAATGACTGTTGCCTGCACCGGAGCCGCCGTTGCCACGTCCTGAGCGTGCGCCGGAGCACGCATGGCGAACACGGCGATGATGAACGCCAGGAGCAAGAGCCAACGCCAAGTGGTCACAAACAGATGTCGGCGGGCAGGGCCTTGATTCGCCATGAGTCCTCCCTGGTGGTGCGTTTGGCTGTTGCCCCGTCTACTACTGCCTGCCGCGAAGCAGCCGCAATCCGTTGAAGATGACCAGGAGCGAGGACCCCATGTCCGCCAGGATGGCCGTCCAGAGCGTTGCGACCTGGAAAACGGCCAGCAGCAGAAAGATGGCCTTGATGCCTAGGGCGAAGGCGAGATTCGCCTTGATGATCCCCAGGGTGCGGCGCGAGTGCCGGATGAGCCAGGGCAGCTTGGACAGGTCGTCGGACATGAGAGCCACGTCGGCGGTCTCTATGGCCACATCCGTGCCGATGGCCCCCATGGCTATGCCGAGATGCGAGGCCGCAAGCGCGGGCGCGTCGTTGATGCCGTCTCCGACCATGGCGACACGCTTGCCGGACTGGACAAGCTCTTCCACGGCCCGCGTCTTGTCCTCGGGCAGCAGGTCCGCCCGAAACTCGGTGACGCCAGTCTCTTCCGCAATCCGTTGCGCGGTCCTGGCGTTGTCTCCGCTGAGCATGACGATGGTCCCGACTCCCAAAGCCTTGAGTTCGGCCAAGGCCGTCTTGGACTGGGGCCGGACCCTGTCCTCAAGCAGCAGGCTGCCCAGCACCTTGTTCCTGTCCCACACCAGGATCGACGTCCCGGCAGAGCGCTCGTGGCGGGCCAAAACCAGGACCAGTTCCTGGGGCTGGAGGACAGAGCCGAATTCGCCCAGGAACTTCCGATTGCCGATGAAGTAGTCCTGCCCCTGGATGCGGCCCTGTGCGCCAAGACCTGGGCGGGCCTGGGCCTCCTCCACCGGGAAGGGAACGGCACCGATGCTGGCGGCGTGCCGCACGATGGCCTGGGCCAAGGGATGGCTGCTGCGCGACTCCAGGGCGGCGGCGATGCCCAGCAGCGCGGCCTCCGGCGTACCGTTCAGTGCGTCCACCGCCGTCACCGTGGGCCTGCCGTGGGTCAGGGTGCCGGTCTTGTCCAGGGCGATGGCGGTCAGGGTGGCGGGAACCTCCAGGAACACGCCGCCCTTGACGAGCACGCCATGGCGTGCAGCCGAGGCCAGCCCGGCGACGATGCTCACGGGGGTGGAGATGACCAGGGCGCAGGGGCAGGAGATGACCAGGATCACCAGAGTCTCATAGAGCCAACGGCTCCATTCCTCGCCGAAGAAGAGGGGTGGGACTACAGCGAACAGGGCGGCGACGCCGATCATTACCGGGGTGTAGAAGGCCGCGAACTTCTCCACCCACTGCACGGACCTGGCCCGTTTTGACTGAGCCTGCTCCACCATGCGCATGATCCTGGCCAGGGTGGATTCGGAGGCCGGTTTCGTGGTCTCTATCTCCAGCGCCCCTTCGGCGTTGATGGTCCCAGCAAAGACCACGTCGCCCGGTTCTTTGCCCACGGGCATGGACTCCCCGGTTATGGGGGACTGGTCCACGGCGGAAACGCCGGAGCGCACCACGCCGTCAAGAGGGACGCGGTCGCCAGGCCGCACCAGCACTCGCGCTCCCAGAGGCACATCCTCCACGCGGGTCTCGATTGGCGTCGGGGAAGAAGGCGAGAACACAAGCGCCTTGTCCGGGGCGATGCTCATGAGGGCATGGATGGCGTTGCTGGCCCGAGAAACGCTCCAGGCCTCCAACTGGTTCGCCAGTGCGAACAGGAAGGCCACCGAGGCTCCCTCGGAATATTCGCCGATGGCCATGGCTCCGGCCACAGCGAAAACCATGAGCAGGTTCATGTCCGGACGCAGGGAGCGCAGAGAGTACAGCGCCTTGGGCAGCACATGCCAGACGCCGACCAGCGATGCTCCTATCCAGAGCGCCTTGGCTGCCAGCGGAGCGGAGGCGCTTTCCCAGAATGCGGCCAGGAAAGAGCCATGCTCGGCCATCATCAGCAGAAGGCCCACAGTCCACATCAGGCCGCTGGCCGCGCACAGCGCCTCGCGACCCCGGCGCTGCCAGAGGCTGGACTTCGAGGTGGAACAGCTCCCGCCACAGCAAACGCAGCCAGCCAGAGGAGCCTCGAAGCGCTCCGCCTTCATGCCTGTCCGGGTGACGGCCTCGATGATCTGCTCCGGACTTACCGTCAGGTCCGAAAGATCGACGTGCAGCTTGCGTTGCAGCAGGTCGAAGGTGAGCCGGGATTCCTGTCCCACCAGAGGGGCGAGCGCACGCGTGAGGACGGTCACCTCTTCGGAACAGTCCATTTCCCTGATGATGAAAGTCGTCGCTGCCATTTGTTGCTCCTGGATACATTTCTTCAGCCCCGGAGAGTGTTGAACCGCAGTAGATGCTAGAGCTACTGCGGCTCAGTTACAGATACTGAAGTTTTTTAATTTCATGCCTGTCGTTCTGTGTCAGCCCCCAGCGGTTTGGGCGAAATCAAGGTCTAGCACGAGATGACGCGGCGGTAGAGACCGTGAATTCCTCGTGAGTTTCTGTCCTTGGTAAGCCACGGTCTTCTGCCCGCTGAAGTCCGAACTAGTCAGTACGTGCCGCGCGCTGGTGAGAGCAGAAGGTCCATGGCTCGGTCGGCAGTGATCTTTTCGTCCAGGGCGATCACCTCGAAGCGGACGTCCGCCTCGCTCTTTGCCTGCGCCTGGGGCTGACGCTTCAGGGTGGAGAACACCCTCACGACATGCACGGCCTTTCCCTTTGTGTAGGGGCGCAGCCAGGCGGTGGCCCCGCCAGCGGCAAGCTTGCCACGGTTTCCCTGGCCAAAGCCGCCGCCAAGCAGCACATCAAAGGCCGGAGCGGTGCTGAAGCGGTCCAGGAAGATCTGTTCCGCCTCGGCCCCCCAGGGGCTGACCCCGATGACGACATCCACCTTGGGCCTGAGCCTGAGAGCCTCTGCTTGAACGTCTTCCATGTCCTTGTCCGGGGGCCTTTCGCCCGGCTTCCCCTGCTCCGGGAAAAACACCAGACCGATGCTCAGGCCCTGACGGTTGAGCGTCCGAGTCGCCACCTTCCCTGGCGTCATGGCCCAGGGGACCAGGAGCTTGGGCAGCGTTCCGCCAAGAACAGCCACATCACCTGGCGTGAGCATCATGGCGTCGTACCCCAAGGCCGCGAAGGCCTCTCCGACGACCTTGGAGGCCTTGGCCGCCGGGGATTTACCTTCTTCGATATCCAGCAGTTCGTACGGCCCCGCAATGAGCAACCGGACTGTGCCTTTTCCTGGCACGGTTTTTCTTGAGTCGATGAGAGCGGCCCGCCGGGCCAGCCCACCCATGAGCTTGCCCCCTCAGGCGGGGCAGGGTTCATAGTACCCGTAGGTGTTGCCGGTGTAGTAAATCTCCAAGGCCTGCCCGGCGTTGGCCGTGCCGGGCAGGATGGCGAGGAGCGCCAAGAGTGTGAGCAGGCCCCGTGTCATCTGGCTCCCCCGATGGTTATTTCATGTCCGCGAGTTCTTTTTCGATTTCTTTGAGAAGCTCCGGGTCGTCGGTCGTCGCGGCCTTTGCTTGCTGGAGATGCTTCTTCGCCAGGTCCATCTTCTTCAATCCATGTTTGTTGATCAGGCCGAGATAGAAGTGAGCGATGGAATCGCCAGGCTTGACCTTCAAGATTGCCTCGTATTCCGCGATGGCCTCGGGGAAACGGCTGAGCTGGGCCAGGGCAAAGCCGTGGTGGTAGCGAGTCCCCATGTTTGTGGGGTCCATGGCGACGAGCTTGCCCCAGAATGGCTCGGCCTTTTCCCATTGCTCGGACTCGTTGAAGATGTGCGCCAGTTGGCTCACGGCTTCCTTGTCATTGGGATTGTCCTTGAGCTTGGCCATGAGCGGGGCCACAGAAGACAACATTTCCGAGTCCTTGGTATTGGCGCCCGCATGTTCCTTGGAGGCCGGGACATCGACGCCCATGACGAAGGAGGTCAGGAATATCGCCAGGACGCCGACGCCCATCATGGCGATGACCAACTTACGCATGGGGAACTCATTGTTCACAGTGATGGTTCTCATTCTATTTCTCCAGCGCCTTGGCGGTTTTCTCGCGTCTTGACCGCAGGGCAAGCAGCGGGAAGAGGCAAATGATCACGCTGCCGATCCAGACCCAGTTGACCATGGGGTTGATCGTGACCTTGAGCGGTGAGACGAGTTCCCCCTTTACGTCGTGGATGGTGGCATACAACTCGTTGCCAAGGCTGAAGATTACGGAGACCTCGCTGTTGGGATGGTCGAAATTGCGGTATGAGCGGCTCTGCGGGGTCAGCTCGCCGACAATCTTGCCGTCTTTGACCACTTGGACAATGGCCTCATCAACGCTCATTTCCGAGGTTTTGAACTGTCGCATCCTTGTGTATGTGAACTCATAGCCTTCAAGCGAGATGCTCTGGCCGGGCGACAACGGCGCTTCCGCGCTTTTCTGGAATGGCCCGGACACAGCCACCCCCAGAACGATGCAGGCGAATCCCAGGTGGGAGCCGTGGCTGCTCCAGAAGCTCCGACTGCGCACAGCTTTGGGGATAGAGAAAGCGAGCAGCACAGAGGAGACGGCAACGGCGGCAGCCGCACCCACCCCGGCCACGGCCAGCACAGGCTTGATGCCGAGCCACAACCCTACCCCGAGGACTCCGATCCAGACGGCGACGGGGATGGCCGCCATTTTGGGCTTCTCCAGGCTTCCGCGCCAGCCAAACCAGGGGGCCACGGCCAGCAGCATGGCCAAACCGGTGAACAGCGGCAGGCAGATGGTGTTGTAGAAGCCCTTGGTCATGCCCATGGGCTTGGGTTCCCACAGTTGGCTGATGACGGGCCAGATGGTGCCGAGGAGCACGATGCCGCCGAGGGCGATGAACAGCCAGACGGACACTGTCATCAGCCCCTGCCTGCTGCCCATCTGGGGCAAAGCGGGGGCATTGCCGCGCGGCATGGCCGCGACGACGACAAGGCTGAGCGCCATGCCGAACGCGATGGCCAGGATGAGGGGACGGCCCACGCTGCCCGCGCCGAAGGCGTGCAGGGATTCCACCACGCCGCTGCGCACGAGGTAGGTGGCGAAGAGACAGAGCAGCAGGGTCAGGCAGGCCAGAAAAACGTTGGTGCGCGGCAGCGTGCCGAAGCGGCGCTCAAGAAGCGCCGTGTGCAGCAACGCCGTGGCCGAGAACCAGGGGATGAGGGAGGCGTTTTCAACCGGGTCCCAGGCCCAGTAGCCGCCCCAGCCCAGTTCCATGTACGCCCACCAGCCGCCCAGAAGGATGCCGGACGTGAGGAAGGCCCAGGAGAACAGGGTCCAATTGTGGGCTGTGTTTACCCAGGATTTACGCTCGCCGGAAAGAGAAAACGCCAGGGCGAGACAGGCGGGGATGGTGAACCCGGCATAGCCGAAGAAAAGCAGCGGCGGATGCAGCGCCATCCCGATATTGCGCAGGAGCGGATTGAGGCCCTGCCCGTCTGCGGGAGGATTGGCCAGCGCCACAAAGGGGTTGCTCATGCCGGTGAGCAGCAGGAGGAAGAAGGCTTGGATGGGCAGGTAGAACATCCAGAAATAGAGCCGCGTCCTCGGGGAGAGTTCCTTGTAGGACTTCGAGTAGAGGAAGGCCACGACCGCCAGGCCCATGGTCAGCGCCCAGAAGAGCAGTGAGCCTTCTTGGCCCGCCCAGAAGGCCGCGATGGTGTAGAGCAGGGGCAGGGACGTGTCAGTGAACTTCGCCACATAGGCCAGCGAGAAGTCATGGCCGATCAAGGCTCGGAGCAGCATGGTCGAGGCCAGGATCAGGAGCAGAACCGCAAACAGGTGCGACCGCTCCAGCCATGATGTGGTTTTGTCCTGGCCAGACCACGCCTCTATGCAGGCGAAACCTGCGGCTGCGATTGAGATGAGCAGGGCGAGAAGCATGGCCCAATGTGCGGCGAAATACATGACACCTCCAGCGGTTCTGAGAGTGAGAATGGTATCGTGGGCATGCCTTGAGTCATCGGCAACCACCCGGCCAGGGAGGCTGCGGCCCCAAAAAAAGGCGGGCCAAAGCGGCCCGCCTTCCAATGTTCAGCGGGAAAGATGAGCAGGCTGCTACCAGCAGCCCATGCCCATTCCGCCCATGCCCATACCCATTCCGCCCATACCCATTCCGCCCATGCCGGAACCGCCCATCATGCCCATGCCGCCCATGCCCATGCCGTGGCCCATGCCGGAGGCAGGGACGCCTTCCTTGGCCAACTGGTTGCGCAGGTTCATCTGGGCCTCGTAAAGCTTGGCGTTCAGATCGCCGATCTCACGGGTCAGGGTCTGGAACTTCTTGGTGTCGGTGGTGCCGCCGTAGTACAGGGCGTTGAGTTCCGACTGCTTGGCGAAGAGCTGCTGGCGAACCGGGGCGGTGGCCGTGTTGTACTCGACGTACAGCTTCTGGATGACGGCCTGCTTCTCAGGGGACATGCCGTACATGCCACCCATGCCCATTCCTTGTCCCATCATGCCCATGCCGGAACCGCCCATCATGCCCATGCCGCCCATGCCTTGGCCCATCATGCCCTGAGCGCTGGCCATTCCAGCCAGGCCAAGAACGGCCACCAGGGCCAGCGAGAGAGTGAGGATGCTCATGCGAGTCTTCATGATCGTCTCCTTTCCAACGTTTGGGTTGGTTCAACGTGTTGTCTTGATCCTGTGAAAGAACGGAGCACGTAGGTGCTTTGGTGTGGGGCTGCCTTCAAGCCAGACCAACCACTTCCGTCTTTCTCCACTGCACGCTATTTTTCCATCTACACCACCTGCACGTCAGTGCAACACTTGTTTGAGCGTGTTGAACTCGTCGAGGGTGATTTCGCCGTTGGCCAGCCGACTCTTCAGGATTCCCAAGGAGTCTCTGCTGCCCACCGTGTTGCCTGTGGATGCGCGAGCCTGCCGACATTGGCGGCCATAAGCAGCAAGAGCGCCAGAAGCAGCAGGCAAACCAGAATTCCGAATCCCCCGCCGAATCCAGCAAATGGTGCGTTCGCGCATCCCCACATGGCCTTCTCCTCGTACCAGGCGTTCCTGGCTGCGCTTGTGCAGCGCGCTGCATCCGGCGTCCTAATCCAGCCCGTGATGGTCGTATAAACGCAAGCTCCGTGCCAAAGGCTGTCCGCGCTTGCATCATCTTATTATTATAGGGATTATCTGAATGTGCTGCCCGGTTAGCAATGGGCTGCGCATGATTTTCTGGGTAGAAAGTATCCACCGTCTGCACCTTATGTGCAGACGGGATGCACAGCTTTTGTACCTCCAAGAGGAAGGGGGGCTTCTTCTCGCGGGGGCATTTTCGGCTGAGGAAAGGGGCGGACCGTGATGGCCCGCCCCAGGTTAAGGGGAGAGGAGGTGGAGGATGAGATTCGTTCTACCAGCAGCCCCAGCCGTTGTAGCCCATGCCCATGCCGCCCATGTGCATGCCGCGCATGCCCATCCCGTAGCCCATGCCGTAGCCGGAAGCCATGCGGGGGGAGGTTGCGCCGGTCTTGGCCAACTGTCTGCGCAGATTCGTCTGGGCGGAGTAGAGCTTGGCGTTGAGGTCGCCGATTTCCCTGGTCAGGGTCTGGACCCTGCCGGAGTCGGCGGACCCGCTGTTGTACAGCGCGTTGAGTTCCGACTGCTTGCCGATGAGTTGCTGGTTCAACTGGTCCGTCGCTGTGGCGAAGTCGTCGTAGGCCTTCTGCACGGCGGCCTGCTTTTCAGGGGCCACGCCGTTCATCATGCCGGGGCCGCCCATCATGTAGCCCTGGGCATTGGCCATGCCAGCCAGGCCGAGCACGGCCACCAGGGCCAGCGAAAGGGTGAGTATGTTCATGCGGGTCTTCATGCGTTTCTCCTTGGACTGTTCGTTAGTAAAGCGTTTTCGATGGCCTTGCGAAGGGAGGGCTACCAGCCCCAGCCGCCGCAACCCCAGCCGTAGCCGCCGCCGTAGCCGCCGCCGTAACCCATGGGCTGAGAGTAGGCAGAACCGTTCATGCCGGGGCCGCCCATCATGTAGCCCTGGGCGTTGGCCATGCCAGCCAGGCCGAGCACGGCCACCAGGGCCAGGGAAAGGGTGAGTATGTTCATGCGGATCTTCATGTGTTTCTCCTTGGATTGTTCGTTAGGAAAGCGTCTTTCGATGGCCTTGCGAAGGGAGGGCTACCAGCCCCAGCCGCCGCAGCCGCAGCCGTAGCCGTAGCCGTAGCCCATGGGCTGGGCGTAGACAGGACCGTACATGCCGGGGCCGTACATCATGGGACCCTGGGCGCTGGCCATGCCAGCCATGCCGAGAACGGCCACCAGAGCCAAGGAAAGGGTCAGAGCCTTCATGCGAATCTTCATGGTGTTCTCCTTGGTTGTGTTCGGTTTCGAGTTGTTGTCCATGTCATCCAAGGGGCTACCAGCCCCAGCCGCAACCGCAGCCGTAGCCCATGGGCGGACCGTATCCCGGCCCATTCCAGCCAACGGGAGCGGCGCCCGAGGGCAGCGCGGACTGGGCCGGGGCCTGCGGCTGGGCCGTGGTCTGCGCCTGGGAAGGCAGGGACGAGCCGACCAGGATGGCCGCGCCAAGAGCCATGGCGGCAATGAAGGAACCCTTCTTCGATGAAATCTTCATTTCTCTATCCTCCGGTTTGCGGTTTGATTTCGTTTCGTCTTTCGAGATCACAGCACGTTCTTGAGCGTGTTGAACTCATCCACGTTGATCTCACCCTTGGCCAGCCGGGTCTTCAGAATCTCCAGGGAGTCTCTCCGGTCTGCGGCGTGGTCTCTGGTCGCTCCCCTGGAGCCGAACACCTTCACGGCCAGGTAAACCAGGAGGAGCAGGAGCAGCAGGCCGACAAGCATTCCGAACCCGCCTCCGAAGCCCATTCCCCCGAAGGCAATGGATGAGATGTAGCCGCAGTTCCACATGGTCTTCTCCTTGGTTTCCGAGCTTGTCGGGCTGTCAGCTACAGCCCCTTGGGTTCCGTCTCTTCTTCTCAACTCGTTACGGGACGGATAAGGCAAGTCGCGTGCCAGAATGCCATTTGCTGCTCAACATGCTTGAATCGTTTGTATAAATTTTTTATGAAGGCCAGACGGGGTGAGCTGGGCGGCCTGTTACGGATAAAAAGTATCCATGCTGCTGGACATGAAGGGAAGAATGGATACACTCTCCTTCAGACAAACGGATCATGAGGATGTTGAAATGACGGCTTTACATTCCGCCCCTGCCCTGCGGCGCAGTTCCTTTTTGAGGCTCTCTCCATGGCTGCTGGTCGGCCTGGCCGTGATTTTCGGCCTCGCCATCGCCGTGCTCGCCGCCCGCAACACCCAGCGGGAGAAGCTGCACATGTCCCAGAACCTCTCGGACAGGGCCGGGTCCCTCATCTGGGCGTTGGAGGCCGGGACGCGGGCCTGGATGGGCATGCGCGGCAGCCAGAACCTGCAAGCGCTCCTGGAGGAGACGGGAAAGCAGCCCGGCATCACCTTTATGATGGTGACGGACCAGACCGGCCTGATTCTGGCCCATAGCGACAAGTCGAAGATCGGGACACGCGGCTATGATGCCGACACCTTGGCTGCGCTCGGTGCGGGGGATGTCCAGAGATGGCGGATTACTGATTCGCCGGAAGTCGGCAAGGTCTTCGAGGTGTATAAATCCTTCTCCCCGCAGCCCGGCTTCCGGCAGGAGATGTGGCATGAACCCATGGGCGAGTGCTCGTGGTGGAATCCCGGCTCCTCCATGCGGTCGATGCCCGGAATGGCCAAGCCTCTCTCACAGGAGAAGCAGGTGCTGTTCGTGGGCCTCGACGTGCGCCCCTTCGAGGCAGCCCTCGAAGAGGACTCCCGGAACACGGTGGTCATCGCCCTGCTGGTGGGGCTGCTAGGGTTTGGCGGCTTCGTCTCGCTGTTCTGGGCGCAGAGTTCCCGGCGTTCCCGGCGGCTGCTTCAGGATGCGCGAGCCTTTGCCTCCGAAGTCGTGACGAGCCTTCCCGTGGGCCTGCTGACCACTGATCCTGACGGGCGTGTCGCCCTGACCAACGAGACGGCGTCAGGACTGCTCGGGGTCGGCTCCGAGAAGCTGGCCGGGACGCCGCTACGCGACACCGGAGGCCTGGACTGGGAGTCCTATGCCTCGGAGCTGGCGCAGGGAGAGTCTGTTCTTGAGCGGGAGGCGGAACTGACGGACGCGTCGGGCAGGCGCACCCCGGTCAGCCTCAGTGCGTCCCGCATCGTCAATGAGGAGGGCCTGTTCCTGGGCCACCTGTTCATCCTGCGCGACCTTGGCGAGATCAAGCGTCTTCAGGAGCAGGTGCGGCGCAATGAACGCCTTTCGGCCTTGGGGAACCTTGCCGCTGGCATCGCTCATGAAATCCGCAACCCCCTTAGTTCCATCAAGGGCTTCGCCACGTATCTGGCCGGGAAGATCAAGACGGAAGGCCCGGACAAGGACGCTGCCAAGGTCATGATTCAGGAAGTGGACCGGCTCAACCGGGTCGTCTCCGAACTGCTGGAGTTCGCCAAGCCGGGACAGCCTGTTCTCAAGAACGAGGACGTCAACGCGGTCATCGAGCGGGCCTTGCGCTTGTGCGGGTCGGACGCCTCGGGCAAGGGCGTGGAGGTTCGTTTCCAGAAGGACGAAGCTCTGCCACTGGTCCCCCTGGACGCGGAGCGGATGACCCAGGCGCTGCTGAACCTGTTCCTCAACGCCATCCAGGCCATGGAGCGAAACGGTGTGCTGGAGGTGTCCGCGCGCCGCGAGGGCAGCCCTGGCCGACTGGCCGTGCGCATCGCCGACACGGGCAAGGGCATCTCCCCGGATGTCATCGCCAACATCTTCAACCCCTATTTCACCACAAGGCCGTCCGGCACAGGGCTGGGCCTTGCCATCGTCCATCGGGTGGTGGAGGGGCATGGCGGGGAGATCAAGGTGGAAAGCCAGCCCGGCACTGGGACCACGTTCACCATCCTGCTGCCCCTGGAAGGGCAGGCTGCATAGGAGATCGAAAGGTGAAGCCCTCCAAGACGAAGCTGCTCGTTGTCGATGATGACTCCGGCCACAGGAACATGCTGCTCACGCTCCTGGCCGACTGGGGCTACCGCGTCGAAGGTGCGGAGGACGGCGATTCCGCAGTGGCCCTGTGCCATCAGCACCCCTACGACCTGATCCTGATGGACGTGCGCATGGCCGGACTGTCCGGCATTGAGGCGCTCAAGGAGATCAAGGCCTACAACCCGGCCATCCCCATCCTGATCATGACGGCCTACTCCAACGTGGAGTCTGCGGTGGAGGCCATCAAGGCCGGAGCCTACGACTACCTCACCAAGCCCCTTGATTTCGACGAACTCAAGCTGACCCTGGAGCGCGCCCTGGACCACACGTCCCTGCGCGACGAGAACAAGGCCTTGCGCGTGACCCTTGCCGCCTCCTTTGATCCGGGTGGCATCATCGGCTCAAGCCCTCCCATGCGCCAACTCCTGGACATGCTGTCCACCATCGCTCCCTCCGAGGCCACCGTGCTCATCACCGGCGAGTCCGGGACGGGGAAGGAACTCATCGCCAAGGCCATCCACGCCAATAGCTCCCGCAGGGATGGCCCATACGTGGCCGTCAACTGCGCGGCCTTGACCGAGACCCTGCTGGAGTCGGAACTCTTCGGGCATGAGAAGGGGGCCTTCACCGGGGCCGAGAGGCGGCGCGATGGCCGGTTCCAGATGGCGGACAAGGGAACGATCTTTCTCGACGAGATCGGTGAAATCTCCATGACCATGCAGGTCAAACTCTTGCGGGCCATACAGGAACGGGAAGTCCAGCGGGTGGGCGGGGACCACGCCATCAAGGTGGACGTGCGCATCCTGGCCGCCACGAACCGCGACCTCATGCATGAGGTGGAGTTGGGGCGCTTCCGGCAAGACCTCTATTACCGGCTGAATGTGGTTACGCTTTCCTTGCCGCCGCTCCGTGACCGTGTTGAGGACATCCCGCTTCTCGCCACGCATTTCCTGAAGAAGTTCGCGTCCAAGAACGGCAAGCAGGTCAAAGGATTCACCCCTGAGGCCATGGACCGGCTGCTCAAATACCCCTGGCCGGGAAACGTGCGGGAGCTGGAAAACGGCGTGGAGCGGGCCGTGGTGCTGCTCGCGGGCGAGTACATCCGCGAGCAGGACTTGCCTTCAGCCATCGCCCTGAGCGGCGCGGGGGCCTCGCCAGCCGGGGTGAACATCCAGGACATGACCCTTGACGAGATCGAACGGGTGGCAATCCTGGATGCGCTTGAGGGCGCTGGCGGAAACAAGAGCGAAACGGCCCGGAAGCTCGGCATCACGCGGAAGACGCTCCACGCCAAGCTCCAGCGGTACGGGGTTCTCTGACCTTTCTAAGGACACTTCCGAGAGCTGTACCATTCGCAAAGTAGAGCCAGCGAGTGGACTCACTGGCTCAAAAATGCCCACTTCCCTCAACGGCTCGGCGCCAGTGCCATTTCTTGAAGCCCAGGTTCGGGCCTCTTGGGGCGGGAGCCTCACAGCGTCGGCTGATATGGATTCTTCCGCACTCAAGGGACCGGACATCGCCGACCTCATCAACAAGCCGTACTTGGTGAAATGACCGGCATCAGCAAGGAGTCAGCTAATACAAAATGAGAAGGCCCCCGAAGGGGCCTTTTTCAGCCGCCCGTTAGGGCGGGAGCGAGACTTGCGGGCTCGGGCCGATGCTGAATCATCCGTCCTTTTGTGCCCATCTTCTTTTTCAGCCGCCCGTTGGGGCGGGAGTGAGACTTGCGGGCTCTGGCCGATGCTGAATCATCTGTCCTTTTGTGCCCATCTTCTTTTTCAGCCGCCCGTTGGGGCGGGAGTGAGACTTGCGGGCTCTGGCCGATGCTGAATCATCTGTCCTTTTGTGCCCATCTTCTTTTTCAGCCGCCCGTTAGGGCGGGAGCGAGACTTGCGGGCTCGGGCCGATGCTGAATCAT
>JBFWMQ010000039.1:0-21409 GCA_050251495.1 Desulfovibrio sp. | reverse complement strand
CACTGGCCGTTCTTTGTGGCCGCCATCCCCATCCTGGTGACGGCCTTCCATTTTCACAACCTCATCCCGGCCATCTGCGAAAGCCTGCGCTGGGACCAGAAGACCATCACCCGCACCATGCTCGTGGGCATGAGCCTGGGCTTTTTGATGAACGCCACCTGGATGCTGGTGGGCATCGGCGTTTTGCCGCTCGACGCGAGTCCCATCGGGCTGGAGACCGCCTTTCAGAACAACCTGCCCGCCACCATCCCGCTGGCCGAGGCCATGCACTCCGAGGTCTTTCTCCTGCTGGCCAGCTTCTTCGCCATGGTGGCCATCACCACGGCCTACCTGGCCAACGGCATGGGCCTCATCGGGTTCATGGACGATTTGACCAACCAGCACCTGGGCAAGGTCAACCCGATACTCAGCCGTGTGCTGGCCTTTGTGCCGCCGCTGTTGATCGCCCTGGCCTACCCGGACGTGTTCCTCAAGGCCATCGACTTCGCGGGCGGCTTCGGCATCGTCACCCTGTTCGGCATCCTTCCCTGCATCATCGCCCTGCGCAAGGCCAGGACGCCGGTGGAAAGGGGCCTTGGCCTCGCCATGCTGGTCCTGTTCGCGGTGTTCTTCCTGCTGGAGGCCGGACAGGAGTTCGGTTTGATGCATCTCGACGCGGACGTTGAGCACTGGAAGTAGCCAGCGGCAAAGGGCTTTGCGGTTCACGGACAGCGACACGAGCGACACGGAAGACGCGCCGCACCATGTGCGTGTTGCGGCCTGTCCGCGCGCTCTCAACACATGACAAGGGGCATCCATGTCCGCCATCGACTTGAGCGTCTTCGACCTTTTCAAGGTCGGTCCCGGCCCGTCCAGCTCCCACACCATCGGCCCCATGCGCGCGGGATACGACTTCATCCAGGCGGCCAGGGGGCTTGCGCCCGAGGTCCTGTCCACGGCTTCCGGCCTGGAGGTGCGGCTTTTCGGCAGCCTTTCGGCCACGGGCAAGGGCCATGGCACGGATCGGGCCGTGCTGGCCGGGCTGCTGGGCCGTTCGCCCGAGTCCTGTCCCCCGGAGTTTCTGGATGAGCTGGCGGCCAACCCGCTGGCCGAGCGCGCCACGGAGCTTGGGCCGACGCAGCTGCGCCTGAACGCCGGCAATGTCGTCTTCGACGCCATCGAACACAGCTACGCCTGCAACAACACCCTGGTCATCCGGCTGCTTGGGCCGCAAGGGGGGGGCGCGCCCCTGTTCGAGCGCGAGTACGCCTCGCTTGGCGGCGGGTTCATCCAGATCAAGGGCCAGCCGGACGAGCCGCGCGGAGCGCCATGCTACCCCTACGACAGCATGGCCGGGCTGCGCAGGCAGCTGGTCGAGAACGATTTGAGCCTGCATCGCCTGGTGCTGGAGAACGAGATGGCCGTGACCGGGGCCGACGAGGCCGCCATCATGGACGGGCTCGACACCATCCTGCGCATCATGGACGAGGCGGTGGGCGCGGGCCTGGCGGTGGACGGCGTGCTGCCGGGCTCCATCGGGCTCAACCGCAAGGCCAGACGCATCTTTGAACGCACCAAGGCCAAGCGCCAGACCCACGAGAACATCATCGGCCAGATGTGCGCCTTCGCCTTTGCCGCCTCGGAGGAGAACGCCGCCGGGCACATCATCGTCACCGCCCCCACCTGCGGTTCGGCGGGCATCATCCCGGCCATGGCCAGGATCATGCGCACGCGCCTGGCCCTGAGCGAGCAGTCCATCCGCGAGGGGCTGCTGGCGGCGGCGGCCATCGGCTTTCTGGCCAAGCACAACGCCACCATCGCCGGGGCCGAGGGCGGCTGCCAGGCCGAGATCGGCGTGGCCTCGGCCATGGCCGCGGCCATGCTGACCCATGCCACGGGCTATGGCGCGCACGTCACCGAGAACGCAGCCGAGACCGCCCTGGAGCACCACCTGGGCATGACCTGCGACCCCGTGGGCGGCTATGTGCAGATTCCCTGCATCGAGCGCAACGCCATGAGCGTGGTCAAGGCCTACACGGCCTTCATCATCGCCACCAACGTGCTGCCCACGCAGCACATGGTCGGGCTCGACCAGGCCATCGAGGCCATGCGGGCCACGGGCAAGGACATGAACTGCAAGTACAAGGAGACGGCCCAGGGCGGGCTTGCGGTGCTCGTGCCCTGCTAAGGGAGCTCTTGCGCTCTCCCTAGCCCTTCAGCCAGGGGATGAGGCTTAGGTTGTCCAGCTTCCGAAGCTCGTCCATATGGGCAAGGTGCTTGTAGAAGAGCTTGATGTCGTTGCCTATGCTGTTTCCGGTGCGCGCGAAGTCCGCCGCGTTGGAGTGCATTCCCGTGCCGGAGGACTGGTGGTGCACGCAGGTGACCAGGCCGCAGTACATGACCTTGAAGCCCGCACGGCACAGGCACAGGTCGTGGTCGATGTCGTCCACCTGGGACGGGGAAAAGCGGATGTCGAAGTTGGGCGCCGCGCGCAAGGCTTCGGCGCGCAGAAGATGCAGGCAGCCCATGACCGAGCGGGTCTCGCGGATGAAGTCGTAGCAGCCGTTGTCGTACTGGTGGTTCGGGGCGTCCAGGCTGAGCTTGAGCAGGTCGTTTTTGGCAACGCTGACGAAACGGCACAAGTACTGCAACTTGGCCGGTTTTCCCGGAAAGACGATCTTGCCGCCAACCACGCCGATCTTCGGATCGCTCTCCGCCACGCTCAGGTACCACTCCAGCCAGTCGGCGGGCACGTCCACGTCGTCGTCCAGAAACGCCACATAGTCGTGCTTCCAGGTCCCGGGCAGGTTGATGAGCCAGTTGCGCGCCGCCGGGGCTCCGATGTTCACGTGCAGCGCGATGACGGTGAATTCGTTCTTTGGGAAGAGCTTCCGCGCCTGCTCGGCCACGGCCAGGCTGTCGTCGGTGCAGCCGTTCAGGAGCAGCGTGACCGGATTCGTGCCGATGTTCGAGGCGGCGAGGCTCGCCAGCGTGGACTTGAGCATCTGGGCCTTGTTGTATGAGTAAAGGTAGATGGCGACGCTTTTTTCCTGCACGAGTCCGCTGCGCTTTTGGCTCGGACTCCGCAGCTCCTCCAGCCGGAAGCGGACGGCGGCCTGGCCCGCGTCGAGGGCGAAGGAGCGATCGTACAGCTCGATGGCCCTGGGCGTGTCGCCGCGCAGGCGCGCCACCTCCGCCGCGACGTTGAGGTTCACCTCGCGCAGGTCCTCCTGGGGCAGCGCGTGCATGTATCTGTCGGCTTGCTCCACCAGGCCCAGAGCGGCGTAATGCCGGAACAGCATGCCGTTGAACTCGTCCTGCAGGCGCTTTGGGCACTTGAATTTCGAGAGCCAGCTGTCCGGCGGCCTGCCAGCCATGTGGTCCGCCTCCAGAAGCCTTCCGGCGGCCAGGGCGTAGCTGGGGTAGGCGTCGAGGAGCCTGCGCAGGAAGGCCGTGACGTCATCACAGCAGGTGACGAGGTCCAGGCCCTCGATCTTTCGGAAGGCCTCGGGCTCGAAGTTGGTCTTGTCCAGAATTTCGATCTTCAGGCGCGCGGCCGGGTCGTCCAGCATGGCCTTGGTGCGGATGTTCACCCGCTCGAAGGGGGAGAGCTGGAGGCATTTGTCGATGAGGTATTCCAGCGTCTGCCGGACGACTGCGGAGGGCTCCTTGGCATAGGCCGTGAGGAAGCGGTTCAGGTAGCAGACGGCCAGGTCCCGGTTGAACAGGAAGTTGGCCTGGTAGTTTCTGAAGTGGACAAGGGTCTCCTCAATGGACAGGTGCGCGAGCTCGCCATGCAGCCCCCCGGAGATGATGCGGAAATAGTCCTCGTTCATGCGCGCCCCCTGCTTGCTTCGACCTGTCAGCCTGGCCACAAGAGTCCGAGATGGTCATGCTTGTCAAGGTGTTCGAGGCGTTTTGGGAGACTCCAGGCGGAGGAGGGGGGGGGTGCTGGCCGCGGGCGGCGCTGGGGACCGGCTTGGGGCCGCGGCCCCACCCGCGGGAAGCCGGCGCCTGTTGACTGGGCTTCCCCCTTGGGCATATGCACAAGGCCTTCACGAATGAATGCTCTCCTCAGGAGGCCCCCGTGGTCCTGTCCAAGCCGAGCCTGCGCCTCAATATCCGCCGCCGCGTCCTTTTGGGGATGCTGCTCTCGGTGCTGGCCGTGGGGCTCCTTGGCACCTTCTCCTACCATTCCCTGGCCCAGATTGAGCGCAAGATGGGCTTCGTCGAGGTGGTGGACGATCTGGCCAACACCATCCTGGAGATCCGCCGGTACGAAAAGAACTACATGCTGTACGGCCACCAGGAAGACTATGACGAGAGCCGCGCCTACGCGGTCAAGGCGCAGTCGATACTGGCGCGCCTGGAGGGCAACGCCGCGGAGTTCGGCCTCTCGCAGGAGCACGCCTCGCTCAAGACGACGCTGACGGACTATGAGGACCAGTCCGAACGGCTCTTCGACGCGCGCGGCCCAAGCGCTCCCCTGGCTGAACGCGAGCGCCTGCGCGACACGGGCAAGCAGCTCGTCGACCTTTCCCAGCAGATGGTCATCCATGAGCGCGCGCGCATTTTGACCATCGTGCAGACCCTCAAGCACCAGCTGCTGCTTTCCGTGGTGGTGTTCCTGGGCCTGGGCGGCGGCTTCATCTTTGTCCTGGGGCACAAGACCATTACGGCATTGCGCCGCATCGAGCAGGCCACCCACGAGATCGCCAAGGGGCACTTCACCGCCTTGGCCGCCTCGGGGTCCGACGACGAGGTGGACCGGGTGGTGGGCGCCTTCAACCACATGATCGCCGAGCTGCAGAAGCGGCAGGAACACCTGGTGCGCGAGAAGAAGCTGTCCTCCATCGGCGTGCTCACAAGCGGGGTGGCGCATCAGCTGAACAACCCGCTGAACAACATCTCCACCTCCTGCCAGATCCTCATGGAGGAGGGCGGCGCGTGCGACCCGGACTTTGCCCGCAAGCTTCTGGGCAACATCGACCTTGAGGTGGCCCGCGCCCGCGACATCGTGAAGGGGCTGCTGGAGTTCTCCAGGGCCAAGGATTTCGAGCGCAAGCCCACGGCGCTCGCCGATGTCGTGGCCCGGTCGGTCGGGCTGGTCTCCAGCCAGGTGCCCGCCGGGGTGGAGATCCGCCGGGAGGTGCCCAGCGACATCGTCATCCCCATGGACGCCCAGCGCATGCAGGAGGTGTTCATCAACCTGCTCATCAACGCCCTGCAGGCCCTCAAGAACGCCAGCGGCCGCATCACCATCAGCGCCTCGCGCGACCTGGAGCGCGGCCAGGCCGTCATCTCGGTCAGCGATACCGGTGCGGGCATCAGCCAGGAAGACCGCGCGCGCATCTTCGATCCCTTCTTCACCACCAAGGAAGTGGGCAAGGGCACCGGCCTTGGCCTGTCCATCGTCTTCGGCATCGTGGAGCAGCACCAGGGGGAGATCGCCGTGGAGAGCGCGCCGGGCCAGGGGGCCTGCTTCACCCTGCGGCTGCCCCTGCAGGCACCGAGCATGAACGGCGACGGAGGGGCGGCATGAGCGCCGGACGCGTGCTGGTGGTGGATGACGAGGCCATCGCCCGGGAGAACCTCGCCCACGCCCTGGTCCGCGCGGGCTACGAGGCCCTGGCCGTGGGAGACTCCCGCGCCGCCCTGGCCGAGCTTGGCAACGCGCCCTTTGACCTGCTGCTCACGGACCTGCGCCTGGGCGAGGCCAGCGAAGAGGACGGCATCGGACTCATGGAGCGCGCGCGCAAGCTGCATCCGGGCCTGGAGGTCGTGGTCATGACCGGCTACGCCACCGTGCCCGGGGCTGTCTCGGCCATGAACCGGGGGGCGTTCTCCTACCTCGCCAAGCCGCTCAACCTCGACGAGGTGCGCGCCCTCACGGCCAAGGCCGTGGAGTCGTGCCGCCTGCGCCGCGAGGTGCTGGACCTGCGCCAGCGCCTCAAGGACCGCGACGCCCCGCCGCTGCTGGTGGGCAGAAGCCCGGCCATGGCCGCCCTCATGGGCACCATCGGGCAGGTGGCGCCCACCTCCTCCACCGTGCTGCTGCTGGGCGAAACCGGCACCGGCAAGGAGCTGGCCGCCCGCGCCATCCACCACGCCAGCCTGCGCTCGGACAAGCGCTTCCTGGCGGTGAACTGCGGGGCGTTCAACGAAGAGCTGCTGGCCAGCGAACTGTTTGGCCATGAAAAGGGCGCGTACACCGGGGCCACGGAGCGCAAGGCCGGGCTGTTCGAGGCCGCCCAGGGCGGCACGCTCTTCCTCGACGAGGTGGGCGAGATGACGCCCTCCATGCAGGTGCGCCTGCTGCGCGTGCTTCAGGAGCGCAAGCTGCTGCGCGTCGGCGGCACAACCGACATCCCGGTGGACGTGCGCGTCATCGCCGCCACCAACAAGGACCTCGCCGTGGAGGCCGGGGCCGGGGCCTTCCGCCTGGACCTCTACTACCGCCTGAACGTCATCACCCTGCGCCTGCCCGCCCTGGCTGAGCGGCGCGAAGACATTCCGCTTCTGGCCCGGCACTTTCTGCTCAAATACTCCGAACTGCTCAGCCGGGAGGTGCGCGAGCTCTCGCCCGAGGTGCTGGACATCCTGGCCACCTATCCGTTTCCCGGCAACATCCGCGAACTCGAGAACCTCATGGAGCGCGCCGTGGTCCTGGCCGAAGGCCCGGTGGTGGAGCCGCGCCACCTGCCCCCGGACATGCAGCTGGACCAGCCGCAGCTCAAGACCTCGCGCCAGGGGGGCATGTCCACCTTGGAGGAAAACGAGCGCCAGCACATCCTGCTGGTGCTGGATCAGACCGGGGGGAACAAGTCGCGCGCCGCGGAAATCCTCGGCATTGACCGCGCCTCGCTCTGGCGCAAGCTCAAAAGGGCGGGGCTGGGCTAGCCGGCCTGGCCCAGGCGTCCGCGCACCCAGGCCACGATGTCGCGCGCGGGCCGCGCGCCGGAAAGCCTGTCCAGTTCGCGTCCAGCGCGGAAAAGCACCAGGGTGGGAATGGACTGCACCTGGAAGCGCGCGCCCAGGGCCCGCTCTTTTTCCGTATCCACCTTGCCCAGGCGCACCCAGGGGGCCAACTGCGACGCTGCCGCCTCAAAAGCCGGGGCCATCGCGCGGCATGGGCCGCACCACGGGGCCCAGAAGTCCACCACCAGCGGCAGCCCGTCCCGGGCCAACAGCGTGTCCAAAAGGGCGGCGTCCAGATGCAGGACCTCGCCGCCAGCCAAAGACGTGGCGCACTTGCCGCACACGGCCCTTTCCAGGCGGGTTTCGTCAACGCGGTTCACGGCGCGGCATGAGGGGCACACGAGATTTTTCATAACGGAAAGAGTAAGCACCCTGCGATGTCTGACAAGCCTCCCGGCCTCTCCCCTTCGCCCTCATCCCTTTGCCCCTACCTCTTCGCCTCCAGCACCACGTCCACAAGCTCGTCCGCCTCGGTGGCCAGAACGATTTTGAGATTGGCGCGGATGTCGGCCTCCAGGGCCTCGGCCTCGGGCTGGTTGCCCGCGGGCAGGGCAACCGTGTGCACGCCGCCGCGCAGGGCCGCCAGCACCTTTTCGCGGATGCCCGCCACAGGCAGCAGCACCCCGCCCAGCGACATCTCGCCGGTCAAGGCCACGCCGGGCCGGGCCGGGCGTCCGGTCAGAAGCGAGAGCAGGGCCATGAGGATGGTCACGCCCGCCGAGGGCCCGTCCTTGGGAATGGCTCCGGCGGGGATGTGGATGTGCAGGTCCTGCGCGGCGAAGAAGTCCGGGTCCAGGCCATAGGCCTCGGCGTTGCCCCGGATGTAGGAGAGCGCCGTCTGTGCGGACTCCTTGAGCACCGCGCCCAGCGATCCGGTGAGCAGGAGCTGGCCCGTGCCGCGCATCCTGGCCGCCTCCACCAGCACGATCTCGCCTCCGGAGTCGCTCCAGACCAGGCCATTGACCACGCCCGGGCGCGACACGGGCCGGGCGGATTCGTGCGTGTGGCGGCGCGGGCCCAGCAGGCTCGTGACCAGCGCCGCGTCGATGTTGGCCGGGTAGCTGCCCTGGGGGCCGCCGTCCGCGCCCGGCGTCATGGCCAGGCGCGCCAGCTTGCGGCACACGGACCCGATCTCGCGGTCCAGGTTGCGCACGCCGGCCTCGCGCGTGTAGTCGCGGATGATGGTGCGCACGGCCTCGGGCGCGAATACGGGATAGGGGTGCGTCAGGCCGTGCTCCGCGCACTGGCGGGGCACCATGTGCTTGAGCGCGATCTGTTCTTTCTCGGGTTCGGTGTAGCCGGGGAAGTGCACCACCTCCAGGCGGTCCTGCAGGGGCGCGTCCAGGCGCGAAAGGTCGTTGGCCGTGGCGATGAACATGACCTGCGACAGGTCAAAGGGCACGTCCACGTAAAGGTCGATGAACGAGCGGTTCTGCTCGGGGTCCAGAATTTCCAGGAACACCGCGCCGGGGTCGCCCCGGAAGTCCTGGCCGACCTTGTCGATCTCGTCGAGCATGAGCACGGGGTTGTTCACCCCAAGGCGGCGGATGGCCTGCATGATCTTGCCCGGCATTGCGCCCACGTAGGTGCGGCGGTGGCCGCGCAGCTCTGCCTCGTCGCGCAGCCCGGCCATGGACATGCGGTGGAACTTGCGGCCCAGGGCCTCGGCGATGGCCATGCCGATGGAGGTTTTGCCCGTGCCCGGAGGCCCGGTGAAGCAGAGCACCGGGCCGCGCGCCGGGGCGAGCTTCTTCTTCTGGCCCAGCACCTCGCGCACGCTGGCGCGCAGATCGTCCAGGCTGATGGGCTTGGTCAGATAGTGGGCCGCGCCGGTGCGCATGGCCTGCACGGCGGAGTTCACCGTGGCGTAGCCGGTGACGATGATGATCTGCGTGCCCGGCGACAGCCGCCCGGCCTCGGCCAGCAGCGTCATGCCGTCCATCTTGTCCATCTTGAGGTCGGTGACGATGAGGTCGAAGCTCCAGGCGCGCACCAGCTCAAGAGCCTCCACGCCATTGGCGGCGGTGCGCACGGCGTAGCCTTCCTTCTTCAGCACATGCTCAAGGTTGGTGCGGGCGATCTCCTCGTCATCGACCACCAGCACGTGCGGCGGGGCGCTGGCGGCCAGGGTGCGCCCGGCCAGGTACTCCAGCAGGCGCTCCTTGACGTGGTCCAGCCCGAAGTGCCGGTCGGCCAGGATGCGTTCCACCCGCGCGAAGTCCAGGCAGTCCTCGGTGGCGGTGGTCCAGGGCAGGCTGCTCAGGCAGTCGATGTAGTTGAGGCCGATGGAGTACTCGGCCACCGAGGGGTCGGTCTTGTCCAGGCGGCCCAGCTCCTTGGCCACGATGGCCGCCACGGCTTCCGGCAGGGCCGCGCCCTTCACCTGTCCGCGCAATTCATCCAGGCCCTTGCCGCTGGTCGGCGCCTGCTCTTCCTCGGGCTTGCGAAAAAAGATCATCCCGTGTCCTCCCCCTGCGCCTGGTGACAGCGCGTGTTCGCGGCCATTCGTGGCCTGTTTACGCCCGCGTTTCCCTGTGTGTCAAAGGCCGCCTGTAATCCGCGTCTTCCTTGTTCTGGCAGGTGTTGCAATTCGCAACAAGTCAATCAGGGCACTGTGCGTTTCACTCACTCCTGTAATTTCAACATGTTGCGCATTCGTCTCGCCCGGGACTGTTGCGATCTGCAACGCTCGCCGGGCCTGCGTGGTTGCCGCGCTAGCGTATTAATGTCGTTATTTCAGATAGTTGGCTACGGCATACCCCACGGCACATCCCTTGAAATATCCGGGCCAACTGCAACTTCAACCCGAGGAGTCGCCATGAGCACTCTGCGTGAGATGATTGAAACAAGCTTTGCCGCCGCCGCCTTTGCCGAGCGCAACCTGGAGCAGGAGACGCTTTCCGTTCTGGGCAAGACCGCCAAAAGCCAGACCAAGGCCGAGGCCCCCCGGGCCGATGCCAAGAACAAACGCCAGCGTCCCAGCCTCAAGGTCTAGTCCTGGTCCCTGGGGGAGCCATGCGCAAGCCGATGTCCAAACTTCGCGAGAGCCTGTCCCTTGGCGGCAAGCAGCCCGGACTCTCCCTGCAGCTGCGCGGGGGGTTGCGGGACGCCATGGAGGCCTACGGCGAGGCGCTGACCCTGGCCGAGGCTGGCGAGTTGGGCATCGCCCTGGAGGTTTTGGGCGACTTCCACGCCGAGCACCGCAAGATCCTGGTGCTGGCGGAGGCGGACGGAGTGCCAGGGACGATGGTCGTGTACGCGGTGAATCTTGCCGAGCGCCTGGGCTTTGACCTGGTGCTTCTGAGCGTGGACGACGGCTCGGTGAGCCGCTCGCGTTTCGAGTCCCGCGCGCGGATGGGCGGCCAGCCTCTGCTCGACGAGGCGGCGCGGCGCGGCGTGTCCTGCGCGCACCTGCTGCGCCAGGGGGGACGCGACGAGGTCCTGAACGCCGTGAGCGTGGAACTGCGGCGGGTGGAGTTCGTCATCACCCGCCGCCCCGAGGCCGAGCGGCGCAACGCGGCGCTGACCGTGCCGGAATTCTCGCTCAAATGCTGACGGCGCGGATGTCTCCCTTGGCCTTGATCCGAGCTCTCCGCAAAAGCGTGTCGCACCAGGAGCAGTAAGCAGATGCTGACAACGGTTTTCCCCTTCGTCGCCTGGTTCAGGGACATGAACACCGCGACGCTCAAGCGCGACGCCATGGCGGGCATGACCGTCGCCCTGGTGCTCATCCCGCAGAGCATGGCCTATGCCCAGCTCGCCGGGCTGCCCGCGTACTATGGCCTGTACGCGGCCTTCCTGCCGCCCATGATCGCGTCCCTGTTCGGCTCCAGCCGCCAGCTCGCAACCGGCCCGGTGGCGGTCGTCTCCCTGATGACGGCGGCCAGCCTTGAACCCCTGGCCACGGCCGGAAGCGGCAGCTTCATCGCCTATGCCATCCTGCTCTCGGTCTTCGTGGGGCTGTTCCAGCTGTCCCTGGGCGTGTTGCGCCTGGGCCTGGTGGTGAACTTCCTCTCGCACCCGGTGGTCAACGGCTTCACCAACGCGGCGGCCATCATCATCGCCACCAGCCAGTTGTCCAAGCTGTTCGGCGTTTCCGTGGACAATGCCGAGCACCACTACGAGACCATCTCGAACGTCGTGTCCTCCGCCCTGCACTATACCCATTGGCCGACACTGGGCATGGGGGTGCTGGCACTCGCCATCATGCTCGGGCTGAAGCGCTTCTCCCCAAAGGTGCCCGCCGTGCTCGTGGCCGTGGTCGTCACATCCGTCATTTCCTGGGGCGCGGGGTTTGAGCACAACCGCCAGGTGGCGCTTTCAGCCATCCAGTCGCCCGCCGCCGTCGCGGCCATCACGGCCTTCAACCAGGCCACCGAGCACATGGGCCAGCTGGCCACGCATCGGACGCAGGCAACGGCCGCGCTCGACGCGGCGAAGAAGCGGGGCGACTTCAACGCCCAGGTGGCTGCGGAAAGCGATCTGATGCGCATCAACCATGACCTGGAGCAGGAGAAGCTCGTAAGCCGGCACCAGCGCACGGTGTTGCGCTCCATGCTGTTCACCGCGGCGCTGCAGCCGGATGGCGCGCGCATCTATCCTGCGGGCCAGGCGCCGGCAGGCGTTGAAACGGACGGCCGCACCTGGCGGCTCAAGGTCGGCAACACGCCCCTGAACGCCGGCAGCCTCCTGCTCAGCGGCGGCGGCGCGGTGGTGGGCGCAATCCCCGAAGGCCTGCCCAGCTTCTCCATTCCCACGTTTGACGCCGCGATGGCCCTGCACCTGCTGCCCTACGCCATGATCATCGCCGTCCTGGGCTTCATGGAGGCCATCTCCATCGCCAAGGCCATGGCCGACAAGACCGGGCAGCGCCTTGACCCCAACCAGGAGCTCATCGGCCAGGGCCTGGCCAACCTGCTGGGCGCGGCCACGAGCAGCTACCCGGTTTCGGGCTCCTTTTCCCGGTCCGCGGTGAACCTTCAGGCCGGGGCGGTGACCGGCATGTCCAGCGTCATCACCAGCGTGATGGTGCTCGGCGTGCTGCTGTTCTTCACCCCGTTTCTGTACCACCTGCCCCAGGCCGTGCTGGCCGCGGTGATCATGATGGCCGTGGCGGGCCTGCTGAACTTCTCCGGCATCGTCCACGCCTGGCAGGCGCAGCGCTGCGACGGGGTGGTCGCGGTGGTGACCTTTGCGGCCACCCTGGCCTTTGCGCCGCACCTGGACAAGGGCATCATGATCGGCGTGGCGCTTTCCCTGGGGGTGTTCCTCTACAAGAGCATGCGCCCCAAGGTCCGCTCCCTGTCCATGGCCGAGGACCACGTCCTGCGCTGCGCGGAGGAATACGGCCTTGTGGAGTGCGAGCACGTGGACGTCATCCGCTTCGAGGGGCCGCTGTTCTTCGCCAACGCGAGCCACCTGGAAGATGCGATCAGCGAGAGACGCCTGGCCAAGCCCAATCTGCGGCACATCATCCTTGTGGCCAAGGGCATCAACGGCATGGACGCCTCGGGCATGGAGGCCCTGGCGCGCGTGG
Source organism: Desulfovibrio sp. (assembly GCA_050251495.1). Classification (GTDB taxonomy): domain Bacteria; phylum Desulfobacterota; class Desulfovibrionia; order Desulfovibrionales; family Desulfovibrionaceae; genus Humidesulfovibrio. The sequence continues at coordinate 8,916 of JBFWMQ010000039.1, read as the reverse complement.
TGGATTCCTGCCGCCGCGCGGGCGTGGACTTCTCCCTGGCGGGCGCGAACGAGTCCGTCATGGGCGTGCTGCGCCGCACCCACCTGCTGGAGAAGATCGGCCAGGACCACCTGTTCCCCAACGCCCCGACGGCCATCAGGGCCGTCCACGAGCAGGCCAGGGACGAGGCGTGCGGCGGCTCCTGCCCGCTGTTGTCGTTCCTGCCCAGGATGACGCCGAGGGGCGGCGTCCATGACACGGCCAAGGCGTCCCGGAACCCGATCCGGCGCATTGGGCAGCGCATCTACGCGGCGCGGCATTAGCCCAACGCGTTCACTCAATATGGCCAATATGGCGGCGTTCGCCAGAAATATGCAACATGGAGGAGAACATGGCTCATGAGATAACGAAGAAACAGGCAGTGGTCCGGATGATCGGCTTTGGCGCGGCCAGCGCCGCCGTGTATGGCGCGATCTTCCAGTTCGCCAACCCCCTCACGGAGCTGTTCTCGCGCGGCGGAATGTACGCCGCCATGCCCATCGCCACGGTCTTCCTGGTCTCCTATGTGCACGGCGGCTTCGCGTCCAACCTGTGGACCGCCCTCGGCATCACCGCCAAGCAGCCGGTCAAGGCCGCACAGCCGACCAAGACCAAGCGCCCCGAAGTGCGCGCCACCCTGAACGCCTAATCCGCGCGAAAGCCTGAAGGAGATACCAATGGACGTCGCCCTCGACAGCCTCAAATTCATCGACCTGTCCGCTTCCTCCATCGCATTCCTGTTCATCGTCGGCTTCATCGGCGGTCTGGTCAGCGGCTTCATCGGCTCGGGCGGAGCCTTTGTGCTCACCCCGGGCATGATGAGCCTGGGCGTGCCCGGCACCGTGGCCGTGGCCAGCAACATGTGCCACAAGTTCCCCAAGGCGCTTGTGGGCGCCATCAAGCGCTTCCGCTACGGCCAGGTGGACATCAAGCTTGGACTGGTGATGGCCGCCAGCGCCGGCGTCGGCGTGCAGGTGGGCATCAAGCTGCAGAACTTCATCCTGGACACCTGGGGCCAGTCCGGGTCCAACCTGTACGTGAGCCTGTCCTTCGTGGCCGTGCTGGTCATCGTCGGCGGGTACGTGTTCTACGACGCCATGAACTCCAAGGACGCCGAGGGCGCCGAGCCCGTCGCGCCCCTGGCCAAGCGTCTGCAGAAGATCGAGCTGTGGCCCATGATGACCTTCAAGACCGCCGGGGTGCGCATCTCCATGTGGTTCACCATCCCGGTCGGCTTCGCCACCGGAATGCTCGCCGCGACCATCGCCGTGGGCGGCTTCATCGGCGTGCCAGGCATGATCTACATCATCGGCGCCAGCGGACTGGTGGCCTCCGCCACGGAACTGGTCATCGCCTTCGCCATGGGCCTGGGCGGCACCATCAACTGGGCCATGCACGGCATGGTCGACATCCGCCTGACCCTGATCATCCTGGCCGGTTCGCTCCTGGGCGTGCAGCTCGGCGCCATCGGCACCACCATCGTCAAGGAATCCATGATCAAGTTCGTCATGGGCTCGATCATGCTCATCGTGGCCGTGAGCCGCGCCCTGGCTGTGCCCAAGTATCTGGCCGAGCTGGGCCTGCTTGACGTCGCTCCGGATTCCGTGGCCCTCATGGACGCCGCCAGCTTCCTGATCATGTGCGCGGCCCTGCTCATGGGCGCGGTGATCATTCTGGGCGCCATGTACAAGGCCCGCAGATCCAGCGCCCGGCAGGACAGCCAGGCCCTCGGCCAGGCCTAGCCATTCCGCCATCCCGGCTCCGGGCCTGCGCTTTGTCTCCACGGAGGCGGGGCGCAGGCCTTTTCGTTGCGCATGGGGACCGACGACTGCGATTGAGCCAGGCCAGGACGGGCGACTCCCCCGGCCACTTATTTGGCAAGGCCTGTGCGCTCGTCTTGCCCGGCATCTTGCAGCAGTTCTGAGAACAAACCGGCGAACAAGCGTGCCGCCTCTGGCCAGGATTGTTCGCCCAGGTGATAGCAATCGGGCAAAAGGTCAGGCTTTGTTAATCCTTCAGCCGTAAGCATCTGGTCGAAGACGGAGAGGAAGGGGACGCTCTGCTGTTGGCACAAGTCACGCAATGTCGAATTGAAAAGTCTTGTGATCCTGTTGCGCAAAGCGGGTGAGCCATAAAGCGGGAAATCGACGCCATCGCAGGCGATCATCCGCCTGTTCCCTGGTTTGTCCCCCGGCAGGGCGGAAGATGCGATTGGCGCCCAGACGACAGGGACGAATCCCAAGAGGCGAAGTTCCATGATGAAGGAGAAATAGCGATGTACGGAGACGAGAACGGATTGACCGACAGGGGTGAAGTCGTTCTCATAATCGAAAGAAGAAACGCGTGTAAGGATATGTGAACGGCAATCAATCTCGCCAAACGTAAGCACAATGAATCTGTTTTGCGGCTCCTTCCAGAAAAAATTCCTATTCTTGTGGTGCTTCAGCGTTGAAAGGATGTAGTTCCGGGCCATCGTCACCGAGATCTTGTCCGCCATGCTGGAGGCAAGCGCGGGGCCGACGTGATGCACGTTAAAATTGAGATAATGACCGGCTATGGTCAGGCTCTTGTTCAGAAAAAATTTCGAGTGGCTATCGCCGAACACCAGAATGTCGTTATACTTTCTTTTTGTTGGCTCGCCTTCAAAAAGCAGAATGACATTTGTGGATGAGGGAACGATCTTTCGTAACGTTTCCAGAACTGCTGGATAATGTTGCGGAGAGACCCCAAGAATTATCGCATCGAAGTTGAACTTGGCGTTCTCATCAATGGTATCCGTGTTCACGAAGCCGTGGAACTTCTCGCCAAGCGATGTTTTGACAAACATGCCTGTACTGGACTTTGAGCCATATATCAGTACTGAAGAAAAGTTATTAGCGCTGCAGAAATCCGCAATCCGCTTTTGATAACTCGTGTCAACAAATTCACCTTTAGTCAGAACGGCATATACATCCATGGGGAAGCCAAGGCTGTGTTCCACCATATGCTGTACCTCCGTGTTTGCGTGCCAGGAAGGCGCATCAAAAGATTGCGCACCTTATGACCCAGGATGGTTTCCGGGAAATATTCAAGTAATTCTCGCGCGATGCATGAGGTATGGATGATTTTGGGAGGCGCGCTTGGGGGATTACGCATGGCTGTTGGTAGATTATGCGGTTGCGCCCGTCAAGGAGGGGCGAATCCCCTTGGCCATGAGTCTGGGAATGCTGGCGCGCTTGGCGCCGGGTACCCAGTATGTTGCTCGTGTTGATTGCTGGTGTCGCGTGACCAGGGCCTTGTGTTGATGCGATCTCCGCCACGCGGTCGTGAACCCGCCACACAAAGTCCCGTGCCTCGCCCGCGCCAGGAACGAAAAAACGGCTTACGCTGTTAACGTAAACCGTTGATTTCCTGGCGTCCCCAAGGGGATTTGAACCCCTGTTAACGGCGTGAAAGAGGCTGAGGAATCTCAAACACTTTCTCAAACATACTAATATACTTCTGAAATTTTTGTTCCAGACGTGCCAGAAAAGCCACAAATTCCAGGTGTGATGTGGACCAAGTGTGGACCAACTTTTGCCCGGAGAATGAAGCTGCAAAAAACAGCATTTGAGACTGCCGAATCGTTAAGGCATAACCACCTGAATTGACAGTGCATAGCTGGCAATGGGTTGCTGCGGAGTGTCAAGCTTCTGGGTACATTCTCTTCGTTTCCCTCCATCTTTCCCATGCTTCCACTTCGACTGGTAATTTCAGTACCAGCGCGATGCTGGATAAGTTCCCGATATACTGTTGATAAATGCGGATTCAGGCGTGCGATGGAGGTGTCCCGATCGGATGTCCTTGCAGGCCCTTTGGTTCCTGAAAGCGGCAAAAGAGCGGACGCGAAGGTGGGCCAGGCAGGTCAGAGAATCCAGAGGTGCCAACCGGGAATGTGGCAACCGTGTGGGCCAGGGGGGTGATGGACAAGTCCAGCAGGTGCCAACATCCCCCTTGGCTGGACATTTGGACATTCCGTGGGGCGGTTCGAAAATTGCGGCGGGCTTGTTGTTGAGGGGCAGGTGCCGAGGGTAACTCGGGACATTAATTCGAAGCTCTTCCTCAGGGAAGGTGCCAGCCTTGACGATTGACGTATAGCCATTTTCTGGTTATAGATTCTGTATGCAGTGGACAGTTGAATTCACGACCAAGGCAGCCAAGCAAGCGCGGAGCCTGCCCAGGCGAATAGCCGAGCGACTGGACGCCTTGCGAAAGGCCATCGAATATGGCGGTCCTCTTCAGCCCAGCATGCCCAACTTCGGTAAGCTCAAGAATCGGGCTGGAGACACATACCATTGTCACCTGAATAAAGGCAGGCCCACGTATGTGGCTGTCTGGAGAGTTTGCAAACATTCCGTGCAATTGGTGGAGGTATCATATGTTGGAACTCACGAGAACGCCCCGTACTGACGGCATGGTGGAGATCATGGCCGTGGTGCCCCTTGAGCGTGGCGACGCCGTTGCGCAGGCTATCGCTGAGGCTGCGAGTCCAAATATCCCGGCAGAGCGGGTATTCCCAGATTCCACACCCGGAACTGTCTTGCGTGGTGCGCGCGGTTTGCGAGGCATGACGCAGGCTACCCTTGCCGTTGCCATTGGTGTGCATGTGGCCAATATCTCGGAAATGGAGCGAGGGATGCGGACGATTGGCAAGGAAATGGCTAAGCGGCTGGGCAAGGCTCTGAGCATGCCTTATAAGGCGTTTCTCTAGCGAGCATGGGACTTCGGCCACTTCCGGCTTCATGCCCACCTCTTTCGAAAGCGACAGGTGTTGTCAACGGGAAGCAGGTCAGAGCCGATGGAGAGAAAACAAGTGAAGCAAGCAATACCCTTTTCGAAAGCGCGGGAAGGGCTCATGGCCGTCCCGGAATTCTGCAAGGAGTATGACGCGCTCGGCGACGAGTTCGCGCTCATCTCGCAGGCCATTGCCGCGAGGACGCGCGCTGGGAAGACTCAGGCCCAGGTTGCCGAGGCCATGGGCATCTCCCAGCCCGCCGTGGCGAAAATCGAGGCAGGGAAGGTCAAGAGTTTAGACACGCTCAAGCGGTACGCCTCCGCCGTGGGGTGCAGGGTGCGGCTTGAACTTGTGTCTGGTTGAGTCCTCGCATCGACTTTCTCCACAATTTTATTTTCTACGTTGGTGGGCTCGTTGTCGCTGGAATCTAAACTCATAAGAGAGCAGGTATGTTCGTCACTAGTACTAGGTCTGGACAGGGGCTAGACCCATCCCCTTGTTTGGCGGGGGGGAGGCGAAACGGGGGCTCTTCCAGCCTAGATCAAAGGAAATCCTCAAACAGAGTTCACGGTTCTTGACACTTATCTAACAGCCCACAGCGAAGTAACGTTCTCATCTTGGTTGAAATTTCAACGGACGTGATATAGGGCAAGGCACAATGAACACAGCGCAGAATATCGCTCTCCCAGGAAAATGGGTGCAAGCCCTCAAGCTTGAACCTCGCCTCGGGCATGACGTTTTTGTCGAGGCAACGCCGGGCATGCCCTATGCCGGGGCTTTGCGCGATGCTCTGAGTCTTGGCGTTTGCGCGGTCCATTGTATTAAAGGTATCCCTAGTACGGTTTTTCTGGATAATCGAAACCAGGATCGTGAAACCCTGGACCGTGTGCATGGGGCTCTCTGGAATCAGGGGGTCGCAGATTTTTTGCTGGCCATTCGTGAGGATTCGCTGGCCATCTATTCCCTTTGGGCCTCCCCCCCTGAAAAAACGCTTGAGAGTGAGAAACTTGATCTGCGATTTCTGGATAGCCTTGCGATATCTGACCACAAAGACATCGCGGACCTACTTCCTAGGGTAGAGTCTGGAACAATCTTTGCCGACTATGCGCCGAAGCTTAACCCGAAAGACCGGGTTGACGTGCGCCTCATCTCAGACCTGTCCGCCTATCGTAAGATTCTCGTCAGTGTGGACCATATCCCGCAGGGAGATGCCCATAAGGCACTTCTCCAAGTCATGTTTCTTCGCTACTTGTGGGATCGAGGGATTATCAGTGAAAAACACACCCGCCGTTACGGGGGGGACAACTACACGACACTGCACGGCCTGCTTCGAGGTTCGAAGAACGGTTGGAAGGTTTTTCTCACTTTTTTGAGCAAGGCCTTTAACGGGAATATGCTCCTGCCCGATGACAGTGTGTGGGAACTCGGAGGGAAGACTTTGGCTATGTTCCTTGAGGGAATTTACAACCCTGAGGAAGATAGGAATCGTTTGGTCCCTCTTTACCAGTTTAACCACATTCCTGTGGAACTAATCAGTGAAGTGTATGATCGCTTTCTAGAAGGTGCCGGAGAGAAGAAGAGTAATGGAGCTTATTACACACCACGCCGCCTTGCCAATCTTGTGGTGGACCAGGCGTGGCCAGCAGTGCAGGCCAGTTTAGGCTTGGGAATTACCCCACAGATTCTGGACCCAACGTGCGGTTCCGGCATTTTCTTAGTAACCCTGCTTCAGCGGATGGCTTGCCATCTTGGATGCAAGGGTTCACAGCCGAATTGGGCGAAGCTCAAGGAGATGGCAACCAACCTGCACGGGCGAGATATCAACAAAACAGCGATCCATATTGCGTCATTCTCCATAGCTTTGGCTCTGCTCAATGAACGAAAACCGAAGGAAATTGAATCCGAGTTAGGCAACAATACTGCGATCTTGCCAAGCCTCCTAGGGAATAGCTTGCGGCAGCAAGATTTTTTTAATCTTCCTGAAACGGAGGCTTTTGATCTCATCATAGGCAACCCCCCATGGGGGCAGCAGAAAGATGAAGTAACATCCGGTGAGACTTGGTGCGCGCTTCAAAAATATACAGTACCGAACAGGGAAAAGGCTTGGCCATTTCTTTGGAAAGCTCCAAGGCATCTAAAGACCAAAGGGACTCTCGCTTTATTGCTATCAATGACTGGTTGCATATATATAAACGGCGCGGACAAGGCGCTCAGTGTGTTATTGAAAACATTACGTTTGGATTGCTTGATTGACCTTTCTGATCTGCGAAATACACTTTTCCCCGTGGCAAAAGTCCCTGCCTGTATTTTTTCTGCAACCCGTGAAGATAACCCTACAGCCTACCGTTACATGCATTTGTGTCCTAAAGCAGACTACCATGCCTCCAAGGCTGGCAGAATTCTCCTTACCCCAGACGATCGACACTCCGTGTGGGTCCAGAACCTTCAATCGTCACCAGGACATCTCTGCCAGCGGCTAATGTGGATCACCCCTGTGGAAGAGCGTCTGCTAGGGTATCTTGAGACCCTGCCGAGGTTAGACAAGCTGATGAGGCCCACGCTGTCAGCTAGAAAGGCTTCTGCCGGAGCTCGGCCTGAGTGGGGGATCGGACTGGGGTTCCAGATTTACCGCGAGGACAAGGAGAAAGGGAGAAAGGAAAAAATTAAGAAATTTCCAGAACTTCTGGCTATGCCTTATTTGCCAACAGACCACCTCGTACCTTGGGTTCAGCCACATGTCAGCACAACAGTGAAGCACGACAATGTAGTGTGGAAGCGTTTTGCCGAATCATTTGATGCTCCTCATATTGTAATGATTCCGTCTACGACTGAGGATGCAGGATATCGGCTGCGGGCAACATATTCAGAGCAGAGTTTTAGCTTCAACATGAGCCTAATGGGCATTGTGGTCCCAGACACTCATTCTGGACGAGAAACAGCAAAGCTATTGACGGCAATTTTGAACAGCACTTTTGTGGCTTGGTACATCTATTATCTCACAAATCTTGGGGCTGACCGCGAACGCCTCGCTAAGCGCTATACTTTTTTGAATTTGCCATTCCCTGAACCTCTTGATGTGCCAAACATGGATCAAGCGCTAAAAGCACGAACGGAGATTGTTCGTATCATGGATGGATTGCTGAGCAAGACAAGCGGAAGTCACCAAGTCCTTGCGACACAGCTGGATATAAATAGCATTAGGTTGCGTATTGATGATTTGGTGTTCGCCTACTATGGAGTTCGAGAGCATGAGGCTGCTATTATAAAAGAGTTTTTTTCGCATATTCGCCCCGCGATGCACCCAGCGGCAAGCCATTTCCCAGCCCTTTGGGAGATGGCTGACGTGACGGAAACAGAGGATTATTGCACAACACTCGGAAGTACTTTGTCTCGCCGCACGCAGGACGCAAGAATGGTGCATGCAGCAGTAATTGCGAAGTCTGGGGAATTAGCTTTAGTGCGAATTTCTCAATCTATAGGTATGCCAGAGGAACGCGCTGGAATTAATACACAAGAGCCTGTAGATGGCGGTATTGATAAACTTCTTCCCGGTCTGCGCGCGAAGATGCTTTTCGAATTGCGTCATAATATTTATTTGGAGCGCGCTGTTTTCTTTTTCTTTAACCAAGATGCTTACATGATAAAACCAATGCAGCGGAGATTTTGGCTTACACGTTCTGCAATTCAAGACGCTGATCGTTTCCTTGATCTCCTGCTGACCCCAATCGAATCAAGTGATCAGGATTTGTTGCACTAATGACATCACAAAACTTGGATAAGGAACTCTGGGCCGCGTTATTTAGCCAGAAAATTTCCCCTAGTGCTGTTGTTTCCGAGTTTATTACCTTGCTGGGCGTTGCTTGGACGGAAAATGCACATTTGATTAAACCGTGGGATCATGAAAATGTGATTAGTAGGACTCTTGTCGCTTGGATTAAAAGAAAAATTTATGATCTTGACTGCGACTGGGGCATCTCTTCACAATCGGAAATATTTCACACTAAAAATCATACTCATGCATCAATCGCAGGTATCTGCGATATAACAATTCATATAAGAAGCCGCGAAATCATTTATGAGTGTAAAAGTATTTGCCTCATTAATGACGATGGCTACTGTAGCAGTAATGCAACAGAATATTTGAA
>JBFWMQ010000038.1:0-24088 GCA_050251495.1 Desulfovibrio sp. | reverse complement strand
CCGTGGATCGGCTGAACCTCGTGCAGCGCTTCAAGGGGCCGGAGGGCGTGGACCCCCGGCTGGACAAGCTGGGCGGCAGCCAGTGGGCCAAGAGCACCGAGCGCGCCAAGTAGGCCATCGAGAAGATCGCCCAGGACCTTGTTGAGATGTATGCCTTCCGGCGCGTGGCCAAGGGCTACTCCTACGGCCCGCCGGGCGAGATGTACCGCGAGTTCGAGGCCACCTTCGGCTTTGAGGAGACCCCGGACCAGGCCAAGGCGATAGACGACGTGTTCGCCGACATGGGCGGAACCGAGCCCATGGACCGCCTCGTCTGCGGCGACGTGGGCTTCGGCAAGACCGAGGTGGCCCTGCGTGCGGCCTTCCGCGCCGTGCATGATGGCCGTCAGGTTGCGCTTTTGTGCCCCACGACCGTTCTGGCCGAGCAGCACTACCAGACCTTCACCCGGCGCATGGAGGGCTTCCCGGTGCGCATCGGGATGCTCAGCCGCTTCGTTCCGCCCAAGCACCAGAAGGTCACCATCCAGGCGGCGGCCCGCGGGGAGGTGGACATCCTCATCGGCACCCACCGGCTGCTCTCCGGCGACGTGGAGCTGCCCAAACTCGGCCTGCTGATCCTGGACGAGGAGCAGCGCTTCGGCGTGAAGCACAAGGAGAAGCTCAAGCTCCTGCGCAAGAATATCGACGCCCTGACCCTAACCGCCACCCCCATCCCGCGCACGTTGCAGCTGTCGCTTTCCGGCATTCGCAGCCTGTCCGTCATCGAGACGCCGCCCGAGGACCGCAAGCCGGTGGAGACGGCGCTGGTGGAGCGTGACGACACGCTTTTGGCCAACGTGCTGGCCCGTGAGCTTGCGCGCGGCGGGCAGGTGTTCTGGGTGTATAATCGCGTGGAGGGCCTGGAGCAGGTGGCCGAATATGTGCGCAAGCTGGCCCCGGGCGCGCGCATCGGCATGGCCCACGGCCAGATGAGCGAGCGCGCCCTGGAAGACGCCATGCACGGCTTCTGGCACAAGGAGCTGGACGTGCTGGTGTGCACGGCCATCGTCGAGTCCGGCCTGGACTTTCCGAACGCCAACACGCTCATCGTGGACCAGGCGCAGATGTTCGGCCTGGGCCAGTTGTACCAGCTGCGCGGCCGCGTGGGCCGAAGCGATCGCCAAGCCTATGCCTACTTCGTGGTGCCCAGCCTGGAGCGCCTTCCGGAGATCAGCAAGCGCCGGCTGCGCATCATCCTGGAGCTGGATTATCTGGGCGCGGGTTTCCAGGTGGCCATGGAGGACCTGCGCCTGCGCGGGGCGGGCAATATCCTGGGCGAGGTGCAGAGCGGGCAGATCGCCCGCGTGGGCCTGGACCTGTTCCTGGAGATGCTGGAGGAAGAGGTGCGCCGCGTGCGCGGCGGACCGCTCAAGCAGGAGACCGATCCGGAACTGACCTTCATGTTCGAGGCGCATTTGCCGTCTGAGTACGTCGTCGACGCCAAGGAGCGCCTGCGCTATTACAAGGCCCTTTCCTGCGCACGCACCCAGGCGGTGCTGCTGGAGCTTGAGGCCGAGCTGCGCGACCGCTTCGGGCCGCTGCCGTCGGCTGCCAGCCAGTTTGTCAGCGTGCTTGAGGCCAAGGCCGTGCTCTCGCGTCTGCAAGTGCGGAAGGCCGAGCTCTCGCCCTCCAAGGCCGTGCTGTCTTGGGGGGCGCAGGCCAGCGCCGTCTCCCCCGAAGTCCTGGTGGCCTGGATGTCCGGCGCTGGGCGCCAAGCGCGGTTCATGCCCCCGTCAAAGCTCGAATTGCGGTATCCCGAGGGCCTGGACGTCCGGGCCGGGTTGGAGTACCTGCGTACGGAACTGGAATTGTTGCTGGACAGCGGCGCGAACCCGCCGCCCAAGGGTGGAGCCTGATGACACGACACCGCCGCGCGCCAACCGCCCTGCTTGCTGTGCTGGGCCTGCTTGCCATGCTCTGGGGCTGCACCCGCGGCTCCAATGATGACGTGGGCGTTGTCGCGCGGGTCAACGGCAAGCCCATCACCTTGGACTTGCTGGAGTTTCAGTACGACATTCTGCACTTCAACGCGTTGTCGGGGACATTGCCCTCTGTCAGCGCGCTGCGCGAGGCCTATGGCGAGATTCTGGGCCAGCTCATCGCGCAGGAACTGGTGGCCCAGGAGCTGGCCGCGCGCGGCCAGGAAGTCAGCGACGAGGAGCTCGAGCAGGCCGAGGCCACGGTGCGCGGCGATTATCCTGAGGAAGTCTTCGAGCAGATGCTGGTCGAGGAGTTCCTCGACCTTAAGATGTGGCGCAAGCAGTTGCGCTACGTCTGCGGCATCGAGAAGTTCCAGCGGCTGGTGCTGCGGCCTAGCATCCACCTGGACCACCTTGAAGTCGAGGCATACTACCGCGAGCATTTGGCTGCTTTTCAGCTGCCGGAACGGGTACGGGTGCTGGTCGTGCGCGCGCCGGAACGCAGCGTGGTGGAGAAGGTGCTTGGCCTGTATCGCCAACAGCGCAGCGCCGCCACGCTTGCCGAGTCTTTCCCGGGCGCGCAGGTTCGGGAGGTCGTTGTCGCCCGCGACTTGTTGACTCCGGCTTGGGCCGACGCCCTGCACGGAAGCGACGCTGGTGGCGGGCAGGGGGCCATCCTGTCCGGCAGGGCCGGCTATGAGGGGTTGATTCTGCTGGAGCGGCTTGGTGCGGAAACCCTGGACATCAGCCAGGCGTATCCCCAGGTGGAGGCGGCGCTTTTGGAGGAGCGCCTCCAGCAGGCCTTCGACGCGTGGCTGGGCAAGGCGGTTGACGCCGCTGTGGTGCGTGTGAGCAGCCAGCTGCTGCACAAGCAGGACGACGAGGACCTTCCGCCGGAGCCGGTGGCCGACCCTGAGGGGGAGATGCCGGGCGAGGATGGCGCGCAGCAGGACATTGCAAGCGGCAACGAGACGGGGTAGGGTTCCCCGATTGTGGGTTTGTCGCGGCAGACCCGGTACAGGAGAGGAAAGGAGAGTCATGCGCGTACGTGCACAATTTCGGGCCAGGGCTTTGGGCTTGGCCTTATTTGTCCTTCTGGCCTTCCCTGGTCGGTCTCCGGCGCTGGCCGAAGACCTTCTGGTTGATGGCGTTGTCGCTGTGGTCAACGGGATGATCATCACGAAGTATGAGTTTGATGAACGCATGCGGCCTGTGTACGAGCAGACGCGCGGACGTCAGTTGAGCACGGATGATATCGCCCAGATTGCCGCGGTTCGGCAGAAGATCCTGCAGCAGATGGTCGATGACATCCTTGTTCAGCAGGACGCGGAGCGCTACAAGCTCACCGTTTCGGACGCCGAGGTCGCAAGTCAGATCAAGGACTTCATGGCCAAGCGCAATCTCACGGAAGATGAGTTCAAGAAGCAGCTTGAGCTGCAACGGATGAGCCGGGAGGACTTCGCCCGGAACATGCGGCGGGACATGATCCGCCATCGGCTCATCGGGGGTCTTGTCTCCAACAAGGTCGTGGTGACGGATTCCGAGGTCGAGCAGCGCTACAACGAGCGCAAGGCTGAGTTTTCCAAGGACAGCATGGTCCAGCTGGCGCTCATCCTTGTCCCGTCGAACATGTCTGCGCTGGGCCTCAAGAGCGAGATCGAGTCCGGGAAGATGACCTTTGCCGAGGCCGCCAACAAGTACTCCCAGGGGCCAGGCGTCGGCAATGGCGGCGAGATCGGGTTCATCGCCTGGAAGGACCTGGCTCCGGAGTGGAATACGGCCCTGGCTGGCCTCAAGCCTGGAGAGATCACACCGCCGGTGCACGTGCAGGAATTTGCCGGCCTGTTGCAGGTGATCAGCCTGAAGGAGGGGGAGGAGCTTCCGCTTGATTCCGTGCGTGAGCAAATCTATCAGTCCTTGCATGAGGCCAAGTTCGAAAAGGTTTTCCAGGAATACATGCAGAAGCTGCGCGATAAGGCAGTTGTCGAGTACAGGAACTTGTAGGGTCCGGTTGGGCCGAGGCGAGGCGCGCACATGAATTTGCAGGAGTTGGGCAGCCTACTCAAACAGGAACGGGAGCGGCGGAGCTTATCGGTTCGTGACGTGATGGACGCCACGAAGATCAGCCGACGCAATCTGAACGCGTTGGAGGACGGCGAGGTCAAGCTGCTGCCGCACCCGGTCTATCTGAAGGGCTATGTGCGCAATTACGCCCGTCTCGTGGGTCTGGACCCGGAGCCCCTTGCTGCCCTGGTGGACCAGCAGTGGGATGGCGACTCCAAGTATCTCGCCCAGGCATCGGAGCCGTCCACGGCCGCGCCGTTTGGGCCGGGAACCATGGCTGGCGGCCTGCCCGCCGCCGCCCCTGCTCCCGAGGTCGCGCCCCAGGACGGAGGTGATGCGCCGTCCGGCCCCGCCCCGGCAGAATCGGAGGCGGAGCAGAGCGCGGACCCCGCGCCGCGCCAGGCCAAGCCGGTAGAGTTGTCGCCCGCGCCGCGCAGACGCTTGTGGCCCTGGGTTCTGCTTTTTATTGTCCTTCTTTGCGGTGCGGGGCTGACCTACCAGTGCCAGCGCATCCAGTCTGAAGCAAAGCAGGCGCTGTCGACTTCGGTTCCCGCTGACACAGGCGCCGCTGCCCCCGTGCCTGGAGGCAATGCGACGGGTGCCAACGCGACGGACGCCAACGCGGCAAACGCCAGCGCGACAAGCGCCAGCCCTGCTGACGATAGCCCCACGGAGGTCAATGCGACCCAGGCAGGCTCCGTGGCCAATGCCACGGCACCCCTGCACGGGCCTTTGCCCCCGGCGTTTTCGACTTCGTCCGCCACAGCTTCGACCGCCGCCGCGGTGTTGTCCCCATCAGCGCCTGCCCAGGCCCAGCCCGCCGTCCCCGCAGCGTCCATCGAGGTGTCGCGCAAGGCCCCGGCGGCTGTTTCCACCACGGCCCCGGTCACCGAGAACCGTATGGCGGGGGGGCATGAACTCGTGGTCATCGCCAAGCCCGGCGAGATCTGCTGGGTCGAGGTGAGCGAGGGCCAGCGCCGCAAGACCTTCACCATCCGCGATGGCGACAGCCGCAGCTTCGAGTTCTCCAAGACCGCCAAGGTCCGTCTGGGCAACGCGGGCGGAGTGGTTTTCCGGCTCAACGGCTCGCACTATCCTTTTGAAGGAGAGCGGGGCCAGACCGCGACGGTTGAGATCGGCCCCCGGTAGCCAGGGGTTCTCGGGAGAAGGGCATGGAGTTCACCGAAAAGGCCCTGGTGCTTCGGGTGGGCCGGTTTCGGGAAAATGACGTCTGGTTGAAGCTTTTCTGCGTGGGCCGTGGTGTCATCACGGCCTTTGCGTTTGGAGGGAGCCGCAGCCGCCGCCGCTTCAGCGGGTGCCTGGATCAGCTGGTTCTGGCCTCCTTCCGGGTGGAGACGAGCCGACGCGGTGCGTACAACGTGCTGCAGGAGGGCGTGCTGCTGCACGGCTTTCCCGGCTTGCGGGGCGATACGCGCAAGCTTGGGCTGGTGGCGCATTGCCTCAAATTCGTCGAGGCCGTGCAGCTTGGCCCGGACGGAGCGCGGCCAGTCTTTGAGTTGTTGCTGGAGACGCTGGCCACCCTGGAAACGGGTGTGGTGGGTGCGGAGATGCTGCCGCTCTTGTTCAAGGCCAAGCTGACCTTTGAGCAGGGCCTGGCTCCGGATCTTGCCCTGTGCGTGCGCTGCGGCCGTCCGGCGTGGGAGCACGAGGGCGTTGACCGCGATGACGTGGAGCGGGGCCACGGGCGTCGGCTGGCCTTTTCCATTGAGCGCGGCGGGCTTGTGTGCGGTCTGTGCGATGACGCCCAGGCAGAGCCGCTGTGCATCGGGTCCGTGCGGGTGCTGGAGTGGATCGGTCAGAGCCGCCCGGCTGATTGGCCGAAGCTGTCCCTGGAGCCGGAGATGCGCCGGGAGTTGGGGCGCGTTGTGGACCGCTTCGTGGCCTGGCACCTGGGCCTGCGCTGGGAAAACGGCACATACAGAAAAATCTAGGCCATTGGAGATGATATGAACTTTCAAGACCTGATTCTGACTTTGCAGCGCTATTGGACCGAGCGGGGCTGTCTCATGGTGCAGCCCTTTGACATCGAGTGCGGCGCAGGCACCTTCAATCCGTCCACCTTCTTCCGCGTCATCGGGCCGGAGCCTTGGAACGTGTGCTATGTGGAGCCCTCGCGGCGGCCCACGGATGGCCGCTACGGCGAGAATCCCAATCGTTTGCAGCACTACTACCAGTTCCAGGTCATCCTGAAGCCCAGCCCGGACAATGTGCAGGACCTCTATCTTGACTCCTTGCGCGCGCTCGGCATCGATCCCGCGGCCCACGACATCCGCTTTGTGGAGGACGACTGGGAGTCGCCCACCCTGGGCGCCTGGGGCCTGGGCTGGGAGGTCTGGCTCAACGGCATGGAGGTGACGCAGTTCACCTACTTCCAGCAGGTGGGCGGCATCGACCTGTTTCCCACCAGCGTGGAAATCACCTACGGGCTTGAGCGCATCTCCATGTACCTGCAGGAGAAGGAGAGCGTCTACGACCTGATGTGGAACGACACCGTGACCTACGGGCAGGTGTACCACCAGAACGAGGTCGAGCAGTCCACGTACAATTTCGAGCTGTCCGACGCTGCCATGCTGTTGGACATGTTCAATAAGTTTGAGGGCGAGTGCAAGCGTTTGATCGAGGCCGGGCTGCCCTGGCCCGCCTATGACTACTGCCTCAAGTGCTCGCACACCTTCAATCTGCTCGATGCGCGCGGGGCCATCTCCATCACCGAGCGCACCGCCTACATCGGTCGGGTGCGCGCCCTGGCCTCGGGCATTGCCGCCCTGTACGCCGCCCAGCGCGAGAGCCTGGGCCATCCCATGCTGCAAACCGCTAAATAGCCGAGAGCGAGACGCCATATGTCTGAATTCATTCTTGAGATTGGGATTGAAGAGATGCCCGCGCGCTTTGTGCCGCGCCTGGGCGAGGAGTTGGCGGAACTTTTCTCCAAAGAATTCGAGTTGGCATACGTCACATGCCAAGAGATAAAAACGTTCGCGACTCCAAGGCGACTGGTGGTCTACGCCAACCTCAATCCTAAACAGCAGTCTGTAACGTCCAAAGTTGCTGGCCCCCCTAAGCGTATCGCCTACGATGATCAGGGCAATTTGACAAAGGCTGGTGAGGGGTTCCTTAAAACTCAAGGTGTTACCATTGAAGAAATTGAGATTGAGGCCACGCCGAAGGGTGAGTATCTTGTAGCGAAGGTTAAAAAAGGAGGC
The DNA here is from genome assembly GCA_050251495.1 of Desulfovibrio sp. Lineage (GTDB taxonomy): Bacteria > Desulfobacterota > Desulfovibrionia > Desulfovibrionales > Desulfovibrionaceae > Humidesulfovibrio. The sequence continues at coordinate 16,842 of JBFWMQ010000038.1, read as the reverse complement.
GGGCTAACTTCAAGCCTCCTGCCGGAAATTTGCATCAAAGTGTTCCAGTCCCTGTCCTTCCCCAAGCGCATGAAGTGGGGCAGCCTGGACTTCCTCTTTGGCCGCCCCTTGCGCTGGGTGTTGGCCTTGCTTGACGCCGACGTGGTGCCGCTGGAGATCGCCGGGCTCACCTCCGGCCGCGTGACGCACGGCCATCGCGTGCTTGGCCCCGGCCCCTGGACCGTGGACAGCGCGGCCGATTATTTCGACACCATTCGCGACAAGGCCAGGGTGGTCATCGACGCCCGCGAACGCCTGGAACTGGTGCGCGCCGAGGGCGACCGCCTGGCCGCGAGCCTTGGCGGCAGCGTGGTCTGGGACGAGGGCCTGCTGCTTGAGGTGGCGAACCTCGTTGAGTTCCCGCGCCCCATCCTGGGCGAGTTCGCGCGCCTGTACCTGGAACTGCCCGCCCAGGTGCTCTTGACCTCCATGCAGAGCCACCAGAAGAGCTTCGGCATCAAGGGCGCGGACGGCAACCTGCTGCCGTATTTCCTCACCACCCTGAACATCGAGCCCACGGACATGGCCCTTGTGAAGAAGGGCTGGGAGCGCGTTCTGAAAGCCCGGCTGGAGGACGCCCGCTTCTTCTGGGAGTCCGACCTGGGTACGGACATGGACGAGTGGCTGGCCAAGCTCGACAGCGTGGTGTTTCTTGGTCCGCTGGGCAGCATGGGCGACAAGTCCCGCCGCCTTGAGAAGCTGTGCCGCACGCTGGGCGAGGCCTGTGGCGTGTCGCCCGACGACATGGCCCGCGCCGGGCGGCTGGCCAAGGCCGACCTCATGAGCGAGCTGGTGTACGAGTTCGACTGCCTTCAGGGCGTCATCGGCGGCATTTATGCGCGCAAGAAGGGCGAGAGCGAGCTGGTGGCCCAGGCCATTGCCGAACAGTACCTGCCCGCCGGACCGGATTCGCCCGTGCCGACCACCCTGTCCGGCGCGCTCTTGGCTCTTGCCGACAAGGCCGACACCATGGCCGGGTGCTTCGGCCTGGGCATGATTCCCACCGGCGCGGCAGACCCCTACGCGCTGCGCCGCGCGGCGCTCGGCATCAGCCGCATCAAGATGGAGCATGGGCTCACGCTCAAACTGGACGAGGTGCTGGCCTGGGCGCAGCAGGGCTACCAGGATGTGCGGTGGAAGCTGCCCCCGGAGGAGGCTCTGGCCAAGATGCTGGACTTCTTCGGCCAGCGTTTGCGCGCGCTTTTCGCCACCGGCGAGGGCGTGGACAGCCGCGTGGCCGACGCCGCCATCGGTGCGGGCTTTGCCGACATCAGCAAGCTCAAGATGCGTTTCGACGCGCTGACCGCCTTCAGCCGCCAGGCGGATTTTGAGCAGGCCGTGCTGACCTTCAAGCGCGCCGCCAACATCATCCGCAAGCAGGGGGCCGAGGCGGGCGCTGAGCTGAGCACAGAGATCAACGACGCCCTGCTGGAGATGGACGAGGAACGCGCCTTGGTCCGGGCCTTGCGCGAAAGCGCCGGGCGTTTTGAGGAACTTTGGGACGCCAACGAATACGGGGAGTTGTTCGCCATGCTGGGCGAGCTGCGGCACACCGTGGACGCCTTTTTCGACAACGTCATGGTCATGGCCGAGGACGCCGCCCTGCGGCAGAACCGGCTGAACATGCTGTTTACCCTGGTGCAGCGGCTGCGCCGTCTGGCGGACTTCAGCGCGCTTCAGGTCTAGCCCAGGGAAAAAGCGCTTGACAAGTTCTGCGGCTTGAGAGTAAGCATCCCGTCTCGACTCATCATCGAGATTGAACCAACAAAAAGAATCAGGAGAAAGAGCCTTGGCCAATCATACTTCCGCCTTGAAAAGACATCGTCAGAGCCTTAAGCGCCAGGCCCGTAACAAGGCCGTCAAGACCCGCATCAAGAATGTGGTGAAGGCCGTGCGTCAGGCCCTGGCCGAGAAGAGCGCGGAGAAGGCCAACGCGGCCCTGGTCACCGCCAGCTCCGTGCTGGACAAGGCCGCTTCCAAGAAGGTCATCCACTGGAAGAAGGCCGGCCGCTGCATCGCGCGCCTGCAGACCGCCATCAACAAGCTGTCCGCCTAAGCCTTCGTCCCCTTTTGTCGTAATGACAAAGCCCGCCCCGGTTCGCCGGTGGCGGGCTTTTTGCGTTGGGGGTGGCCTTCGGCCCGACTGGTTAACTACTTATCTTTTCGGATGATGCCCGTTGCCCCGGCGATTCCCATGGAGGCCAGGAACCAGCCAAACAGCACTTCAAACCAGTTGAACCACCAGAGAAACCGTCCCTCAGGCTTGCTTGAGTTTGGCATCCAGTAGCGCTCTTGCTGCAAATCTACAATGGGCAGGGCTACGTCGGTGGAGTAGAGCAGGGTATTCAGGTCTGGATAGTCCGAGGCTTGAAGGCCAGCGTTCCCTTCCGTCGGTTCCGTGGCGTTGAAGTTGTAGCTGACGCTTGGTGTCATGAGATCAAGATTCTTGTTGTATACGAAGGAGCCTAGGACAATGAGTCCGATGAGCCAACACGCTGCGTAGTAAGGCTTGTGGCCAAAGCCGACAAAGATGAACTTAAGCAGCCACCAAAACATCTTGAAGGGGTTTCGGAAGGACTTGAAGCGGGACCATTCCTTGGCTATCCGCACCTCCTTCGCCTCGCTGTCGTGCCCGGTCCGCTGTAGCCACGCGGCAAACTGTTCGAAGGGCTGCGGTAGGAACTGGCCGCTCGGCATGCGCCTCAGCCAGTCCAGGCGGTCCTTCGCGCTCCGTGGCGACTCATGGTAAATGTCACCGTATATGAAGCCGTCAAGTTTAAGCCTGCCCGCCTCGGGCCAGCTATCCCGGCTGTCTAAAAGGACGCCCACCTTCGCACCGCGCAGGTCCAGGGTGGCCTCCGCGGTGGATTCGGATCGTATAAGCAGGGTCCCTTTAACCTCCGCGTCGCCGAGGCAAATCTCGCCACGGAGACGTTTAGGCTCAAGGAACAAGTTGTTGCCGATTTCGGCGTTTTCCACACTCAAGGCGAACCCGTTGCGGTTCAAGAAACGACCGCCTGTGCAGTCCAGTTGCCCCTTGATCTTCGCGCCAAGCAGGCACACCTCGCCAAAGGCACGGAACCCCTTGGACATGTATACATTATTGCCGATTTCAGCCATGTCAGCGTTTATGGAAGTGCTGCCAGCCCCGCGCACAAGAGTGCCATTGCACTGGAGCTGCCCGCCGATGTGCGAGCTGCAGATGTCGAGGATGCCGTCGATGTGGCATTTGTTGAGTGACAAGGTGTGGCCGAACCGCGTGCCTGCGGCGTGCAGGCCGGGCAGCCAACAGCAGTACAGACCGAAAAACAACGGCACGTCCGCGCGTTCCAGGTCAAGCTGTGTGTCTAGGGTCGCAAACTCTATTCGAACGCCCTTGCGGTGCACACGTTTCTTTGCGAGCGCATCTGTGCACAGCCACTCCACCACAGCAGAGCGCAGCGGTCCGCCGCCGGGCTTGCGTTTCTTGCCTTCGGCAGGCTGCGGCCCCCATTGCGCCAAGCTTGCATTTTCGCCAACAGCCGCACACCGCACCACCTCGCGCTCAGGCTCAGTGAGGTCAGGAAATTCGGCTTCAGCCAATTTCAGCAAGCGTGCAGCGTTATCCGGCATGGAAGGACTCCTTGCCGGGCACGGTAGCGGAAATATCGGTGAGATGAAAGAGTCTTGCCGCTAATCCACCCTATAATGGCAGCCCAGGCTCGTTTTGTTGCGCATGGCCGCCTGGGTGACGACATAGGCCGTCTGGCAGCCGTGGAACAGGTCGATGATGGGCTTGGATATGGGCGTTTGGCGGTAGAAGTCGTGCATGTTTTTCGAGAGCGTGCGCAGGTCTTCAAAGGCGCGGCGCAGGCGGGCGGTGGAGCGGATGATGCCCACGTAGTTCCACATGGTGTTGCGGATGGTGGCCCAGTCCTGGGCGATGAGCGCCGGGTCCTCGTTGTGGATGTCGCCGGGGTTCTGCCAGTCCGGGATGGAGTCCACGAGCTTCCTGGTGAGCCGCCACTTGGAGCCCAGCCGCTTGGCGATGTCCTGGCCCGCGCTGTGGCCCCAGAGCATTCCCTCCAGAAGTGACGTGCTGGCCAGGCGGTTGGCCCCGTGCACGCCCGTGCAGCTGCATTCCCCGGCGGAGTAAAGCCGCTCCAGCGTGGTGCGGCCGCGCGTGTCCACCAGAATGCCGCCGCAGAAATAGTGCGCCGCGGGCACCACGGGAATGGGCGTGGCGCGCATGTCGAAGCCCTGCTCCTGGCACTTGCTGTAGATGGTGGGGAAGCGCTCGGCCACGTCGTCGTGCATCCCGCGCGTGGTGTCCAAATACACGCAGTCGTCGCCGGTGCGCAGCATCTCGGCCATGATGGCCCGGGTGACGATGTCGCGCGGGGCCAGATCGGCGCGCTGGTCGTAGCGCTCCATGAAGGCCTCGCCAGCAGCGTTGATGAGCCGCGCCCCCTCGCCGCGCACGGCCTCGGAGATGAGGAACCGGCGCTCGAAGCGCCGCGCGCCCTGGTAAAAGGCCGTGGGGTGGAACTGCACGTACTCCAGGTTGTGCAGCTTGGCTCCGGCGCGGTGCGCCATGGACAGGCCGGAGCCGATGGCCTCGCGCGCGTTGGTGCTGTGCAGGAAGATGCGCCCGGCCCCGCCCGTGGCCAGCACGGTGAAGTCGGACAGGATGATCTCCACCTGGCCCAGGGCCTCGTTGAACACATACGCGCCCACGCACTGATTCACGAGATTGTACTTGAAGTCCAGGTGCATGGCGTGGTGGTGCGTGGTCAAGAGGTCGATGGCCGTGCGCTTGGTGAGCACGCGGATGTTCGGGCAGTCGGCCACGGCCTTGGTGAGCTGCTCCATGATGGTCAGGCCGGTGTGGTCCTTGGCGAACAGGATGCGCGCCACGCTGTGCCCGCCCTCGCGCGTGAAGTACCAAGAGTCCAAATCGCGGTGGGCGAAGGGCACATGGTAGGCGTCGATGAGGGTTTTTTGCAGGACTTTCGGCCCCTTGTGGCACAGGTAGCGCACGGCCCGCAGATAGTTCTGCTTCCATCCGGCGTTCAGGATGTCCTTTTCCAGGATGCCGGGGTCGTCGTCCTCGGAATGGAAGACGATGCCGCCCTGGGCCAGCCGGGTGTTGCCGGAGAACAGGTCCTCGCCAGCGGTGATGAGGGTCACGTCCGCCCCGGCCTCGGCCAGGTTCAGCGCGGCCAGGGACCCGGCGATGCCGGAACCGATGACGAGCACATCGGTCTTCAGGCGGTAGTCGTTCATGGCGATCCTTTGGCCGGCCCGTGGTCAGCCTGCGCGGCGGCGCGCAATTCCTACGAGCAGATGTCGAGCATCCGCGTCAAGGCCACCTGGGCGTGCTCGGCCACGTCGGCCGGCAGGGAAAGGGGCGTGGCCGCGTCCAGGGTGTCCAGCAGGTCGGCCAGGCGTTCCTCGGTGATCTTGGCCATGTTGGAGCAGCGCATGTGCGGCTTGAGCGGCACGATGGTCTTGCCTTCGGCCTTGTGGCGCTCGGCCAGGCGCAGCACCAGGTTTTCCTCGGTGCCCACGGCGATTCTTGCCCCGGCCTTGGCCTCGGCGCAATACTTGATGATGTGCGAGGTGGAGCCTGCGCTGTCCGCCGCGCGCACGACGGCGGGCGGGCATTCCGGGTGCACCACCACGCGCACGCCGGGCATGGCCTTGCGCATCTCCTCCACGTGCCGCTTTTTGAGCGTGTGGTGGATGGCGCAGGAGCCGGGCCAGAGCAGCAAGCGGGCGTAGGGCGCCTTCTTGGGGTCCACCGGCGGGCGGCCTGTGCGGATGTCGACGACCAGGCGTTCGGAAGTGTCGAGATGCAGCTGGTTCGCCGTGTTGTCGCCAAGGTGCCGGTCGGGCAGGAAGAGTACGGCGTCTCCCTGCTGCAAGGCCCAGTCGAGCATGACCTTGGCGTTGGCGCTGGTGCACACGCTGCCGCCGTAAAGCCCGCAGATGGCCTTCACCTCGGCGCTGGAGTTCACGTAGGCCAGCGGGATGACCAGCCTGCCTTGGGAGCGCAGTTCGGTGAGCACGTCCTCAAGGCGCTGGGCCGGGGCCATGTCGGCCATGGGGCAGGTGGCCTTGGCGTCGGGGATGTGGATTTTCTGGCCGGGCCGGGCCAGGGCGACGGCGGATTCGGCCATGAAGAACACGCCGCAGAAGACGACATGCTCGGCAGCAAGGCCGTCGATCTTGCGGGCGAGTTCCAGCGAGTCGCCCTGGAAATCCACGTGGCGGATGATGGCGTCGGATTGATAATGGTGTCCAAGAATGGCCAGACGGCTTCCGTAACGCGCCCTGGCGGCTTCAATGCGCTCCTGTGCGGAACTCATGTTCTCAGCTCTCCGTCCTTGATACGTTGTGCTACAGCGCGCTGATGCGCATGCTCAAGTCGGCGACCGGCGCGGAGTGGGTGAGGCGGCCCACGGAAACAAAGTCCGGGCCGATGGCCCCGATGGCCGCGATGGTGTCCAGGCTCACGCCCCCGCTCACTTCCGTTTCGATTCCCGCCGGGACGCGGGCCAATGCCTGGCCGAGCTCCTCAAGGTCCATGTTGTCCAGCATGATGCGGTTGACCTTGCAGCCGACCGCCTGGTCCACCTCGTCAAAGCTGCGGCACTCCACCTCTATGGGCGGGCAGTCATCGCCGTAGGCGGCGCGCAGCTTCTCCACAGCGGGAATGATCCCCCCGGCTCGGTCGATGTGGTTGTCCTTGACCATGAGCATCTCGCTCAGGTTCAGGCGATGGTTTTGCGCCCCGCCAACGCGGACCGCGTACTTCTCCGGGTAGCGCAGTCCGGGCAGGGTCTTGCGCGTGTCCAGGAGCACGGTGCGGCTGCCCTCAAGGGCCTTGACATATCTGGCCGTCAGGCTGGCGATGCCGGAAAGGTGGCAGAGATAGTTCAGGATCACCCGCTCGGTGCGCAGCAGGTGCCGGGCCGGGCCTTGGATGGCCGCGATGAGCGCGCCTGGCCCCACGCGGTCGCCCTCGTCCACGTTCAGCATGTGCTGGAACTCGCAGCCAGCGAACTCAAGAATCAGCGGGATGAGCGGCAGGCCCGCGATCACCGCTTCGTCCTTGGACACGATGTGCGCCGTTGCCAGGTCGTTTTCGCCGAATATGCCTTCACTGGTCAGATCCTTGCCGTCCTCCGACAGGGCGATGCGGATTCCGGCCAGCAAGAACATGCGTGCCTCGGCCTTGAAAAAGTCATCAAAAAGCGAAGCGGATTCCGTGACAGACATTGGTGCGTTCCTTTGGAGGCCGGGCGCATGCATGGCCGCGCATTTTCTTGTCCTGTAAGGTACAAGAGCAGGTCACGGCAGTCAACGTGAAGAGAAGGCGGGGGGGTGCGCTTCAGGGCTTTCACCGCAGCAAGCCTCTGTCTCTCTCCGCACCGTATCAATTTTGGGGTCCCAGGTACGCGACGCAACGCCGTACTGGATATGCGCAAAGGGTGTCCAGAGGGCCTGGGCCTCTTGCGGGGTGCAGGGGGCTGCGCCTCTTGTTGTCCGCGGCTGGTATCCGTCAGCGGACGAGGTCGCGGTCAATGTAGTTCTGGGGCTGCCCGCTGGGGTTGGCGATTTCGTGCGCGTTGCCCTTCAGTTGGGTGCGCACCGCGGGCTTCATGCCGCCGGTGGGGCGCTTGATCTGGGGCAGCAGTTCGCGGATGGTCCTGTTTACCGGCACGGTCCAACTGTGCGCGCCAAGCACCAGGCCATTGTCCAGGGTGGCGATTCGCGCGGAGAGATAGATGAGCTTGTCCGTGACGAGGTAGGTGCCGGTCATCATGCAGGGGCGTGGCTCATTCGACCCGTAGGTCTTGGGCTTGGCCGCCGCCTGCGTCGCCGGGGGCTGCTGGCCTTCTGCGGGAGCAGCCGCCAGGGGGGTGGTCTTTGGCGGGCGGCCCTGGGTGATCATGAAGGCGCGCTGGGCAAGCCGCGCCGCCACCTGCTCGGAAACAAGAGCCCCAAAGGGCGAAGGGTCGCCCATGTCGATGCGGTTGGTGAACGGCTCATAGTACACGGGCGAACGCTTGTTCAGCTCCGGCAGGAACTGGCCGACCATCATGTCTGCGGCATCATAGCTGATGTCGATGAGCGGGGTGTTCTCTTCTTCAAAGAGTTCGCTCGTGGTGGGGCGATTGCCCGTGATGGCGTTCTTGGTGTCCACGGTGGTCCGCTTGAGGCTGGAATAGTAGGACGTGCCTGGGCTGCCGCAGCCGGTGAGCAGCAGGGCCGCCAGAAGCGCCATAAGAAAGGCGGGTGTGAATGTGCGTGCGTTCATGGCTGCCTTGTTGCGGAGCGCGGTTGTGACCGGGCGCGGAGACTCCGGGCCTTGCATGCGTATCGAACGGATTTGCGGAAAACTTTACCTCGTGGCTGGCGCGGTGTCCAGTTCCGGTCGGGCGGCAAGGGCGCACAACAGCCGCGCCATCTGCTCAGCGGTTCGTCCAGCCATGTCGAGCACCCCTTCGTGGCTGATTTCCTCCATGCAGTCCGGCATGTTCTTGTTTGTCAGGCAGCTGACGCCAAGCAGGCGCAGGCCCATGTGCCGGGCGGCGATGGCCTCGATGACGGTGGACATCCCTATGGCATCCGCGCCCATCTGCCGATAAGCTCTTGTCTCGGCTGGCGTCTCCAGGCTTGGGCCAGGCACCTGCACATACACGCCGCGCTCCACCAGCAGCCCAAGGCTCTGCGCCTCCCGCCGGGCCAGGGCCACGAGTTCCGGGCACCAGGCCCGGCCCATGTCCGGGAAGCGCGGCCCCAGGGCGTCAAGGTTCGGGCCTGTCAGCGGGTTCTGTCCGGTCATGTTGATGTGATCGGTTATGAGCATGAGGCTGCCGGCGTCGAAGAGCGGGTTGAGCGCCCCGGCTGCGTTGGTGATGACCAGCGCGCCGATGCCAAGCCCGCCCAGGACGCGGACGGGCAGGCAGGCGTCGCGGGCGGAGAAGCCCTCGTACAGGTGCACGCGGCCGCACAGGGCCAGCACCGGGCGGCCCGAGAGGCGGCCTGCGCGCAGGAAGCCGCCATGTCCGGCCACGGCGGATTGCGGCAGGCCAGGAATCGCGGCATAGGGGATGTCCACAGCGTCGGTTATGGATTCGGAAACGGGGGTGAGGCCGGAGCCGAGGACGAGCCCCAAGGTTCCTGCTTGAATATTGCCTAGCTTCTCGCGTATGAGTTGGATAATGTGGTCGAGGGCTGCTTGGTGTTTCACGATGTTTCCTGTATCTTTTCGTTGAGTGTCAAGCGGGCTTCTAGCCCAACATGACGTCACATTACAAGCCAGGGTAGGCGCGCCATATGGATTTCGCAACACTGCTTGGTCTCATCTCGGGCTTGGCCCTGGTCGTCACCGCCATCGTTATGGGCGGCGACATGGACATCTTCATCAGCCTTCCCTCGATGATGATCGTCTTTGGCGGCACCTTCGGAACGATCTTCGTGGCCTTTCCCTTCGAGGAGGTCAGCCAGGCCCTGAACGCAGGCTTCAAGGCCTTTGCCTCCCGCAAGGTGCAGGTGCGCGAGGTGGTCAACATCATGGTCAAGATTGCGGACATCAGCCGTCGCGAGGGCCTCATCGCGCTTGAAAACGTGAAGACCGAGAACATGGTGCTCAAGAAGGCCTGCCAGCTCATCGCCGACAACGCCGACCCCGGCCTCATCCGCAGCACGCTCGCCATCGAGATATCCTCCATGAAGCGCCGCCACAAGGTGGGCGAGGAAGTCTTCAAACGCCTGGGCAGCCTGGCCCCGTCCTTCGGAATGATCGGAACGCTCATCGGCCTGGTGCAGATGCTGGCCAACCTGAACGATCCGAAGGCCATCGGTCCGGCCATGGCCGTGGCCATCATCACCACCTTCTACGGCTCGATCCTGGCCACGGTCATCTTTCTGCCCATCGCCACCAAGCTGAAGGCGCGCACCCTGCAGGAGGTGCTGCATCTGGAGGTGATCTTCGAGGGCGCCAAGTGCATCCTTGAGAACAACAACCCCATGCTGGTGAACGAGAAGCTTTCCTCGTTCCTCGCGCCTCGAGAGAGGAAATAGGCCATGAGCGAGGAATACGAAGTTGAAGACATTGAGGAGGAAAGCGACTCGCAAGAGTGGTTGATTACCTTCTCCGACCTGACCATGCTCTTGCTGGTGTTTTTCATCATGCTCTATGCCATGTCCACGCCGGACCCCAACAAGATCACCAATGCCTTGCAGGCGGTGACCCAGGCGCTCAGCGGCAAGGAGAGCAAGATGGCCACCAGCACCATCAGCCGCGAAGAGGCCGGAATCCTGCTGGATCAGGTGATGCTGAACCGGCAGATACAGATCGCCCAGCAGAAGGTCTTCTCCGACGTCAAGTTCCTGCAGACCAAAAAGGGACTTGAGGGGCTTGTGGGCGCGAATTTCGAGGATGGCGTCATCACCATCCGCGCGCCTGGAGACGTGCTCTTCGCCTCGGGCGAGGTCACGCTGACGCCCAAGGGACGCGAGATCATCGAGGCCATGAAGGATTTCTTCATTCAGCATCCGGACCAGACCATCAACATCCGCGGCTACACGGATGACCGGCTGCCTGGCGCAGGCGGACGTTTCCGGGACAACTGGGAGGTTTCTTCGATGCGCGCGGTCAATGTGCTGCGGGTGCTCATGGACATGGGCATCGAGCCCAAGCGGCTTACCTCGACCGGGCTTGCCGACCTGAACCCCTTGTTCCCCAACACCTCCGAAGAGTACCGCGCCCAGAATCGCAGAGTCGAATTTGTGCTGGAAAAACGAGTTACGGGAAAGTAGACTGGCCCAGACGCCGACTCTGGCTCGGCTCGGACCTGCAAGCGTGCGAGGGAGAAGATGGACTTCGAAATCAAGATGGACGGCGACGAGAAGCTACGCCAGGCGTACAGAACCCGTGTGCCTGGCCTCGACGTTCGTGTCGTCACCCAGGCCGGCCCCCAGGATTTCCCCGTGAGCGACATCAGCGCGACTGGCTTCGCCTTTACAGACAATCCGCGCAATTACAGCTCCGGGATGGAGTTCTCCTTTGACCTGCTCCTGGGGAAGCGGCTCTTTCTGGGCAACCTCAAGGCCAAGGTCATGCGTGTCCTTGATAAGGGCATCATCGGCTGCAATTTCATGGAAATGGAGCGTCGACAGGAGATCAAGCTGGACAAGCTGGTGCTTGAGGTCCAGAAACGACTGATTGAGTTGCGCAAGGCCAAGCGCGAAGCCCTGTAGCCTTTGTCCGGGGCAGCTGTGACGCGGCACCGAATTCTCATCGCCAACCGCGGCGAGATCGCCATGCGCATCATGCGCGCCTGCGCCGCCCTGGGGCATGATTTCGTCTGCGTGTACACCGAGGCGGACGCAGCCTCCGGACACGTTCGCCTGGCGCGGGAGCTGGGCGGAGGGCAGAACCTCCGTCGCATCCGTTCCTACCAGGACCCCAGCGAGCTTTTCGCCGTGGCCGACGCCACCTGCGCCACGGCCGTGCACCCCGGCTACGGCTTTTTCGCCGAGGACTTCCGCTTCGCCCGCAGGGCCGAGATGCGCCATCGGCCCCTGGTTTTCATCGGCCCCTCCTGGGGCGTCATCCGCGACCTGGGCGACAAGATCAACACCAAGCGCATCGCGCGCTCCCTTTCCGTGCCCACCATCCCTGGTTCCGACCGGCCCATCTTTGACGAAATAGAGGCCGTGGAACTGGCCGAGGCCATATTCGCCTTCCAGGCCGACCAGGGCATCAGCGAGGGCTGCGTGCTGGTGAAGGCCAGCGCGGGCGGCGGCGGCATGGGCATCGAGGAGGTGTACGACCTGGACACCTTCCGCTCGGTCTACCGGCGCATCCGCAACTACGCCAAGCGCAACCTCTCCGACGAGGGCGTGCTCATCGAGCAGCGCATTTTCGACTTCAACCACCTGGAGGTGCAGGTGGCTGCGGAACGCGGCGGCCGATGCGCCGTGCACTTCGGCACACGCAATTGCTCGGTGCAGAGCCTGGGCAGGCAGAAGCGCATTGAGGTCGCGCCGGGCTTTTATCCCGCAAGCCTTTCCTACAGTTTCGACGCCGCCGACGTTCTGGACTCCATCACGCGCCACTCGGTCAACATGGCCACGTCCGTGGGCTACGACAACGTGGGCACCTGGGAGTGGATCGTGACCCCAAAGGGCGCGCCCTTTCTCATGGAGGTCAACACGCGCATCCAGGTGGAGAACGGCGTTTCCGGCGTCATCTCACGCCTGCGCGGCAGGCCGGAAACAGCCTCCGGGGTCGACATCATCTCCGAACAGATCCGCCTTGGCCTGGGCGAACCCCTCGGCTACACCCAGGACGACGTGCGCCTTGAGGGCGTCGGCATAGAGTACCGCATCATCGCCGAGGACCCTGCGGACCGCTTCACGCCCTGCCTGGGGCGCATCGAGCGTTTCGCCTGGACGCCGCAGCCCTGGCTGCAAGTGTTCACCCAGGTGCCCACGGCGCTGAGCGGCGAGAGTTACGACATCCCCATGGATTTTGACCCCAATCTGGCCCTTGCGATCATCTGGGGGGCGGACCTGGACCAGGCCCGCGAGCGCGGGGTGGAATTCCTGCGTGGGCTCGACCTCGGCGGGACGGACACAGCGGGCCAGCCCCTGCGCACCAACCTGGAGTTTCTGTTCGCCAGAACCCAGACCATCCTGCATTTCTAGGGCAAGGCGTCAGCAATGGACATCGACAGACGCGCGCAGCAGCTTGCAAGCCGCCTGGCCTACATCCGGGACATCTTCGGCCCGCGCGAGAACGCCTCGGTCGCGCTTCTGAAGCACCGGTTGGAGGAGTTTCTGGCCAACGCCCCCAGTTGCGGGATGCGCGAGCTCTCGGTCCAGGCGGCCCGGCTTGAGGAGCTCTTCTCCCTGCTTGAGGGCAAGCTGGACAACGAGCTCTGCCCCATGGACCGCGTGCGCATCGTCCGCCACCCTCAGCGCATCTGCCTCAAGGACATCTTGGAGAACGTCTACGACAACTACTCCGAGATCGGCGGCCAGGACGAGTGGAGCATTGATCCGGGCATCATCATCGCGCGGGCCACCATCGCCCGGCGCATGGGCAAGAAGACCGTGCACCAGCCGGTCATGGTCATCGGGCAGGAGAAGGGCCACGGCCAGGAGTTCCGCAACGGCGGCTCCATCAAGCCCTGGGGCAACGCCAATGCGCTGTACTACATGCGCGTGGCCGAGGTGGAGAACATCCCCATCCACACCTACGTGTTCACCCCGGGCGCGTACCCGGTGGAGGACTACCCCGGCGCGGCCCAGCAGATCGCCAAGAACCTCTATATCATGGCGGGCCTGAAGGTGCCGGTGGTGTCCGTGTTCAGCGAGGGCGGCTCCGGCGGCGCCGAGGCCATCGCCCTGGCGGACAAGCGGCTCATGCTCTCTCACGGCTACTACTCCGTCATCTCACCCGAGGGCGCGGCGGCCATCGAGGGCGGGCTCAAGGACAAGGCCAGCCAGGGGCTCATCGAGCGCTGCGCGGACCGGCTCAAAATTACCGCCGAGGACAACTTGCGCTTGGGGTTCATCGACCGCATCATCCAGGAGCCGGCCCTGGGCGCGCGGCCCGAGCACTATGAATTCTTCCGCGCCCTCCGGCGCGGGGTCATCCGCGCCACGGACGAGGTGGTCCACTCGGCCCAGAGCCTTGGCCCCCTGCGCGCCTTGGCCATGCGCCGCCAGAAGCGCAGCGCCGACCCGCAGGATATCTTTGTGCGCTGGAGCCTGCGGCCAAGCGCCCGCAAGACGCTGGTCGAGCAGCGCTACGAAAAGTTCCGGACCATGAGCCGCACGGCATTTTTGGATAACCGCACCCTGCAGACCCGCCTGGGCACCGCCCTGGCGCGCGGCTTGTGGCAGGTGCACAGCCTGCTGCGCCACGACATGCTGGCGCGCTACAAGCGCAGACTGCTTGGCCTGCTGGAACAGCTGGAGGCCGAGATGCGCACCCTGGGCAACGCCGGGCCGTTCTCCTGGCTTGGCGCCGGCAGGCGGGCCGGGGTCCCGCCGGAGGCCCTGGAACGGCTCACGACCCTGTCCTGCCCGGACGAGAGCGCCTGCCGCCTTGAGGATGTCTTGGTCTATGTGAGCCCCAAGAGCAAGGAGGACCGCACCCTCACCTGTCCGAACACGTCCAGCCACGGCTGCCTGGATCTTTGGGCGCCGGACTTGTTCGGCGAGTTCGCCGGGGTCTGCTCATACTGCGGCCACCACTTCCCCATGGAGTACCAGTGGTATTTGTACAATGTGTTCAACTTCGCGCAAGGCTATGAGTTCAATTCCGCCATCGAATCCGCAAATCCGTTGCAGTACGAGGGCTTTGACCTCAAGCTCGACGAGGCCAAGCGGTCCACCGGCCTTGGCAGCTCCTGCATCACCTTCGAGACGCGGATCGAGGGCATCGCAACCGTGGTGGCCATGCTGGTGAATCCCTTCCGCGGCGGCACGGTCGGCGCGGCCGAGGGGGAAAAGCTTATCCGCGCGGCGGAACGCGCACGCATCAAGCGGATGCCGTTTTTCATGTATTCGCACGGAACCGCCGGGATACGCATCCAGGAAGGCACCTGCGGCGTCATCCAGATGCCGCGCGTGACCATGGCCGTGCGCCGCTATATCGACGCCGGGGGACTCTACCTGGTGCTCTACGACACCAATTCCTATGCCGGGCCTGTGGCCAGCTTCCTTGGCTGTTCGCCCTACCAGTTCGCCGTCCGCTCCTCGAACATCGGCTTCGCCGGGCCGGGGGTCATTCGGGAGACCACGGGCGTGGACGTGCCCCCAAAATACCACCGCGCCTTCTCGGCCTTGTCGCGCGGGCATATTCAGGGTATCTGGGACCGGCGCGACCTGAAGAAGAATCTGCATCAGGCTCTGCTGACCATGGGCGGCAGAAATCTGTATTACCGTTGAAAAATAAGAGCATGAGGAAACGACTTTGCTGAACGTCAAGGAATTGCTCGAAGAACTGAAGGCCTCTCCCTATGAAGAGATCGAGGTCCGGACGCCGCATACCGGCATTGTCCAATTTGTGGGCCTGAACACCGGCGACCGGGTGCTTGGCCCCACCGGCAAATGGAACGAGAAGCCGGGCACGCTTCTGGCCAACCTCACGCGCGAAAAGAACAAGAAGCCCATCTGCGCCACGCAGAAAGGCGTTGTGACCGACATCGCCAGCGGCCTTGAAGGCACGTTCGTGGAGGCCGGGGAACGCCTGCTGACCATCCGCCACTTCTTGTCCAAGGACGAGGTCATCGCCCGGATCCTTAAAAAGGCGCTGTACCTGTTCTGCGCACCGGAGCGCGCCAAGTACTACTTCGTCCCGGAGATCGACGCCAAGATCAAGGCCGGCGGCGAGCAGTCCGTGAAGCCCCGCGAGGGCATGGAGATGTTCATCGTCTCGCGCATGAAGCGGGAGACCCCGCTTGCCTACAGCGGCCCGGAGGGCATCATCTACGCCGTATATTTCCAGCAGGGCGACAATGTCGACGGCGGACAGCCGCTCATCGGCGTGTGCCAGGAATCCCAGCTTTCCCTCATCCAGGACGTGGTCAGCCGCGTCCAGGGCGAGTGGGAAGAGCAGGACTAGCCATGGGCCGCATCCTGCAGATACGCGTCTCGGCCTGGACCTTTGATCCCGCCGAGGTGGAGAAGCGCTGGCCACGTCTCGTGGCTCTCGGCTTCACCCCGCCGGTGCTGCTCAAGCAGGAGCGCGGGGTGCTTGAGCTGGTGGACAATCTGGCTGATCGCCTGGGCATGGGCGTGCTGCCGGAACCGGCCCAGAGCGTGCTGGGGGATTCCCTGCGGCGCGCCGCAGCCGCCCGGGAGCGCCTTGCCGCCGCCTTGGCCGATTGGAACGCGCGCGAGGCCAACGCCGCCACGGATGAAATCGAAGAGGCGCTTGACGAGGCCGAGCAGGACGCCCGGAAGCTCAAGAACGTGCCTGGACTGGACTAGATGATTTGTGCTATCGGACTTCCGTTGAACGCAGAATTCCCGAAGGAGCGTACCCATGGCTGGCAGCCTGAATAAAGTTATACTTGTTGGACACCTGGGGCAGGACCCGAAAATCTCCTACACCCAGTCCGGCCAGCCGGTGGCCAACCTGCGCATGGCCACCAGCGAACGCTTCAAGGACAAGTCCGGGCAGTGGACCGATCGCACCGAGTGGCACACGGTTGTGGCCTGGGGCAAGGACGCCGAGTTTTGCAGCAACTACCTGGGCAAGGGCGCGCTGGTCATGATCGAAGGCCGTCTGCAGACCCGCAAGTGGCAGGACAAGGAAGGCCAGGACCGCTATTCCACCGAGGTTGTCGCCAACCGCGTGCAGTCCCTTGGGGGCCGCCAGCAGGGCGCCGAGGGCGGCGGCAGCAGCGGCATGCGCCCCCAGGGCGGCATGGCGCCTCAGGGCGGCGGTCGCGGCAATCAGCCGCAGCAGGGCGGGAACAAGCCCCCGTTCCATGACGACGAGGATCTTGGCCCGGCGTTCCCGTCCGAGGCCAGCGGCATGGACGACGTGCCGTTCTAGGGCATTGACTCCGTTTGGGGCCGACTGTGTCGGGGCATTAAATTTTCCCTTCCCCCCTTTTTTTCAAGCGAAGCGGCCTGTTTCGAGCATTGCTCAAAACAGGCCGCTTCGCTTGTATGTGGGGGATGGCAAGGACATCGTGCCCTGTGCGGATTCCAAAGGGTCTCAGGTCCTTTGGCCGCCGGAGGCTATTGCCGCCGCCCTCCCAGCGCCAATCGTTCCATATCCAG
>JBFWMQ010000037.1:0-26791 GCA_050251495.1 Desulfovibrio sp. | reverse complement strand
AGCCCGGACAACCCGCCGCTGGCGTTTCAGGCGGGAGCGGCGTTCACGCACCAGAACCTTCCTCAAGCGCAGCGGCCTGCTTCGAGCGTTGCTCGAAGCAGGCCGCTGCGCTTGCATGAGGGGGTTTGGGGGGAATCATTCCCCCCAAGAAAAAAATATTCTCTCTCCCCTTTGCCCTGTCGGCATTGCTACTCCCCTCCCAGCTTCATCCCGTACTGCGCGAGCTTGTGCCGCAGGGTCCGGGGGCTGATGCCCAGCAGTTCCGCAGTGCGCTGCTTGCTGCCCTTTGCCGTCTTGTAGGCGCGCAGCATGGCGGCGATTTCGGCCCGTCGGACCACCGTGTCCAGGTTCAGGTCGCCAGGGTGCGCGGCGTCGGGGTGGTCGAGGGTCGGGTGTGCGAGGCAGAGGCTTTGCGGCAAATCCTGGCCGAATTCGAGCCGCATTTCCAGCGGCAGGTCGTCGGGCATGACCGGGCCGTCGGTCTTGTGCAGCAGGGCGGCGCGTTCCATGAGGTTCTTGAGTTCGCGCACGTTGCCGGGCCAATGGTGCCGGGTGAGCAGGGCCAGGGCGGCGGGCGAGAGGCGCAGGTCGGGCCGGTGGTAGTGGTGTCCGAAGAGCCAGAGGAAATATTCGGCCAGGGGCGCGATGTCGTCGCTGCGTTCCCGCAGGGAGGGCAGGGCGATGGGGATGACGTTCAGGCGGTAGAACAGGTCGGGCCGGAAGCGGCCGGAGCGGACCATGTCCGGCAGGGAGCGGTTGGTCGCCGCCACGATGCGCGCGCGGAACCCGAGGTCCTTGTCGCCGCCCAGGCGCTTGAAGGTGCGTTCCTCGAGCACGCGCAGAAAGTCGACCTGGTTGGTCAGGGGGATCTCGCCCACCTCGTCGAGGAAGAGGGTGCCGTCCGCGGCCATTTCGAAGCTGCCCTTTTGCAGTCGCGTGGCGCCGGTGAAGGCGCCGGGTTCGTGTCCGAAGAACTTGTCGGCGAAGAGCTCGCCGGAGAGCACGCCGCAGTTCACGGGCACGAAGGGCCGGCCGCTGCGGTTGCTGAGGGTGTGCAGCAGCCGGGCGAAGATCTCCTTGCCGGTGCCGGATTCCCCGGTGAGCAGCACGGGCGCGTCGGACCCGGCCACCTGGATGGCCACGCGGTAGAGCGAGCGCATGGACTCGGACCGGAAGAGCAGTCCGGCCTCGTGCATGGCCGCCCGGGCCTCGGGATCGGCCTCAAGCTCTTGCGGCAAGAACTTGCCGCCATAGGCGCGCGGGTCCATCATGCGGAGATTCCTTGTAGAATTATATTATTGCCTGCTGCGTCGGGCGGTTCCGGACGTGTGGCAGACCTGTTTGCAACACTCTCGACCAGGCGCCTCGCCCACGGACGGCGCAGCGTGGCCGTCTGGGGGGCTTGCCCCTGCCTTCCGGCTGGTTCTTGCCGTCAAAGCGGCAACATCTTGCCGTTTACACCCTCCCGCAACAATGGTCAAGCTTGTAAATTCAGGTGGTTATATCTTGGCGCGCTTCTTGATGTATGGGTTGGCGTCCACTGCGCGGGCCGAGGGGCTGGCGAGGCAGGCTGGGCAATCCAGAGAAGATTCAAGGAGCGGGAATGAAGATGGATCGACTGAGTCTCCCGGCGAAAATCGCCCTGTTCGTAGTGTCTGGCGTGCTGCTTTTTGCCGTGGCCGCCCTTGCCTCCACCAGTGAGGCCATCTCCGGCGCCGCTGCGCAGGCCGGGGCCGACGTGGCCCAGGCCGCCGTGCATCTCGGCGCTGAAACCGGCGTGGCCTGGTGGGTCTGGCCCACCGTGCTGCTGTTCTTCTGCTTCATCCTGGGCATCATCGCCGTGCTGGCTGGCGTTGGCGGCGGCGTGCTGTATGTGCCCCTGGTGAGCGGATTCTTTCCGTTCCACCTCGACTTCGTGCGCGGCGCGGGCCTCATGGTGGCCCTGGCGGGCGCGCTGGCCGCTGGCCCTGGTCTGCTCAAGCGCAACTTCGCGTCCTTGCGTCTGGCCCTGCCGGTGGCGCTCATCGCCTCCAGCTGCGCCATCGTGGGCGCGTTTTTGGGCATGGCCCTGCCCACCAACATCGTGCAGCTCTGCTTGGGCGTCACCATCATGGGCATCGCCATCCTGCTGCTGATGAGCAAGAACACCGCGCATCCCGTGGTCGAAAAGGCCGACGCCCTGGGCATGGCCCTGGGCATGAACGGCGCGTACAACGACCCCTCCACCGGCGAACTGGTGCAGTGGAAGACCCACCGCACCCTGCCCGGCCTCTTGCTGTTCATCATCATCGGCATCATGGCCGGCATGTTCGGCCTGGGCGCCGGCTGGGCCAACGTGCCCGTGCTCAACCTGCTCATGGGCGCCCCGCTCAAGGTGGCCGTGGGCACCAGCAAGTTCCTCCTGTCCATCACCGACACCTCGGCCGCGTGGGTCTACCTGAACAAGGGCTGCGTCATCCCGCTCATGGCCATTCCGAGCATCATCGGCCTCATGCTGGGCTCTTTCGTCGGCGTGCGCCTGCTCGCCAAGGCCAAGCCCACCTTCATCCGCTACATGGTCATCGGCGTTCTTCTCTTCGCGGGCGGCAAGGCCCTGCTGAAGGGGCTTGGCATCTAGCGGACGTCTGGGCCGCGTGGCATTCCGCGCCCCTGGCGCGGTTCATCGAAGACAAGGCGGGCCTGGCGCGCACCCGGCCCGGCAGCGCATCCAATAAGGAGAAAGACAATGAGCAACACCCCGATGCACGACGGCAAGGCCTCGCCGGAGCAGGTCACCTACGCCAACATGCTGTTCTACGGCTGCTGGGGCGGCCTGGGCATCATGGCCGTCACCTACATTCTGTATGTGGCCGGTCTCATCACCCCCCATGTGCCCCTGGATATGGTGCCCCTGCTCTGGTCCGAGCCCGTGGGCACCTACCTGCAGCTTGGCAACGTGCCCACCGGCTGGGGCTGGACCGTGCTCCTGGGCAAGGGCGACTTCCTGAATTTCCTGGGAATCGTCCTCCTGGCGGGCATGACCATTCTTTGCTACATTCCGCTCATCCCGGCGTTCTTGAAGCGTGGCGAGAAGGGCTTTGCCCTGATGGCCCTGACCGAGATCATCGTGCTTCTGGTCGCCGCTTCCGGCATCGTGGGCGCGGGAGCGCACTAAACCGCCCTTCCAGGAAGGGAGTGCGGTTTTCCGACGCACGCCGCACTTCCCCCTGGAGGAGATGAACGTGGAAAACATCCTGGCAACGCGCGCATATCTGGAACCCTTCGCCGGGTTGGCGGCCACCGGCCTTGACCGGGCGGACCTGCCGCGCATCCTGCGCGAGCTGCCGTTCGGCGTGGCCGTGGTGGACCGCGAGCGGCGCACCCTGTTCCTGAACACCGTGCTGGAGCGCCTGACGGGCTTCTCCAGCGCCGAGGTGGCGGGTGTGCCCTGCCGCCACGTGCTGCGCGGCAGCTTCTGCCTGCACCATTGCCCGGCCCTGGGCCAGTCCGGGGGCGCGCCCTGCGCCGCGGGTTGCCAGGGAACCGCAGGCCGGGCCACCGAAAGCCGCGCCACCGAAAGCCGCGAAGGCACGCTCATCAACCGCCACCGCCGCAAGGTGTCCGTCCGGCTCACCAGCGTGCCCGTGCTGGACAGAAGCGGCGAGCTGTTGTGCACCCTGGACGTCATCGAGGACCTTTCCGCCCTGAAGGAGCTGGAGGGGCGGCTGACGCGCACCGCCGGCCCGGGAACCATCGTGGGCCGCTGCGCGCCCATGGAGCACCTGCTGCGCATCCTGCCCGCCGTGGCCCAAAGCGACGCCGCCGTGCTGCTCACGGGCGAATCCGGCACGGGCAAGGATCTGCTCGCCGAGGCCCTGCACCGGGCCAGCCCGCGCGCCCGGGAGAGCTTTGTGCGCGTGAACGCCACGCCCATGCCCGAGGCCCTGCTGGACGTGGAGCTCTTCGGCCAGGCCGGAACAGCCGAAGGCGCGGCCCCGCGCCCGGGCAAGTTCCAGCTGGCCCAGAACGGCACGCTCTATCTTTCGGAAATCGCCGACATGCCCCTTGCCCAGCAGGGCCGCCTGCTGCGTCTGCTGGACGAGAAGGCGGTCGTGCCCGCCGGGGGCGAGCGGCCCATGCGCCTCAACGTGCGCGTGGTGGCGGCCACGGGCCGCGATCCCGAGGCCCTGGTGGCGGCCGGGCTGCTGCGCCAGGACCTGTTTCACAGGCTCAACGCCGTGCGGCTCCACCTGCCCCCCGTGCGCGAGCGCGGCGAGGACGTGCAGTTCCTGCTCACCCATTTTCTTGGCCTGTTCGCCACCAAGTTCCGCAAGCAGGTGCTCGGCTTTTCCGAGGACGCGCTCGCGCTGCTTTCCTCCTACGACTATCCCGGCAACGTGCGCGAGCTGCGCAACATGGTGGAGTACGCGGTCATGGTCTGCCCGGGCGAGCTGGTGCTGCCCGAGCATCTGCCGCCCCACGTGCGCTTTTCCGCCCCCTCGGCCCCCTCGGCCCCTTCGGCCTCTTCGGGGCTTCACGGGGGCGCGCCTTCACGTGGTGAACGCAAGCCCGGCGCGGCGAAGAAGACGCCCGCCCGGAAAAAGGCGTAGGGGGCGGCCATGAGCACGAAAGTCCTTGTGACCCTCTACCGCAACGAGGTGGCCCCGCGCTTCGACCTGGCCAGCGAGGTGCTGCTCGTCTCGCTCGACGCCTCGGGCCGCGAGGTCAAGCGCCAGGAGCTGGTGCTGGCCCACTCCAGCGCCGACGACCTCTGCGACCTGATCCTGGACCGCGAGGTGTCCGTGGTCATCACCGGCGGCATGGAGGAGGAGCACTACCACTACCTGCGCTGGAAGCGGCTCACCGTGCTGGACGGCGTGGCCGGTTTGGCCGAGGACGCGCTCGCCCGGCACCTGGCCGGCCGGCTTGAAAGCGGCGCCATCCTCTTCCCGAGGGGCGGGCCGGAGGGCGGCCATGCGTAAGCTCGCCAACCTCATCAAGCATCCCCTGCGCGAGCTGGCCAGCGACGTGGACGAGGCCGAAACCCCGCTGCGCTACGCAACGCTCCGGCGCAAGATCATCGCCCTGATGGTGGCTGCGACCCTGATCCCGCTCTCGGTCATGGGCGTGCTCAACTACTACGAGCACCAGAAGGCCATGGCCCGGGAGATCCAGAACCCGCTGCGCGTGCTGGTGAACAAGACCAAGAACTCCTTCGAGCTGTTCCTGGCCGAGCGCACGAGCACCGTGAGCCTCATCGCCTCGGCCTACACCTATGACGAACTGGCCGACCAGCAGAAGCTCGCGCGCATCTTCAGCGTCATGAAGCGGGAGTTCGAGGGCTTTGTGGACCTGGGCCTCATCGACGAGCGCGGCACCCAGGTGAACTACGTGGGGCCGTACACGCTCACGGGCAAGAACTACGCCGACCAGCGCTGGTTCCAGGAGGTGCGGCTCAAGGGCAAGTACGTCAGCGACGTGTTCCTGGGCTTCCGCAAGTTCCCCCACGTCATCATCGCGGTGCAGCACATGACCGAGGATGGCCGCACCTGGATCCTGCGCGCCACCCTCGACACCAAGCGCTTCGAGCGCATCATCGCGGGCATGAGCCTGGAGCCGGACGCCGACGCCTTTCTGGTGAACACCCAGGGGCTGATGCAGACCAGCTCCAGCAATTACGGCAAGGTGCTGGAGAAGCTCTCCTTCCCCCTGCCGCCGCTGACCTTTGAGCCCACCGTGCTGACCATGACCGACCCCCTGGGGCGGGACGTGTTTCTGGCCTACGCCTATTTCCCGGACGCGGACTTCGTGCTCATGGCGGCCAAGCCGCGCTCCAGCGCGCTCAAGACCTGGTACACGGTGCGCGGCGATCTGCTGTTCATCTTCGTGGCCGGCGTGGCCCTGGTGCTGTTCGCGGCCATGCGCGTCACCGACGCGCTCATCCAGCGCATGAAGGAGTCCGAGGACCGGCGCGAGCTGGCCCTGCGCGAGGTGGAGCACTCCCAGAAGCTCTCGAGCATCGGCCGCCTGGCCGCGGGCGTGGCCCACGAGATCAACAACCCGCTGGCCATCATCAACGAGAAGACCGGGCTCATGAAGGACATCCTCGCCATGCAGTCCGACTTCCCGGCCAAGGACAAGCTGCTCACCCAGGTGGAGAGCGTGCTGCGCGCGGTGGAGCGCTGCCGGGGCATCACCCACCGGATGCTGGGCTTTGCCCGGCGCATGGACGTGAGCATCGAGGAGCTGGACCTGGCCGAGCTCATCCGCGAGACCGCGGGCTTTTTGGGCAACGAGGCCATGCACCGCAAGGTGGACGTGCAGCTGAACCTGGACCCGGAGCTGCCGCGCATCGTCTCCGACCGCAGCCAGCTGCAGCAGGTGTTCCTGAACCTGCTGAACAACGCCCTGGCCGCGGTGGCCGATGGCGGCGGGATCATGGTGTCCGCCCGGCCCGTGGGCTCCGGGGTCGAGATCTCCGTGAAGGACAACGGCTGCGGCATGAGCGACGAAACCATGAAGCACATCTTCGAGCCGTTCTTCACCACCAAGAAGGGCAAGGGAACGGGCCTCGGGCTTTCCATAACCTATGGCATCATCAAGCGTCTGGGCGGCGAGATCGCCGTCGAGAGCACGCAAGGGGTCGGCACCACGCTCACCATCACCCTGCCCAAGGGGCAGCGAGAGGCATTGGCATGAACGCGAAAGACTGGAAGATTTTGCTCGTGGACGATGAGCATGAATTCATCACCACCCTGGCCGAGCGCCTGGAGCTGCGGGGCATCAACGCCCGCGTGGTCTTCGACGGCGAGAGCGCCCTTTCCGCCGTGGCCGAGGACGAGCCGCAGGTCATGGTGCTCGACGTGCTCATGCCCGGCATCAAGGGCCTGGAGGTGCTGGAGCGCGTGAAACGCAGCAACCCGCGCGTGCAGGTGCTGCTTTTGACCGGCCACGGCAGCACCCGCGACGGCATCGAGGGCATGCGCCTGGGGGCCTTTGACTACATGATGAAGCCGCTGAACATCGACACGCTCATCGAGAAGATGGAGTCGGCCATCGACTACGCGGGCAAGGCCGCGAACCTGGGCCAGTAAGGGACGGGAGGGGACGGAAAGACCATGCGCGACGCCATGTTCATGGGCCGGCTCACCGCCTCGGCCACGCACGAGATGCAGAACATCCTGGCCACGATCCGCGAGTCCTCCGGGCTCATGGAGGACCTGCTGGCCATGGGCGGGGAGGGCTTCGCCCACGCCGAGCGCTTCAAGAAGGGGCTTGGCGTCCTGTCCGAGCAGGTGGAACGGGGCATGGCCTTGTCGGAACAGCTGAACTACTGCGCCCACGCGCCGGAATCCACCTCGGCCGGGGCCGAGGTCAACGAGGCCATGCTCTCCCTGGTGGGACTCACGCGCAGGAACGCGGCGCGGCTGCGCATTTCCCTTGTGCTGGCCCCGGGCCGCACGGGCCTGCGCACCAGCCTGCGCGGCCTGGAGGCCATGGAGCTGGTCGGAATGGCCCTGGACTGCTGCCTGCCGCTTCTGGCGCAGGGCGCCCAGCTCATGGTCTCCGTGGAGGAGCAGGGCGGTCTGGCCGTGGTGCGGCTGGATGCCCCGACCTTCGAGGCCCTGCGCGCCCAGCCGGGCTTCGCGGCCCTTGAGAAGCGCGCGCGCGCGCTCCAGGCCGGGCTTTGCGCGGGCCCTGGCGGACAGGGCGTGGTGATTTCCCTGCCCAAACCCGTGGCCTGAGGGCACTTGATTTCTGGTTCAAGAGGAGTAGCATCCAAATCGTAGCAGCTTGACTTCACACTGTCCCGGCCAATGGAGTGCACGCCACGGCCGGCGACCCAAGGAGGACATTATGCTCGGGATGCTCAAGGGACTTGAGGACACCTTCGCCGGTCTGGCCTTTGCCGAGGCCGGCGAACGGGAGGAGGCCATGCGGATGGCCAACGTGAGGGAGTGCGGAGCCAGCGTGTCGGACATTTACGCCGCCGCCGCCTTCGCCGAGGCCGGTTGCCTCGATGAGGCTCGCGAGCTGATTGGGTGCAGACCCAAGCGGCTTGTCCTGCCGCCCCAGGCGCGAGGATTCCTGGAGTCCGTCGGACTCTCCGGAGTGAGCGTGGCCTACGGGCTGGCGGAAGCCTAAGCCAATCGCCAAACCGGGAACCCCGGGACAACGCGGGGTTCCCGGAACCGAGCGCGCGCAAGCGCCCAAACAAGGAGTGCACATGAGCAAGAAGATCAAGCTGCTGCTGGTTGATGATGAGGAGAATTTCGTCAACACCCTTGCCGAACGCATGAAGATGCGGGACATGGGCTCCGAAGTGGCCCACGACGGCGAGACCGCCCTGGAGATGATCAAGGACGGCGTTCCGGACGTCATGGTCCTTGACCTGCGCATGCCCGGCATCGATGGCGTCGAGGTGCTGCGCAAGGTCAAGAAGACCCACCCCCAGGTGCAGGTCATCGTGCTCACCGGCCACGGCTCGGAGCAGGACCAGGAGGTCTGCATGCAGCTGGGCGCGTACGAGTACCACAAGAAGCCCGTGGACATCGACCGCCTGGTGAAGAGCATCAAGGGCGCCTACCGCCAGAAGATGGAAGACATGATGGTCGCCGCCACCTTTGCCCAGGCCGGAGACTTCGAGGACGCCGACAAGGTCATTCACGAGGGCGACGAGAAGTAGCCGCATGAATGCCGTCCTGCTCGTGGACGACGAGCGCGACTTCGTTGATCTTCTTGCCGAGCGGCTTCAGGCGCGGGGCTTCCAGGTCACAACCGCCTACGATGGCGAGGAGGCCCTGCGCCTGGCCGCCGAGCAGGAGCTCGACGTGGCCGTGCTCGATGTGAACATGCCCGGCCTGGACGGGCTCGGCGTCCTGAGCGCGCTCAAGAAGCTCAAGCCGCAGGCCGAGGCGCTCATGCTCACCGGCCAGCGGGACCTCTCCACCGCCGTGCAGGGCATGAAGCTTGGCGCCACGGACTATCTGGTGAAGCCCGTGCCCATCGAACGCCTGGTGGAGGCCATCCAGCGCGCCCAGGACCGCCGCGAGGAACGCCTGGAAGGCCAGCGCATGGCCGAAACCGCCAAGATGGCCGCCCTGGGCCACATGGCCGAGGGCGTGGCGCACGAGATCAACAACCCCGTGAACACCATGGTCAGCCTGGCTGGCTGGCTGGAGGACCTGACCCAGGACCTCGGCGACGTGGCGGGGGCTGCCGCCGCCCAAGGGGCAGGCGGGTCGTCCGGGGACACCCTTTCCGAGATGCGCTCCACGGCCCGCAAGATACGCGAGCACGGCCAGCGGGTGAAGGAGATCACGGCCAAGCTCTTGTGCCTGTGCCACAAGGCCGGGACCGGGACGCCCGAACGCCAGTCCGGCAAGGGCATGGCCCCTGGCGCGGTGCTCAACGTGAAGTCGCTGCTGGCGGACCTGCTGGAGGAGCGCACGGCCAGGGCCGAGGCGGCCGGGGTGCGCATCGTGTCCGCCATCCCGCCCGATCTGCCGGACCTGCCCCTGCCGCCGCCTGGACTGCCCGGCGCGGACCTGGGCACGGCCCTGGGCAACATCCTGGACAACGCGCTGGACGCCATGCCCACGGGCGGCCAGCTCCGGCTCACCGCGGCCGTCCACGGCCAGGAGCTGCGCATCGAGGCGGAGGACAGCGGGCACGGCATTCTGCCCGCGCACCTGCCCCGGGTGTTCGAGCCGTTCTTCTCCACCAAGGACGTGGGCCAGGGCTCCGGCCTGGGGCTCTCGGTGAGCTACGGCACGGTGAAGGCCCTCGGCGGCGACATCGAGATCACCAGCCAGCCCGGCCAGGGCGCCAAGGTGCTCGTCACGCTGCCCTGCTGACGCCGTTTTCGCCGCCACCGGGCGGCGCGCAAAAAACCGCCCGGCCCGGTCTTGGCCTTCCGGCGATTATCGCATACCCTTGTGCGAGATCTTGACCGGAGGCGCACCATGCCCTTTTCCGCACTGCCCCCCTCGCGTTCCGAGCTCCGCCGCCTTGTGGCGCCTTGCGGGCTGTATTGCGGCGGCTGCCTTGCCTTTGCGGGCGGCCCCATCCGCAGCCATGCCCGCGCCCTGCGCGACCTGCTCGGCCCGAACTTCGCGGCCTACGCCAAACGGCTGGAGCCCATGAATCCCGCTCTGGGCAGGTTCGCCGAGTTCGACGAGCTGCTGGGCTTCCTGTCCCAGGGAACGTGCAAGGGCTGCCGCGAGGGCGGCTGCCTGCTGGGAAACTGCGGGGTGCGCGCCTGCGCCCTTGAACGGGAGATCGACTTCTGCGGCCTGTGCCCGGACTTTCCCTGCCAGGACCCCGGCCTGCCCGAAGGGCTGGTGGAGCGCTGGCGCAAGAACGGCGAGATCCTGCGCGACAAAGGCCCGGCCACGTTCCTGGAGCTTGTGCGCTCCCGGCCGCGCTATCCCTGACCGCCGGAAACGGCGCCCCGAGGCCCCCGGCCTGGGCTAGGGCCGTTTCACGGGCGCGCCCAGGCGCCGGCCCGTGCCGTGCCCGGCAAACAGGGCGTCGTACCTGGCGTTGTCGCCCGGGAAGCTGAAATATCCGTCCTGGACCGCCTCCGGCCTGCCCGAGGCCAGCAGCTCGCCCACGGTGGCCGTGGCCAGGCCCTTGCGCGCCAGCAGCGGCAGCAGCTGGCGCACCAGCTCCGCCGTGTCCCGGGGCATGGCGTTGGCGTGCAGCAGCACGATGGAGCCCGGACGCACCGCCTCGGCGATGGCCCGGGCGCGCTCCTGGACGCTGCCGCTTCCGCCCTCGCCCACCACGTCCCACTGGATCACGGCCAGGCCGCGTCCGTTCAGGAACTGCGCGACCTCGGCCCCGCCGCGCCCGTAGGGCAGCCGGAACAGGGCCAGGGGGCCGAGGCCGGAGGCGGGCAGGCCGCGCGCGGCAAGACGCCGGTCCAGCTCCTCCCGCGCCAGCTCGTGCTGGGCGGCGGTCCAGTCCACCTGCCGCTCGCGCTCCGCTGGCGGACTTACGGCCATGTTGGCGTGGGTCCAGGCGTGGTTGCCCAGCTCGAAATCCGGGTCGGCCATGAGCTGCAGGGCGCGTTCCGGATGGGAGCGCAGCCACTTGCCGCCAGCGAAGAAGGTCGCCTTGGCCTTGCCCGCGCGCAGGGCGTCCACCAGCCGGGCGTCGTAGCCCGTGACGTGCACGGAACGCTCGCAGAGGTCAAAGGTCAGGGCGATGCGCCGGTCGTGCGCTGGCAGCGCCACGCGGCGGATGATGCCGCGCCAGGCGTCTGGCAATGGCGGGGCGGGGCACAGCGGGGCGGTGCGCGCCGGGGGGCTCTGGTCCGGCTGGGGCAGGCGGCGGATGGCGCGCTCGGCCCTGGCAGCGGCTGTGCCCTTGGGCTCGGCCAGCTGGGCCGGGGTCCACAGGTCCACAGCGGTCCGGGCCTCGGGCGCGGCGGCGCGGCCCTGGGCGACAAGCACAACAAGCAACAACAAGCTCGTTACGGTTGCGAGGCGCGCGGTCATCTCGGCTCCCTGGGGAGGTGTGCGTGCCGCCTCCCCTTGCGGTGCTTGAGGCTGCCCTCTCAGGGACGAGGACGGTTCGCTGGCTGGCGGGGCCGGCCGGTCACAGCAGGGGCGGCCGGCCCCGCCGGAAGGGGCGCTATTCGGCGAGGCTGATGGCCGGGCCGTTGAATTCGATGTTCAGGACCTCGTACTCCACCCGGCCGCGCGGCACGATGATGACCACCTCGTCGCCCTGGCTCTTGCCAAGCAGGGCCTGGCCCACGGGGGAGAGGATGGACACGCTGCCCTTGCAGAAGCCGGTCTCGTCCGGGCCGAGCAGGGTGTAGCGCTTCTTTTCGCCGCTCTCCACGTCCTCAAGGTCCACGGTTGCGCCAAAGCTGATCTTTTCGCCGCCAAGGGCGTTCATGTCGATGACGTTGTACTTGGCCATGCGCGACTCGATGAAGTTGATGCGCGCCTCCATCATGCCCTGGCGCTCGCGCGCGGCGTGGTAGCCGCCGTTCTCGCGCAGGTCGCCTTCCTCGCGGGCCAGGCGGATGGCCTCGGAGACTTCGGGGCGCTGCTTCTTCAGGCTCTCCAGCTCCTTTTTCATGAGCTTGTAGCCTTCCTGGGAAATGGGAATGCTGGACATCATTCGCCTCTCTGCATCTTGCGGCGGATAACGCCGCCTGGGGTCTGGGCAAAACAAAAAGGAAGCCTGCGGGGACCTCCCGCAGGCCGCCTGCCAAAGTCGTGCGAAGATAGAGCATCAACGCCGGGGGGTCAAGGGCGAGGGGTCAAGGGCGCTGGCCCGGCCCCCCCTGCCGCCTTGGCTTAGGGCTCCCTGTGCCTGCGCCGGGCGGAGAGGAAGTCAAGCACCTTGCCCGCCAGGCCGAAGCCGAGGCTCAGGCTGGAGAACGCCCGGCTCGAGCGCGAGCGCAGGGCCAGCACCTCCAGCCGGATGACCTGGCGGCGCAGGTCGGCCTGGACGGCCAGCCGGGCTTTGGCCTCGGCCATTTCCGCGAGTTCGGCGTCTAGAAACATGCCTTGTCCTTTTCCAGTTCGGCCAGGGTCTGGGCGAACATGTGCCCGCGCCCGGCGAGCCGGCTTTTGAGCCCGGCAAAGGCCCAGAGCGCCGCCACGAGGCAGGCGCCCGCAAGGGCGCCCATGCCCGCCGCGCGCCACTCTTCGGGCAGCAGCGCGAGGACGGCCAGGATGCCCAGGATCAGCCCCAGAAGGCCGAAGACCACGCCGCTGCACGCCAGGATGAGCACCTGCACCAGCCGGATCTTGTCCTCGCGCAGCTCAAGGCCCAGCAGTTCGATGCGGTCCTTGAGCGTTTGCGCCACGGCCCCGGCGATGCGCCCGGAGGTGCCGCCGAGGTCGAGATCCTCCAGCAGGGGAAGCTTCACGGCTACTTCCGGCCCATGAGCCAGCCGAGCATGAGCCCGATGACGAAGGAGCCGCCGATGGCGTAGTAGGGCTTCTCGCGGATGATCTTGTCCGTGTCCTGGAGGCGGTTTCTGAGGTGCCCCTCCAGTTCGCCGACCTTGACCTTGGCCACGGCCAGACGCTCTTCCAGCACGGCGCGCGCGGCGCGGGTCCGGTCGTCGATCTCGCCTGCGGTGGCCTCGATGAGCTTCTGGGCGTGGCTCATGACCTCGCGCAGCTCCTGAGCCATTTCTTCGCTGTGTGCGCTGTCCTTGAACATGGTGGCCTCCTTGGGTCGGTGGATGAAGGGCGCTGGGCGCGGGCGCTGTGTGTAAGCGTATTCGATATTCGCCTTAACGGCGCGCCCTGTCAAGGCCCAGGCGGATGATTTTTTCGGGCCGGGTTCTGGCCAGCGCTTAGCCCGGCTCGGTGCTCCAGGAATAGATGGGGGTCAGGGGCTGGTAGCCCACAAAGTCGATGCGCAAGGCGCAGATGGCCCCGAAATGCGGCGGCAGCACCAGGTTGTTCAGGGCCTTCCAGGGCTGCGCGGAACGCCAGGTGCACGGCGGCCCGTACAGGACGGAGCGGGTGCGCGCGGGCGTCTTGCCCGTCTGGACCAGGGCCAGGGCGCGCATCTCGGCCCAGGTGAACCAGCGCGCCTGGGCCAGGGTGCGGTCGCGGTTCCAGGGCCAGGGGCAGCCGCGCGCCAGCCAGTAGGCGGAGTTGCGGTTCAAAAAGCCGATGAGCAGGCCCTTGGCCGCCACGCGCGCGGCCTCGGCCAGCACCTGCCCCGGGTCCATGCAGAACTCCAGCACGGTCCACAGCACGCAGAAGTCGTACTCGTTGTCCGCAAAGGGCAGGCAGGAGCCGTCGGCCACGTAGAGCTCGGCCCCTGGGCCCAGGCGGCGGCGCGCGGCGGCGATCATCTCCGGGGACTTGTCCAGCCCGGCCACGGTAAAGCCGTCGTCGAAGAGGATCTGCTGGAACAGGCCCGTGCCGCAGCCGATCTCCAGCACGCGCTGGTTTCTGCGCGGCCACTCGGCGACCATGCTGTCCAGCAGGCGGCGCTCCGCGCCCAGGGCGAAACGTCCCTCGGGCGTGGCGAACCACTGTTCGTAGCGCAGCGCGTCCCAGTCCATGCCGTACCTGCCTGCGCCGACGCATCGCGGCGAAGCGCCCCCGGACCGGAAAGGCTGTCCAGGTGGCGCTCGCGGCGGCGGCGGCCTATTCGTTCAACGCTTCGTACACCTTGCCCACCATGGCCTCGGACGGGGTCAGGGTCTTGGCCCCGGGGGTCCACTTGGCCGGGCAGGCCTCGTTGGGGTTCTTGATGAGGTAGACGTTGGCCTCCAGCTTGCGCACCAGCTCGTCCGCGTTGCGGCCCACGTTGTAGAAGTTCACCTCGCTCGAGACCAGCACGCCCTGCGGGTTGATGATGAAGGTGCCGCGCAGGGCCAGGCCGCTCTCCGCGTCCCAGACGTCAAACAGGCGCGACACGCCGCCGTTGGGGTCCGCGGCCATGAGGAACCTTACGTCCTTCAGCAGGCGCTCGCTGGTCTGCCAGGCCAGGTGGGCGTATTTGGTGTCCGTGGACACGCTGACCACCTCGGCTCCCAGCTTTTTGAGCTTGGCGTGCTTGGCGGCCAGGTCGGCCAGCTCGGTGGGGCAGATAAAGGTGAAGTCCGCCGGGTAGAACACCAGCACCAGCCATTTCTTTTTCTTCTGAATCTTTTCGGAATCGACCACGGTGAAGCCGCCCTCGGTGGGGTCAAAGGCTTCCAGCGCAAAATTGCGAATCTTCTGGCCGACCTTGGCGCATTCCATGTAGTCGTATTCCTCGTGCTCGTGGTCGCAGCATTCCATGATTGTTCTCCGGTGTTCTGTGGTGGCGGAAAGCGCGCCCGGCGCGGGGCGCGGCTCTTCCGGTTCTAGGGGACGATAGGGATTCGGCGCGGGGGAGTCAAGCGGGCCGTGGAACCAGGGTTTTCATGGCTTCCAGGGGGCCGTTTTCTCCCCTTGCGCCGGGGAATTGTGTTGTCCGCATCTTTGGAGTGGGCTATGCTGAGGGCGATTTCCCCCAGCCAGTTCATGCAGCCTTGCGCCAAGGGCGCGAGACAGGAGCACCCGGGTGAACACAACGCAACCCGCCGCGTTCATGACGCCTGCCGCTTTCAGGGAGAGTCCGGAGCTGATGCAAAGCGTGCTGGACAGCCTGGCCCAGCAGATCGCGGTGCTGGACAGGCAGGGGGACATCGTGGCCGTCAACGCCAGTTGGCTGCGCTTTGCCCGGGAAAACGGCGTTGATCCGTCCTCGGGCCTGGTGACGCAGAACTACCTGCGGACCTGCGACCATGCCATGGGCTGCGACTGCGAGGAGGCAAACCCGTCCGCAGCGGGAATCCGCAAGGTGCTGGCCGGGGAGCTGCCGGAGTTCCGCCTGGAGTATCCCTGCCATTCGCCAAGGGAGCAGCGCTGGTTCCTCATGTATGTCACCCCGCTGCTGCGCGGGGCGGGCGTGGCCGGGGCCGTGGTCTCGCATCTGGTCATCACCGACCGCATCCTGGCCGAGACGCGGCAGCGGGAAAGCGAGGCCCGGCTCAACGTGGCCCAGCGCCTGGCCCACGTGGGCAGCTTTGAGCGCAACCTGGTCAGCGGCCACGGCGAGTGGTCCGCCGAGCTGTTCCGCATCTTCGGGCACGAGCCGGGCGACCTCGCGATGCCGAGCCCGGGCGACTTTCTGCGCCATGTGCACCCGGACGACCGCGAAGGGGTCCTGGCGCTCTTTGCCCAGGGCGACACGAGCGGCCAAAGCTTCCAGACGGAGTTCCGCATCTTCCCGGACGGCGAGGGCCGGGGCGAACGCTTCGTGTCCCTGTTCTGCGACTACGACCGCGACCGCGCGGGCCAGCCCATCCGCCGGCACGGGGCGGTGCTGGACATCACCGAACGGCACGCCGCCGAGGAGCAGCTGAAGCTTCTGGCCAACGCCGACCCCCTCACCGGGGTCGCCAACCGGCGGCGGTTCATGGAGCTGTTGCGCGCCGAGCGCGAGCGCGCCCTGCGGTTTGCGCAGCCCCTGTGCGTGGTCATGCTGGATCTGGACGACTTCAAGCGCGTGAACGACGTGCACGGCCACGATGTGGGCGACCAGATGCTGCGCCACGTTTCCGCGCTCGTCTCGGCCAGCCTGCGCACGGTGGACACCCTGGGCCGCCTGGGCGGGGAGGAGTTCTGCCTCCTGCTGCCGCAGACCGGGCAAGAGGCCGGGCTGGAGGCCGTCCAGCGCATCCTGGAGCGGCTGCGCCGCACCCCGCTTGAACTCCCCGGCGGTCCCCTGCGCCAGACCATGAGCTGCGGCCTGGCCGCCCTCAACGGAACGGAAGGGCCGGAGCCGGGCGTCGATGAGCTGCTCAAGCGCGCGGATGACGCCCTCTACCGCGCCAAGGCCAAGGGCAAGGACCGGGTGGAGCGGCACGAGTAGGCCGCGCGCAGCGAAGCGTTCGCAGCCCTTGACTTCAGCCCAAGTGATGCCGATGGTCTGCGCCATGACAGAAATCCGGTACGACTTTGGCGACAACTGGAGCCGCTTCCTCGCCACGCTCGACGAGGCGCGAATCGACGCGGCCACGGCGGAACTCCAAAAGCTTGTGGGACCGCTGCACGGCGCGTCCTTCCTGGACATCGGCTCCGGCTCCGGGCTGCACAGCCTGGCCGCCCTGCGCCTGGGGGCCGCGCGCGTCGTGGCCTTCGACTACGACCCCCGGAGCGTGGAGGCGACCACGAAGACGCTTTCCGCCCACGCGCCGGGCGCAGCCTGGACGGCCGGGCAGGGGGACATCCTCGCGCCGTCCCGCGCCGGGGAGCGCTTCGACGTGGTGTATTCCTACGGCGTGCTGCACCACACCGGCGACATGTGGACAGCCATAGCCAACGCCTGCGCGTTCTGCGCCCCTGGCGGGCTCTTTGCCGTGGCGCTGTACGTGAAGACGCCCTTCTGCGGATTCTGGAAGCTGGAGAAGCGGCTCTACAGCCGGTTCCGCTGCGTGCGGCCCGTGTTCGACGCCGTGTTCGCGGCCATGCTGCTTCTGCGGCGGCTTGCGGCGGGGCAGAGTCCCTGGCGCTATGTGGCGGAATACAAGGCCAGGCGGGGCATGGATTTTTGCACCGACGTGCGCGACTGGCTGGGCGGCTTTCCTTACGAGAGCGTCGCGGACGATGAACTGCACCGGTTCCTGGCCGCGCGGGGCTTCGCCCTGGTGCGCAAGAACAACACCCGCCCCGGCATCGGGCTGCTCGGCACGGCGTGCGGAGAATGGGTGTACCGCAAGGCCTGAAGCCGCCCCCCTTCCCTCCCGGGGCTTCGTGCTATATCTATGAGCCCACGCGCGCGGCGGCGAACGTCCGCGCCGCACACCACATCCACAAAAGAGGCTCCATGACCCAGCTCACCGGAAAGACGACACACGGCTTTGTCCTCGAACGCGAACAGGCGATCCCGGAGCTCGCGGCCACGGCGCGCATCTACCGGCACGCCAAGACCGGCGGGCGGCTCTTGTCGCTCATCAGCCCGGACGAGAACAAGGTTTTCGGCGTGGCTTTCCGCACCCCCCCGGCGGACTCCACGGGCCTGCCGCACATCCTGGAGCATAGCGTGCTCTGCGGCTCGCGCAAGTACCCGGTCAAAGAGCCCTTTGTGGAGCTCATCAAGGGCTCGCTGAACACCTTCCTGAACGCGCTCACCTTTCCGGACAAGACCTGCTACCCCGTGGCCAGCGCCAACTTGCAGGACTTCTACAACCTGGTGGACGTGTACCTGGACGCGGTGTTCTTCCCCAACCTGACGCCCAACACCCTGAAGCAGGAGGGCTGGCACTTCGACATCGAGGATGCGGCTGATCCGCTGGTCTTCAAGGGCGTGGTGTTCAACGAGATGAAGGGGGTGTATTCCTCGCCCGACAGCCTGCTGGCCGAATACTCCCAGCGCGCGCTGTTCCCGGACACCTGCTACGGCCTGGATTCCGGCGGCGACCCGGAGCGCATCCCGGACCTGACGTTCGCGCAGTTCATGGACTTCCACAAGCGCCTGTACCACCCGTCCAACGCCTATGCCTTCTTCTCCGGCGACGACGACCCGGAAAAGCGCCTGGCGCTGCTGGACGAATATTTCTCGCAGTTCGACGCCCCGGCCGAGGCCCCGGCCTCGGAGGTGGGCGCGCAGCAGCCTTTTGCCGCGCCCCGGCGCAGCGTGCACTTCTACGCTGCAGACGGTGCTGCGGAGGACGGGGACGCCGGTGACGACGCCTCAGGGACCGACGACGAGGCCGAAGATGCCGCCAACGCCCCTGAAACCGGCGAAGCCGGGGCGCGGGCAATGTGCACGGTGAACTTTGGCCTGCCCGACACCCAGAGCCCGGACCTGAGCCTGGCCTTTGAGGTGCTGGAGCACGTGCTCATCGGCCTGCCGTCCTCGCCCCTGCGCAAGGCGCTGGTGGACTCCGGCCTGGGCGAGGACCTGACCGGCGGCGGCCTGGAGACGGACCTCAGGCAGATGGCCTTTTCCGTGGGCCTCAAAGGGCTTGTGACCGGCACAGCGGCCGATGCCGAGGCCGTGGCCGACCAGGTGGAGCGGCTGGTGCTGGACACCTTGCGCACCCTGGCGGACGGCGGCGAACAGGGCCTGCACCCGGACGACATCCGCGCGGGCGTCAACAGCGTGGAGTTCGACCTGCGCGAGAACAACACCGGCAGCTATCCGCGCGGGCTGGTGATCTTCTTTGAGGCCCTGTCCACCTGGCTGTACGAGGGCGACCCGCTGGCGCACCTGCCCTTCGAGGCGCCGCTGGCGCGCCTGAAGGCCCGGCTGGCCGCTGGCGAGAAGGTTTTCGAGGAACTCATCCGCACGCACTTTTTGGACAACCCGCACCGCGCCCTGGTGATTCTGAAGCCCGACCCCGGGCTGGAGGCCAGGCGCGAGGCCGCCGAGACCGCCCGCCTGGCCGAGGTGAAGGCCAAACTTTCGCCCGCCGAGCTGGACGCCCTGGTGCGGGAGACGCACGAGCTGCGCGCCCTGCAGGAGGCCCCGGACGCGCCCGAGGACCTGGCCAGGATTCCGCGCCTGACCCTGGCCGACCTGCCGCGCGAGAACGCCGTCATCCCCCAGGAGCGCGTGGCGCTGCCCGGCGCGGAAGCCGGAGCCGGGGCAGCGGCCTATGTGCACGACCTGCCCACCAGCGGCGTGGTGTACCTGGACCTGGCCTTTGACATGGCCGCCGTGCCCGACGAGCTTGTGCCGCTGGTGCCCATCCTGGGCCGGGCGCTTTTGGAGATGGGCACGAGGAAGAGCAGCTTCGTGGACCTTTCGCGCGCCATGGCCATGAACACGGGCGGGCTGTGGGCGCAGACCTTCGTGTCTTCCGTCCGGGGCAAGGGGCCGGAGCACGCGGCCCAGCGCCTGTTCCTGCGCGGCAAGGCCACGGCGGAGAACCTGTCCGCGCTGCTCGATCTCATGGGCGAGGTGCTGCTGGAGGCCGACTTCAGCGATGCCGAGCGCCTGGGCAAGATCATCATGGAATCCAAGGCCCGGCGCGAGCAGCGGCTCATCCCGGCCGGGCACGTGCTGGCCAGCACCCGGCTCAAGGCCCGCACCGGCGTTGCCCAGGCCATGAACGAGGCCATGAGCGGGCTGTCCGGGCTTGTGTTCACCCGCGAGCTGGCCGGGCGCATGGACGCCGCGCCCGAGGCCGTGACCCGCGACCTGCACCGGCTTTTGTCCCTGCTGCTTTCGCGCCAGGGGCTTCTTGTGAACCTCACCTGCGACGGCAAGACCATTGCCGACGCCTTGCCGCGCATCGGCGCACTGGCGGCCAGCCTGCCCGGCCAGGAGCTTTCGCCCGCGCCGCGCGCCATCCCCGCCCTGCCGGAGCGCGAGGGCCTGTGCCTGCCCGCGCAGGTCAACTACGTGGCCGCCGGCGGCAACGCCCGCGCCCTGGGCTTCGAGCCCGGCGCGGCGGCGGCGGTGGCCGCCAAGTTCCTGCGCGCGGGCTACCTCTGGGAGCGCGTGCGCGTGCAGGGCGGGGCCTATGGCGCGTCCTGCGCCTACAGCCGGCTTTCGGGCAACCTCACCTTCGCCTCGTACCGCGACCCCAATGTGGCGAAAACCCTTGACGCCTATAGTGGTATTGGTCCATACCTCTCTAGCCTTTCTCTAGACTCCTCCGAGCTGGAAAAAAGCATCATCGGCAGCATCGGCGACATGGACCATTACATGCTGCCGGACGCCAAGGGCTTTACCGCCCTGGCGCGCGAGCTGACCGGCGAGGACGCGGACTACCGCCAGGCCGCGCGCGAGGCGGTTCTTGCCGCCAGCCCTGCGGACTTTGCCGCCTTTGGCCAGGCCGTGGCAGCGGTGCTGCACAACGGCCCGGTGGTGGTGGCCGGTGGCCGCGAGGCCCTGGAGAAGTCGGGCCTGGGCCTGACCCTGACGAAAGTCCTGTAACAAAGCCGCATTCCGGGGCGTCAGCACAATGACGCCCCTTTTTTAGGGAATTGATCTAGACTTTATCTAGAGCTACGGCTGGCCTTGCTCCGCACCACTTGGGGTGCTTTTGGCCCCGATGTTGCATAAACGTGAGCATGGAAACGCACGACACCCGCGCCCAGACCCTTTCCGCACGCTTCCCGCGCCCGGCCCTGCTGGCCGCGCTGGGGCTGTGGCTGTTCTGCGCCGGGGGCTGCGCCGTGCTGCCCTTCGCCATCACCACCGGGGCCTCGTTCGCCATGCCCGCCACGGCCTCGCTGGCCATGAGCGGTGTGAAGGGCGCGTACAACACCGCGGTCATCGCCAGCGACGAGCGCGACGTGAACACCATCCTGCGCGACAACATGCTCACGCTCAAGGCGCAGAGCGCGCTCATGGCGGCGGACGGCGGGAGCGACGTGGAGGTGCTGGCCCTGAACGGCGACATCTTCGCCGTAGGCACGGTGGAAAGCCTTGCCGAGCGCGACGGGATCATCCTGGCCATGCAGCAGATCGAGGGCGTGGGCCAGGTCAAGGGGCATCTGCGCCTGCGCGACCCCGAGGCCGCCACCAGCCTGAGCGCGGACAACAGCCTGGAGAATCAGGCCCAGATGGCCCTTTCGCGCCACCTGCTGCACAAGAACTCCGGCGTGGAGGTGCAGGCGGTCGAGGGCGAGCTGTGCCTCATGGGCGTTGTGGGCACCCACGCGGAGGCCCTGG
Organism: Desulfovibrio sp.; assembly: GCA_050251495.1. Classification (GTDB taxonomy): domain Bacteria; phylum Desulfobacterota; class Desulfovibrionia; order Desulfovibrionales; family Desulfovibrionaceae; genus Humidesulfovibrio. The sequence continues at coordinate 5,662 of JBFWMQ010000037.1, read as the reverse complement.
ACCTCATCCAGTACCTGGAGACCCTGACCAGCGCCCGCGTGCGCTCGCTGCTCGCCATCCGCAACGAGTACGCCACCGGCCGCAGCGAGACCAACCAGCTGTACACCCTGGCGCGCAGCGGCGAGGCCGACCAGCGCACCCTCGTCATGCACAGCGAGGAGTTGCCGCTGCCGTACCTGCCCATTCCTCCCGCGCAGATTCAACTTTCCCCGGCCCAGCGCGCCGAGCGCACGGCCCAGGCCACGGCGCGGATCCGCATGCGCACCGCGGCGGCCCAGAGCACGTCCGTCGCCGCGCACGCGGCTGTCGCCCGGTCCCACGCAATCGCCGTGGCCACGCCGCGCATCGCCCAGGCGGCCACGCACCCGGCGGCCAGCGCGCCCACGTGGAACAAGGCGCGCGCGCACATGCAGCAGAAGCTCATCGGTTTGGCCAAGGCCGTGCAGAACCCGCAGGCCAAGGCGGAGCTGCTGACCCTGGCGGACAACGTGGCGCAGGACACGGACGTGTCCATCTCCGACCGCCTCTCGGTGGCGGCGGCCCAGGCCACGCAGGCGCAGTCCAAGGCGCACATCGAAAAGCTGCTGGCGCTGTATTAGCCCGGCGCTTCCTTCCGCTCCCTTCCGCTTCCTTCCGCTCCCGCTTTTCCCCGATACCCAACGCCGCACGCACCGCCCTCCCGCAGTCCCGCCGGAGGGCTCTTTTGCGCCCCGCGCACGGGCCGAAGCATCAGCGGCGGAAACGGTTGCGCACGGCCAGGGCGAAGAGGGAGAATTGGAGAAGGATGACGCCTTGCCAAAGGGCTTGGCCGAGCCTGAGCCCGTCGCTCGTGCCGTTTGTCTCCTTCATGAAGGGAATGAAACCCACCGCCGCCGTGGCGTTGACGGAGTCACGGACTGAGGCGGCGAAGGTGTCTATGTTTGCGCTGTAGGGGATGGTTACCCAGGCGGACGAGAGCATGGATGAGAGCCATTCACCGGCAGGGCTGTGCATTAAGAAGGGGAGCAGAAGCAGGGCGACCAGCCATACCACGGCGCGGATTTCTCGTTCGCCGAAGCCGGAAAATGCCCAATACAATCCGAGCAGACTTCGTTTTGGCCAGTACGGTGGAAGCGCAAGTAGTTTAAGCCACGCCCAGGCGCGGGCAGGCCATTTAGCGTTTTGATCTTCGAAGACCTCGATGAGATTATTACTGCGCTCATTGTTGAGCAGTAGCTTGAGCTTCATCAGCTTTTCGCGGAAATGCCAGCGGGAGACCTGCGGCTGGTCATGTTCCTCTGCCGCTCGTTGTTTCATAGCGCGGTAGAGTTCTTCGCAAGCACGGTAGCTTTTGGGGTCATCCGATGGAGCTAATCCCGTCCCGAATTGCTCAAGGCCCAACGCCTGTGGCCAACGACAACTAAGGAAGGTGAATATGGGCAGTTGGGGGCGGACGAAGGTAAGATTTTCTAGGCTACGGGCCTCTATTTCCAACATCTGCACACTGCCATCACTTTTGGACGTTGCATTACGGAAGTCGGCTTGACCACCGAATGTGGAAAAGGCGAGCCGTGCACCATTGTTGAATGTGGCCTTGTTGAAATTTGCCTCGCCACTAAACGTGGTTCTGAAGAATGTCACTTCTCCCCAAAACGTGGCGCGTGAGAGATCTATATCTGGCAAAGACTTGCTATTGTTGTACCCATAAAAACCGATTGCTCCAGGAAACACCGTGCCGCTAAGTGTACACTTTGCGGCCTTCCCCCCTTTCACCAACTTAATCACATCATTGATGCGCGCGAAGACCCGGTTATTGAATTCCGTTTCGGTATATCGCACGACGCTGCCCAAGGCATTACGCTTCTCGTCCTTTGGGGCATGAAAAACGCAATATCCTTTCTCCTCTGCTTTGTCGAAAAACACCACTTCCATTGGAGGCTCATCTTCCCAGTGATGTTCCACACACTTGCAACATATCTTCTCGCCTTCCATCTCACCCCCTCCCTTTTTCTCCCAACCTCTCGCTATCCACTCCCCAATACGCCTCCGCCTGCCGCGCGACAAGACTGAGAAAAATACCTCGCCCCTGCCGCCCATATCCCCCCCGCAGGGGGCACTTCCAAAGCGTGAATCTTTGGCGTAGAACCTTCGGCGTATGGTCCATCTTGAGCACCTGAATTGTACCCTCGGCGGGTCGCAGGCGTTGAAAGACGTCTCCCTGCATGTGGAGCGCGGCGAGTTCGTGTTTTTGACCGGCCCCAGCGGCGCGGGCAAGACCACGCTCCTGCGCGTGCTCTACGGCGACCTCAAGCCCACCAGCGGCGCGGCCATCGTTGCGGGCATCGACCTGATGCGCCTGCGGGCCTCGGGCCTGCCCGCCCTGCGCCGCAAGGTCGGCGTGGTGTTCCAGGACTTCAAGGTCCTGCCCGAGCGCACGGTGTTCGAGAACATCGCCATCGCGCTGGAAGTGCGCGGCGTGCCCAAGGCCAGCATCGACCGCCGCGTGCGCGCCGTCATCCGCGCCCTGGATTTGGAGGAGCGCTCCTACGCGCCCTGCCGCGAGCTTTCCGGCGGCGAGCAGCAGCGCGTGGCCATTGCGCGCAGCATGGTGGTCAACCCGGAGCTGATTCTGGCCGACGAGCCCACCGGCAACCTGGACGCGGACCTCTCGCGCCACCTCATCGAGCTGTTCAAGCAGTTCAACACCTACGGCACCACCATCATCATGGCCACCCACAACCGCGACGTGCTCTCCTGGGCGCCGGAGGCCCGGCAGGCGCACCTGGTGCACGGGCAGCTCACCCTGCCCACGGCGGAGGTTGTGGACGTGGCTGGCAGCTTCACCGCGCGGAGGGGCGCATGAGCACCGGCAAACTGATGCTGCGCGGCGTGGCCGACATGGTCCGCCATCCCCTGCCGCAGCTCTTGACCCTGATGACCGTGTGCATGGTGGCGCTCCTGGCGGGCACGGGCCTGCTCATTCTGCACAACGTGCAGCAGGAAGTGCTCAAGACCCAGGCCCAGGCGCGCTTCCAGGTCTACTGGAGCGCCAGCGCGAACATGACCGACGTGGAGGCCCAGTGGGCGGACCTGAAGCACGTGCCCGGCGTGGCCGAGGTCTCCACCTTCACGCCGCGCGCGGCCATGGCCGAGCTGATGCGCGGGCTCTCCGCCGCGGTGCCCGCGCCCAAGCCCGTTGCGCCCGCCGCTGATGCCGCCAGCGCGGACAACGCCAGCGCGGACAACACGAGCCCCGATCCAGCGAATCTGGCCACGCAGGCGGACAACGCCAGCGAGCCCGCTGCGGCCCCTGCCGCGCTCATGGACGACTTTTCCTGGCTGGAGGGCGAGGACATCCTGCCGCCCACGGCCCTGGTGAGCTTCGACATCCCGCCGGGCGAGGCCCCGGAGCCCTGGATGGGCCGCATGTACGCGCGCCTGCGCGAGCTGCCCGGGGTGGACAAGGTGACCTACAACGCCACGCACCTGAACCTGGCCACGGGCTGGATCGCGCTCATCGAGCACGCCGCCTGGCCCGCCCTGGGCTTCTTCGCCCTGGTGGTGGGCCTGGTGGTGGGCAACACGCTCAAGCTGATGATGCTGGCGCGCCGCGACGAGGTGGAGATCCTCTCCCTTGTGGGCGCGCGGCCCTGGTTCATCCGCGCCCCGCTGTTCGCCAACGGCGTGGTGCAGGGCTTCGTCGGCAGCGTGCTGTCGCTGTTCTGTCTCAAGTTCCTGCAGGCCTGGCTCAAGAGCGTGCTCGACGTGCCGCCGCTGTTCTTGAAGGTGCAGTTCCTGCCCCTGTGGCAGTGCTTCGCCCTGGTGCTTGTCACAACCTGCGTGGCCGGACTGGCCGCGTTCATCGCCGCCCGGAGATAGCCCCGGTTCCGCCGGTCACAACAGGAGTACGCCCATGTCCGCCACCAAGATCAGCAAGAAGATGACCGCCCGCAGCGGCACAATGACCTCCGGCCTGGAAAAGGCCCCGCACCGCTCGCTGCTGGCCGCCCTGGGCCTGACGCGCGAGGAGATGCGCCGCCCGCTCATCGGCATCGCCAACTCGGCCAACGAGATCATCCCCGGCCACATCCACCTGGACAAGATCGTGCAGGCGGTGAAGGACGGCGTGCGCATGGCCGGCGGCACGCCCATGGAGTTCCCGACCATCGGCGTGTGCGACGGCCTGGCCATGAACCACGAGGGCATGCGCTTCTCCCTGCCCAGCCGCGAGCTCATCGCCGATTCCATCGAGATCATGGCCACGGCGCATCCCTTCGACGCCCTGGTGCTGGTGCCCAACTGCGACAAGGTGGTGCCGGGCATGCTCATGGCCGCGCTCAGGCTGAACATCCCGACCATCGTGGTCTCCGGCGGGCCGATGCTCGCGGGCGAGTCGCGCGGCAAGCGCGTGGATTTGATCAACGTGTTCGAGGCCGTGGGCCGCGTGAAGCTGGGCAAGATGGACGAGGCCGAGCTGGACGAGCTGGAGGAGTGCGCCTGCCCGGGCTGCGGCTCCTGCGCGGGCATGTTCACCGCCAACTCCATGAACTGCCTGTCCGAGACCATCGGCCTGGCCCTGCCCGGCAACGGCACCATCCCGGCGGTGAAGGCCGCGCGCATCCGCCTGGCCAAGCACGCCGGGATGCAGGTCATGGAACTGCTGCGGCAGAACATTCGCCCGCGCGACATCGTGACCGAAAAGAGCGTCAAGAACGCCGTGCGCCTGGACATGGCCCTCGGCTGCTCCACCAACACCGTGCTGCACCTGCCGGCAATCTTCCGCGAGGCCGGGCTCGACCTCACCCTGACCCTTTTCGACGAGGTGAGCCGCAACACCCCGAACCTCTGCCGCCTTTCGCCCGCTGGGCCGGACTACATCCAGGACCTCGACGCCTCGGGCGGCATCCCCGCCGTCATGGCCGAGCTGAACAAGGCCGGGCTCATCGAGACGGGCGCGCTGACCTGCACCGGCAAGACCGTGGGCGAGAACCTGGCCGAGCTCAAGGCCGCCGTGCGCAACTACGAGGTCATCCGGCCCGTCGACGCGCCCTACGCCAAGCAGGGCGGCATCGCCGTGCTCTACGGCAACCTCGCGCCCCTGGGCGCGGTGGTCAAGCAGAGCGCCGTCGCGCCCGAGATGATGCAGCGCACGGCCAAGGCCCGGCCCTACGACTCCGAGGAGGAGGCCGTGGCCGCCATCCTGGCCGGAGACATCAAGCCCGGCGACGCCGTGGTCATCCGCTACGAAGGCCCCAAGGGCGGACCCGGAATGCGCGAGATGCTCACCCCCACCAGCACCATCATGGGCATGGGCCTGGGCGAGAGCGTGGCGCTCATCACCGATGGCCGCTTCTCCGGCGGCTCGCGCGGGGCGGCCATCGGGCACGTCTCGCCCGAGGCCGCAAGCGGCGGAGCCATCGGCCTGGTGCAGGAAGGCGACCTCATCGAAATCAACATCCCCGAGCGCACGCTGAACCTGCTGGTGGACGAGGCCGTGCTGGCCGAGCGCAAGGCCAGGTTCCGGCCCAAGCGCAAGACCATCAAGTCGCCCTTCCTGAAGCGCTACGCCAAGCACGTGAGCAGCGCGGCCCAGGGCGCCGTGCTGGAGTAAGAGAAGCCAGGGGCGCCGCCCCTGGAGCCCGGCGGGGGGGCCCCCCCCCGCCCCCCCCCCCGCGGGGCGAGG
>JBFWMQ010000036.1:0-28759 GCA_050251495.1 Desulfovibrio sp. | reverse complement strand
GTACTGGTCCACCGGCATCCAGTAGGCCAGCTCCGCCGGGACGAAGGGCGCGTCCTCGGTGCGGGCGCTCGTGTAGCGCATGAAGTACCAGCTGGACTCCATGAAGGTGTCCATGGTGTCGGTCTCGCGCCGGGCCTTGCCCCCGCAGGCGGGGCAGGTGGCGTTGACGAAGCTTTCGAGCAGGGGCAGGGGCGAGCGGCCATCCTCGCGCGCCTGCGCGTCCTCTGGCAGGCGCACGGGCAGTTCGCTGTCGGGCACGGGCACGATGCCGCACTTCTCGCAATGCACCACCGGGATGGGCGCGCCCCAGAAGCGCTGGCGCGAGATGCCCCAGTCGCGCAGGCGATAGTTGACCGTTGGCTTGCCCAGGTTCTCCTTGGCCAGGTGCTCCACGATGGCCAGCTTGGCCTGGTCGTTGGGCATCCCGTCGAACGGGCCGGAGTTCACCAGCACGCCTGGATCGGCGTAGGCCTGCGTCATGGCGGAGACATCCAGGGCCTCGCCCTTGGGCTGGATGACCACCTGCATGGGAAGATCGTACTTGCGGGCGAACTCGAAGTCGCGCTGGTCGTGGGCGGGCACGGCCATGACCGCGCCGGTGCCGTAGCCCATGAGCACGAAGTTGGCCACGTGGATGGGCATGTCCTTGCCGGTGAGGGGGTTGACGCAGTACGCGCCGGTGAACACGCCCTCCTTCTCCAGGTCCTCGGCCCCGCGCTTGATGCGGTCCATGTTGGCCACGTCGCGGCAGAAGGCGCGGACCTCGTCCGCCTTCTCATAGCCCTGGATGAGCTTCTCCACCAGCGGGTGCTCGGCGGCCAGGCTCATGAAGGTGGCCCCGCACAGGGTGTCGGGCCGGGTGGTGAACACCTCGATCGCCGCGTCGCGGCCCTTGACCTGGAACGTGAGCTGCGCGCCCACGCTCTTGCCGATCCAGTTCTGCTGCATGGTGACGACGCGCTCGGGCCAGCCGCCCTCCAAAAGCTTCAGGTCGTCGATGAGCTCCTCGGCGTAGGCGGTGATCTTGAGGAACCACTGCTCCAGCTGCTTCTGCTCCACTTCGGCGTCGCAGCGCCAGCAGCGGCCTTCCTCCACCTGCTCGTTGGCCAGCACGGTCTTGCAGCCCTCGCACCAGTTCACGGGCGAGTTCTTGCGGTACACCAGGCCCTTCTCCAGCAGCTGGATGAAGAAGCGCTGCTCCCAGCGGTAGTACTCCGGGCGGCAGGTGGCGATCTCGCGCCGCCAGTCGTAGGAGTAGCCCAGGCGCTTGAGCTGCGCGCGCATGTCGGCGATGTTGGCGTACGTCCAGGTGGCGGGGTGGGTCTTGTTCTTGATGGCCGCGTTTTCGGCGGGCAGGCCGAAGGCGTCCCAGCCCATGGGGTGCAGCACGTTGAAGCCGCGCATGCGCTTGTAGCGCGCCACCACGTCGCCGATGGAGTAGTTGCGCACGTGCCCCATGTGGATCTTTCCCGAGGGGTAGGGGAACATCTCAAGCACGTAGTACTTGGGCCGGGCGGGGTCGGCCTCCACCTCGAAGCAGCGGGTTTCGTTCCATCTGTCCTGCCACTTCCGTTCTACCTGCTGCGGATCGTACTTGCCGAAGCCCATTGTGCGTATGCCTCCCCTTGAAGCGCGCGGCTATTTCGCCGTGTCGGCCTTTTTCTCGGCCTTCTTGTGTGTCGTTTTGTCGGCCTTGATGTCGATCTTCTTGTCCACGTCGCCGAAGCGGCCCTGGTCCACGGCGCGGGCCACGGCGTCCAGGATGCCGTTGACAAAGGCGCGCGAGTTCTCGTCGCCGAAGCCCTTGGCCAGCTCGATGGCCTCGTTGATGGCCACCTTGAGCGGGATGTCCTGGCGGTGCAGGATCTCGTAGAGCGCCAGGCGCAGAATGGCCAGCTCAACCTTGCCGATGCGGCCGATCTTCCAGTGGTCGGAGTGCTTGCCGATGACCTTGTCTATGTCGTCCAGGTGCTCGCAGATGCCCATGAACAGCTGGGAGGCGAAGCTGACCGCCTCCTCGGCGTCGCAGTCCATCACCGCCGGGTTGTCGGCGAAGGTGCGCCGGAGCGATGCCTGGTCGATCTTGAAGTGCGGGTCGAAGGCCAACCCGAAGAGCACCTGAAAGGCCAGGGTTCGCCCCTGCCTGCGCGTGCCTTTGCGCTTGTCCGTTGTCGTCACCGGTTGCTCCTGCGGGGTAGGGGGCCTGCCCCCTCCCTGATTCATGAAACGTGCCCGCCGGGGAGCGCCCCGGCGGGAGAAGGCGGATTAGATCTGCGCGGCCACGCGGGCGGTTTCGAGCATGGCCATGGCGGCGTCCACGCCCTTATTGCCGGCCTTGCTGCCCGCGCGCTCGATGGCCTGCTCCAGGTTGTCCGTGGTGAGCACGCCGAAGCCCAGCGGGATGCCGAACTCCATGCTGACCGCGGCCAGACCCTTGGCGCACTCGTTGACCACCACGTCGAAGTGCGGAGTGGCCCCGCGGATGACAGCGCCCACGCAGACGATGCCGTCGTACTTGCCGGAGGCGGCCAGCTTCTTGGCGATGAGCGGCATCTCGAACGCGCCGGGGATCTTGACCAGGGTGAGGTCCTCGCGGCTGGCGCCGTGGCGGGAGAGCGCGTCCACCGCGCCGCCGATGAGCTTGTCCACGATGAAGTCGTTGAAGCGGCTGGCCACGATGGCCACCTTGAGGCCCTTGGCGTCCAGCTGTCCTTCGATGGTCTTGATGTGCGGCATGGTGTTTCCTCCGTGCGGAAGTATTGGTGGCTATTTCGGGGCGTCGCCCATGTGGAGCAGGTGGCCCATCTTGTCCTTCTTGGTCTGCAAATAGCGCTCGTTGACCGAACAGGCGGTCATCTCGATGGGCACGCGCTCGACGACCTTCAACCCATAGCCCTCCAGGCCGACGATCTTCTTGGGGTTGTTGGTCATCAGCTTCATCTGGCAGACGCCAAGGGAAACCAGAATCTGCGCGCCGGTGCCGTACTCGCGCAGGTCGGGCTGGAAGCCCAGCTTCACGTTGGCCTCAACCGTGTCGTAACCCTCGTCCTGCAGGTGGTAGGCCTTGATCTTGTTGCCCAGGCCGATGCCACGGCCCTCCTGGCGCATGTACAAGAGTACGCCCGCGCCCTCGTTCTTGATCATGCACATGGCCGCGGCCAGCTGGTCGCCGCAGTCGCAGCGCATGGAGCCGAACACGTCGCCGGTGAGGCATTCGCTGTGCACGCGCACCAGCACCGGCTTGTCCGGGCGGATCTCGCCCATGTAGAGCGCGATGTGCGTGCGGTTGTCCGCCTCGGAGGTGAAGGCCACGGTCTTGAAATGGCCCCAGCGGGTGGGCAGCTCGGCCTCGGCGACCTTGGTGACGGCCTTGCCGCCAAACTTCATGCGGTGCTTGATGAGGTCGGCCACGGAACAGATTTTGAGGCCATGCTCGGCGGCGAAGACTTCCAGGTCCGGCATCCGGGCCATCTGGCCGTCGTCGCGCATGATCTCGCAGATGACGCCGGCGGGCTTGCACCCGGCCAGCCGGGCGATGTCCACGCTGCCTTCGGTCTGCCCGGCGCGCACCAGCACGCCGCCGGAGCGGGCGCGCAGCGGGAACACGTGGCCGGGGGTCACCACGTCGCCGGGCTTCACGCCATCGGCCACGGCGGTGAGGATGGTGTGGCTGCGGTCAAAGGCCGAGATGCCTGTGGTGACGCCTTCGCGCGCCTCGATGGACACGGTGAAGTTGGTGCCGAACTTGGACTCGTTCGACTGGGCCATGAGCGGCAACCCGAGGCTGTCGATCATGGCGGGCTCCATGGCCAGGCAGATGAGGCCGCGGCCGAACTTGGCCATGAAGTTGATGATTTCCGGGGTGGTCTTTTCCGCGGCGACGACGAGGTCGCCTTCGTTCTCGCGGTCTTCGTCGTCCACCATGATGACCATCCGGCCCTGCCGGATGTCCTCGATGGCTTCCTCTATGGTGCACAGGGGCATGGATGAACCTCTCTCTTGGGGGGCGCGGGGCAGCCTTCGCAGCCTGCCTGGCCGGATTCTCAAACATCGGAACCTGCGTGCTTATCCCAAAATGCGGCGGCTGGGAAGAGTGATTTTAAGCGATGAAATCCAGGTGGTTGCCTGGCTCATTTCGGGCAATGGCGACCGGACCGGGAGGAGCTTCCCCGCAAGCCCCCAGCGTTGCGGCATTGCAGGCGAGCCCGGGAACGGTTCCGGACCGCCGCCGCTCTTGCCCGGCGCGTCTCCGGGGGATATGCTTTTGCCCTGTGCCGACGCGCTTTTCCCCCAGCCAAGGAGATCACCATGCAAAAGACCGTCTTGTTCGCCTTCCGCGACGACCCGTTGTGCTTCGTCCACGTTCTTTTGAACGCGCTTGACCTGGACGCCAAGGGATTCACGGCGGGCATCGTGCTGGAGGGAGCCGCCACGAAGCTGGCGGGCGTGATGGCCGAGCCCGGCCATTTCCTCAATCCCCTGTATCTCAAGGCCCGCGAGCGCGGCCTGATTTTCGGGGCCTGCCGGGCCTGCTCGAACAAGATGGGCGCCCTTGAGGCCGTGCAGGCCGCCGGGCTGCCGCTTCTGGACGACATGAGCGGGCACCCCGGCGTGGCGGGCTACCAGCAGCAGGGCTTCGCGGTCCTGATTTTCTGACCTTTCCCATATTGGGGATTCCAAAGGGAATCATTCCCTTTGGCGGGGTTCAAGGGGCAGAGCCCCTTGCTGTCTTGGGCCGTTGCGCTATCCCCCCTCCTGCGCATTGGCCTGCGGCCCGAAAGCTGCTAGGCTCGCCCCGTTGAGGGCGAGCAAAAAAAACAAACGGGAGAGCCAGATGAGCGACGCGCTTGTGATCATCGACATCCAGAACGACTATTTCCTGGGCGGGAGCATGGAGCTTGTGGGAGCGGAAGCCGCCGCAAGGGTGGCGGCGGGGCTGCTCGCACGCTTCCGCCAGGCCGGGCTGCCCGTGGTCCATGTGCGGCACGAGAGCACCCGCCCGGGCTCCACGTTTTTCCTGCCCGGCACTCCGGGCGCGGAGATCCACCCCCTGCTGGCCCCGCTTCCCGGCGAATCCGTGCTGACCAAGCACTTCCCCAACTCCTTCCGCGACACGGGCCTTTTGGAGATTTTGCGCGAATTTTCCGCCACGCGGTTGACCATCTGCGGCATGATGACGCATATGTGTGTGGATACCAGCGTGCGCGCGGCCTTTGACCTGGGCTTCGCCTGCCGTCTGGCTTCGGACGCCTGCGCCACGCGCGACCTGTCCTTCGCCGGACGCACCGTGGCCGCCGCCGATGTGCAGACCGCGTATCTGGCGGCCCTGGGAGCCGTGTTCGCCCAGGTGGCCCCGGCCTCGGAACTTGTCCTGCCATAAGCTCTCTCGGAGGATTCGCTGATGCGCGCCCAAATCCTGTTCGCCTGCCTGTGCCTGCTTCTGCTCTCCGGCTGCCTGCCCAAGGCCAAGGACTGGACCCACCCGCAGATGGCCAGCCCGCGCAAGGAGGACGAGCTGTTCGAGGTGGACAGCCGGTTCTGCGAGGACAAGCTCGGCGCGCAGCCCCAGGGCGAGGCGCGCGACACGGCCCTGGCCGACTGCCTGACCCGCCTGGGTTGGCAGCGCAAGGAGTAGGCCGTGGAGCCTGGCACAGTCTTCATCGCCGGGGCAACGGGCTATGTGGGCGGGCGGCTTGCGCCGCTTCTGCTGGCGCATGGCTACACCGTGCACGCCGGGGTGCGCAGCCCGCGCAAGCTCACCGGGCGCCCCTGGGGCGCACATCCGAAGCTCAAGGCCCTGCCCGCCGACGTGACGGACAAGGCCAGCCTTGTGGCCGCCATGCGCGGGTGCGGCGTGGCCTTTTATCTTGTGCACTCCATGGGCGCTGGCGGCGACTTCGCCCAGGCCGACCGCGACGCGGCCAGCAACATGGCCCAGGCCGCGGCCGAGGCCGGGGTTCAGCGCATCATTTATCTGAGCGGCCTGGGAGATGACGCCCCGGGGCTTTCCGAGCACCTGCGCTCGCGCTCGGAGGTGGGGCGCATTCTTGGCGAAGGCCCGGTGCCGACCACGGTGCTGCGCGCCGCCGTGATCCTGGGGTCGGGCAGCGCCTCGTTCGAGATCATCCGAAACCTCGTGGAGCGCCTGCCGGTGATGATCACCCCGCGCTGGGTGCGCACGCGCTGCCAGCCCATCGCCGTGAGCGACGTGCTGGGCTATCTGCTGGGCTGCCTGGAGAATCCGGCCACCAAGGGGCTCACGCTGGACATCGGCGGCCCGGACATCGTCACCTATGGCGAGCTGTTCCGCATCTATGCGCGGGCGGCGGGCATCCGCGCCCCGCTCATCATCCCGGTGCCCTTTCTGACGCCCGCCTTGAGCGCGCACTGGGTGAATCTCATCACCCCTGTGCCCGCGCATCTGGTGCGCCCGCTCATCGAAGGACTCAAAAACGAGGTGGTCTGCCACGACAGGCGCATTCTGGATCTGGTCCCGCAGCAGCTGCTCTCCTGCCACGACGCCATCGCCCAGGCCCTGTCCGAGGCCGGGCAAGGGCCTGCGCCAAGCTGCTGCTTCGACGCGGGTCGCGTCAGCGCGCCGGATTTTCTGCCCTCCCGCACCGAATGCCCCGCGGAATGGACCCGGCCGGGCGACGCGCCCTTTGCCGGGGGCACGCTGTTCACGGCGGACTATGCCGCCACCCTGGACGCGCCGCCGACCCGCGTCTGGGACGCGGTGACGCGCATCGGCGGAGACAGGGGCTGGTACGCGGGCGACGCCCTGTGGCGCTTGCGCGGCCTGGCGGACAAGCTCATCGGCGGGCCGGGGCACATGCGCGGCCGCCGCGATCCGGACGAACTGGGGCCGGGCGACCCCCTGGACTTTTGGCGCGTGCTGGACGTGCAGCCGGGCCGCCGCCTGCTGCTTCTGGCGGAGATGAAGGTTCCGGGCGCGGCCACCCTGGAGCTGAAGCTTGAGCCCGAAGGCACCCAGGGCATGGAGACCACGCGGCTGTCGCTTTTGACCAGCTTCCGGCCACGCGGAATCTGGGGGCTTGTGTATTGGTGGGGCATGTGCCCGGCCCACGGCCTGCTGTTCCCGGCCATGCTCCGGAACATCGCCCGCGCCGCCCACGCTTCGGTGCTCTCCGGGCCGGTGAAGCTCAAGCCCAAGAAGGTGCCCGCGTGAGCAGAGGCAGAGACGGCTCCCTGCGCGAAGGCTTCACCACCGGCTCCGCCGCCGCCGCCGCCGCTCGGGCGGCCACGCTGTTCGCCCTCACGGGCGAGGCCCCGGCCATGGTCGATGTCCCCCTGCCGCCGCCGCACCCTGCGGACAAGGACCGGCTCACCATCGCCATCGCCCAGGTGGCCGAGGACGGCATGGGCGTGCGCGCCGCCGTGGTGAAGGACGCGGGCGACGACCCGGACGCCACCCACAGGGCGCGCATCGAGGCCCACGTGATCCTGGATCCGGCCTTTTCCGGCGTGGGGCCGCACGTGCTCATCGGCGGCGGCGCGGGCGTTGGCCGCGTGACTTTGCCCGGCCTGCCCGTGGCGGTCGGCCAGGCCGCCATCAATCCCGGTCCGTTGGGGCAGATCCGCGCGAGCGTGCTGGAGGTCCTGCCCGAGGACTTCAAGGGCATCGTGCTCGTGGTCATCGAGGCGCCGCAGGGCGAGGAGATCGCCCAGCACACCCTGAACCCGCGCCTGGGCGTCACCGGCGGCATCTCCATCCTGGGCACGGGCGGCATTGTGCGGCCTTACAGCCACGGAGCCTGGGCCGAATGCGTCTGCCGCAGCCTGGACGTGGCCCGCGCCGCCGGGCACGCGTGCGCGGTCATGACCACGGGCCGCCGCAGCGAGCGCTTCTTTCAGGAGCGCCATCCCTTCGCCCCGGACATCTGTCTGGTCCAGGCCGCGGATTTCTACGCGCATGCGCTCCGGGCGGCTGCGGAGCGCGGCTTCACCACCGTCATCTGGACCGTGTTTTTCGGCAAGCTGGTGAAGCAGGCCCAGGGCTTTGAGAGCACCCACGCCCGCGAGGCCGAGCTTGACTTCGGTCTGTTGGCCCGCTGGGCGGGTGAGGCCGGGGCGGACGAGGCGGCGCGGGCCGCCATCGCCGGGGCCAACACCGCCGCCCAGGCCCTGGCCCTGCTGCCGGATGGGGTGGCCGCGCGCCTCACCGCCCTGCTGGTGGAACGCGCCAAGGCCGCCGCCGCCAGGCACCTGGACGGCCATGCCGGTGCGCTTGCGGACGTGCGCTACGTGGTCTTCGCCCTGGAAGGCGGGCCGGACGGCGCGTGCCTGTACGCCGATGCCCTCGACCCGGCGCTGTTTTCCCCATGTTCCCCCCTTCACCTTGGCCACGGTTCGCGGTAAGGGGAGCCTCATGTTCAGCAAATCTCAAAACCCCGTCCATGTCGTGGGCCTGCGGCCCGGTTCCCTCACCCCGCCTTCGGGCGTGGAGGACATTTTGGAGCGCGCCCAGGTGCTGGTGGCCGGGCGCAGGCTGCTTGACGCCGCGCCGCGCTGCTGCCAGCCGGAGCGCGCCATCGCCATCGCCGGGCCGCTTTCGCCCATCCTGGACGATATTGCCCGGGAGCGCGCCGCAGGCAAGTCCGTGGTGGTGCTGGCCGATGGCGACCCGCTGTTCTTCGGCCTGGGCAAGCGCCTGGTGGAAGCCCTGGGCGCTGCAAACGTCGTGGTGCACCCGAACCTGTGCACCCTGCAGATGGCCGCGGCCCGCGTGGGCCTGCCCTGGCACGACGTGCGCGTGGTCTCCCTGCATGGCAGGAGCGACTACACCCCGCTTTTCGCCGCCCTGGCGCGCTTTGAGCGCATCGCCGTGTTCACGGACCCGCGGAACGGACCGGCGGCCATCGCCCAGGCGCTTCTGGAGCGTGGCGTGGTGGACGCGCAGCTCATCGTGCTGGAGAATCTGGGCGGACCGGGCGAGACCGCGCGCCGCCTGCGCATGGAGGACGCCTGGGACCTGCCGTTCTCGGACCTGAACCTCGTGCTGGTGGAGCGCACCGCGCCCCCGGAGATCCCGCTCATGCTGGGCATCCCGGACCACTACTACTTCCACGAGAAGGGGCTCATCACCAAGCTGGCCGTGCGCGCCACCGGCCTGGCCATGCTCGGCGTCATGCCCGACTCCGTGGTCTGGGACCTGGGCGCGGGCTGCGGTTCGGTGGCCATCGAGGCCTCGCACCTGGCGCAGGAGGGCAGGGTTTTCGCCGTGGAGCGCGAGCCGCGCCGCGCGGCCATGATCCGCGAGAATGTGCGGCGCATCGGGGCCTGGCTGGTGGAGACCGTGCAGGGCGAGATGCCCGAGAGCCTGGTCGAGCTGCCGGACCCGGACCGGGTGTTCTTCGGCGGCGGCCTGGGGCAGGACACCCGCGCCCTGGCCCACGCCTGCCGCAGGCTCCGGCCCGGCGGGCGCGTGGTGGTCCACGCCATCCTGCTCGACACGCTCATGCGCGTGAAGGACTATTTCCACACGCATAACTGGAACTTCGGCATCACCCAATTGCAGGCAAGCCAGGCCGACCGCCTGGCCGGGGACTTGCGCCTGCGCGCCCAGAACCCGGTGTTCGTCATCTGGGCGGACAAGCCCGCCGCCCTCCAGCCCCCGCTGTGAGCGCCGACGCGGACATCGCGGGGGAGGCTCCGATTCGCGCTGATGGCGCCGCCGGAACCGCCCTCTACGCCCTGAGCGCCCTGGGTCTGGCCCTGGCCCGGCGCCTTGCCCCCAGCCTCAAGGCCGACGTGTACGCCCCAGAGCGGCTTGCGGCGGGGGAGCGGGGCGTTTGCGCCTTCGCCGGGCTTGGGCCGCTGGTGGCCGAGACCTTTGCCCGCTATCCGCGCCACGTGTTCGTGGGCGCGACGGGCATCGCCGTGCGCGCCATCGCCCCGCATCTTGCGCACAAGTCCACAGACCCGGCGGTGGCCGTGCTCGACCTGGCCGCGCGATTCGCCGTGAGCCTCGTCTCCGGCCACGCGGGCGGGGCCAACGAATTGGCGCTGGAGCTTGCGCGCCTCACCGGCGCGACCCCGGTCATCACCACGGGCACGGATGTTTCCGGGCTGCCGGGCGTGGACGCCTTGGCCGCCGCGCGCGGCATGGCCGTGGCCAACGCGCGGGCCGTGAAGGCCGTGTCCGCCGCGCTGCTGGAAGGCCGCGCCGTGCAGCTGTACGACCCCGAGGCGCGGCTGCTGGACGCGGACGCCGCGGACGGCCTGCTTGTCCCCACGGCTCCGGAGGCCTGGGACCCGGACGCGCCGGGCGTGTGGTGCCACTGGCGCGCGGGCGGGGAGCATCCGCGGACCTTCCGGGCCTATCCGCGCTGCCTGTGCCTGGGCCTGGGCTGCCGCAAGGGCGTGGCCCAAGGAATAATTCTTGCGCACGTTGAACATGTGCTTGCGCAGCACGGCCTGGCGCGGCAGAGCATCGCCGCCGTGGGCACGGCGGAGATAAAGCGTGTCGATCCGGGACTTTGCGCCGCCGCAGCCGCCCTTGGTCCGGAAGTTGTATTCTATGGGGCGGAAGCCCTGGCGCGCGTGGAAGCCGCCGGGCAGTCCGAGACGGTCAAGCGCCGCACAGGCACCGGGAGCGTGTGCGAGGCGGCGGCCCTGCTGCTCTCCGGAGCCGCCGGGCTGCTGGTCCCAAAGGTCAAGTCCACGAGCGTCACCTGCGCGGTGGCGCTCAAACCCGCCCGGCAGGGCGGCGCAGAGTAGGGAGCGCTTCGTGCAGGGACGCATCACGGTGATCGGGCTCGGGCCGGGCGACGCAAGCCTGCTGGCCCCCATGGCCAGGCAGGCGCTTGTGCGCGCCCAGGCCATCGTGGGCTACAAGGGCTACCTCGAGCTGGTGGAGCCGGAGCTGCTCGCCGGGCGGCAGGTGCTCTCCACCGGCATGACCGGCGAGGTGGAGCGCTGCAACGCGGCCATCGACCTGGCGCTTCGCGGCGTGGAGACCGTTGTGGTCTCCAGCGGCGACGCGGGCGTGTACGCCATGGCCGGGCTGGTGCTGGAGCTGCTTGAGGCGCGCGGGCTCCTGGATGCGCTGGAGCTGGAAGTGGTGCCGGGCATTCCGGCCCTGTGCGCGGCGGCGGCGTTGTTGGGCGCTCCGCTCATGCACGACTTCGCGGTCATCAGCCTCTCGGACCTGCTCACCCCGTGGGCGCTCATCGAGAAGCGGCTCACGGCAGCGGCAGCGGCCGACTTCGTGGTGGTGCTGTACAATCCGCGCTCCGGCAGGCGCAAGGACCAGCTGCCCAAGGCCCTGGCCGCGCTGCGCGCCCACAAGCCGGGCGCCACCCCTGTGGGGCTGGTCAAGCGGGCCTACCGCCCGGGGCAGGAGGTCATCGTGACGACCCTGGAGGGGCTTGATCCGGGGGCCGTGGACATGCAGAGCATCGTGCTGGTCGGCAATTCCGCAACCAGGCTCGCCGGAGGGCGGCTGCTCACTCCGCGCGGCTACGCGGGGAAATATGGGCTTGCGGATTGCGGCAAGTCCGGATGCTCGTGAAAAAAATCCCGGAAAAGTGTGCCGCCTCCCTTGCCAGGAAGCGTTGTTTGGGAGTATCTGATTAACTGTTCGTCTCGGAATGTCTTCCTGGGTACACGGGGAGATGCTTCCATAAGGCTGTGGTAGAGTGGAAATTCCACGTACGTGAAGAAGGAGGATTGAGGAGCATGAAACGTTCTCTCTTTATGAGCCTGGTCGTTGCTGCCCTGGCTTGCGTTCTGGCGGTGCCCCTGTATGCCGCGCCCAAGGCCCCGGCTGATGGTTACACCTTCAAGGCCCCCGCGGGCATGAAGATGACCAAGTCCCTGGTGAAGTTCCCGCACACCAAGCACGCCGCTGTCAAGTGCGCCGACTGCCACCACAAGAAGGACGCCAAGGGCAACGAGTTCGCCGGTTGCGACACCAAGGGCTGCCATGACAACCTGACCGCCAAGCAGGGCAAGGATTCCTACTACGCCGCGTTCCACGGCAACAACGCCAAGTCGTGCGTTGGTTGCCACAAGGCGAAGAAGGCCGAGAAGCCCAACGCTCCCACCGCTTGCGACAAGTGCCATCCTAAGGCCTAGCAAGACGCACGCTCACCAAGGGGGTTGCGCAAGCGGCCCCCTTTTTTTAACTTTTCCTCCTGGAGGAGAAGACTATGTCGGCGAATTCTTCTTCTCATGACGATGCCCTGGACCTTGACGGCCTGGGCCTGACGCCTTCCAAGGCCAAGGCCAAGACTGCCGAGAGCGATTTCGAGAAAGAGCTGGAAGCCCTGTTCGCCGAAGAGCTGGCCTCTTCCGACGAGAAACCCGCGTCCGCCCCGCCCGTGGGCGGCCCGGAACTCGAGGAAGACGCCCTGCTCTTGGACGATCTCGTGGCCGACGCCCCGCCCGCGCAGGACGCCGGGTCTGCCGAGGACGAGGACGACATCCTCGACCTGTCGGCTTTCGCCACCGGTGGAGAGATGGACCTTGCCCCGCCCGACGAGACTGCTGGCGGCAAGGACGGCGACATCGATCTTTCCGGCCTCGACGAGCTCATCTCCGGCCTGGGCGACAAGAAGCCCGCCGCTCCGCCCGAGCCCGAGCCCCTGGACAGCACGGACATGGCCGACCTTCTGGAGACGCTGGACGTGCCCAAGGCCGCCGCCAGGCCCGCGCCGGAGCCCGAAGCCGGGCCGGAGGAGGAACTCCTGGAGCTCTCCCTCGGCGATCTGGTGGAGGAGCTTCCCCAGGACGAGTCCCTGGCCCTGGAGCCAGAGTCCCTGGCGGAACCGGGCCTTGAGCTGCCCCTTGAGCCCGCCGCCGAACTGGCCGAGGTCGCCGATTCCGGCCTGGACCTGACCCTGCCCGACCTTTCCGATCCCGAGCCGGGCCGCGACCTTGTGGCCGAGGCCGAGCAGGCGGACATGGGCGGCGCTCTCAACCTTTCCCTGTCCGAGCAGTCCGACGACACCGCGGCTGTGGAGGGCATGGACCAGATTCTCGACTCCGGCGACCTGGACATGACCGGCCTGATGGAAGGCATCGAGACTTCCGCCGGAGAGCCAGAGCCTGAGCTGTCCCTTGATCCCCAGGCCCTGCTGGACCAGATCACGGAACCTGCCGAGGCTCCTGCCCCGGCCGCCGGGCTTGAGCCCGAGCTTGGCCTGGAACCGGCTGCGGCGCCCGCAGCGCCGCTTGAGGAAGCCCCGCTTCCCTTGGCCGATGCCGCCCTCGTCGGCGCCGTGGCCGCCGCGTCTGCGTTCGCCGCGCCCGCTGCCGCCGCGCCAGCGGCCTCCGGCGAGGCCCTGGCCGGTCTGGAGCAGCGTCTGGCCGAGCTGGCCACCCAGATGACCGGCAACAGCGTGGCCGTGGTGCGCCTGGAAGGCCAGCTGGCGGAGCGTGAAAAGGCTTTGGAGGACATGGAGCAGCGCCTGCTTGCCGCCCAGGAGGAGGCTCAGGCCCTGCGCGGTGAGCTTGACGCTCTGCGCAGGCAGCTGGAGGGTGATCTGGACGCCCGGCTGGCCGAGGCCACGTCCGCGGCGCAGGCCGCGGTCGAGAAGGCCGAGGCGCTGGAGAAGGCCTCCACCGGGGCGGGCGAGCGCCTGGCCCTGCTTGAGGACCGCCAGACGCAGCTGGACCGCGAGATCTTTGCCGAGATCTCCCGCGCCGTCCCGCGCGAGGCGGCCCGCGTCATCCGCGAGGAGATCGCCCAGCTGGCCGCGTCCATGAGAGACGAATAGCGGGTTTTGCGGCGCGCTTCCGCAGAATCGAAAGGTACAAGGGCCGCCTCCGAAAGGGGGCGGCTTTTTTTGCGTGGCGCGGAGGCCGCGTCAGAGCCTGCGGAGCGGGAAAGGGCGGGGGGGGGCGGGCCGATTATCGCTTCGCCAGGTCCCGGCGCGTGGGGCATCCGCCAGACTCGACGAAGGGGGGGGGCGCGTGGTAGGGCTAGGCACCAAACAAGGGGGGAGGGGCCTTGCCGGTTTTTTCCTCCTTCCCGCCCGGGGTCTCCCGCGTGGTGCGGTCACGACCATTTCCCACCGGGCGGGTTTTTCGACAGCCAAGCCGGGCCAAGCGTCCGGAGCAAAAGGGAGCGGGCATGGATTCGCTGGAGAAGCAGGCCCTGCAGGTGGCCAAGGAAATCGTGGTCAAGTTCATTGAGGTTGGCCGCATCTCCCCGGCCAATTTTGCCGAGCATTTTTCGGAGATTTACGGCGAGGTCCTCGGGACGGTGTCCAGCGGGGGCGCGAACAGGCTGGCGACGGCGACGGGCGCGGTCGCGGGGAAAAAGGGCGACTAGGGCATGCAGCGTTCCCCCTCACAGGAAGAGACCCAGCGCGACCAGCTGCACGGCAGGCAGGTTGCGGCCATGTTTGGCCGCATTGCCCGCTGGTACGATTTTCTGAACCATACCTTGAGCCTGGGGCTGGACATCTACTGGCGCTGGCGGCTGGCCCGGGTGGCCCTGCCCAAGCCGGGCGGCGCGGTGCTCGATCTGGCCGCCGGCACCCTGGACGTGGCCCTGGCGCTCTTGCGCCAGTATCCGGACATCCGCGTGGCCGCTGTGGACTACACCCTGCCCATGCTGGTGCGCGGCAAGGAGAAGCTCAGAGGCGGCCTGGAGGAGCGCATTGTGCCCGCCCAGGGCGACGGCCGCCTGCTGCCCCTGCCGGACGCGTCCATGGATGCCGCCACCATCGCTTTCGGCATCCGCAACATCCGCCCGCGCATGGCCGCCCACAGGGAGGTGCTGCGTGTGCTCAAGCCCGGCGGGCGCTTCTGCATCCTGGAGTTCGGCACGGGCAGGCGCAAGGTCTGGGGCGGGCTGTACAACTTCTATCTGGACAAGGTGCTGCCCGGGGTGGGCAGGCTGTTCTCCGGCGACCGCGCGGCCTATCGCTACCTGGCGGAGACCATCCGCGAGTTCCCGGATGAGCGCCAGCTTTCCCGGGAGCTTATGGACGCCGGGTACGCGCGCGTGTTTCACGTTGCCATGCTTTCGGGCATCGTGTACCTGCATGTGGCGGAAAAGGCGGGCGACGCGGAGGCGTAGCAGCCCCGGAAAGGTGCGGTTCCCGCCCCGCGCGGGCTCAAGAATGAGGCTTTGGCGCTAGAAGGAACGGCCCAGGGCCACCAGCAGCACGCCCAGAATCATGGACGTGAGGCCCAGCATTCGCAGGGCGCGAGGCGGCCTGCTGGCCAGGGTGGCGAGCACCGAGGGCATGCGCTCGGCGAGCAGGAAATAGGGCAGGCCCTCCATGAGGAAGGCCAGGCCAAGGGCTACGAAGAAGAGTGACCAGTCGAGGTTCATGGGCTCCTTGTATCCGCGCGGGCGCGGGTTGTCCACCAAGCGGCGTCCGGAAGAACCTTGAGGAAGGAAACGACATGGCTTTGAAAACGAGTCTTGAGGATCTGCGCGCCGGGCGCGCCAGCGTGGCCGTGGTGGGCCTGGGCTACGTGGGGCTGCCTCTGGCCGTGGCCCTGTCACGGCATTTCCCGGTCATCGGGTTTGATATTTCCCAGAAGCGCGTGGATGAGCTGGAGCAGGGCGCGGACCGCACCGGCGAGGTACTGCCGCAGGACCTGAAGAGCGCCACGGTGGCCTACACCTGCGATCCCGCGCGCCTGCGTGACGCCGCCGTGGTCATCGTGGCCGTGCCCACGCCCATCGACGAGCACCGCGCCCCGGACTTGAAGCCGGTCATCGGGGCCACGCGCACGGTTGGGGCCAACCTCGCCCCCGGAGCCGTGGTGGTGTACGAGTCCACGGTCTACCCCGGCCTCACCGAGGAGGTCTGCGTGCCCCTGCTGGAGGAGGCCTCCGGCCTCACGTGCGGCCAGGGCTTCTTTGTGGGCTACTCGCCGGAGCGCATCAATCCCGGCGACCGCGCCCACACCCTGGAGACCATCGTGAAGGTGGTGGCCGGGCAGGACGAGTCCACCGCCGAGCTGCTTTCCGGCCTGTACGGGGCCGTGGTCAAGGCGGGCACCTTCCGGGCCTCCAGCATCAAGGTGGCCGAGGCCGCCAAGGTCATCGAGAACACCCAGCGCGACCTGAACATCGCGCTCATGAACGAGCTGGCCGTGATCTTCGACCGCATGGGCATCGACACCCTGGAGGTGCTTGAGGCCGCTGGCACAAAATGGAACTTCCTGCCTTTCCGGCCTGGGCTGGTGGGTGGCCATTGCATCGGCGTGGACCCCTACTACCTGACCTTCAAGGCCCAGGCGCTGGGCTTTTCGCCCAAGGTCATCCTGGCTGGCCGCTCCATCAACGACGGCATGGGCAAGTTCATCGCCGAAACCTGCGTGAAGAAGCTCATCGCGGGCGACGTGAAGGTCAAGGGCGCGCGCGTGGGCGTGCTCGGCTTCACCTTCAAGGAGAACGTGCCCGACCTGCGCAACACCAAGGTCATCGACGTGGTGCGCGAGCTTGAGGACTACGGCGTCGAGGTGCTGACCACCGATCCCCTGGCCGACATCGACGAGGCGCGGCATGAGTACGGCATCGCGCTTTCGCCGCTTGCCGCCCTGCGCGACCTGGACGCGCTGGTCCTGGCCGTGGCGCACACGCAGTACGCCGGGCTTGGCTTTGACGAACTGCGCGGCTGGTTCCGCGCGGGCTCCGCGCCGCTGCTGCTGGACGTGAAGGGGCATTTCGACCCCGCGAGCGCCGCGGCCGCCGGCTTCCGGCTCTGGCGGCTGTAGGGCGCCCCATGCCTGTGCTGGTCGCCGCCGCAACGGGGCTGGAGCTTCGCGCCGCCCTGAAGCTGGAAGCGGACGCTCGGCAGGGCAGGCTCTTTGAGACCTTGGCCCATGGCCGCCCGGTGCTGGCCCTGGTCACGGGCATCGGGGTGGTCAACGCCGCGCTCGCCTTGGGCCGGGCGCTGGAACGGGCCGACATCTCCGGCGTGCTGAACCTGGGCGTGGCGGGCAGCTTCGACCTGGCCGCGCACCCCCTCGGCAGCGTGCGTCTGGTGGAGCGGGAGATCTGGCCCGAGTACGGGTTGCTGTTCTCCGGCGCGGTGGCCGCCGATGCGCGCGCCCTGGGCTTTGCCCTGGATGGCGCGCCCGCTTCGGATGCAGAGGCGGTTTTCGACCGCCTGGCCTGGGACGCGCCCGCCGAAGCAAGACGCCTGGGGATAGACCCCAGCGGCTTCGCCCGCGCCACGAGCCTGACCGTGAGCGGCGTGACCGCGGATGCCGGGCGCGCGCGGGAGCTCTCCGCCCGCTTCGGCGCGGGCCTGGAGAACATGGAAGGCTTTGCCCTGGCCTACGGGGCGCGGCGTTCCGGGCTGCCCTTCGCGGAGCTGCGCGCGGTGTCCAATGCGGTGGGCTCGCGGCCTCCCAAAGATTGGGACCTGCCCGGAGCCCTTGCCGCCCTTGGCCGGGCGGCGGAACATATTTTGGCTCCCGTGGCGGAGCCTGGGCAGACCGATTCGAACTTCAACCAGCGGACGTGACACGGCATGAACGAACTGCGCGCCTATTTCGCCCGGGAGATACCCGGCATCAACGCCTTCCTCGCGGCGGAGGCGGACAAGCTCGACGGGCTGGTGCGCGAGGTGGCGCGCCATGTGCTGCTCTCCGGCGGCAAGCGCATCCGCCCCATGCTGACCATCCTTTTTGCGCGGGCCTTGGGCCACGCCAAGAACGACGCGCTTGCGATCGCCTGCGCCCTGGAGATGCTGCACACCGCCACGCTGCTGCACGACGACGTGCTGGACCAGGCCCAGACGCGCCGGGGCAAGACCTCGGCCCACGTGAGCTTCGGCGTCACCGAGACCATCCTGGCCGGAGACGTGCTCCTGGCGCTGGCCAACAAGCTTGGGGCCGACTACGACATCCCGCGCCTGAACGCGCTCCTGGCGCGCGGCATCATGGCCACGGCCGAGGGCGAGATCCTGGAGCTGGCGCATACGGCCCGGCCCACGGTGGATCGCCAGACCTACCTGGACATCATCATTGGCAAGACCGCCCGGCTCATCGAAACCGCCTGCCGCTGCGGGGCCGGGCTGGCCAGCCGCGACCGCGCCGTGGAGGACGTGGCCGGAAACTTCGGCCTGAACCTGGGCATCGCCTTCCAACTGGTGGACGACGCCCTGGACTACGCCGTCTCCGAGAGCGAGATGGGCAAGCCCGCCGGGGGCGACCTGCGCGAGGGCAAGATGACCCTGCCGCTCATCCTGTACCTGGAATCCCTGCCCGAGGCCGAGGCGGCGGCGCTTCTGGCCGCGCTCCGGGAAAAGCGGTTGACCGAGGCGGAGGCCGGGCGCATAGTGGCCGAGGTTCGCGAAAAAGGCCTGGCCGAGAAGACCCGCGAGGCAGCACGTGGCTACATCGACGCCGCCCTGCGCGAGCTGGACGCGCTGCCCGCTGGGCCTGAGCGCGCGGTCCTGGCCCAGGCTGCGGAGTACGTCCTGACCAGACGCAAATGACCGGGGGGCCGATGGCCGGGAATCTGCTGCTCAACTCGCCGCACCTGCTCCAGAAAATCTCCCTGTCGCCGGTGATGCTCCGGCTCATGCAGGAGGCCATCAAGCCGGAGCCGGACTTTGCGGTCATGGGCGAAACCATCCGCCTGGACCCGGCCCTGGCCACAACGGTTTTGAACCTTGTCAACTCCGCCTTCTACGGTCTGCCGCAGAAGGTCACCGACCTGCACCGCGCCGCCCTGGTGCTGGGCAGCCGCGAAATCCTCAAGGTGGCCGTGTCCATGACCCTGCACAAGGATCTGGAGAACGGCTTCCCCGAAGGCCACTACGACTTCTACCCCGACTGGCGGCTCATCGTCTGGTCGTCCATCGCGGCGGAGATGCTGGCGGCCAGGCTGTGCCCGGAGCAGGCCGACCAGGCCTATCTTTGCTGCCTGCTCAAGGACGTGTCGCTTTTGTTCCTGCGCTGCGCCGCCAAGGAGTTTTTGCCCGACCCGGACCAGCGCGACCGCATCACCGTGCTTGGCCGGGGCCAGCTTGCGGCCGAGGCCGAGGCCTGGGGGATGCACCACGGCGCGCTTTCGCAGATGCTGCTCGTGCGCTGGGGCATCCCGGCGGAGATGTGCGAGAGCGTGCGCTCCCATCACGCGGTGGACGCCCTGGCGGACCAGCCGCCCCTGACCCAGGCCCTCATCCTGGCCACGCAGTGGTCGGAGATGGAGCTGGGCCACGCCAGCGGGCCGTTCGGCGTGGTGCAGTTCGAGGGACTGCTGCGCACGGTGCTGGGACTCTCCGAGCGCGAGGTGGACGGCCTGCGCGCCGAGTGCCTGGGCAAGTTCCGCTCCATGCTCGCCTCCCTGGGCATTGCCGAGGGCGAGGAGAACCGCACCTACTACCGCCACTCGGTCAAGGCCATGCAGGGCTACTGCTTTCTCAGCATGGACCTGCTCACCGCGGAGGGCGGCCTGTCCTCGGTGGCCCGCGTGCTGGGCAAGCACATCAAGCTCAACTGGGAAGTGAAGAGCTGGGACGTGGCCCTCAAGACGCCACACGGCTCGGGCTTCCGTCTGTATCACCTGACGCCACAGGGCAATCTGGAGCGTTCCGAGGGCGCGCACGAGGCCGGCGGCATTCCCTGGCGCATCCGGTCCCAGAGCCTGGAGATCACGTCCTCCGGCGTGTGCCTGGGCAAACTGCGCCTGGGCGAGGCCAACCTGTCCCCGGCGGATATGGACAACCTGCGGCTGTACCTGCGCTTCTTCGGCCAGGGCTTCGAGCATTACTGCGCCCGCCAGGCCGTGCTTGAGGAGAAGGCGCTGGCCTTTGACAAGATCCCCATCGGCGTGGCCCGGCTGGACGCCCAGGGCCGCGTGGTGGAGGGCAACGGCAAGCTGGACGAGTTCCTGCGCCTGGAGGCCCCGGCCAAGGGACGGCTTTTGGGTGAACTTCTGCCGAGCCGCCTGCCGGGCGGAACCAGCGCGGAGTTCGCCAGCTTTGTGGCCGATGGCGCGCGCAAGAGCTTCGGCAAGATCGACTATTTCCTGGGCAAGGATTCTGACGGCGTGACCCGGGACGGGGCGCTGTATCTCTCCGCCCACCGCGCCGAGGACGGCGGCATCCTGGCGCTGCTGGAGGACCTGCGCGAGCTCTCCGAGGTGGAGGTGCAGACCCTGCGCCGCAAGGGCTTTCTGGAGCGGCTCATCGGCTCCATGCACGAGCTTGTGCTCACGGTCACACCGGGCGGTGACATCGAGTTCTGCTCGCGCCCGGAGCTGGGCCTGGCGGGGCGTCGGTTCTTCAAGGTCTTCACTCCGGCGGGCGCCTGCGTGGACGTGTGGAGCCAGGCGCTTTTGAGCGCCGAGGATCATCCCCATGTGGAGGCGGCCTTGAGCGCCCCGGGCGGGGCCGAGCTGTGCTTTGAGCTGTCCTTCGCGCCCCTTGGCGGCAAGTCCGGCGGCGGCCAGTCCCTGGCCCGCGAATGTCTTGTGGTTGGGCGCGATCTGACGCAGATTCGCCGCCTGGAGGCCAAGCTCAAGCTGCGGGCCATGCTCGACGGCCTTACCGGGCTCTACAACCACTACCATTTCCACACCACCCTGGAGCGCGAGGTGGCCCGCTGCCGCCGCACGGGCCGCGGCCTGGGCCTTGTGTTTTTCGATCTGGACAGGTTCAAGGAAGTCAACGATTCGCAGGGGCACCTGGCCGGCGACGAACTGCTCAAGGGCATAGGAGCCTTGCTGCAGGGTCTGGTGCGGCAGGGCATGGACTTTCCCTGCCGCTACGGCGGCGACGAGTTCGCGGTCATCGTCACCGAGGTGGACGCGGCCCTGCTTCAGTCCATCGCCCAGCGCGTGCTGGCGGACATGCGCGCGCAGTTTGGGGCGCAGGTCACGGTGAGCCTGGGCTTTTCCATGCTGCGCAAGGACGACAGTCCGCAGGCCCTGCTCAAGCGGGTGGATAATCTGGCCTACACGGCCAAGGCTTCCGGGGGCGACGCCCTGGTTGGGGGCTAAAGGCCCTTGTCGCGTTGAAACACGCTAGAAACGGCCGGGCTCCGGCCTTTGAAGGAGAATTCCGTATGCTTTTGCGCTTTGAGTTGGGCCTGAAGCCTCAGGTGCGCGATGTGGTCGGCGAGCGCGTGGCGCGCAAGATCAAGAACGAGCTGGGGCTTGAGCTGGCGCGGGTGGGCATCGTGCGCGTGTACACGGTGGAGGGCCTTGATGCGGCCCAGGCCCAGGCCGTCATCGACGCCGGCGCCCTGCACGACCCCGTGCTGCATGACATTTCCCTGACGCCCCTGGCCAAGGCCGAGGACTTCCACTGGGTGCTGGAGGTGGGCTTCCGCCCCGGCGTGACGGACAACGAGGCCAAGACCGCGCGCGAGACCATCCTGCTCGTGCTGGGTCTTTCCGGCCAGGCCGCCAAGGCCGTCAGCGTGTACACCAGCGCGCAGTATCTGCTCCAGGCCGCGCCCGGCGCGCCCCTTGACGAGAAGACCGTGCTGCACATCGCGCGCGACCTGCTGGCCAACGAGTTGATCCAGCGTTTCGAGCTGAAGTCCGCCGCGCAGTGGGCGGGCGCGCCCGGCTTCGCGGCCAAGGCGGCCCGCGTCACCGGCCAGGCCAGCGACGAGGTGGCCGTGGTGCCGCTGACCAGCATGACCGACGAGGAACTGGTGGCCTTCAGCCGGGCCAACACCCTGGCCCTTTCCCTGGGCGAGATGAAGACCATCGTGGCCTATTACAAGGACCCGGCGGTGCGCGCCGCGCGCAAGGCGGCTGGGCTTGCCCCCGCGCTGGTGGAGAACCCCACCGACGCCGAGGTGGAGGTGCTGGCCCAGACCTGGAGCGAGCACTGCAAACACAAAATATTCACTGCGAAGATCGACTACGAGGACGCGGACAAGGGCACGCGCAGGACTGTGGACAGCCTGTACAAGACCTGCATCAAGGGCAGCACCCAGGCCATCCGCCAGGCCAAGGGCGCGGACGATTTCTGCCTGTCCGTGTTCAAGGACAACGCGGGCGTGATCCGCTTCAACGAGAACCTGAACGTCTGCATCAAGGTGGAGACGCACAACTCGCCCTCGGCGCTCGACCCCTACGGCGGAGCGCTCACGGGCATCGTGGGCGTCAACCGCGACCCCATGGGCACGGGCCTGGGCGCGAACCTTTTGTGCAACACCGACGTGTTCTGCTTCGCCTCGCCGTTCTACGAGGGCGAGCTGCCGCCGCGCCTGCTGCACCCGCGCCGCGTGCTGGAGGGGGTGCGCGAGGGCGTGGAGCATGGCGGCAACAAGAGCGGCATCCCCACGGTCAACGGGGCCATCGTGTTCGACGAGCGCTACCTGGGCAAGCCGCTGGTGTATTGCGGCACCGTGGGCACCATGCCCACCAGGGTGGCCGGGCGGCTGAGCCATGAGAAGTGCGCCAAGCCGGGCGATGTCATCGTCATGAGCGGCGGGCGCATCGGCAAGGACGGCATCCACGGCGCGACCTTCTCCTCCGAGGAACTGCACGAGGGCTCGCCCGCCACGGCGGTGCAGATCGGCGACCCAATCACCCAGCGCAAGATGTACGACTTCCTCATGCGCGCCCGCGACCTGGGCCTGTACAACGCCATCACCGACAACGGTGCGGGCGGGCTGTCGTCCTCGGTGGGCGAGATGGCCCAGGACTGCGGCGGCTGCGACCTGGACCTGTCCAAGGCCCCGCTCAAATACGACGGGCTCAAGCCCTGGGAGATCCTCATCTCCGAGGCCCAGGAGCGCATGACCTGCGCCGTGCCGCCGGAAAAGCTCGACGCGTTCCTGGCCCTGTCGAAAGAGATGGACGTGGAGAGCACGGCGCTGGGCGTTTATACCGACTCCGGCTTCTTTTCCGTGCGCTACGGCGACAAGTGCGTCACGCGGCTGTCCATGCATTTTCTGCACGAGGGCCTGCCCCAGATGGAGCTCAAGGCCCGCTGGACCAAGCCCAAGGCCGCGCCCCTGGCCTTGCCCAAGGATGTGGATCAGGAGAAGCTGCTTGGGCGGATGCTTTCCCGGCTGAACATTTGCAGCAAGGAATACGTCATCCGCCAGTACGACCACGAGGTGCAGGGCCGCAGCATCGTGAAGCCGCTTGTGGGCGTGCGGCGCGACGGCCCGGCGGACGCCGCGGTCATCCGGCCCGACTACGCCAGCGACGAGGGGCTGGTGCTCTCAAACGGCATCTGCCCCAAGTTCAGCGACCTGGACGCCTACTGGATGATGGCCAACGCCATCGACGAGGCCGTGCGCGGGGCCGTGGCCGTCGGTGCGGACCTGCGCTACATGGCCGGCACCGACAACTTCTGCTGGTGCGACCCCGTTGAGAGCGAGACCACGCCCGACGGCCAGTACAAGCTGGCCCAGCTGGTGCGCGCCAACGAGGCGCTCGACCACTTCTGCCGGGGCTATGGCGTTCCCTGCGTATCCGGCAAGGACTCCATGAAGAACGACTACAAGGGCGGCGGGGTCAAAATATCCATCCCGCCCACGGTGCTCTATTCCGTCATGGGCAAGATGCCCGACGTGAAGCTGGCCGTCACCTCGGACTTCAAGCGCGCCAGGGAGTTCGTCTACGTGCTGGGCCTGACGCGGCCCGAGCTTGGCGGGAGCGAACTTTCCAGCGAACTTGGCCTTGGCGGCGGGCAGGTGCCCCAGGTGGACCTGGTGAGCGCCCGCGAGCGTTACCTGGCCTACCATCAGGCCGTGCTGGGCGGCCTGGTCACCGCGTGCCACGACTGCTCCGACGGCGGGCTCGGCGTGGCCCTGGCCGAGATGTGCATCGGCGGGCGGCTGGGCGCGCAGGTGGACTTGGCAAAGGTTCCGTCCTGCGGCTGCACCTCCGCCCTGGAGCTTTTGTACAGCGAGTCCGCCAGCCGTCTCGTGGTCACCGTGGCCCCGGACAGGGCTGCGGCCTTTGAAAGCCTGTTCGCCGGGCAGCAGTTCGCCCGCGTCGGCACAGTGACGGAAGGCGAGCTGGTCGTCGTCAATGGCGCCGAACCCGTTGTGCGCACTGGTGTGGAGCCCCTCGCGGAGTCGTTCAAGGCGCCCTTGAACTGGTAGCAATCCAAACATTGAAGACCTTGCCGCCAGCTGCGTCCATCGTGGATGCCGCTGGCGGCATTCTTTTTGCCCTCCAACAATTTTTAGGTGACACGTTTTCGTATATGGAGTAAAGTTATGTTCAATTTATCCGATACGACTACTGAATCTATCAATTCGGAGGGCCACGTGGTGCGCTACCCGTATAAAGCCTTATTGTGCGTTTTGGGGGTCTGCCTGTTTGCAGCCCCTTTGTTTGCCTCGCCCAAGGAAACGCCAGCCAAGGAAGCCCCGGTCAAGGCGTCCTCCTCTTTTGTCGGCTCCTCCAGTTGCGAGGGATGCCACGAGAAAGAGTATAACAATTTCAAGAAATTCGCCAAGAAGGCCCACTCCGACAGGAGCGTGAAGGTCATGGCCAAGAAGCTCACGCCGGAGGAGCAGAAGGAGTGCTACGCCTGCCACACCACGGGCTATGGCAAGCCTGGGGGGTTTGAGAGCTACGAGAAGACCCCGGACCTGGGACACGCGGGCTGCGAGGTCTGCCATGGCCCCGGTTCCGCCCACGTGGATTCCGGCGGGCAGAAGAACCTCATCAAGGGCAAGGGCCGGATGAACGTCAAGGAATGCGAGACCTGCCACAACCCCGAACGGGTTTCGAACTTCCGCTTCAAGCCCATGCTCTATGGCGGAGCGCACTAGGAGTCCCTCATGAGCTTCATGGAAAACGTGAATTCATCGCTGCGCCTCAAGGTGCTTCTGCTTTCCAGCCTGGTCAGCCTGGCCGTCTTCGCCAGCCTGTTCCTGGCCACCTCCTACTGGCAGAAAAAGGCCATCCTGGGCGAAGTTCAGGCCAGCGCCGAGCGCTCGGCCAAGATGCTGGCCAAGGTCGTTGAGGAGCCCATGCGTCTTGGCGACACCGAGGCCACCCTGCTTCGTTTCGAGGAACTGGCCAAGGAGCACAAGAACATCAGCGTGCTCATGACCGACTACGCGGGCAACGTCACCTATTCCACGGTCAAGGAGGACGAGCGCAAGGACGCCTCCGAGGCCTTGGGCCATGCCGAGAGCTTCGCCATGGTGCAGAAGAGCCTCCAGGCCCCGCTCGAGTCCAGCGCCGTGATGACCGTGAAGGGCACGGAGTATTTCACCGAGGTGAAGACCATCCCCAACGAGCCCGCCTGCTACCATTGCCATGGCAAGAGCAAGCCCATCCTCGGCGTCATGGTCATGCGCCAGGACTTGACCGAGCAGATGGGCGCCCTGCACATGACCCAGTACTTGACGGCCATCCTGTGCCTTGCCGGACTGGCCGCCCTGGTGCTGACCCTGAACTTCTTCATGGACCGCGCGGTGCTTGGCCGCGTGAAGTCCATCGCCAAGAGCGCCGACGACGTGATTTCCGGCGACCTGAACGCGCAGTTCAGCGTCACCGGCAACGACGAGCTCGCCAATCTTTCCAGTCACCTGGGTGCCATGGTTTCGCGCATCAAGGACCAGTTGGAATACAATAAGGGGCTTTTGGAGGGCATCATCGTGCCCATGATGGTGACGGACGAACTGGGCGCCATAACCGTGGCCAACAAGCCTCTGGTCGCCATTCTCGGCAAGTCCGAGAAGGAGATCATGGGCAAATGCGTGGATACGGTCTTCTACGGCGAGAAGCGCAGCGACACCATCACCCAGCGGG
This sequence comes from Desulfovibrio sp., assembly GCA_050251495.1. GTDB lineage: Bacteria > Desulfobacterota > Desulfovibrionia > Desulfovibrionales > Desulfovibrionaceae > Humidesulfovibrio. The sequence continues at coordinate 3,069 of JBFWMQ010000036.1, read as the reverse complement.
CCATCAGCACCTGCTCCTCCGTGAGCGGCAACCTCGTGTACACCCGCGGCGACGGGGTGCGGTTCCCGCTCCATGCCGAGATCTCGCCCCTCAAGAACACCCAGGGCCAGGTGGTCGGCTCCATCGGCGTGCTCATCGACCTGACCCAGGAAGAGCAGGACCGGATGCGCATCGAAGCCAACCGCCAGAACCTGCTTGCCGTGGCCAACGAAGTGACCACCGTGGCCAAGCGCCTTGAGGAGGCCTCCGGCGACCTCACCAGCCAGATGCAGCACCTGACCACAGGCATGGACACCACCAGCGACCGCACCACCCAGATGGCCACGGCCATGGAGGAGATGAACGCCACGGTGCTTGAGGTGGCCAAGAATGCCAGCGACACCGCCGATGCCTCGAACAAGGCCAGAAACGTGGCCCGCGAGGGCGGCGAGATGGTGCAGAGCACGCTCAAGGAGATCCGCGAGGTCTCCGGCACGGCCCACAGCCTCTCCACGGCCCTGAGCGAATTGTCCTCCAGTGCGCAGAACATCGGCCAAGTGATGAGCGTCATCAACGACATAGCGGATCAGACCAACCTGCTGGCCTTGAACGCGGCCATCGAGGCCGCGCGCGCGGGCGACGCGGGCCGGGGCTTCGCGGTTGTGGCCGACGAGGTGCGCAAGCTGGCGGAAAAGACCATGACCGCCACCAAGGAAGTGGACTCCGCCATCCAACTCATCCAGCACAGCACGCAGGACGCGGTTAATCAGATGCAGGCCACCAAGGAGCGCGTGGACAAGTCCAGTGAGCTGGCCGGTGGCGCGGGCGGGATGCTGACGGAGATCGTCGATGCCTCCGAGCACATGGCCGACATGGTCCGCTCCATTGCCACGGCAGCGGAGCAACAGTCCGCCACCAGCGACGAGATCAACACCAACGTCAGCGAGATCAACAGTCTCGCCACGCAGATGGCTGATGACGTTCAGAAAGCCAACAATGACATTGCCTCGCTTGCGGAAACCGCAAGAAACCTGGCGCAACTGGTTGAGAAATTCCGCAGCGAATAGTAGGAGTCTCTCTGGACCCCCCTCAATTACGCAAGGAGAACGGGCATGGGAACGGGACCGGAGATCGGGAGTGAGCGCAGACGGTTTGGCAGACTGAATCTCCTGGCGCATGGCCGGGGCCGGGTCTGCACCATAGAGTTTGAAGGCGGCTCCAAAAAAGCGGACCTTATTGATATCAGCGCCGGAGGCGCGCGCATCAAGTGTGCGCCGCCCTGCCCGGGAGAGAGCGTCTCCAAGCTGGTCTTCAGGGTGGAGAACGTTCAGGACAAAGGGCTCCTCAAGGGGCTTGAGGCGGAAATACGCTGGCGCAATGGGAATGAGTTTGGAATCCAGTTCTCAACCGCCCTTGATGTCGGGGTGCGCACTCTCCAAGACATTGTCGGCTGAACCCCTTCCGTTTTTTTCGTTAACCGAACCGCCTCCTTTCTTCTGGAAGGGGGCGGTTTTTCGTGTGGCATATTACGTAGCCCCACCACCGTGCGCATCTTGGCAACAATTCCTAAAAAGCGTAAACAGCAGCACTCCGCTGTACCCAGGTCCGTATTTTGGGCTTGACGCGGGCAAGAAAGATTACTAGTAATAGTTATCAGCTTTAGAGGGGTTCGTTATGGAAACGGGAGAAAAGAAAGGCGTACGCCTGTCAAGGCAGCGGGAGACCATCCTTGCTGAACTGTGCAAGGTGAAGACCCACCCAACGGCAGATGAGGTCTATGACATGGTCCGCAAGATCATGCCTCGGATCAGCCTGGGGACTGTCTACAGGAACCTGGACTTCCTGAGCAGCAGGGGAATCGTGTTGCGCATCGGCGGGGCTGGAACCCAGAAGCGGTTCGACGGCAATCCGAAGCCGCATCCGCATTTGCGCTGCACCGTCTGCGGCCGGGTGGACGACCTGGACTATCCTCTTGCCCTGCCGGAGCTTCCGGCGGAGCAGGCCATGGGCTATCAAGAGCTGCGCTGCGATGTGGAGTTTGTGGGGGTCTGCCCCCTGTGCACCGGAGAAACGATGTAGTGGCGAGTCCTCGTCGGCCTTTTTTTTCTGGCGCTCTCCGCACAATCTGGTAAGGTCGAACTGTCTATAACTGCCGGGCGTGCCCCGGCGCTTGCTTAAGGAGAATACGCATGAGCCTTCGCGGAACCCGTACCGAGAAGAACATCCTGACCGCCTTCGCTGGCGAGTCGCAGGCCCGCAACCGCTACAGCTACTTCGCCGCCGTGGCGAAAAAAGAAGGCTACGTCCAGATGGCGGCCGTGTTCGAGGAGACCGCCAACCAGGAGAAGGAGCACGCCAAGCGCTTGTTCAAGCTGCTTGAGGGCGGTGAGGTCGAGATCACCGCAGCCTTCCCGGCGGGCGTCATCGGCAGCACGCTTGAGAACCTCAAGGCCTCCGCCGAGGGCGAGAACCACGAGCAGACCTGCATGTATCCGGAGTTCGCCAAGATCGCCCGCGAGGAAGGCTTCAAGGACATCGCGTGCATCTTCGACGCCATCGCCGTGGCCGAGCGTTTTCACGAAAAGCGCTTCCTGGCCCTGGCCAAGAACATCGAGAAGTGCCAAGTGTTCAAGAAGGAGAAGGCCGTTGTTTGGCGCTGCCGCAACTGCGGGTACATCCACGAGGGCGCTGCCGCGCCCAACAAGTGCCCGGCCTGCGACCACCCCCAGGCCCATTTCGAAATCGCTGAAGAGAACTGGTAGCCTTAACTTAATGTTAGGAGCGAGGAGGAACTATGGGAGTTGAATGCGGACAGGTCTACAAATGTGACACTTGTGGGAATATCGTTGTTGTCGTTCACGCTGGCGGCGGAGAATTGGTCTGCTGCGGCGCGCCCATGAAGCTCATGGTGGAGAACACGGTGGACGCCTCCAAGGAAAAGCACGTTCCGGTCATCGAAAAGGTTCCCGGCGGCTACAAGGTCAAGGTTGGAGCTGTTCCTCACCCCATGGAGGAGAAGCACTGGATCGAATGGATTGAGCTGATGGCCGACGGCATGGTGATGACCAAGCTGCTGAAGCCCGGCGATGC
>JBFWMQ010000035.1:0-28927 GCA_050251495.1 Desulfovibrio sp. | reverse complement strand
TCCGATCTCGTGCTCGTGGGCAAGGCCGCCATCCAGGACGCGGGCGAGGTCATGGCCGGAACAGGCATGCGCTCCATCCAGACCAACATCCAGCTCAAGATCGTCAGCGCCCAGACCGGGCAGATCGTGGGTTCCACGGTGCAGAGCGCCGCTGCCGCGCACGTGAGCGCGCTGAACGGCGCGCAGAAGGCGCTGGCGCAAGCCTCGCGCGCCGCCATCGACGGGTACGTGGCCCCCACCCTGACCAGCGTGGCCCTGAAGGCGGCCACCGAGGGCGGGGTGCTCCGGCTCTTCGCCACCGGGGTCAACGACATGTCGGCCTATGGCGCGCTCTTGTCCGCCCTGCAGAAGACCCCGCGCGTGAGCGAGGTGGCCACCGACCGCTGGAACAAGCAGAGCGGGCTGGTGGTGCTGGATGTGCGCTTCGGCGGCACGGGCGAGGACCTGGCCGTGGCCGTGGACAACACGCCGCTTTCCGGCAAGCGCAGGATCTTTGTGCAGGACTTCGGCCCGGAGCAGGTGGACGTGCGCATCAAGTAGCGCGCGTCTGGCGCGCAACGAAAAAGCCCCGCTGGACGCGTCTCCGGCGGGGCTTTTCGCATTGCTCCAGGGCGCGGCTACTTCAGCGCGGCCATGATGCCCTCCACCTGCCGCGTGTAGGCGGGGTCGGCCTTCACGGTCTCGGCAAAGAGCTTTTCCGCCCCGGGGCGGTCGCCCCTGTCCAGCGCCTCCAACCCGCGCGAGTACAAAAGCGCCGCGTCCATGCCGCTGGCGGCTGGCGGAATCTGGGCCAGGCTCACCTTGAGGCTGGCCGCGATCTTCTCGGCCAGCTGGCGCTCCAGCTTCATGAACTCGCCCTTGGAGCCGGTGATGGACGCGGCCATGAGGCACTCGCTGGTCTCCACGTTGATGATGCGGGCATCCAGGCGCACATCGTTCCCCAGCACCATGAACGAGCCGAAGGCGATGCTCTGCGCGCCCAGCAGCCGGCCCGCCTGCACCGCCGTGGCCGAGTCCACCATGCCGCTCTGGCTGAGCGCCACCTCCTTCAGGATGGCGGCGATCTGGGCGCGTTCGATGACCTTGAGGCCGGTGCCCGCGAGCTTGAGGTCGGTGATGAGCATGGAGGCCAGGCCCTGGCTGAGGGGCTCGTACATCTTCTGGTCCGTCACGGCGTTGTTCTCGAAGGGCAGGATGGCCAGCGTGGCGGGCGCCTGGGCCAGGGCGCGGGCCGGGGCGAGGCAGAGCAGCGCCGCAAGCGCGGCCAGGATGACGAGGGAGCGGGTGCGCATGGGGAAGCCTCCTGGGTGGTGTCTGTCGCCGGGTCATCTGCGGCGGCGCTGGACTCTGCCCGTTGCCGGGTCGATGCCGTAGGCGCGCAGGTCGATGAGGAAGTTCTCTCCCGCGCTCACGTCCTTTTCGCAATAGCCGGTGTTGTACTCGTCGATGTTCGCGGCGATGGGCTGGGAGCCGACCTTGACCGCGTAGCCGTAGATGGAGCCGTTGGGCAGGATGTACAGGCCCACGGTTTCCTGTCCTTTTTTGTACACGCGGATGGTGGTCTCGTCGCCGGGAATCTCGTGGAACTTGTCGTCGGGCTTTTCCGCCGCGAAGCGGAAGCCGCGCGCAATGAGCTCCTCCTCGGTGGGCTTTTGCAGGTGGGGTGCGCTCATGGCGTGCTGCGGCACGGCCAGGCAAAGCAGCCCGGACAGGCTCAGGGCGGCGGCCGGGAGCCGGAACGCGGAGCGTGGACGCAGGATGGGCGGCATTGGCGGGCCTCCTGGAGTGCTGCGGGGCTGTGCTCAGTTACGTATGCATGAATCTGCGTTGTTTCGCAAGGCGCTGCGCCGCAAAGTTCTTGCGGCTGGCGCGGGAAAGGGCGTATGTTTGCTGCAAGCTCACCCCTGTTCCGGCTTTGCGTTTCCCCAGCCAAGGAGGTTCCAGCCCATGCGCGCCGCCCTGCTGTCGCTCTTCCTCTTGTTCGCTGTCCTGGTGTGTTGCGGCTCCGCTCTCGCGGAGGAGGTCATCCGCTACAAGCCAGTTGTGGTGCAGACCGGGGACAACAACCTGTTCCCGCCGAAGGTGCTCATCGTGGACACCAAGGACGGCCACGTCTGGCTCTGGCAGGAGCGCGGACGCAAGGAGTCCGCGGACACCGCGCCGGACGCGCAGATCATCTATCAGGGCAAGGTGGCCCCCGGCCGCGCCCCGGGCGAGGCGGTGGCCACGGTGAAGGGGCGCAGGTAGCCCGCTACTTGCCCCCGACCTCGACGCCGCCCACGGCGCTGGCGGCGCTGGTGTTCTGTCCGCCCGCCTGGGTGTGCACCTGCTCCGCCTTGCCGCTCACGTTGACGTCCCCGGTGCGGGCGTCCGGGTGGATGTCCACGGAGTGGACGAGGCCGCGCGCCTCGCTCTTCCGGCCCTCGGCCTGGGTGCGCACCGTGCCCACTTGGCTTGAGACCGAGAGATCGCTTTCGTGGACCTGCCCGGCCAGGGCCGAATGGCCGCACAACAGGAGCGTTGCCCAGGCGCAGAGGCAGATTGCCACTCTCATGCATGTACAATGAACGGCTTGGCTTCGGAAACGGCTGACAAGGTCCATTCCGTTCCTCCCTGTGGAAGCATTGTTGGCGGGACATGTAATGCAAACAGGGGGATGCAATAGTTGCCATATGATAGCATAGTGCGCGCGGCACCGCAACACGCTGTGGCGCATTCGTGGTGTCCGTTGTTTTTCGTGCGCTTAACTTGACAACCGTATGCGGCAATTATAAAGAATAGGTATGCTGAAATAGTCAAGAGCAATGCGAACGTGCGGGTTCGGGACCGGGCGCAGGCCGCGCCAGGGAACGCTTCCGCGAGGGGGACGCATGAAACGCTTCGCCATCTTCACCTTGGCGCTGTGCCTTGCTTTGACCTCAGGCGCAGCGGCCCTGGCCAAGGACATGGACGACAAGATCGATGCCGACGACGGCTTCGAGTTCGACAACACCCTGAAAAAGGGCACCAATGTCAAGTACGAGAAGGTCAAGGCCAAGTCCATGGCCAAGCGCGACAAAGGCGGCAGCATCGACGCCGAAAGCGGCGACACCAACATCAACAGCGCGGTTGTGGGCGGCAACGTCTACGGCGATATCGTCATCATCGACGAAGGCAAGGGTGACAAGACCATTGTGAAGAAGTAGCGGCGGACGGGCAGCGCCAAACCGCCGGAACAGCAAGGAGCCGCTCCATGAAGACCTGCGCCAAATTCGCAATCCTGCTTGCCCTGGCTTCCCTGTTGGTTTCATGCAAGCAGCCCACGGTGGCTATCCCCGTCGAGCCGCCCAAGGCCCAGGAGACAGTCTACACCAACTCCCTGCGGCGCTTTGGCCGGCTCACCAAGGAGTTCCGCGTGGGCACCCTGCGCGTGCAGACCACCCAGGTGCAGGACGAGACCGGCTCCTCCGCCGCCACGGGCGCGGAAATCCCCTTCGACATCACCAAGATGATCATGAGCGCCATCAACGGAATCGGCGGCAGCATCGTGTTCATCCCTTACGATCCCATCTACATCAAGAACCAGGCCGCGCTGAACATGACCACCCTCGAGGGCAAGATGAAGCCCGACGTGGTGCTGAATGGCGGCATCACCGAGTTCGACCGCGCCCTTGAGTCCGGCAGTTCGGGCATAGACTTCGGCGGACAGTTCGGCGCGGGCAAGAATTCGCCCGGCGTGGACATGGGCAAGCAGGACCGCGACTCCGTGTCCAGCATCACCATCGACCTGAACATCACCGACGTGGAGACCATGGCCATGGTCCCGCGAGTGCAGGCCGTGAACACCATGCGCGTGTTCAAGGCCGCCAGCGACCTGGACCTCGGCTTCTCCATCTTCGGCGCCTCCTTTGGCTACAAGAGCAGCGTGAAGAAGATCCAGGGGCGCCACGCGGCGGTGCGGGTGCTGGTGGACCTCTCGGTGCTCGAAACCCTGGGCAAGTATCTGAACCTGCCCTACTGGAAGTGCGTGGACCAGGGCGCCAAGCCCGACCCCGTGGTGCTGGAGAACATCCGCGACCAGTTCGCCGCCGCCGACCAGCCGGGCCGCGTGCGCATGATCCAGAATCTTTTGCACATTTACGGGTTCCGCTCCCTGCGCAGCACCGGCGCCCTCGACGCCGAGACCAGTGCGGCAATCCAGGCCGTGAGCGCGGCGTATGGCTTCTCCGCCGCCAGCCTGGACGAGGAGTTCTACGAGAACCTGTTCCTGAACACGCCCGTGCTGGGCGAGAAGAGCCGCGTCCAGGGCAGCGGGGCGCAGGCCGCCGTGGCCACGGCGGGCGTCGCGGACGGCCCGGCCCTGGTGGCGCGCGCGCCCAGTCAGAGCGCGCAGCCCGGCGTGCCGCTCTCCGTGGACATCAAGGCGGACAAGGCCGTGTACAAGCAGGGCGAGAAGATCCGCATCACGCTCACCGGCAACAAGGACTTCTACGGCAAGATCGTCTACGTGACGGCCGACGGCCAGACCGTGCAGCTGCTGCCCAACGGGCACCGCAGCCTGGACTTCTTCAAGGGCGGCCGCACCTACTCCGTGCCCGAGGACTCGGATGGCTTCACCCTGGACGTGGCCCCGCCCTACGGCGCGGAACGCATCATCCTCTACGCCAGCGAGTCGCGCCTGCCCGCGGTCAAGACCCGCTCGCTCGGCGAGAGCGGCATGCTCAGCGTGGAGGGCGGCAGCCAGACCCTCCGGCAGCTGTCGCGCGGCATCAAGATCAGCGAGGCCAAGCCAGCCGCCGCACCGGTGCCCACGGAGTCGCGCGATGCCGCGCCGCCAATGACGCCGCAGCAGGTCCCCGGCGCGTCGAGCGTGGTGGTGGAGAAGGTCCTGCAGATCACCACCAAGGCCAGGTAAGCCCCCTGTCGGGAGGGAAGTCCTCTCCCGTAATGTATGGAGAAAAGAGACGAATCAACGTGAGACGCGAGGAGGAGACCATGAAGAAGTTCGCACTGGGCATGATGATCGTTCTGGCCAGCACCTCTTTGGCTTTCGCCGCCGCCAAGACCGGCGACATCACGGTGGACAGCCAGGTCGGCACTGTGACCAACGTGGCGTCGGGCCAGAACGTGCAGGCCAAGACCAACGTGCACTCCGTTGACGTGAAGGACGGCGCCAAGACCGGCGACATCACCGTCAAGGGCAAGGCCGGCAGTGTGACCAACGTGGGCACCGGCCACAACGTGAAGGCCGAGACCAACGTCGGCAGCGTCAAGGTCGGCGGCAAGTAGCCTTCATCCTAAACGGGGGAGGCGGCGGCTGGCCGCTTCCCCTTCTCGCCTTTTGCCACCCGCCTGCTGCGGACGCCGCGTGTCGCGAGGTCCGCACAATCACGAGGAGGCGCACATGATTGCACGGTTCGTCGCATCCCTGCTGTGCTGCGCGGCCCTGCTGGCCGGCTGCAATACCGCGATGAAGGGCGTGAGTTCCCTGCGCAGCGGCAACTACGCGGAGGCTGTCGCGGAGTTCCAGGCCCAGGTGGCGGCCAACCCGGCCGACTGGAAGGCGCGCGAGATGCTGGGCTACGCCTACCTCAAGGGCGGCGATGCGCAAAAGGCCATTCCGGAGTTCGAAAAGACCCTGGCCCTGGAGCCCAAGGCCAGCATGTGCCACGTGTACCTGGGCTGGGCGCAGCTCAAGCTGGACAACCAGGCGGCAGCGCTTGAAGCCTGGCGCGCCTTCAACGACCCCGCCAAGCCCCTGGTCAAGCAGGAGGTCGACCGGCTCATCACCCTGGTGGAGATCGAGCAAAGCAAGAAGCTCGCCCGGCAGGCCCTTGCCGCCGAGGCCCAGCGCTCCGTGGTCGCCACCCGGGACAACAGCTACGCCATCTTCAACTTCGCCGTGTCCGGCGTTGGAGCCGACATGGTGCCGCTGCAGAAGGCCCTCACCGCCATGACCATCTCGGATCTGGCGCAGATCAAGGGCATCAGCGTCATCGAGCGCACGCGGATGCAGGCCCTGCTGGACGAGATGCGGCTTGGCGCAAGCGGCGCGGTGGACCCCGCCACGGCCCCCAAGGCGGGCAGGCTGCTCGGCGCGGAGAAGCTCGTGGTGGGCAGCATGAGCGACAACGCGGGCACGCTGGGCCTCGCCAGCAGCGTGGCCTCCACAAAGCAGAGCGAACTGGTGGGCTCCTTTGGCCTGTCCGAGGAGAAGAGCAGGTTCTTTGATCTGCAGAAGCAGATGCTGGCGCGCATCGTCGAGGTGAACAAGATCGCGCTCGATCCGGAACAGGGGCGGACCCTGCTGAGCCACTACCACACCCGGAGCTATGAGGCGACCGTGTCCTATGGACTGGGGCTCGACTCCCTGGACAAGCAGGACTGGCTGGCCGCGCAGGGGCACTTCGCAAAGGCCGCCACGCTGGACCCGTTCTTCATGCTCGCGCGCATCGCCCGCGACCACGTGCCCGTGGGCATCACCATCCGCGTGGGCCAGCAGTCCTCCGCCGACGCGGTGGGCGAAAGGATCGAGGCCGCCGCCGTGGCCCAGGGCATTTCGCCCACAAGTTCGGAAGCCCACATCGTGACGCCGGGAAGCCTCCCGGGGACAACCGCGCCGCCCATCGTGCGGCCGCCCAAGCATTCGTGGTAGGGCGCAAGACCCCCCGGCGACGTCTCCCGGCCCAGCCATAGCCTTGATTCAATCCAGCCCCGGGATGGAAGAAGGGCCGCCTCCATGTGGAGGCGGCCCTGTTCTTGTTTTCTGCCGTGTCCGGCCCTTGCGCGGGCTCCGGGGGGGGCTAGGCCACGAGCCGCGCGGCCTGGTACAGAACCACCGCCACCCCATAGGCCAGGGCCGTGTTGAAGACCATGGAGAACCCGGCCCACTTCCAGCCGACCTCCCTGGCCATGGCCACGATGGTGACGAAGCAGGGCGCGTAGAGGATGACGAAGGCGATGAGCGCGAGCGCCGCCGCCTTGGAGAAGGTCTTGTCCTGAGTGATTTTCTCCGACAGGGGGGCGGCCTCCTCGGCGTCGATCTCGCCCAGGGCGTAGGCCGTGCCCAGGGTGGACACGATGACCTCCTTGGCCGCGAAGCCGCCCAGAAGCGAGATGTTCACCCGCCAGTTGAAGCCCGCCAGGGAGGTCAAAGACTCCAGGCCCACGCCCGCGCGGCCCGCGTAGGAGTTGCGCAGCTCGGCCCCGGCCCTTTCCGCCTCCACCCCGGCGACGGCCTCGACAAAGGTGTCCGTCTCGTTTGCGGACTGGGCCTCAATGGCCGCGATGCGCTCGTCAAAGGCCACGGCCTGGTCCTCGGGCAGGGCCGGGAAGGTCATGGCCGCCCACAGCAGCACGGAGATGGCGAGAATGACCGTGCCCGCCTTGCGGATGTAGGACCAGGAGCGCTCCCAGGTGTGGATGCACAGGCCGCGCAGGGTGGGGATGCGATAGGGCGGCAGCTCCATGACGAACGGCGTGCTTTCGCCCTTGATCACGGTTGAGCGCAACAGCTTGGCCACCAGCAGGGCGGCCACCCACGCGCCCAGGGTCACTGCGGACATGACTCCGGCCTCCTGGCCGGGGAAGAAGGCGGCGGCGAGCATCAGAAACACCGGCACCTTGGCCCCGCAGGTCATGAACGGAGCAACCATAAGGGTGGCGATTTTCTCCTTGGGGCTGCGCAAGGTGCGCGTGGCCATGACGCCGGGCACGGCGCAGCCGCCCGCGATGCCGCCGGAGATGATGAAGGGCAGCACCGAGACGCCGTGCAGGCCGAACACCCGGAACACGCGGTCGAGCATGTAGGCCATGCGGGCCACGTAGCCCGTGTCCTCAAGCGCGGAGAGCAGGAAGAACATGATCATGATCAGCGGCACGAAGCCCATGACCCCGCCCACGCCCGCGATGGCCCCGTCCACGATGAGCGAGCGCAGCAGGCCCTCGCCCATTGCGGCCGTGGCGCTCTCGCCCAGCCAGCCGAAACCGGCCTCGACCCAGCCCATGGGATATTCGCCCAGGGCGAAGGTGAGGGTGTAGAGCAGGTAGATGACCAGGCCCATGACCACCGGTCCGCCAAGCGGATGGGTGAGCACCCTGTCCAGACGGTCGGAGAGGCGGATGCGCTCGTCGCGCCGGTCCGGGTAGCGCACCACCTGCCGGGCGATGCCCGCGATGTAGCCGTAGCGGTAGTCGGCGATGATGCCCTCCGGGGTGGCGTCGAGGGTCTTTTTCAGGTGCACGGCCACCGTGTCCACCAGGGTCTCCAGCCGTGCCGAGGCCGCCGCGTTCTGCTCCCGGCCGCGACGGATGAGCGCGGCGTCGCCCTCCAGATACTTGATGCCCACCCAGCGCGCCGGGCCTTTCTCGACCAGCAGGCCCACCTGGAGAATGACGACCTCCATCTCGTCCAGCACGGGGTCCAGGTCCGGCCCGTAGGTGATGCGCAGGGGGTCGGCGCGGCCCTCCGCGCCCTTGGCGATGCGCACCGCCTCGTCGAGCAGTTCGCGCTTGCCCTTGCCCTCCCGGGCCACCGTCTCCACGGCCGGGCAGCCCAGCAGGGCGGAGAGCAGACCCACGTCGATGTCCTTGCCGCCCTTGCGCACCTCGTCCATCATGTTCAGCGCCAGCACCAACGGCACGCCAAGCTCCATGATCTGCACGGCCAGGTACAGGTTGCGCTCCAGGGCGTCCGCGTTCAGCACGGCGATCACCGCATCGGGCTTGCCGTCGGTGAGGAAATTGCGCGCGGCGCGCTCCTCCTCGGAATAGGCGGTAAGAGAGTAGGTGCCGGGCAGGTCCACCATGTCGAGGACCATGCCGTCCTGATGGATTGTTCCGGACTTCTTCTCCACCGTGACGCCGGGCCAGTTGCCCACGTGCTGGTGGGCTCCGGTGAGGGCGTTGAACATGGTGGTCTTGCCGCAGTTGGGGTTTCCGGCCAGGCCGATCGTCAGCGTCGGGGACATGCTATTTCTCCACCGGCTCAACCGTGATGTGGTCGGCCTCGTTGTTGCGCAGGGTCATGGTGAAGTCGCGCAGGCGCAGCGCCACGGGGTCCTGGAGCGGGGCCTTGCCCACCACGGTGATTTCCACGCCTGGGATGAGCCCCATGTCGCGCACCCTGCGGCCGAGTTCGCCCGTGGCGTTGATGCAGCAGATGCGCAGCCTCTGGTTCACCTGCGCGCTGCGCAGGGTGTGGGACGAATTCATGAGTCTCTCCTCGCCCTTCACAGGCATTGTCCGCGCGGTCCGCAGTCGCCGCAGGAGGTTTTGCAAGTGCAGCCCCCGCCGCAGCAGGAACTCTTGCCTGTGATCTTCCGGTAGAAGCTGAACAGAGTGAAGGCGGCGACCAGAGTCAGGATGCTGTAGACAATGATGTTCTGCCACATGAGCGCGATCTCCTTGGTTTCGGCACGCCCACCCGGGCCGGTGCCGTCGAGGCGAGAACTAATGAAATTGAAATTTGTTGTCAAGTGCAGAGCGCGGAAAATGTTCCCATGCTTTGCCGCGGAGAGAACTTTGTGATCACGAATTCATTTGTCATATATGCATTTTAACCGAAAAAGCGTGCTGGCGATGTCCAGCGCTGACTTGGCTGGCTCGTAATGGCCACATGGGTGAAGTGATTCTCGATTTCAATTGGTGCGGGGTTTCCGGCCAGTCCTGATCGAGCTCTGCGGAGCGAAGAGGCCTGGGGAACCGAAGGAGATCCCTTCTGTCTGGCCGCAGCTTGGACAAGGGCGAATCTTCGTTGTATGCAGCAACAGTGAGGCCCTTTGGATGGAGCTTGCTCCAATTATTTCAACCTGTGCCCTTGCCCTTCTTTTTCATGTGGTTACAATGTTGGCTTCAGGCCATTGGCTTGGCCTGCGGCGCAGTCGTCTTCGGAACGCGCCCACCGACGGGCGAAAGCCCGGCGGCGCGGGGATTCCAAAGGGCCTTGGCCCTTTGGCGGGGTCCAGGGGCAGAGCCCCGGACAAGCCCGGAACGGGGATCCGTCCCTGGGCTTGCCAGCACAAAAAAGGAGCACGCAATGCGCATCGCACAGTCCATGGCGGAACTCATCGGCGGCACGCCGCTGGTGCGCCTGAATTCGCTGTCGCGCGGACTCTCCGCCACCATCCTGGCCAAGCTGGAGTCGCGCAATCCCGGCGGCTCGGTGAAGGACCGCATCGGGGCGAGCATGATCGAGACGGCGCTTGCGGACGGGCGCATCACCACCGCCAGCCTCATCGTGGAGCCCACTAGCGGCAACACGGGCATCGGGCTGGCGCTCATCTGCGCCATCAAGGGCATGAAGCTTGTGCTGACCATGCCGGAGAGCATGAGCGTGGAGCGCCGCAAGCTGCTGGCCGGATATGGCGCGGAACTGGTGCTGACTCCTGCGGCGGAGGGCATGAAGGGCGCGATCAAGAAGGCGGAGGAGATCGTTGCCGCGACCCCCGGCGCATACATGCCCATGCAGTTCGAGAACCCGGCCAATCCGCTCGCGCACCGGGCCTCCACCGCCCTGGAGGTTTGGGACGACACCGGGGGCGCGGTGGACTGCTTTGTCGCGGGCGTGGGCACGGGCGGCACCATCACCGGCGTGGGGCAGGTGCTCAAGGAGAAGAAGCCCGGGGTGCGCATCGTGGCCGTGGAGCCCAGCGACTCGCCGGTGCTCTCCGGCGGCGCGCCCGGCCCGCACAAGATCCAGGGCATCGGGGCGGGCTTCGTGCCGGGCATTCTGGATACGAAGGTCTACGACGAGATCATCCAGGTGGGCGCGCAGGACGCCTTCGCCATGGCGCGGCGGCTGATGCGCGAGGAGGGCATCTGCTGCGGCATCTCTTCCGGTGCCAACGCTTTCGCGGCCTTGCGGATCGCGGCCCGGCCGGAGATGGCGGGCAAGGTCATCGTGTTCATCGTGTGCGACACCGGGGAGCGGTATCTGTCCACTCCGCTGTTTGCAGAGGGCGAGGAGGGCGCATGATCGAGGAAATCGCGCTTCCCGTGGAAACGGACAAGGACGCGACGCTGGCGGAGACGGTTGCGCGGCTGTGCGCGCCAACGGCCTGCGAGGCGGCCTGCCACCATGTTTCGCGCGACCAGCCCATGCCTTCGCTGGAGGCCCTGGCCGAGATCGTGGAACTGTTGCGGGCCGTGCTGTTTCCGGGCTTTTTCGGGCCATCGGACGTGAGCCTGCGCACCTTGCCGTTCTACACGGGCAGCGCGCTGGACCGCGTGGTGAAGCTCTTGGCCGAGCAGGTGAACCGGGGCTATTGCTTCGTATGCGCCAAGGACAACCGCCAGCCCTGCGCCGATTGCGGGGCGCGTTCCCAGGCCGTGGCGCTGGAGTTCGTGAAGCGTCTGCCAAAGGTGCGCGAACTGCTCTCAAGCGACGTGCAGGCGGCCTATGACGGCGATCCGGCGGCCAAGAGCCCGGGCGAGACCATCTTCTGCTATCCGTCCATCAAGGCCTTGACCAACCACCGCATCGCGCACCAGCTGCACCACCTGGGCGTGGACATCATCCCGCGCATCATCGGGGAGATGGCGCACTCGGACACGGGCATCGACATCCATCCGGGCGCGCACATCGGGCCGCGCTTCTTCATCGACCACGGCACGGGCACGGTCATCGGCGAGACGACGATCATCGGCCAGAACGTGCGACTCTACCAGGGCGTGACCCTGGGGGCCAAGAGCTTCCCCAAGGACGACACAGGGTCGCGTCTGGTCAAGGGCCTGGCGCGGCATCCCATCGTGGAGGACGACGTGACCATCTACGCGGGCGCGACGATTCTGGGCCGCGTGACCATCGGCCAGGGCGCGGTGATTGGCGGCAACGTGTGGGTGACGGGCGACGTGGCCCCAGGCGCGCGCATCGTGCAGGCGCGGGCGGCGGAGCAGTTCTTCATCAGCGGAGCCGGGATTTGAGGCGGCGCGCCTGCTGAAAAGTCGATAATTGTTGCAACGCGCTTCGGAAAATGCTTGAATTCTTCGTAATAGGCACGTAATGATTGGGCACAGTTGGGTCGATTAGCATTTGGAGTGAACAGTGAATCAGGACTGCATCTTTTGCAAGATCATCGCCGGGCAGATACCCTCGGCCAAGATCTATGACCGGGGCGGGATCTACGCCTTTCTCGACATCGCCCCGGTGAACAAGGGCCATGCCCTGGTGGTGCCGAAAACGCATTACGCCACCCTGTTCGATCTTCCGGAGGATCTTGGGCGCGAGCTTGTCGGCGCGCTCAAGACGGTGGGCCGGGCGGTGATGGCGGGCACAGGGGCTTCCGGGCTCAACGTGGGCATGAACAACTTCGAGTCCGCGGGGCAACTGGTGCACCATGCGCATTTTCACCTCATACCGCGCCACAGCGGGGACGGACTGACCCTCTGGACCCAGCACGCGTATGAAAGTGTCGAGGACATGCAGAAGCTGGCCCAGGCCATCCGGTCGGCCATCGGCTGAAAACGGGAACCCCACGGAGGTTTCATGAGCGGTCAAACACTGACCAAAGCGCACATCGTCGACGCCATCTACAAGAAGACGGACCGCAACCGCGCGGAGATCAAGGACCTGGTTGAGTCCACCCTTGATCTGATGAAGCAGGCCATCAAGAAGGACCACGCCATGCTGGTGAGCGGGTTCGGCAAATTCGAGGCCTATGACAAGAACTCGCGCCGGGGCCGCAACCCCCAGACCAACGAGAGCATCACCCTGCCGCCGCGCAAGGTCGTGGTGTTCCGCCTGTCGCGGAAGTTCCGGGCCGAGCTCAATCCGCAGGAATAAACGCCTGCGGCCAGGTGACTTTGAGTTCCTCCAGGGCCTTGCGCGCCGCGTCAAGGTCCTGGAAGGGACCGGCCTGCACGCGGTGATACACCGTGAGCCCCTGCTCCACGCGCACCACGCGCGACTCTGAATAGCCCTTTTCCTTGAGCCACGCGAGCGCCCCCTGGGCGTTCTTCTCGGTGTTGAACGAGGCGATCTGCACGATTGCGGGGCGCGCGGCCTCGGTCGCGGCCTTCTTGGCCACGTCCATTTCCGGCTGGGCCGCCACTTCGGCCGAGCCCGTGACCTCCGAGATGATGGTCTGCGTGTCCTGCGCGACCTTGGACGCGCTGTCCGCCCCGGTCTTGGCCAGGGGCGCGGGCTTGGCCGCTGCGGCGGCATCCGCCTTCACCTCCGCGGCCTTCACTTCCACGACCTTGGCGTCCACGGCCTTGGCCGTCTCAACCGTCACGGCCTGAGCCTGCGCGGCGGCGGCTTCGGCCTTGGGCATGGCGGGGACCGCTTCGGCGGGCTTGCTCTGGGCAGGCGCGGCCTGGGCGGGCGCAGTTGTCTCCTGCACGCGGGCCACCAGCACCTCCGGCTCTTTCGCTTCCGCCGTGGTCGCTTCCGCCGGTTTCCCCTCCGGTTCCTTGAGCGCCACAGCCTTGTGCTCGGCCAGGGCGGCCTGGGGCGCGGCCGCAGGCTGCGCCGCCGCGCGCGCCGCTCCGCGCACCTGGGCCTCGGTGCGCACCTCGGGCGGGTCGGACGGGATGGGCTTGCGGGGCGAGCACGCGGGCAGCAGCAGGAGCGCCGCCAGGGCGAGCAGGTGCGTGCGGGTGAAGAGGCGAGGTCCGGTCATGGCGGCCTCCAGGTGTTGGAAGGTGGGGCGATGAAGCCTAAACAAAGTCTAGACTAGACCAGGTGGGAGTGGATTGCAAGGCCGGGGCGTGGCGGAATTGTGCGCAAAAAAAGGGCGCCCGGTCTTTCGACCGAGCGCCCGTCCTTAGCCGATTGCCCTTGCGGGTCTTAGAAGCCGTAGCCCAGGGCCTCGCGGATGTCCGCGGGCAGGTTGGCCTTGCTCTCGGGGGCGGAGCTCTTCTTGGACTTGCCGGCCTTCACGCGGGCGGCCTTCACGTCATCCAGGGCGAAGGCGCGAGGAACCTCGAACACCTGGCCGGGGTAGATGAGATTGGCGTTCTTGATCTTGTCGCGGTTGGCCTTGAAGATCAGGGGCCACATGAAGGGGTCGTTGTAGATGTCCTTGAACTCGGAAATCCACCACAGGCAATTGCCCTTCACAACAGTGTAGGACGTGGGCAGCTTCGCGTAGTCGGCCTCGTAAATCTGGCGCGGAGACAGAGGCGCCGGGGCGACTTCGCGGGTTTCGACGACCGGGGCGGGCGCCGGAGCGACCGGCTCGACCTTCTTGGAGCAGCCAAGGGCGAAAACAACACAGCAGGCAACAGTAAGCAACATGAGATTTTTCATAGTTAACTCCCTCCTCCGTTGGGAACGTTAGAATATTCCTGCGTGCCAGAACCTGTCAAGCCTAACCCGCTATTCTTTGTGTCCAATTATCGAGAATTTTTTTCTCCTGGAGCACCATCCGGTCGGTGGGGTTGATGGCGATGGCCCCCTGCACCGCCAAGGCGGCCTCGTCGACCCAGCCGCCGAGCCGCAGGCTCTGCGCCGCCAACACAAACATGCGCTCCGGGTGCTCGCCGTAAACCATTGAAATCAAATGCTCATAGTCCGAGCCGAAGACCTCGCGCACCAGCTGGTTCTGCGAGAACAGGTAGCGCGCCAGCAGCGCGTTCTCCTTGTGCCGGGCGAGGTAGATGGGCAGAAGCCTGCGGCACTGGCTGATGATGAAGCGGATGCGGTCGATCTCGCGGCGCATGCTCTCCTCGGTCTGCCGCAGCACCTGGAACAACTCCTCCACCACCACGCGCTCGTCCTCGGGCAGGTCGCGGCCGCGCAAGGCCAGAAACCACGGCGCATAGGTCAGGGCCTGGTAGGCGTCCTCCTTCAGCTTGATGGTCTCGTGGAAGATGTAGCCCAGGCCCCAGTCCAGGAACTGTCCGGTGAGCGGCGATTCGGGATCGTTGCGGAACACGTGGTGTCCGGTGTCCTTCATGCGCCACAAGAGGCCCTTGTCCATCTCCTGGCCGATGAGGTCGCGCAGGATGGTGAAGGCCACCGCGCCCTCGCGGTCAAAGGAGGTGAACTGCTGCTCCAGCGCCTTGCACGAGAGGCAGAAGTTGCGGAACATGTCGCGGACGAACTCTGGCAGCTTGGCCCTGATCCAGGTTTTCGACACGTGCTAGCCCCTTTTCTTGCGCGGGTTCTCGGCCAGGGAGGCGAGTTTCGTCAGCTCGGCCAGGCGCGCGTCCACCATGCTGTACAGCGAGCCCGGGGTGTAGCGGCCGTCCTTCCGCCGCGTGCCCGCGGGCAGCCCGGTCAGAAGCGTCATGGCCTGCTCGATGGTGGCCACGGGGTAGAGGTGGAACTGGCCCGCGCGCACGGCCTCCACCACCTCGTCCTTCAAGAGCAGATGCACGGCGTTGTCCGCCGGAAAGAGCACGCCCTGGCGGCCGGTAAGCCCGCGCCTGCGGCAGACCTCGAAGAAGCCCTCCACCTTGCGGCTCACCCCGCCCACGGCCATGATGGCCCCGGATTGGCTCACCGCGCCGGTGAAGGCCAGCGAGAGGTCGTTCGGCGCGCCGGACAGGGCGGACAGGAGCGCTGCCAGCTCGGCCCCGGAGGCCGAGTCGCCCTCCACCCCGGCGTAGTTCTGCTCGAAGCACAGGCTGCCGGTGAGCACAAGGGGCTTGTCCTGGGCGAACAGGCGCACCAGGCAGCTCTTGATGATCATCATGCCCTTGGTGTGGATGGGGCCGCCCAGCTGGGCCTCGCGCTCCAGGTCCAGGATGCCGCCGTGGCCCACGCCCACGGTGCAGGAGATCTGGTGCGGCAGGCCGAACTCGTAGTCGCCGAACAGCGTGACCGACAGGCCGTTGGCCCGGCCCACGGCGCTGCCGCCGGTGGCCACCTTGATGATCTGCCGGTCGTAGTCGGTCATGAATTCTTCTTCAAAGAGGTTGGCGCGGAAGTCGTGGTCGGCCACGGCGCGGGCAAGGTCGCGCAGCTCCACCAGCTCCCGGCCGTCCATGCGGGCCAGGGCCGCGGCCTCGATCATGCGGCCGCGCACCTGGGTGAAGGACAGGGTGAGGAGCTTCTGGTCCTCGGCCAAGCGGCTGGCGTGGTCCACCAGCCCGGCCAGCGCCCCGCGCGAGAAGGGCGGCAGCCCCGCCTGGTCGATGATGCCGCAAAGGGCCGAGAGGTAGTGCCGGACGCTGGCCGCGGTGCGCGCCACCGTGCCCTGCAGGTGGGCCTTGAGCTTGAAGTGCTTGCGGAAGCGGTCGTCGTTGGCGAGCAGGGCCTCGTAGGCCTCGTCCGTGCCCACCAGCACGATCTTGAGGTCGAGCGGAATGGGCTCGGGCTCGATGGTGCGGGTGCGGGCCTGCTCGGCGTCGGAGGGGTCCTCCATGCGGAGCTTGCCCAGGCGCAGGGCGCGCAAAAGGCCCTCCCAGGAGCCCTGGTTGCCCATGAGGTCCTCGATGTTGACGATGAGGAAGCCGCCGTTGGCGCGGTGCACGCTGCCCGCGCGCACCAGGGTGAAGTCCGTGTAGAACGCGCCCAGCTCGCTCTCGCGCTCGATGCTGCCCAGCAGGTTGAAGGCCGTGGGGTGGTCCTCCACGATGACCGGGGCGCCCATGCGCTCGCGTGCGCCTTGGCTGTTGTCCACAAAGAGGTTGACCTCGTGGCGGTAGCTCACGTCGTCCGGCCCGGGGGGCTGGCCGTGGCCGTCCGGATGCTGGCCGTGGCCCGAAACGTGCGGGCTTGCCGCCGCGCCGGTCTTGTCCGCCGCGTCGCGGGGCAGGTAGGACTCCACGTTGTCCAGGATGTCCTTTTCCACGGCCGCCATGTGCTCCATCAGGCGCGGGGCCGAGGCATATTCCTTGCGCAAAGGGCCAAGCCGCGCGGTCAAGGCCTCCTTGGCGATCTCGCGGTGCAGCTTGATCTCGCCCTGGCGGAAGCCCTGCTCGCTCAAGGTGAGCTTGCGCAGAAACACGCCGATGTCCGACAGCAGGCGCTCGCCCTTGGCCTTGAGCATCTTGCGCCGCGCCGGGGCGAGGCGTCCGTACTCCTCGTCGCCCATGACCTTGCCGCCCACCAAAGGCATGATGGTCAGCCCGCCGGCGTCGTCCATGTCCAGGGCGAAGCCCTTGTCGCGGGCCATGACCTCCATCTTGCTGAAGATGCTGTCGCGCTTGGCGGAGAAGCGCTTGAAAAGCGTCTCGTGCTTGCGGCGGTAGGCCTCCTGGTCGAAACTGGCGGTGATGCTCTGGCGCACCTCGACCAGGGCCTTGGTCAGGGCGGTCTTGTAGGCGCGGCCCTGGCCAGCGGGCAGGGACACGGCCAGGGGCCGGTCCTCGTCCTCGAAATTGTGGAGGTAGATCCAGTCGCAGGGGGTGGGGCGCTTGGCGGCCTCCGGCTGGAGGAACTGGCGCACGAAGTGCGTGCGGCCCTGGCCGGGCTCGCCGGCCACAAAGACATTGTACTCCAGGCCTGGAATCATCAGCGCCATGCGCAGGGCCTGCATGGCGCGGGGCTGAAACACGGCCTGGCCGTTCTTCCGGGGCACGCTTCCGCTGTCATCGTACGGCAGGGTGGCCGGGTCGAGACGGTTTCTCAGCTTCTCCGGCGGCAGGGGGCGGGCCGCGCGTTTGAGGACCGGTTGGGATTTTTTCGTCATGCTCCGTCCGTGATAAAGTGTGGTGAAGGTCCGCGTCGCCGCGCCGTCTTTTCAGTCTTTACTGGCTTCCGGGAGGATTGTCACTATAAGGAAGGCCGGGCGGCCCGACATGCGGGGGCGAGAAAAGATGGAAAATGCATGGCCATGATGGCGAACCGCATTGACGGGCACAGGGGCTTGTGCTAGCTACTTCTCCTTGTGAAGAAATGAACGTCCCGGCCAGGTGGTCGTTTAGGGACCATCCGGGGTACACTATGTTCTTTCCCAAGCAGGGCAAGCCTTCCGGGGCAGTGGAGCTGTTTTACGTGGCTGGGAGCATCGGTCTCCAGCTTGTAAGCGCCACCTTCATCGGGCTGGCCATGGGCTATTTTCTGGACGAATGGCTGGGAACGGGTCCGTGGCTGCTGTTGCTGTTTCTCCTCATGGGCATCATCGCGGGCTTCCGCGACGTGTACCGGGAGGCGAAGCGAATCCAGAGACGCACCGGGGGAGACTCCGGGGCGGATGGTCCGAGCCAAGGGAAATAGGCCGGGTCGGGCAAAAGGCCCGGCTGGCCGGATGAGGCTTCATGTTGGCAGTGCTTGTCCAGAGAATAGACGCCATGCTGTACCGCCGCGGTTTCGCCGTGACGGATGCGCGCAGGCTGATGCGCAACCAGATGCTTATTGCTGCCGGTGGGTCGGCGGTTGCGTGTCTTGCGACGGGGTTCGCCAATTGGGGGCTCTCGTTCGCGGCCGGGGCGCTGGTCATCAGCATCAACTTCTGGTGGCTTTCCAAGGCCGCCCAAGAGCTGGTGCAGGTGAAGCAGGGGGCCGTGTTCACGCTTTTGACGCTCTTTTATGGAAGGTTGGTGTTGACCGCCGCCGCCATCGCCGGGCTGGTCGCCTGGGCTGGGGCATCGGTTTACGGGCTTTTGGCCGGACTCTCCACCGTGGTGCTTAATGCGGCGCTGTGGGGCGTTCTTCAGATCAGGCACAAAGTCCCCACTGTGGGGAAGGGGAAGGAGGCTTAGAACATGGCTGCAGGACTTCCGCATCCGCTGACCTATTCGGTCATCATTGACGAGAAGCTGGGACTCGGTTTGCCGCCGCACGTGTACTACATGTGGTTGGCGATGATCATTCTTCTGACCTGCGCGCTTGTGCTGCGCGGTCGTCTCCAGCTGGTTCCCGGCGGGCTGCAGAACGTGTTCGAGACGGTCATCGGAGGTCTTGAGGACTTCACCGTTGCGAACATCGGCGAAGAAGGCCGCAGGGTCTTCCCGTTCCTCTGCTCCCTGTTCATCTTCATCCTGGTGATGAACTACATCGGCCTGATTCCCGGCTGCGACGCCGCGACGGCCAACGTGAACACGAACGCGGCCATGGCCATCTGCGTGTTCCTCTACTACAACTATATCGGCATCAAGAAATGGGGCTTCGGCTACATCAAGCACTTCATGGGTCCCATGGCCGCCCTCGCGCCGCTGATGCTCATCCTTGAGACCGTGAGCCACTTGGCCCGGCCGCTTTCGCTCACCCTTCGTCTCTTCGGCAACATCCGCGGCGAGGAAATCGTCCTGGTGCTGCTCTTCGTGCTTGCTCCGGTGCTTGGCACCCTGCCCATGTACGTGCTGTTCCTGCTGGGCAAGACCATTCAGGCCTTCATCTTCTTCATGCTCACCATGATCTACCTGAAGGGTTCTCTGGAGCACGCCCACTAAACTTGGGGAAATGGTCGCTTGACCACAACATCATACCTTTAGGAGTACATTGTTATGCGCAAGTCTCTGCTGATGACCCTGGCTATGGTTCTCTTCGCTTCCGCCGCCTTCGCCTCTGACGGCGCCGCCGCTGGCGTTGCCGCCGTCGGCCCCGTGGCCGCCTGGGCCACCGCCATTGGCATGGGCATCGCCGCCGGCCTCTGCGGCATCGCTCAGGGCATGGGCCTCAAGGCCGCGTGCGAAGGCACCGCCCGCAACCCCGAAGCCGGTGGCAAAATCACCGTCACCCTGATCCTGGGCCTGGCCTTCATCGAGTCCCTGGCCATTTACGCCCTGGTCGTCAACCTGATCCTGCTCTTCGTGAAGCCCCTGGGCGCCTAGTACCCACGGCTGTCTTTGGAATCAAGGAGGCCGCAAGGCCTCCTTTTTTCCGAAGCCCCTGTTATTAATTTCACAAATACGACTCCGGACGTCTGGAATGGCCGTAAAGAGCGAGCATATCCCAAAGGCCACCATCGCCCGACTGGCGACCTACATTCAGGTTCTGTCGGAGTTCAAGCGCGAGGGGACGGACGTGGTCTCCTCCGAGCGCCTGGCCGAGGTCTGCTCCGTCAACTCCTCGCAGATCCGAAAGGATCTGGCCTATTTCGGTGAGTTCGGCGTCCGTGGCGTGGGCTACTACGTCCAGGACCTCATCACCTCCATCAAACGTTCGCTGGGCATCGACCGCGCCTGGAACTGCGCCCTGGTGGGCGTGGGCAATCTGGGCCGCGCGCTGTTGCGCCACCGCGAGTTCTCCCGCAAGGGCTTCATCATCCGCGGGGCCTTTGACTGCGATCCCTACAAGATCGGCGAGGTTGTCGAGGGCATGGAGATCGTCTGCTCGCGCCAGCTGCCCGCCAAGGTCAAGGAACTGGGCCTGGAGATCGGCATCATCACCACCCCGCCGGAGCGCGCCCAGCGTGCGGCCAACTACCTCATCGGCGCGGGCATCAAGGGCATCATCAACTTCGCGCCGGCCCGCATCGCGGTTCCGAAGCACATCCACCTCGAATACGTCGACTTCTTCCACTACTTCTACGCAGCCGCCTTCCATATCCGCTTCGACGACACGCGCGAGTAAAATACGTACCAATCGCTTCTGGCGATTGCCGATCAGTTGACTTGGCGTCCGCTTGCGACGATGATGCCAGGGTGAGCACCATTTGCCGTGCTCCCTGGAGCGTTCTCCCGTGCAGGATCTCGAACAATACCCCAAAGTCTTTTTGCCCACAGGTGATTGCTTCCTGGGAGTGCGCCCAACGTTGGTCTCCACGGTGCTGGGCTCCTGCGTAGCGGTCACCATGTGCGATCCCGCCAGGGCGATCGGCGCGATATGCCACGCCTTCCTGCCCGACAGCGGCTCCTTCCGGAATTCCGAAAGCGATCCGCAAGTGTGCCGCTTTGTTGACACGGCCCTTGAGAACATGTTCTCATCCCTGATGAAACTGAAGGTCGCTCCGGAGAACATCGTGGTGAAGATGTTTGGCGGAGCTTCCGGCCTTGTGGGGGGAGTGGAGCGGGCAAGCCTCTATGACATCGGAGGGCGGAACACCAGCGCCGTGCGCCGGTGGCTCGCCGGACACGGGCTGGCCGTTTCCCGGTCGCAGACCGGCGGCAGCCAGGGGCGCAAGCTGCACTTTCTGACGCACACGGGCGATGTCTGGGTCAAACAGCTGAACCGCGCCGGCGGGGAGAGGTGACATGAAGGGTCGAATGCGGATCATCCTGGGGCTGGCGCTGGCCCTCTTGTGCTGGGGCTCGGCGTTTGCCGGCGAGGCGACGCTCACGCAGCGCGCTCCGGTCCTGGTTCAGGTGGGCGTCATCGACGCCCTGCTCGCGGGCGGCTACCAGGGCTCCATGACCCTTGGGGAACTGCGCGGCCTTGGCGACTTCGGCCTGGGCACCTTCGACGCCCTGGACGGCGAGATGGTGGTGCTGGACGGCCATGTGCACCAGGTCCTGGCCAGCGGCGCGGTGCTCCGTCCGGCTGATGTCCTGACCACGCCCTTTGCCCAGGTGGCGCGGCTTGCGAGCCCCAGGCTGCTGGACCTGCCCGCCGGGCTGGACCTGAAGGCCGTCGAGGCGCGGCTGGACGCCGAGCTGGGCGATCTGAACATCTTCGCCGCCGTGCGCGTTGACGCGCGTTTCGCCACCCTGACGGCGCGGAGCGTGCCGCGCCAGACTCCGCCCTACCGCCCCCTGTCCGAAGTGGCCAAGGAGCAGTCGGTGTTCCCATTCGCCGCCGTGGCCGGCACCCTTGTGGGCCTGCGCGGGCCTGCCTATGTGCGCGGCCTGGGGGTTCCCGGCTGGCACTGGCATTTTCTCACCCAGGACCGGACCCGTGGCGGGCACGTGCTGGCCTTTGTGCTGGCCCCCGCTGGCCAGGCCCGGGCACAGCTCCAGTCCATCTCCCGCATGGAGTTGCTGCTGCCGCGCAAGGGCCTGGGCGGGCTTGACCTGACCCGCGACCGCACGGGGGAACTGCACGCCGTGGAGGCCGGGCAATGAACATCCTGATGCTTGCGGTGAACGACCCGGCCGGGACCGGCATAGGCTTCTGCCGGGCCGTGAACCGCCTGGGCCGCCACACCTGCCGCATCGCCACCCTGGAGACGCGCTACACGCATTCCTGGCCCAAGGACTTGCACGTCCCGGACCTGGACGAGGGCGGCCTGGCCGAGCTGGAGCGCCTGCTCAAGACCAGCGACGTGTTTCATTTCCACATGACCGCTGACGAGAACCTGCGCTTCGGCCCGTTCCTCCCGGCGGAGCATCTCTCCGGCAAGGCCATTGTGCACCACGAGCACGGCCACCACGACTTCCGCGGCAACCCGGACGCCTTCCGCGAAAAGTACCGCTTGCTCGGCCGCAGGAACCTGCTGGTGAGCACCCCGGACCTGAAGCGCATGATGCCCGAGGCGTGCTGGCAGCCCAATCTGGTGCACCAGGACGAGCCGGGCCTGCGCCCGCGCGAGCGCGACTGGCGCGGGCCGCTGCGGCTGGCGCACTCGCCCACGCGCAAGGACCTCAAGAACACCGACGAACTGCTGGCCGTGGTGGAAGGCCTGCGGGCGGAAGGGCTTGGACTGGAGCTGGATCTCATCGACAACGTGCCGCACAGCCAGTGCCTGGAGCGCAAGGGCGCGGCCCACGCGCTTTTCGACCACATGCAGGGCTATTACGGCGTGAGCAGCCTGGAGGGCCTGAGCCAGGGCCTGGCGGTCATCGCCGGGCTGGACGAGTGGAACCTTGCGCATGTTGCGGATTTCGCCGGGGTTGCGCAGAGCCGTTTGCCCTGGGTGCTGGCGCGGGATGCGGAAGACCTGCGCTACGCCCTGCGTGGCCTTGCCTCGGACCTGGACCGCTGCCGCAACGTTGGCGAGGCCTCGCGCCGGTTCGTGGAGGACTGCTGGTCCGAGGCCAAGGTGGCTGGCCTGCTCTGCGATTTTTGGGACGCCCTGTAGCCGGGGTTTGCTCCTGGCATCAAATCGTGTAGGGTGTCTCGAAAATAAGTGTGGAGCGGGCAATGATGAATGTTCTGAAACGGTTGCGTGACAAGGCCGGGGCCGGGCTGTGGGTCGGCGCCCTGGCCGCTGTGCTGGCTTTGGGCACGGGCCAGGGCATGGCCGCCGAATGGCAGGTGCGCATGCCGGTGAAGAAGACCGCGCGCATCGCCCCGCAGCCGGACGCGGACCAGGAGGCGAAGTCGGCCGCTGGCAAGTACGGCGACAAGCCCACCGCCAAGTCTCCCGGGACCACGGCCGCCGCGCCCGCTGACGCGAAGCAGGCCGGCCAGTCCGCGCCCAAGACCGCGCTGGGCCGCGCCGCCGAGGCCGCAGCCGCACACAAATCGAACGCGCCCGCCGCCCCCGGGAAGAGCGCCCCCGAGTCTGACACTGCGGCCAAGCCCTTGGCCACGCCGAACGCCAAGCCGCTCGCCCAGGCCAAACCGACCGCCAAGCCTGGCGTTTCCGCTGATTCCGCCGCCGCCGTTCCCGGTCCGGCAAAGGCGCACAAGCCCGCGCCGGTCGTGGCCGTGGACCCCAAGGCCCGGCTCATGCCGCCCGCTCCGACCACCGCGCCCACGCCCATGCCCCTGCCTGAAAGCGGCAAGTGGGTTGGCGATGTGGACGTGGAGTTCCAGGCCGAGAACATCGTGCTGCGCGCGGCCACCAACAGCGAGGTTGAGCGCGTCACCTGGTTCAACATCGTCGAACCGTCCGCGCCGCGCAAGCTGGCCGTGGACCTGCGCGGCCCCTGGCGCAAGAAAGGCCCAAGCGTCCTGCGCTTCGACGTCGGCCCGGTGAAGCATGTGGTGGTGGGCGAGCACGAGGACCGCTTGCGCCTGTCCGTGGAGTTCCGCAGCGGCGCAGTGGTCAAGGATCTGGACCCGGTGCTGGTGCGCGGCCCTCAAGGGCTCAGCCTGACCATCCCCCTGGCCGTGGTCCTGGCCCCGTAGGGGCGCTCCGCCAGCACTTCCCGCTGCCGATCGTCACGGAATCGTCACAAAGCCGTGTCCCCGATGTCGCATCCGGTGCGTACTTCACCAAGTGCAGCACGCCTTCGTCCGCACCCTTGCGGGCCTGTGGCGGCAAGCACATGGAGACGCACATGCCTGAGATCAAGGTAACCGCCCAGTCCCTCGATTTTCACTACGGGGCCTTCCACGCCCTGCACCAGGTGAGCCTGGACTTCGAGAAGCACCAGGTGACGGCGCTCATCGGGCCGTCCGGTTGCGGCAAGAGCACCTTCCTGCGCTGCATCAACCGCATGAACGATCTCATTCCCGGCACCCGCGTGACAGGCCTGCTGGCCCTGGACGGCGAGGACATCCACGCCTCCGGTGTGGACGTGGTGGCGCTTCGGCGGCGTGTGGGAATGGTGTTCCAGAAGCCGAACCCCTTCCCCAAGACAATCTACGAGAACGTGGCCTACGGGCTGCGCGTCAACGGCGTGAGCGACAAGCGCGTGCTGGACGAGAGCGTGGAGGCCTCCCTGCGGGGCGCGGCCCTCTGGGACGAGGTCAAGGACCGGCTGGAGACGAGTGCCCTGGGCCTCTCCGGCGGGCAGCAGCAGCGCCTGTGCATTGCGCGTGCCCTGGCCGTGCGGCCGGAGGTTCTGCTCATGGACGAGCCCGCCAGCGCGCTCGACCCCATCGCCACCCAGAAGATCGAGGACCTGATCCACGAACTCAAACGCGACCTGACCATCATCATCGTCACCCACAGCATGCAGCAGGCCGCCCGCGTCTCTGACCGCACGGCCTTCTTCTACCTTGGCAAGCTCATCGAGGAAGGCGATACGCGCACCATCTTCACTAAGCCGCGCAACCGCCAGACCGAAGACTACATCACCGGCCGTTTTGGCTAAAAGGGGCAACCATGCAGCAACGCAGCCATTTCACGCAGAAACTCGGCGAACTTCGGATGCAGCTCATCCGCATGGCCGCCCTTGCCGAGCAGGCCGTGCAGCACGCCACCCGCGCCTACTTGGAGAACGACACCGACCTGGCGGAATCGGTGGTCATGAACGACATGGCCATCAACGACATGGAAGACGCCATCGACGCCTACAACCTGGAGCTGCTCGCCCTTGACCAGCCCATGGCCTGCGATTTGCGGTTCATCATCGGCTCCATGCGCATCACCATGAACCTGGAGCGCGTGGGCGACGAGGCCGTGAACCTGGCGCACCGCTCCCTGTTCCTGTCCACCCGGCAGCCCCTGCCGCACAATCCGCGCATGGTCCAGCTCTGCGCCCATGTGCAGGACATGCTCTCCAAGTCCGTGCGTGCCCTTGTGGAAGAGGACACGGCCCTGGCCGGAAACATCTGCGCCATGGACGACCGGGCCGACGAGCTGTCGCTCAAGGTGCTCAAGGAGGCCATCAACACCATGGTCGAGGAGACGCGGATCGTCGAGCGCAGCGTGCACGTCATCATGGCCTCGCGGCACCTGGAGCGCATCGGGGACCTGGCCACAAACATCGCCGAGGCCGTGGTGTTCATCAAGGAAGGACAGAACCTCAAGCACCGTTGCCGGGGCTAGGTGGAGGGAAATCCGGGGCCTTGCTGCCCCTGACCCCTGGCGGGGGGAAGAGGCGTCACGCGATTTTCTGCATGTAAAAGGAGCCAGGCTCTCTGTCTTTGTCCAGGAAGGGGCAGGTTTCCTTTAAGGCTTCGTGGTGCTCATGATGCAGGAAATTGAGCGCCCCGATGATGGCCCATTGCGTGTTGCAGGACAAGAACGCTTCAAGAAGGTACTGCTCATTCCAGAAGTGCACCTCCTCAAGGACCCAGACCTCGGGATAGTCTGCTGGTGAAAAGATGTCGTGCAAGTGAACGATGACGCCTTTGTTGAGGATATGGAACAGTTCGAGGATTTCAAACAACACGTCGCCTTGCGGTCGTATCATGTGGGAAGAATCGATAAACAGTAAATCGTCCGCGCCAAGTTTCGAGAACACCTGCCGGTCAACATCTTCCACTTTATTTCGGAGCACGGTGACGTTCAAGCTTTCCAGCCACGGCCTTTCGTACGGCTCGATGCAGATGTGCTCGCAGGCGTAGCCGGGGTCTTCCTCCTTGTTTTTGGCAACCGCATGCATCGCCATCAGGGTCGAATACCCGCTGCCGACCTCTATTATGCATCTTGGCTTTTTGAGCCGGATGATGTTGTAGAGATACTCGGCATCGCCGCTTTCAAACGCTCCATTGCCAAAGAAAAATGTTTTGCCGTCAAAATGCTGGTTCGTGAAGCTGCACAGCTCTTGTGCGCTCGTAAAGCTTTTCAGAATGGCGAGTTGCGTGTCGACGTTCCAGTCAATCCCAGGCAGGCGGCGCTTATCCGAAAGTGCGTGGCGCAACTGGCGGCCATCAAACAATGGTTCATAATAATGATTTCTGATCGGGAAGACGCCAACCTGCAGCAAGGCGCGCTTGCAGGTTGGGAATTTCTTTACCCCAATGCGCCTGATGTACTTCAAGAGAAACGCCGCAGGGTACACAATGGCAACAAGCAACAGATCCAAAACCTTATAAAAAGTCGTGTTGTTCAACGCGTCACCCTGAACCTGGGCTAGAAGTAAAAAGGCGTCTGGCCTGCCAGTCGTTCATCATGCGTGGCGGCAACGCCTCGTTTTTCCAAAGAAAACAACGGGAACAGAACGGCACAAAAAAGAATACGTGTTTATTTTTCGCTGGTTACATCCGTGACCAGGGCCAGTCAAGCCTGCTGGCCTTGCCGCGCTTCAACCTAGCAACTGTCGTGCCGGACGCGCGCCAGGCGGGCGGCCAGTTAACGCGGCGCTCTCCGCACAGGCGATCCATGAGCCGTGCGCTCCCGTAAGGCATCTGGCCTCGCCTGGCCTCCTCCGGCCTTGCCCCCCTGCGCGGCCTCGCGTAAGCTCCCGGCCATGCGCATCCTCTTTCTCGGCGACATCGTAGGCCGCCCGGGCCGCACCGCGGTCAAGAAAAACCTGGCCGCCATCCGTTCCTCCACCGGGGCGGACCTGGTCATCGCCAACGCCGAGAACGCCTCGGGCGGGCTGGGCCTTTCCGCCGAGGGCGCCAAGGAGCTGCTGAACGCCGGGCTGGACGTGCTCACCAGCGGCAACCACATCTGGAAGTTCAAGGACATGATCTCGTTCATGGCGCGCGAGGACCGGCTCATCCGCCCGGCCAACTATCCGCCGGGCCTGCCGGGCAAGGGGCTTGTCGTGTTGCGCAGGGAAGGGCTGCCCCCGGTCGCGGTGCTGAACCTGCTTGGCCGCACCTTCATGCCGCCCGTGGACTGCCCGTTCCGCATGGCCGATGCGCTGCTCGCGGAGCTGGACGCCGAAGCCCCTGACGTGAAGATCCGGCTGGTGGACTTCCACGCCGAGGCCACCAGCGAGAAGGCCGGCATGGGCTGGCACCTGGATGGCCGCGTGTCCGCCGTGCTCGGCACGCACACCCACGTGCAGACCGCGGACGCCCGCCTGCTGCACAAGGGCACGGCCTTCATCACCGACGCGGGCATGTGCGGGCCGGTCGATTCCTGCCTGGGCATGAGCGTGGCGCCCATCCTGCGAAAGTTCTTGACGGCGGCCCCGGAACGGTTTGAAGTCGCAGGCGGCCCCGTGGCACTCTGCGGAGCCATCCTCGACATCGACGACACGAGCGGCCAGGCGCGCAGCATTGCGGCCTGGCGTTTTGATGCAGACTGACAACGGAGCGAACATGAACATTCTGGACGAACTTTCCTGGCGCGGCCTGGTGCATCAGATCTCCGACGCCGAGGGCCTGCGCAAGTACCTTGAGACCCCGGGCCAGACCATGTACTGCGGCTTCGATCCCACAGCCGAGAGCCTGCACATCGGCAACCTGGTGCCCTTGCTCTCCCTTGTCCGGATGCTGCGCGCCGGGCACAAGCCGCTGTTTCTGCTCGGCGGCGCAACCGGCCTCATCGGCGACCCCTCGGGCAAGGACAAGGAGCGCGAACTCTCCGACACCGCCGCCGTGCACGCCCGCGCCGAACGCATCAAGGCCCAGATCGAGGCCTTTGTGGAGCGCAACACCGGACAGAAGCCCACCGTGGTGAACAACTACGACTGGGTCAAGAACATGAGCGCGATCGAGCTGCTGCGCGACGTGGGCAAGTACTACACCGTCAACTGGATGCTGGCCAAGGACTCGGTCAAGGGCCGCATTGAGCGCGACGAGGTGGGCATCTCCTACACCGAGTTCAGCTACATGATCCTGCAGGGCTATGACTTCTACCATCTCTGCAAGGAGTACGGCTGCCGCTTGCAGATCGGCGGCGGCGACCAGTGGGGCAATATCACCTCGGGCTGCGAGCTCATCCGCAAGAAGGGCGCGGGCGAGGCCTTCGCCCTCACGTTCCCGCTCATCACCACGGCCTCGGGCAAGAAGTTCGGCAAGAGCGAGAAGGGCGCCATCTTCATGAGCGCGTCGCACACCAGCCCTTACGCCTTCTACCAGTTCTGGATCAACACCGAGGACGCGGACGTGGTGCGCTTCCTCAAGTATTACACCTTCCTCAGCGCCGAGGAGATCGACGCCCTGGCCGCCGAGGTCGAGCGCGCCCCGCAGGAGCGCGCCGCACAGAAGGCGCTCGCCGCGCAGGTCACCATCATGGTCCACGGCGAGGAAGAGCTGAAAAAGGTCCTGGCCGCCACCGACGCCCTCTTCGGCAAGGGCGACCTCAAAACCCTGGACCACGGCACCCTGGCTGCCGCCCTGGAGTCCGCGCCCGCGCGCGACTACCAGTTCAACGCCTTGCCCGACCTTTCGCAGCTCCTGGTGGACCTGGGCCTGTGTCCCTCCAAGGGCCAGGCCAAGAAGGACATCCAGGCCGGGGCCATCTCCATCAACGGCGACAAGGTCACCGAGGCCCGCGCGCTCACCGAGGCCGACTTCCTGGGCGAGGTGAACGCCACGCACGGCGCGTTCTCCGTGCTGCGCAAAGGCAAGAAAAACTACGGGCTGGTCCGGCTGGGCTAGAGAAAGACGAGCCGGGGGGACACCTTTCTGAAGAAAGGTTCTCCCCCCGGACCCCCTTTCCAAAGACTTTTTAAGGGGCGGCGCGGCAGCCTCCCCACATGCAACCGAAGCGGCCCGTTTAGA
>JBFWMQ010000034.1:0-32372 GCA_050251495.1 Desulfovibrio sp. | reverse complement strand
CGGACAACCCGCCGCCACAGGGTGTCCAGAGGGCCTTGGCCCTCTGGCGGGGGTGCAGGGGGCGGCGCCCCCTGATTTCTTTCACAGCCCCTTGCCCAGCGCGGCGGCCAAGCCGGGGATGGTGTAGTCCTCGGGCTGGATATGCGCGCTGAAGCCATAGCGCGCGAGGGTATTGGCGGTCACCGGCCCGATGCAGGCGATTTTCACGTCCGGGTGCTGTTTCAGGGTATCGGGCGAGAGCAGGGTGAAGAAGTTTTCCACCGTGCTGGAGCTGGTGAAGGTGATGGCCTGGATCTTGCCTTTTTCCAGGGCCTCCACGATCTCAGCCGGGTCCTGCTGGGTGAGGCGCGTCTCGTACACGGGCAGGATGCGCACGTGCGCCCCGGCGCGGGCGAGCTCTTCGGGCAGCACCTCGCGGGCCACCTTGGCGCGCGGGATGAGCACATTTTTTCCCGCGATGCCGCGCTCGAGCAGCCCGGCCACGACCTCCTCGGCCACGTACTTGGCCGGGATGAAATCGGGCGTGACGCCGCGCGCCTTGAGCTCGTCGGCGGTGGCGGGTCCGATGGCGGCCACGCTGAGGCCGCCCAGGGCGCGGGTGTCCAGGCCGATCTCGGTCAGCTGGTTCCAGAAGTGCTTCACCCCGTTGACCGAGGTGAAGATGAGCCAGTCCACCGCGCCGAGGGAGAGGATGGCCTTTTCGACCTCTTCATAGTCGTCCAGGGGCTCCACCGTGATGGTGGGAAATTCGAACACGCAGGCGCCCATGTCCTTCAGCACGTCGGCCAGGTCGGAGGCCTGCTCGCGCGCGCGGGTGACCACGACGCCCTTGCCCAAGAGCGGCTTCTTTTCGAACCAGGCGAGCTTGGAGGCCAGGGAGCACACGCCGCCCACGATGATGATGCTGGGCGCGGCGAACTTGCGCTTCTCTGCGTCGGCGGCGACGTTCTCCAGGGTGGAGACCATGGACTGCTGGTTGCAGCGCGTGCCCCAGCGCACGAGGGCCACGGGCGTGTCCTTGGCGCGGCCGTTCTTCATCAGGTTGCCCGCGATCATGGGCAGGTTCTTGACGCCCATGTAGAACACGAGGGTGCTGTTGCTCTTGCCGTACACCTCCCAGTTGTGGCCGCTCTCCTCCTTGGTGGGGTCCTCGTGCCCGGTGATGAAGCAGACGCTTGTGGTGTGGTCGCGGTGGGTGACCGGGATGCCCGCATAGGCCGGGGCGGCCACGCCGGCGGTGACGCCGGGCACCACCTCAAAGGCGATGCCCGCCTCGACGAGCTCCTCGGCCTCTTCGCCGCCGCGCCCGAACACATACGGGTCGCCGCCCTTGAGCCGGGCCACGCTCTTGCCTTCCCTGGCCTTGTCGATGATGAGCTGGTTGATCTGGTCCTGGGGCAGGGTGTGGTCGCCGCCCTTCTTGCCCACGTAGATGATCTCGGCGTCATGCCGGGCGTATTTGAGGAATTCCTTGTTGGCGAGATAGTCGTAGACCACCACGTCGCAGGTTTCGATGAGCTCCTTGGCCCGGATGGTGAGCAGGCCGGGGTCGCCGGGGCCTGCGCCGATGAGGTGGACGATGGACATGGTGTTCTCCGGGCTAGTCGCCGTATTGTTTGGTTGCGGCGGGCTCAAAGAGCATGACGCGGCACTCGTCCTGACAGACGGGCTTATGCTCCACCCCGCGCGGGATGATGAAAAATTCGTTTGCGCCGAGCTCGATGTCCTGCTCGCGCAGCTTGATGGTGAGCTGTCCTGAAAGCACCCAGAACATCTCGTCCTCGTCCGCGTGCCTGTGCCACTCGAACTCGCCCTTGAGGCGCACCAGCTTCACCAACTGGCCGTTCAGCCCGCCCACAACGCGCGGGCTCCAGAACTCGCCGATGGCCGCAAACTCCTCGGCGGCGCTTACCTTGCGCATGGGTCTACTCCCCTTCGGCCAGGGCGCTCTTCAAACGTTCCTGCAGCTCGGCCAGCTTGGCCTTGGCGTCCTCAAGGCCCGCCAGCTTCTCGCGCTCCGCGGCCACGATCTCCGCCGGGGCGTGGTTGGCGAAGCCAGGGGCCGAGAGCTTGCCCGTAAGCGCCGTCAGCTGCTTGTCCAACTTTCCCAGCTCCTTGTCCAGCCGGGCCACCTCCGCGCCAAAGTCCACGATACCCTTGAGCGGCACGAAGATGCGCGCGCCCTCGACCACGGCGGTGCCGCTGGCGCGGGGGCCGGTCTTGCCGGGTCCGATGTCCGCCGCGTCGATGCGCGCCAGCTGGGCGATCAGGTGCACGTTGTCGGACAGGACGGAGAGGGCGCTGCCGCCCGCGCCGTCGGTATCGACGATGAGCGGCAGCTTCTTGGCCGGGTCGATGCACAGCTCCGTGCGGATGGTGCGCACCGCGCCCACCACGCCCTGGAAAAAGGCCATGTCGCGGGCGGCCTGGGGATTCACGCACCGGGGCCGACGCGCCGGGTAGGGCTGCAAGGCCAGTTCCTTGTCCGTAATGCCGGGCAGCACGCTCCATATCTCCTGGGTGACGAAGGGCATGACCGGGTGCAGCAGCACCATGGTCTCGGAGAGCACGGTCAGGAGCACGCGCCGGGTGGCGTCCTTCTTGGCCTCGTCCTCGGCGTAGAGGTCGCCCTTGCCCATCTCCACGTACCAGTCGCAGAACTCGTTCCAGATGAACTTGTACAGGCCCTGGGCGATGTCGTTGAAGCGGTATTCCAGGGTGGCGCGCTCCACCTCGTCCTTCACCTCCTCAAGGCGGTGCAGGATCCAGCGGTTGGCCAGCGGCGCGTTCTCAAGCGCTTCCTCCAGAGTGGCCGTGGGGGTGCCGGGCAGGTTCATGAGGGCGAAGCGCGCGGAGTTCCAAATCTTGTTCACAAAATGGCGGTAGCCCTCGATGCGCTTCTCGCTGAGCTTGATGTCGCGGCCCATGGCGGCGAAGGCGGTCAGGGTGAAGCGCAGGGAGTCGGTGCCGTACTTGCCGATCATCTCCAGCGGGTCGATGACGTTGCCCGTGGACTTGCTCATCTTCTTGCCCTGCTCGTCGCGCACCAGGGCATGGATGTACACGTGGTGGAAGGGCACCTGCTCCTTGAAGTGGATGCCCATCATCATCATGCGCGCCACCCAGAAGAACAGGATGTCGAAGCCGGTGACGAGCACGCTGGTGGGATAGTAGGCCTTGAGCTTGTCCGTGTCGCCGGGCCAGCCCAGGGTGGAAAACGGCCACAGGGCCGAGCTGAACCAGGTGTCCAGCACGTCTTCCTCCTGCGTCAGCGCGCCGCCGCATTTGGGACACGACGTGGGGTCTTCGGTCTGCACGATGAGCTCATTGCAGGCCTGGCAGGTCCAGGCCGGGATGCGGTGTCCCCACCAGATCTGGCGGGAAATGCACCAGTCGCGGATGTTGTCCAGCCACTCGTAGTAGGTCTTTTCCCACTGGGCCGGGAAGATCTGCGTGTCCGCGGGCACGGCCTCGCGCGCGGCCTTGGCCAGCGGCGCAACCTTCACGAACCACTGCTCGCTCACGTGCGGCTCGATGACGCTCTTGCAGCGGTAGCACTCGCCCACGCTGTGGTCGTGCTCAGCGATGTCCACGAGCAGACCCTGCGCCTCCAGGTCCTCCACGACCTTGTCGCGGCAGGCGTTCGAGGCGAGCCCCTGGTAGGCGGCGGGCGCGTTCTCGTTCATGTGGCCCGTGTCGTCGATGACCGGGATGACCTCGAGCGTGTGCGTGCGCGCGAGCGCCCAGTCGTTCATGTCGTGCGCGGGCGTTATCTTGAGGGCTCCGGTGCCGAACTCCATGTCCACGTAGGCATCGGCGATGACCGGAATCTCCTTGCCCACCAGCGGCAGGATGACCTTTTTGCCGACGGCCCGGGTGTAGCGCTCGTCTTCCGGGTGCACGGCCACGGCCACGTCGCCCAGCAGGGTTTCCGGCCGGGTGGTGGCGACGATGAGCTCGCCAGAACCATCCGCCAGCTTGTAGCGGATGCGGTAGAGCTTGCCCTTCTTGGGCGCGTGCTCCACCTCGTCGTCGGCCAGGGCGGTGTGGCAGCGGTTGCACCAGTTGACGATGTAGTTGCCCTTGTAGATGAGCCCCTCGCCGTACAGGCGCACGAACACCTCGCGCACAGCCTTGGAAAGCCCCTCGTCCAGGGTGAAGCGTTCGCTGGTCCAGTCCACGCTCGCGCCCATGCGGCGGATCTGGTTCAGGATGCGGTCGCCGTATTCCTTCTTCCATTCCCACACGCGCTCGATGAACTTCTCGCGGCCCAGGTCGTCGCGCTTGACGCCCTCTTTCTTGAGCTGCCGCTCCACCACGTTCTGCGTGGCGATGCCCGCGTGGTCCGTGCCCGGCACCCAGAGCACGCTCTTGCCCTGCTGGCGCATGAAGCGGCACAAAATATCCTGCAGGGTCAGGTTCAGCGCGTGGCCCATGTGCAGCGCGCCGGTGACGTTCGGCGGCGGGATGACGATGGAATACGGCTCCTTGTGCCCGGAAAGCACGTCCTTGGGGTCGGGCGAGAAGGTCTTGTTGTCCTCCCAGTGCCTGCCCCAGCGGGCCTCCACGTCTGCGGGCTCGTAGCCCTTGGGAAGCGCGGCCTCCTGAGCGTCGTTGGGGGCCTTCCGGGGCGCGGCGGAGGTGGAAATGTCGGACATGGGGTCTCCTTCAAGGCATGGTCGCCAAAAATATGAACAGCCACGGCGCGTCGTCCGGGTCCGAAAAACGGACAGCGGCCCCTCTCCCCTTCGCCTTCGGCCCCCTTGTCAGGGAGGCGGGGCGCGGATAGGGTGCCGGAAACCCTGGGGGCTTCTGATGACGCGCGTTTTCGTCGTATGGGATGACTCGCACCTGTGGGGCCTCTTGGTGCTGCGCTATTTGCGCGCGCTTAAGCTTCCCCACAGGATTTTACGCGCACATGACATAGCCGAGGGCGCGCTGTCTGGCAAGTGCAGGGCCGTTGGCCCGTCCAAGGGCCTTTCCGATGACCCGCCCGACACCTCTATCGCTCCCCCGGGCAATGCCCCGGCCCTGCTCATCGTGCCCGGCGGCTGGGCGCGCGGCAAGGCCCTGCGCCTGGGCGAGGCCGGGCTCGCGGCCATCCGCGGCTTTGTGGACCAGGGCGGCAATTATCTGGGCTTTTGCGGCGGCGCGGGCCTCGCCCTCACCAGCCCGCGCGCGGGCGAGTCCCTGAACCTGTGCCCTTGGGGCCGCATGGGCTTTGCCGGGCGCTTGCAGCATTTTCTTTCCGGCGACGTGCGCCTGGGCCTGAACAGCGCCGATCCGCTGGCCCTGCCCGGCACCGGGGAGGCGCTGGCGCAGGTCTGGTGGCCCGCGCAATTCGCGCCCCCGCCGCGCCAGCAGAAGGACGACGTCGCCGTGCTGGCGCGCTACGCGGGCCTGGGCCCGGACTTCTGGGTGGCGGACCTGGCCCTGTCGCGCTTCCCGGAGGAGGCGCTCTCCGACTGGGAGAACCTGTACGGCCTGCAAGTGCGGCCGGATTTCCTCACAGGCCGCCCGGCGGTGATCTCCGGCCAGTACGGCCAAGGCCGCTACGTTTTGTCCTATCCGCACCTGGAGACGCCGGACTCGCCCCAGGCCAACGCCTGGCTGGCCCACCTGCTGACCTCCCTGACAAGCGGTCTGGCCGGAGCGGACCGGACAAACGCCACGGTGCCGCCCTGGCAGGTGGGGCGCGAGGCCCCGCAAGCGGGCCTGGCCTGGGCAGACCCGGTGCTCGCCGAGGCCAAGGCCGGGCTTGAGGCGGTCATCAACCTGGGGCAGGACCATCTGCTGCTGTTCTGGCGCAACCCCTGGCTGCTCGGCTGGCGGCGCGGGGTGCCCGGGCCGGGCATCAACAGCGTGTACGCGCTGGTGTGCGAGGCGCTCTCCTGTCCCGCGCCCGCGCCGGGCAGCGCAGCCGAAACCTTCTGGCGCGAGCACAAGGCCGATTTCGCGCGCCTGGCGAGCCTGTTCTGCAAGGGGCTTTCCGGGCTGCTGCTCGCCGAGCGCCTGGACATGACCGTGCGCCAGACCCCGGGCGTGGACGGGGCCGACGACATGTTCACGAAAAACCTGCGCGACATGCGCACGGCCCTGTTCGGCCCCCCGCCCTCATCCGGCGGCGTGTGCGGGCAGCTGTTGGGGATGCTGGAAGAATTGTGCGCGGGGTTGTGGGGATGATGAACTTTCTCAATCTTTGCCCTGTTAGTCGGATGCCTTTACGATCTCTATGCAACTTTCATAAAAACTGCTTTGCTTAATGTCGAGCCAATCAAGTTGTCGAGATATTTGCTCAATCACATCATAATCTTTAATTATTGTCGCTGCATCATTACGGCGAGATAAGAAATCCTCGCGCGCCTCTTGAGCCTGACGTTTGTAATGTTCAACAAAGTCATAAAATGCTATTGCTTCATCCTTTGTTATTAATTTGCATGGCCCCTTCCGCCTTATTAACTCCAACGGATCAATACATACATCAAAACCATCTGAATGCCGTATTGTATTTAAGCCTGAGGAATCCCAATTTATAGACGTGCAACTCCTAAATAATGGACACTCATCAACGTTAATTCCGAACGCTGCGGCATTGACTGAGAACTTTACCTTTTGTGCCAAGTTCAATATATTCACAATACCAGTGTTGTCATACCCATCAAAAGGTATGCGGCACATTCCATATTGGTCAATATTAACAAACTGAAAGTTTTGTTTTTGCTTATCTAGCTTCTCTTTTTTTACATAATTCTTGATTGCCAACCCTTTAATATCACCAATTGCTTTATGAATATCATGTGGAATGGGGACAATTCTATTCTGATTGTCCTTTCCAACCCTCAGCAAATACTGGGCTGCTTCAATTGATCCGATAGCAATAGCCTGCTTCTTCCCGTGACTCATAAATAGCGAGCGAATTTCTTCATCCCATCTATCAGACAACAAAGCATGGTTGAGGATAACAACCTTGGCAAACTCCTCGATCGCAAGGATGGCAAGCGACCCTGCCCGAGGCAAGCGCGAGTTCTCAAAGAGAATATTAGCATCTTCAAGCAGTCCACACCCATTCTCAAGGGCCACGCGCTTAGCCCTAGCCAAATTTTTCCGGATACGTGCTGCTATTGGCATGCCCCCTCCAGGTGTTCGTTATTAGATACACGAAACTCAGAAAGTCACACAAGATGATTCTAGCTGCAAACACCCATCCTTGACACCCGCCGCCCCCTGCCCTATCCCCTGCGCTTCCTGACACCGGCCCGGCGGGACGACCCTCCGACGCCGCCCGTTCATGGGGACGACCCCGCCAGCCTTCAAGGACTCATTATTATGCCGTGGATCTATCTGGTCATCGCCGGACTTTTCGAGGTCGCCTGGGCGGTGGGGCTCAAGTCCACCGAGGGCTTCACGCGCCTTGTGCCCTCGGTGCTTGTGGCCGGGGCCATGATCGCCAGCATGGGACTGCTCGGCCTGGCCGTGCGCAGCCTGCCCATCGGCACGGCCTACGCCGTATGGACGGGCATCGGCACCCTCGGCGCGGCGGCCTTCGGGATGCTGGTGCTGGGCGAGCCAGCCGGGGCCGTGCGCCTGGGCTGCATCGGGCTCATCGCGGCGGGCATTGCGGGCCTGAAGCTCCTGCCCGCGTAGCAGAGCAATTCCCGCGAACCTGGGCGCGCCGCGCCAAAACAAAAGCCCCCGCGCCTACTCGGCTGCGGGGGCTCTGACAACAACTCCACATCAAGGTGCTGACTTACTAGAAGCGGCGGGGCGGGCGGGGGGCGCGCTCCTTGGCCTCGTTGACGCGCAGGGTGCGGCCACCGAAATCTTTGCCGTCCAGGGCCTCGATGGCCTTGGCGGCGCCTGCGTCCTCCATCTCCACGAAGCCGAAGCCACGGAAACGGCCGGTCTCGCGATCCATGACGAACTTGACCATCTGCACTTCACCATACGTGCCGAACAGATCGCGAATTTCGTCTTCCTTGGCGCTGAAAGGCAAATTGCCAACATAAATGGACTTCATCGCTTCCTACTCCTCAAGTGAAATACACGGAAAACCCGCCTTGTTTCGCCCTCGCACGACTCAACAAAAGCCGAGTCCAGACGCCCCAAGCATGCCTTGACCTATTTGCCGCATTATCCCAGCACATAAAAAACAGCAAGAATAAAAGAGCCAAAATCAAGCGGTGTTGCAAGAAATATTGCCCCGCCGGAACGCATCACCCGCGCCCCTCTCCGGGGATAAGCTGCGCGACCTTACGCAATGGCCGATTTTCCGCCGCCTCAGCCCCGGCGGCGCAGGATGCCGCCCGCGCCCGGAGCATCGAAAAAATCCAGCGCGGACGGGCTTGCGGCCTCATACACGTCGAGCAACTGGCTGGCCTTCTCCACCTCCAGCTCGGTGCGCGTGGTCAGCGTGCGCAGATACGGCGCGGAAGCAGCCTCCTCGGCCCGGGCCTCCGCAGCCTCGGAAATCCATTCAGACACCCCGCCCGCAAGCGCGGCCTCGGTCTTGTCCTTGAGCGCGGGCAGAAAACCGTCCGAGCCAAGCAGCGTGTCCTGCACTTCGTCCGGTCGACCGAGCAAGGCAATGAGAAATTCCTCTTCCGCCAGCCACAGGGCCTGGCTGGCCCGCTCCACGCCGATGGCCCCCAGCGCCACGGCGCGGTCGGCGGCAAGCCTGGTCCAGTCGTCCACGGCCCCGGCCTTGACCTCCCCGGCGTTGCGCGAGAGCAGGCCCTCCACCTCGTTGTACGAGGCCAGCACGTCGGCCAGCGCCGCGGCCAGACTCTGCGCGCCCTCGCTCACGCGCACGGGCGCGGCCTCGCCGAAGCTGCCGGAGACGCCGAGCGTCAGCCGCCCGGAGTCCGCGCTGAAGGTTCCGCTGGCGCTCTCGCGCTCCTGCCCGCCAATGACCGCCCGGGCCGAGGAGCCGGGGTCGGCCAGCCGGTCCATGCCCAGCGCGGCCAGGAATTCCTCCGAGGCGGCGTCCGCGCCGGAGAGCCGCAAGCGCCAGTCGCTCTTGACCGTGTTGGAGAGCACCTCCACACCCGTGGCGTCGGCCAGGCCATGCTCGCCCGTGGGCAGGTCGTAGACGCGTTTGGCGGGCACCAGCCGCGCCGTCATGGCCGGGCTGGCCGAGCCCAGGATCCGCGCCATGCGCGCAAGCACGTCCCGCCAGGTATCGCCGCTGGAGACCGTGATGCTCACGCTGCCGGACTCGCCCGCCGAGGACTCGCTTTCGCCCACCGTGGACGGGCCGACAAGATAGTCCAGGGTGTAGGTTCCCGGGGCCAGGGTGGTGGGGGCCTCGGGGTCGAAGCCCTGGCTGGCGTAGCGCGTGGGCCTGGCGGCGGTGAGCGCCGTCACGCTGGTGACGCCGAGGGCGGCCATGTCCCCGAAGTCGCCGGAATCCCTGGCCGGATTCTGGACGTTGGCGCTGGAGAGCCCCAGCCAGGTCGCCAGGCCGTAGGCCGCGCCGGGCGTCTGCTGCAGGCCGACCGCCTGCCCTGTGAGCGAGGCGTCGGCGGACAGCGCCAAGGATTCGAGTCCGTTCAAAAACCCGGAGGTATTGGTGCGCACCTCGGCCCCGACCGCCAGGCTGGCGTTGTTCACGGCCTCGGCCACGGCGTCGAACACCTGGCCCGTGGTCCAGCCGGAGCCGACCACGACGCTCAGCGCCTCGGCCTCGCCGCCCAGCGACAGGGTGAGGCCGTAGGTTCCGGCGGCCAGGCCGGAGGCGGCGGCCCCATTGCGCGGGGTGGTGGCCAGACGCTCCTCAAGGGAGGACTGGCCGGGCAGGTTCAGGCTGGCGGACAAGGCGCGGGGAAAGGCGTCGGGAAGCACGGAGGACAGGGCGGAGGACGGGTTGCCCGCATGGAGGCCGAACAGCTCCGGGGGCACGCTCACCGTGCGGGAGCCGAAGGCCGCGCCGCTCATGCCGGGGCCGAAGCCGCCCACGGGCCAGGACACGGCGTCCAGGCGCTGGCTCAGGCGGCCCAGGGCTCCGGCCAGGGCGTTGGTCAGGGTGCCGATGAGGCGGGTCTGCTTGGAGGCGGAGAGGAAGTCGCGGGCATCGTTCAGGCCGGACTCGGTCGGCCCCACGCGCACGCGGCTGCCGTCCACGTAGAGCGAGACCCCGGCAGCCAGGCTTCCCTGGCCGGTGTCAGTCGCGCTGGTCCGGGTCAGGCTGGAGAGATCCGCCTCCGCCTGCCACTTGATGCTCGTCATGGGCCGCGTCCTTTGAAACGGCGGCGGCGGACCGGGCGTTCTCCGGGTCCCCTGGCAGGTCCTCCGGGTAGAACACCCGCTCCATGCACAGTCCCCTGGCCGGAGCCGTGGGCGGGGCGATGCCGCGGTCGCGCTTCTCTAGGATGCATCGGACATCCGAAGGCGTGACTTTACCCCTGCCCACGGCCACCAGGCAGCCCATGATGTTGCGCACCATCTGCTTCAAGAAGCCGTTGGCCTGAAAACGCCACACGGTCTCGTTCGGTCCGCCCGGCTCGCGCCAGATGCGCGCCAGCGTGCGCACCGTGCCCCGCGAGCCCAGGTCCGTGCCCTGGTTGCGGAAGCTGTTGAAGTCGTGTGTGCCGACAAGAATCTCGGCGGCCTCGTCCATGGCGGCCAGGTTCAGGGCGGGCGGCAAGGGAGACCACACAAAGCGGCGGCGCAGGGGGTTCACGTGGCCGCGCTCATGCCAGAGGGTGTAGGCGTAGATCTTTGAGCGCGCGTCGAACTGGGCGTGAAAGTGCGGCGGGGCCACGCAAGCGGACACGACGCGCACGTCCGGGGCCAGCAGGCCGTTGAGCGCCTTGGCCCAGGGCACGTGGGAGAGGTGCTCCGGGGCGTCGAAATGGGCGCATTGGCCCAGGGCGTGGACGCCGGAATCCGTGCGCCCGGCCGCCTGCACATGCGTCGGCGCGCCGACGATCTTGGCCAGGGCCGCCTCCACGTCGCTCTGCACGGTGCGCACGCCGCCCTGGTGCTGCCACCCGGCGAAGTCGGTGCCGTCATAGGCGAGCAGGAGCTTGATGCGCGTCGTCGTCATTGCCGTCGTCTTTGCCGTCATGGGGGCGCACGTAGCACAGCCCGGGCCGGTCGTCCACGGGGTGTGCTCCGCGTGGTCCGCCCGGTC
This sequence comes from Desulfovibrio sp., assembly GCA_050251495.1. Taxonomy (GTDB): domain Bacteria; phylum Desulfobacterota; class Desulfovibrionia; order Desulfovibrionales; family Desulfovibrionaceae; genus Humidesulfovibrio. The sequence continues at coordinate 21,241 of JBFWMQ010000034.1, read as the reverse complement.
CGGGCCGATGGGGTGCGTGAACGGGCCGCTACTGAAGGGGGCCTTGCATCGGGGCCTGGACCTTGGTCATGGCCTCGGTGAGCTTGGCGGCCTTTTCGGTCTTGATGTAGGTCATGATCTCGCCCGCCACCTTGGGCTTCATGCCGGTCAGAATCTTGACGGCGAGTTCCTGCTCCATGTTGGACAGCACTTCCGCGGCCTGCTTGGGCTTCATGGCCATGTAGGTGTCAACCTGCCGCTTGATGCGGGCGTCCTTCAGGCTGTCGGCCTCGTCGAGGAGCTTCTTGATGGACGTCTCCACGCGCTTGAGTTCGGCCAGCTTGTCGTCGATGCTCTTCTCCATGGCGATGAGCGCGCGCTCCTTGGCGGCCAGTTCGGCCTCGCGGCGGTTGGCGCTGCTCGCCTCCCTGCTCTCGCCCACCTTGGGCTGGGGGATGGCGTTCTCGGCCAGCACGTTGTCCGCGGCGTCCATCGCCTCCATGCCTGGCAGGGCGCCGGGCAGGGCCGGGGCGACCTCGGGCGGGGCGGGCTGTTTTGACGCCTGCCCGGCCAAAGCCGCGGGAATGGGCAGAAGGTCCTGCTCCGCCAACTGCTCCCAGAGATCCACGCCAAGCGCCCCGATCACGGTGAGCTTGAGGCCGGCCACCACGCAGAGGGTCAGCAGGACCTTAACGATCTTGGGATTTATAGCGAAGCGTGGACATTTCGTCGTATTCTTTCTGTTCTTCGAGGTTGGCTGCGACATGGTGTTTCCTGGCCTGCCGGTCCTTGAGTTTTTCCAGGAGCTTTTTCTCCCGGGAGCGGAGCACGGCTTCTTGGCGACGAGTTTGCAAAATCGAGGCCAGACGTTCCAGCTCAAGCACGGCGGCGGCCACGTCGCGCTCCAGGGCCTCGCGGTAGCGCATCCACAGCCAGATCTCCGCCTGGGTGGCGGCGTCCCCGAAGCCCTGGGCCAGGTGCGCGGCAAGCATGGCCTCGACATCCTCCAGGGCCTTCTTCTGCGCGTCGTGGGCGGCCTTGGCCTGGGCCAGGGCCATGCGCGCCTGGTCGGCCAGCTGGCTGCGGTAGTCCAGCACCTTTTGCAGTCGAAACACGAAGGGTTTGCCCATGGCCTGTGATGCCACGAACCAGCCCGGCCAGCAAGGGGCCGCGCCTGCGGCGCAGGGCGGGCCTGGTCCGCTTGCACCGGCAGGGCTATGCGTATATGCTGGCCGCTTCAGGCAAACGCATCAATTCCTGCCCAGCCGCAGCCCCCAAGGAGCCCCATGAGCAGCCTTCCGAGCGCCGCCGCGCGCGCCATCATCTTCGACCTGGACGGCACCCTGCTGGACACCCTGGCCGACCTGGCCGACTCCGGCAACGCCGCGCTGGCGGCCCTTGGCCTGCCGCAACACCCGGTCGACGCCTACCGCTACTTCGTGGGCCTGGGCATAGAGGAGCTGGTGCGCCGCATGCTGCCGGAGGACCGCCGCGACCCCGCCACCCTGCGGGAGGCCGGGGCGCTCACCTCCAGCGAGTACAAGCGCCGCTGGCAGGACAAGACCCGGCCCTACGACGGCGTAATGGAGATGCTCGCGGGCCTGCGCGAACGCGGCCTGCCCGTGAGCGTGCTGTCCAACAAGCCGCAGCACTACACGGACCTGACCGTGGACGCGTTCTTTCCCGGCCGGCCCTTCACCCATGTGCGCGGCGCCCGGCCCGAGGTGCCCAACAAGCCGCACCCGGCCGGAGCCCTGGCCCTGGCCAGGGAGCTTTCCCTCGCGCCCGGCGGCATCGTCTTCGTGGGCGACACGGCCACGGACATGAAGACCGCCCGCGGCGCGGGCATGTTGCCCGTGGGGGCCTTGTGGGGCTTCCGGGACGAGGCCGAGCTGCGCGAAAACGGGGCGCTGCGGCTCATCGCCCGGCCCACGGACCTGCTGGCCCTGCTGGACGCGCCGGACCTGCTGGGCGGCTAGGCCCAAATCCTGAAGCCAGAGCCGCGTCCAGCCAGCGCGCCCCCGGAGGAGCGAATGCAAGCACGCCTGACCGCCACCCGCCCGAGCCCGAGCGCCCGCCGCCTGGACGGCGTGCTGGAGTGGGCGCGGGCGCTCTCCGGAATCGGCCTCGCGCTCTTCATCCTCGCGCACCTGCTGCTGGTGGGCAGCGTGCTGTTGAGCCCGGCGCTCATGGACGCCATCGCCCGCTTCCTTGAGGACAACAACGTGGCCCAGGCGGGCGGCCCGCTGGTCTTTGCGCTGTTGTTGGCGCACGTTGCCCTGGTTGTGCGCAAGCTTCCCCTCCACATCGACGACCTGAAGACCCTGCTGGCCCACGCCGCGCGCCTGCACCACGCCGACACCTGGCTCTGGGTGGCGCAGGCCGCCACGGGCGTCCTCCTTCTCGGCATGGGGACCTTCCACATCTGGACCGTGCTCACCAGCCTGCCCGTCACGGCCCTCAAGAGCGCGGAAATGCTGCACGCCGAACCCTGGTGGCTGGCCTTCTTCCTGCTGCTTGCGCCGCTGGCGCACGCGCACCTGGGCCTGGGCCTGTACCGCATCGCCGTGAAGTGGGGCCTTGCGGGCCGCGCCCAGCGCCACGGCCTCAAGCGCTTGGTCAGCGGCCTGATCCTGGTCTCCTTTGGCCTGAGCATGATGACCCTGTCGCGTTTCTGGTTCATGAGAGCCTAGGGAGACCGGGGATGCAGACAATCTACACGGACGTCCTGGTGATGGGCGCTGGCCTGGCCGGGGAACGCGCGGCCATCGAGGCGGCGCAGGCGGGCTTCTCGGCCATCTGCCTGAGCCTGGTGCCCGCCCGGCGCTCGCACTCGGCAGCGGCCATGGGCGGGATGCAGGCGGCCATGGGCAACTGCGCCAAGGGCCGGGGCGACTGCCCGGACCTGCACCTGGCCGACACGGTGAAGGGCTCGGACTGGGGCTGCGACCAGGAGGTGGCCCGGCTCTTCGTGGACCGCGCGCCCCTGGAGATGCGCCAGCTGGCGCACTGGGGCGTGCCCTGGAACCGCGTGACGCCCGGCAAGGGCGCGTATTTCAAGGGCGGCGCGCGGCACGAGAAGGAAGAGCTGGAGGAGCACCGCGGGCTCATCACCGCGCGCGACTTCGGCGGCACGGCCAAGTGGCGCACCTGTTACGTGTCCGACGGCACGGGCCACAGCGTGCTGTTCACCGTGGACAACGTCTGCGCCAAGCTGGGCGTGGAGGTGCACGACAAGACCGAGGCCATCGCCCTGCTGCACGATGGCGTGACCTGCTTCGGCGTGGTGGCCCGCTGCCTGCGCACGGGGGATTTGCTGGCGTACCTGGCCAGGGCCACGGTCATCGCCACGGGCGGCTTCGGGCGGCTGTACCCCGGCACCACCAACGCGGTCATCTGCGACGGCGGCGGCCACATCACGGCCCTCAACACCGGCGTGGTGCCCATGGGCAACATGGAGGCCGTGCAGTTCCACCCCACCGGCATCGTGCCCACGGAGATCCTCGTCACCGAGGGCTGCCGGGGCGACGGCGGCACCCTGCTCGACGTGGACGAGGAGCGCTTCATGCCCCTCTACGAGCCGGAAAAGCAGGAGCTGGCCTCCCGCGACGTGGTGGCCAGATGGATGACCCACCACATCCGCCAGGGCAAGGGCGTGAAGAGCCCCTACGGCGACCACCTCTGGCTCGACATCCGCCACCTGGGCGAGGAACACGTCACCGGCAAGCTGCGCGAGGTGTACGAGATCTGCCTCGCGTTCCTGGGCCTCGACCCCGTGCGCCAGCTCATCCCGGTGCGGCCCACCCAGCACTACAGCATGGGCGGCGTGCGCACCGACAAGGACGGGCGCGCCTCGGGCCTCTCCGGCCTGTTCAGCGTGGGCGAGGCCGCCTGCTGGGACCTGCACGGCTTCAACCGCCTGGGCGGCAACTCCCTGGCCGAGACCGTGGTCGCCGGCGGCATCGTGGGCAGAAGGATCGCCGAGTTCCTGCAAGGGGCCGAGGTCACCTTCAACTCCAGCGTCATCGAGGCGGAAATCAAGAAGCAGCGGGAGCGCATCCAGAACCTCATCCGCTGCACGGCCGGCACCGAAAACGTGTTCAAGGTGCGCCAGGCCATGCAGAACGCCCTGCACGACGGCGCGAACATCTTCCGCACCGGGGCCGGGCTTGCCCGTTGCGTGGCGGAGCTGCAAGCCGTGCTTGAGCGCGCCCGCAAGGTGGGCCTCAAGAGCAACGGCCTGGGCGTGAACCCCGAGCTTTCCGCCGCGCTCAAGATCGAAGGCCAGGTCAAGATGGCGCTGATGATCGCCCTGGGCGCGCTCAAGCGCACCGAATCGCGCGGCTGCCACCACCGCGAGGACCACCCTGCGCGCAACGACCGCGACTGGCTCACCCGCACGCTGGCCCTCTGGAAGAGCGACGCGGACGACCTGCCCAGCCTCGCCTACGAGCCCGCCACGCCGGTGTTCCACATCCCGCCCGGCGACCGGGGCTATGGCAAGGGCGAAATCATCGGGGCCGACGCCCGTTTCGACGCGCCAGATGGCGCGCAGGTCGGCGCACAGCCCGACGCGCAAGCCGGGACTTTGGGGGACTAGCGCATGACCAGACTGCTCAAATTCAGCATCTTCCGCTACAACCCCCAGGATCCGGAATCCACCCCGCACATGGAATCCTTCGCCCTTGAGGAGACGGACGCCATGACCCTGTTCCTGGCGTTGAACCGCATCCGCGAGGAGCAGGATCCGAGTTTGCAGTTCGATTTCTGCTGCCGGTCGGGCATCTGCGGCTCCTGCGGCATGGTGATAAACGGCCGCCCTGGCCTGGCCTGCCACACCAAGACCCGCGACCTGCCGGACCAGATCACCCTGCTGCCCCTGCCCGTGTTCCAGCTGGTGGGCGACCTCTCCGTGGACACGGGCAGCTGGTTCCGCGAGCTGTACGACACGGTGGAGTCCTGGGTGCACACGAACAAGGACTTTGACCCGAACGCCCCGGAAGAGCGCATGGAGAACCATGTGGCCGAGGCCATTTACGAGCTGGACCGCTGCGTGGAGTGCGGCTGCTGCATCGCCGCCTGCGGCACGGCGCGCCTGCGGCCCGATTTCCTCGGCGCGGCGGGGCTGAACCGCGTGGGCCGCTTCCTCATCGACCCGCGCGACGAACGCACGGAGAAGGACTACTACGACATTCTGGGCAACGACATGGGCATCTTCGGCTGCATGGGCCTGCTGGCCTGCGAGGACGTGTGCCCCAAGCACCTGCCCCTGCAGGAACAGCTGGCCTTCCTGCGCCGCAAGACGGGCATCGTGGCCCTGAAGCGCTTTTTCACCAAGTAGGCCGCAAGGAGAACGCATGAGGGAGATCAACGCGGCGGATGTCTCGGCTGCCGTGGCGCGCCTGTGCATGAGCGCCAACACCCGGCTGCCCGATGACGTGCGCCGGAAGCTTGAGGAAGGGCATCGGAACGAAACCACGGACGCGGGCCGGGAGATCTTCCGGCAGCTGCTGGAGAACGCGGACCTTTCGCTGGAAACCAAGCTGCCGCTCTGCCAGGACTGCGGGCTGGCCGTGTTCTTCGTGGAGCTGGGCGAGGACGTTCATGTTCCCGGCGGCGTGAACGCGGCCATCACCCAGGGCATGGTGGCGGGCTACCGCGACGGCTTCCTGCGCATGAGCTCCTGCGATCCGTTCAGCCGCAAGAACACCGGCGACAACACCCCGGCCATCATCCACCTCGACCTGGTGCCCGGCGACCGGCTCAAGATCAGCTACATGGCCAAGGGCGGCGGGTCCGAGAACATGAGCCGCGTGACCATGCTGGCTCCCAGCCAGGGCTGGGAGGGCATCAAGAAGTTCGTGGTCACGCGCGTGGCCGAGGCCGGGCCGAACCCCTGCCCGCCGGTGATCCTGGGCATCGGCATCGGCGGCACGTTCGAGATCGCGCCGAAAATCGCCAAGAAGGCGCTGCTGCGCAAGCTGGACGACACGCACCCGGACCCGAAAATCGCGGCCATGGAGGCCGAGCTGCTGGAGGCCGTGAACCGCCTCGGCATCGGACCCATGGGTTTGGGCGGCTCCTACACCTGCCTTGGGGTCAAGATCGCCGTGGCCCCCTGCCACATCGCCAGCCTGCCGCTGGCCGTCAACGTGCAGTGCCACAGCGCCCGGCACGAGGAGGTGGAGCTCTAGATGTCCACGCACACCCTCACCACCCCGCTCACCGACGCGGACATCGAGAAGCTGCGCGCGGGCGACGTGGTGCTGCTCAACGGCACCATCTATTCCGGCCGCGACGCCGCGCACAAGCGGCTCATGGACCTGCTGGACCGTGGCGAGCCCCTGCCCTTCGAGCTCGCGGGCGCGAGCATCTATTACGTGGGTCCGTCGCCCGCGCCGCCGGGCAGGCCCATCGGCTCCGCCGGGCCGACCACCAGTTACCGCATGGACGCCTACGCCCCGCGTCTGCACGCCCTGGGCCTCAAGGCCACCATCGGCAAGGGCAAGCGCTCCGACGCGGTAAAGGAGGCCCTGCGCACGCACCGGGCCGTGTACTTCGGGGCCACGGGCGGCGCGGGCGCGCTCTTGTCCAAGTGCATCACGGCAAGCAAGGTCATCGCCTTTGACGAACTGGGGCCGGAGGCCGTGCGCGAGATGACGGTCAAGGACTTCCCGCTGCTGGTCATCAACGACGCCTTTGGCGGGGAGCTGTACGCCACGCCGAGGCTCGAAGAATAGGGCCAGGGGCCTCGCAAGCCCCCTTGCATCCTTGCTCTTTTTTGACCGCCTTGCTAGCGTCCGGGCGGTATAGGGAGCCTGGCACGCGGCCCTGGCGCCAGCGCCGTCCACGTCGAACAGCCCAGGAAAGGAACCGCCCATGCAGACCCCCAGGCCAGCCCCCAGGCAGACGGTGGACCTCGACGCCCAGCGCGATCAGGGCTTCCTGGACGCCGTGGCGCGAGAGTCCGGACAGGATCTCAAGAGCTGCTACCAGTGCGGCAACTGCACCGCGGGCTGCGCCTTTTCACACAATTTCGACGTCCCCGTGCACCAGGTCATGCGCCTGGCGCAGCTGGGCCAGAAGGGGCGCGTCCTTTCCTGCCGGTCCATCTGGCTCTGCGCCACCTGCCAGGCCTGCACCACCCGCTGCCCGAACAACATCGAGGTGGCGGTGGTCATGGACGTGCTGCGGCACATGGCCCGGCGCGAAGGCCTTGCCCCGGAACCGCTGGTCAAGACCTTCGCCGACGGGTTCCTGGCCTCCGTGGCGCGGCATGGCCGCATCTTCGAGGCCGGGCTGGCCGCCAGTTTCGCCATAAAAAGCGGCAAGCCGCTGCAGGACTTGAGCCTCGGCCCGGCCATGCTCTCGCGCGGGAAGCTGGCCTTCCTGCCGCACGAGCCCAGCGCCCAGGCCAAGGCCGAGGTCGCGGGCATCTTCGCCCGCTTCCACGCGGCGAACCGGGGGAGCACGCCATGAACGCCCGCCTGGGCTACTATCCCGGCTGCTCCCAGAGCGGCACCGCGGCCGAGTACGACAGCTCCTCCCGCGCCTGCCTGAGCGCCCTGGGCATTGAGACCGCCGACGTGCCGGACTGGACCTGCTGCGGCTCCACGCCCGCGCACACCGTGGACCACCACCTGGCCGGGGCGCTGGCCGCGCGCAACCTCCTCCAGGCCGAGGCGGCGGGCTTCGACCGCCTCATAACCCCCTGCCCCAGCTGCCTGGCCGCCCTCAAGACGGCGGACGCGCATCTGGCCGACCCGGTCTACAAGGCCGAGGTGGAGCGCCTGCTGGGCAAGCCCGCCCCCGGCCCGATGGACTGCCAGAGCGTGCTGCAGGTACTCTTTGAACAGGTTGGGGCCGAGGGCGTGAAGGCCCGCGTAAAGCGGCCCCTCGCGGGCCTGCGCGTGGCGACCTACTACGGCTGCATCATGAACCGGCCGCCCGGGCTCATGGCCTTTGACGACCCGGAAAATCCCGTGGCCATGGACGCGCTGCTCGCCGCCTGCGGGGCCAGCATCGTGGACTACCCCTTCAAGACCGAGTGCTGCGGCGCGGCCTTCGGCATGCCCCGGCTGGACATCATGCAGCGGCTTTCGGCGCGGCTTTTGGACATGGCGGCCGAGGTCGGCGCGGACGTGATCGCCGTGGCCTGCCCCCTGTGCCAGATGAACCTGGACCTGCGGCGCGGCCAGGCGAACCGGGCGGCACGCAGGCCCCATGCCCTGCCCGTGCCCTACTTCACCCAGCTGCTCGGCCTGGCCCTGGGCCTGCCCGAGGCCGAGCTGCGCCTGGACAAATTGGTGCTGCCCCTGGCCCCGGCCCTGGAAGCCGCCGCAAGCCGCGAGTCGCAACGCGCAGCCGAGTCTGCGGACAAGACCGCAAGCAAGGCCGCGCCCACCTCGCCAAAGGAGACCACGCCATGCGCATAGGCGTCATGGTCTGCCATTGCGGCAACAACATCGCCGCCACCGTGGACTGCGAGGCCGTGGCGAGCGCCGCGCGCGAATTCCCGGACGTGGTTTTCGCCACCGACCACATGTACGCCTGCTCCGACCCGGGCCAGAAGACCATTGAGGAGACCATCCGCGAACTCAAGCTCGACGGCGTGGTGGTGGCCTCCTGCTCGCCCAGGATGCACGAGCTGACCTTCCGCCGGGCCGTGGAGCGCGCGGGCCTGAACCGCTACATGTTCGAGATGGCCAACATCCGCGAGCACGTGGCCTGGGTCTCCCTGGATCGCAAGCGCAACACGCGGAAGGCCATCGACCTGGTGCGCATGGCCGTGGAGAAGCTGCGCGTGGACAGGCCGCTGACGCCCAAGAGTTTCGAGGTGCACAAGCGCGTGCTCATCGTGGGCGGCGGCGTGGCGGGCATCCAGGCCGCGCTGGACTGCGCGGACGGCGGGCTGGAGGTGGCGCTGGTGGAGCGCAAGAGCTCCATCGGCGGCGTCATGAGCAAGCTGGACAAGACCTTCCCAACCATCGACTGCTCGGTGTGCGTGCTCGGCCCCAAGATGGTCGACGTGGGCCAGAACCCGCGCATCACCCTGCACGCGTGCTCCGAGGTGGAGGAGGTGAGCGGGTATGTGGGCAATTTCGAGGTCAAGGTGCGCAAGCGCACCACCTTTGTTGACTGGACCAAGTGCACGGGCTGCGGGGCCTGCCAGGAGAAATGCCCCAGCAGGAAGGTGCCCGACGCCTTCAACGAGAACATCAGCCTGACCACGGCCATCAACATCCCCTTTCCCCAGGCCATCCCCAAACGCGCGGTCATCAGCGCCGAGCACTGCCTCCGGCTGACCAGGGGCACCTGCGGGGCCTGCGAAAAGGTCTGCCCCACCGGGGCCATCGACTTCGCCATGCGAGACGAGATCGTCACCGAAAAGGTGGGCGCCATCATCGTGGCCACGGGCCTGGATCTCTTCGACCACCGCAAGCTCGGCGAGTACGGCGCGGGCAGGTACCCGGACGTGGTCACCTCGCTCGCCTACGAGCGCATGCTCTCGGCCTCCGGCCCCACCGCCGGGCACATCAAGCGGCCCAGCGACGGGGCGGAGCCCAAGACCGTGGTGTTCATCTCCTGCGTGGGCAGCCGCGACCGCAGCGTGGACCGGCCCTACTGCTCAAGCTTCTGCTGCATGTACACGGCCAAGCAGGCCATTCTCACCCGCGACCACATCCCGGATTCCCGCGCCTACGTGTTCTACATGGACATCCGCGCGGGCGGGAAGGGGTACGAGGAGTTCGTGCGCCGCGCCCAGGAGGAGTATGGCGTGGAGTACGTGCGCGGGCGCGTGGCGCATATCTATCCCTGCGCCGGGCCCACAGCGGGACCACAGGGCGGCCAGCTCATGGTGCGCGGGGCGGACACGCTGCTCGGCCAGCAGGTGGAGGTGGCCGCGGACCTGGTGGTGCTGGCCGTGGGCGCGGAGTGCGCGCACGGCGCGCCGGAGCTGGCGGAAAAGCTGCGCATCTCCTACGACCACTATGGCTTCTTTCTGGAAGGCCACCCCAAGCTCCGGCCTGTTGAGACCAACACCGTGGGCGTGTACCTGGCCGGGGCCTGCCAAGGCCCAAAGGACATCCCGGCCAGCGTGGCCCAGGCCAGCGCGGCCGCGGGCAAGGTCCTGGCCCTGCTCTCCAAGGACACGCTCGAAAGCGACCCGCAGATCGCCCAGGTGGCGGGCAACCGCTGCATCGGCTGCGGCAAGTGCGAGCGCACCTGCCCCTTCGGCGCCATCCGCATGCGCGAGCTGCGCGGCGGAGCCAAGCGCGCCGAGGTGGTGGAGACCGTGTGCCAGGGCTGCGGCATCTGCTCCGTCACCTGCCCCGTGCGGGCCATCCAGCTTGCGCACTTCACAGACTCGCAACTGCTCGCGGAGGTCAACGCCCTATGCAGGACATGGGACGAGACTACAGAATCATAGGGTTTTTGTGCAACTGGTGCTCCTACGGCGGCGCGGACGCCGCGGGCGTGGCGCGCTTCAGCCAGCCCACCGACCTGCGCATCATCCGCGTGCCCTGCTCTGGCCGCGTGGACCCCATGTTCGTGGCCAAGGCCCTGCTCTCCGGGGCGGACGGCGTGCTGGTCTCCGGCTGCCACCCGCGCGACTGCCACTACACCGAGGGCAACTTCTACGCCCGCAGACGCCTGGAGATGCTGCGCCGTTTCCTGCCCATCCTGGGCGTGGACGAGGGCCGCTTCGAGTACATCTGGGTCTCGGCGTCCGAGGGTTCGCGCTGGCGCGACATGGTGACCAAGTTCACCGACACCATCCACAAGCTCGGCCCCATGCCGCGCATGACCGAGCCCGCGCGCACCCTGTGCAGGCTGGACGGAATGCTCGGCCAGTCGCTGGCCCAGCCGGACATGGCCCAGGCGGGCCTGAGCCGCAGCCAGACGCAGACCATCCTGGCCGGGCAGCCCCTGCTGCCGGACTGGAGCACGCCCGCCACAGGCGGGGCAGGCCTGGACCCCAAGGCCGACGCCCTGCTCTCGGCCAGCGACATCGCGGGCATGAACGCCGCCAACGGCAAGGAGGACGAGAGTGGCCGCTGACCCCCGCCGCCTGGACGAACTGCGCGCCGCAATCGTCGCGGAGCTGCCGAATCTGGACTTCGTGCTGGGCTGGGCGCGCGGCTTCGACGCCCTGCACGCCACGCCCATCACCGTGCGCAGCGAGGCGGACGCGCAAAAGCTCATCTTCGACGCCACCTGCGTGCAGAACCTCGCCACCAGCCTGTACGGCCTGGGCGGCAAGCGCATCGGGCTGGTGCTCAAGGGCTGCGATTCGCGCTCGGTGATCCAGCTGTTGCAGGAGAAGCTCATCGAGCGCGACTCGCTGGTGATCTTCGGCCTGCCCTGCGACGGCGTGCTGGACTTGGCCAAGGTGCGCGCCGGCGCGGACATCGGACAAATCCAGGGGGTCGAATCCACGGACGACGAGGTACGCCTGCTCCTGCCGGACGGCGTAAAGGCCCTGCCCCGGCAGGATGTGCTGGCCGACAAGTGCCTGCGCTGCCGCTACCCCAACCCGCTCGTCTTCGACCACATGATCGGCCCGGAACTCACCCCCACGGGAGCCGTGGACGCCTACGCCGACCTGGACGGATTCGAGAAGCTGGCCCCGCAGGAGCGCTTCGACTTCTGGAAGCGGCAGATGAGCCGGTGCATCCGCTGCTACGCCTGCCGCAACGCCTGCCCCCTGTGCGTGTGCAAGCACGTCTGCCTGGCCGACAGCCGCGAGCCGCACTGGCTCTCGGCCGAGGCCACGCTGCAGGAGAAATGGCTGTTCCAGGTCATGCACGCCCTGCACCTGGCCGGACGCTGCACCGAATGCGGCGAGTGCCAGCGCTCCTGCCCCATGGGCATCCCCATCCTGCTGCTCAAGCGCAAGATGAACCGCGAGCTGAAGGAGGTCTTCAACTACGAGGCGGGCGTGAACCCGGAGGCCGTGCCGCCCCTGCACACCTTCCTCATGGAAGAGGACAAGATCAAGGACCGGGGGCAGCTATGGTAGCGCGTTTCTTGGCGAACGAGGCCCTGGCGGACGTCACCGCGGCCTGGGCGCGGACCATGCGCGTGCTGGCTCCGGTGCGCGAGGGCCAGGCCGTGGTCTACCGGACCTGGGCCAAGGACATGCGCCCCTTCCTGGGCAGGCCGCCCACCTGCTCGGCCAAGCGGGCGCTCTTGCCCCAGACCGAGGACCTGCTCACCTACACCTACCGCAAGGACCAGGACGACCTGACGCGCACCGAGGTCTTTCTGGCCGAGCCCCTGCCCCAGGAGCCCACGCTGCTTTTGGGTTCGCGTCCCTGCGACGCGCGCGGCAACACGCTCCTGGACCGCGTGTTTCTGGAGCGCGGCAAGAAAATCGGGGTGACGGACAGCCTGTACGAGGCCCGGCGCACGCGCACGCTCTTCGTCACGGTCGCCTGCGAGCGCATGGAGAACACCTGCTTCTGCCACTGGACCGGCGGCGGGCCGGCCTCGGAAGAGGGGTCGGACGTCCTGCTCTTCGCCGTCAGCGGCGGCTACGCGGCCACGGCGCTGACCGAGGCGGGCGAGACGCTTCTGGCCGGCCTGCCCGAGGCTTCCCCGGCCGTGCGGGAGGAGCTGGCGCGCAAACAGGCCAATCCGCCCCAGCCCAATTCGGCTCAGCCCAGCCCGACTCAGCCCAACCCAGCGCAGCCAGGCCCGGCCCCGGACCTCTCCCGCGTGCCCGAAGCCTTCCTGGCGCTCTTCGACGACCTGGACTTCTGGCTGGACCAAAGCGCGCGCTGCCTGTCCTGCGGGGTGTGCACGTACCTCTGCCCCACCTGCTCCTGCTTCAACATCACCGACGAGAACAGCGGCATGAAGGGCAAGCGACTGCGCACCTGGGACACCTGCATGAGCGCGCTCTACACCCTTGAGGGCAGCGGCCACAATCCGCGCGCCAGCCGCGCCCACCGCCTGCGCAACCGCGTGGGCCACAAGTTCTGCTACCACCCGCAGGAATTCCCGGCCCCGCACGGCGGCCAGCCGGAGTTCTCCTGCACGGGCTGCGGGCGGTGCATCAAGTCCTGCCCGGTGTCCGTGGACATCCGGCGCATCGTGCTCGACATTCTGGAAAAAGGCGGCAGGCCGTGAGCGCCAATCCCTACATGCCCATGCTCGGCACCATCGTCGAGACCCATGACGAGACCCCGGACATCAAGACCTTCCGCGTGGTGCTGAATGACGCGGCGGCCATGCGGACCTTCTGCTTCGAGCCGGGCCAGGTGGCGCAGCTGTCGGTCTTCGGCACCGGGGAAAGCACCTTTGTCATCTGCTCGCCGCCCACGCGTATGGAATATCTGCAATTCTCGGTCATGCGCGTGGGCGAGCTGACCCACCGCCTGCACACCCTGCGCGCGGGCGATCCCGTGGGCATACGCGGCCCCCTGGGCAACCACTTCGACCACCAGGCCATGCGCGGCAAGGACATCGTCTTCGTCGGCGGCGGGCTTGGGCTGGCGCCCCTGCGCACCCTGCTCCTGTTCATGCTCGACAAGCGCGCCGACTACGGGAACATCACCCTCGTCTATGGCGGACGTTCGCCCGCGCACCTGTGCTTCAAGGCCGAACTGGCCGAGTGGGCCGCGCGCGGCGACCTGCGCGTGGAGCTCACCGTGGACGCTCCGGACAAGGACTGGACCGGGCGCACCGGCGTCGTGCCCGCCGTGCTCACCGACCTTGCGCCCAGTCCGCGCAACGCGGTGGCCGTCACCTGCGGTCCGCCCATCATGATCCGCTTCACCATCCAGGCCCTCGCGGAGCTGGGCTTCACGGACGGGCAGATCGTCACCACGCTTGAACGGCGCATGAAGTGCGGCGTGGGCCTGTGCGGGCGCTGCAACATCGGCGGCGCCTTCGTCTGCGTGGACGGGCCGGTGTTCACCCAGGCCCAGCTGAAAGCGCTGCCGCAGGAGTTTTAGATTTTTTTCAGAGAAACAGCGCGCCGCCCGGCCTGGGGGTGTTGACATCTTGAACGGAAGGCGTACGTAGGAATCAACGGCTTATTCCTTCAACCAACTTGGGGAGGGCACGCCAATGGACCAGTCAGCTGCTTAAGCGTCTGGGGAAGGCCAGCCAGCCGAACCAACCCGGCCAGGAGCGTTCGCACCCGGCCAGGGCGACCCGAACAAAGAGAAAGGCCGAAACGAGGGATCCCTGAAAGGGGGACAAAAGCCCTCAAACAGGCCCGGGTTCCGCCCGGAATGAAAAGGACCACGGCGGCAGGCCGCACGGATTCCTACAAGTTCACCAAGACGCCCCTTTGGAGCCACAGGGGGCCGCCCGAGACAACCACCATGGCGCCGCCACAAGACGATGGGACAGGCGCATCTGCACAGGCAGAGGTGGACACGTCGGCGCTTGAGGCCGAGAACCCCGTAACCGGTCCGCAAAGGCGCACACGAGGCCAGGACCCGCACAGACGGCGAGGCCAGGCGGACACCGCCAACCGCGCCGCGCCGGAAACGGTACACAACGTGGAAACAGCGTCACAGGCGTCGGCCCCCGCAAAGGGAGTGCCGAGGTAAGCAGACAAGAAGCACACAAGGCCGCCTCGGGAAACCGGGGCGGCCTTCCTCTTTTCCGCGCTCCGCGTTGACACGCCGGGCAAATGGCGTAGGGGAATAGGAGCCCCCCTTCCAAAACCATCGCGGAGGAGAAGCATGAACACGTCGTTTTCAAAATTGCTCGTTATCGCAGGAATGTGCGCGCTTCTGCTGCCCGTCGCCCTCCTGGCCGCCGAGATGGGCCAGATGCCGGGTGGCATGGGCCAGATGCAGGGCGGCATGGGCCAGATGGCCGGCCAGGGAATGGGCATGATGCAGAAGACCGACGGCATGGCCCTGATGATGCACATCAACAAAACCGACCCGTACGTGAAATGGGACCTGATGCCCGGCACCACCAGAATGCGCCAGGGAACGGAGCCGCACGGCGCGTTGCAGAACGTCTACGTGAATAAGCTGGCCCTGAAGGCCATCAAGGACAAGGCCGGCGCGCTGCCCGACGGTGCCATCATCGTGAAGGAGAACTATATGCCGGGCGGCAAGCTCGGCGCGGTCACGGTGATGAGCAAGAGGAAGGGCTACAACCCCGAGGCTGGCGACTACCTGTGGCTCAGGTACGGGCCGGACATGAACATCCAGGTGGAGGGCAAGGCCGCCCCCTGCATCACCTGCCACGCCAAGGCCAAGAACAACGACTACGTGATGCTCGCGCCGCTCAAGAAGTAGCGGGCTGCGCGCCGCAAAAAGAGGCCGCCTCGGCAAACCGGGGCGGCCTCTTCCTTCATCACGCCGAAGTCCTAGAAACGGAACAGGGCGAACTCCGACTGCCTGATGGCCCCGTCCTTGTCCGCGTCGGCCCGGGCATAGGCGGCCCTGTGCTTGCGGGCGAAGTACTCGTCCAAATCCTCGCGGCTCACGTACCCGTCGCCGCTCATGTCCAGGTCGCGCACGCTGATGGGGCCGTGCCCCTCAAAGCCCTTGACGCCCGCCTTGGCGAGCTCCTCCTGGGTGAGCACCCCGTCCTTGTCCTGGTCCACCTCCCGCACATGGAAGGCCGTGGCCTCGGCGTTCTTCTTCTTGGCGTAGGCCAGCACCTCGTCAAGGGTCACGTGCCCGCTCTGGTCGGTGTCCACGTGATGGAAGGCCGGGGCGGCGGGATTGGCCTTTCCGGGCTTGCCGTCCGCCTGGGCCAGGGCTGTGGCGGCGCAGAGCAGCACGGCCAGGGCCAGGGTTCCATGACTGGAGGCAAAGGCGGCAGGGGCGATGCGGCGCATAGGGTTCCGTCTCCGTTCCGTGAAGGGTTACAAAAAGCGCACCGGCGGCTGCCTGCGCTCCGGCAGGCGCTTGAAGCCGTACCTGGGGCGGCCCAGCATGAGCGCGCCGTAAATCTTGTGGTTCTCCGGCAGGCACAGGGCCGAGGCGATGACCTTGCTGCGCCCGGCCGCCAGGGTGAACAGCCCGGCCCAGCAGGTGCCCAGGCCCAGGGCGTGGGCCGCCAGCTCAAAATGGGTCAGGGCGATGACGCAGTTGGTGGTGTTGTCCATGCCCACCTTGGACGCGTGGGCCACCACGAGCTGCGGCGCACCCCGCAAAATCATGTCCTCGCCCCGCTCCCAGGCGTTCAGATAGGGCATGAAATACGGCAGCCGCCGCAGGGACTTGGCCGTCAGATCCACCAGGGCCACCAGCAGGTCCGGGTCCGAGGCCACGACCCAGTGCACGGGCTGGGTGTTCACGCCGGAGGGCGCATAGCGCGCGGTGTCGAGGCAGCGGCGCACCAGCTCCGGCTCCACGGGCTTGTTCGAGAAGCGCCGCACGCTGCGCCGGGAGCGCAGGAACTGCTCCGCCGCCTCGGGCGGGATATTGAGCGCCGGGTCGAGCGGGGTCAGGTCCGCCGCGCCCTTGCCCGCGAGCGTGAGCGCCCCGGTGGGGCACACGGCCACGCAGTGCCCGCACAGGATGCAGCGCTCGGCCGCGTCCGCCGCCACCACCGGGAACCTGTCCGCCCCGCGCGAAAGGAGCACGGCCGGGCACTCGCTGATGCACAGGCCGTCCTTGTTGCACAGGGAAAGGTCGATCTCGATGTGGGCCATGGGTGTGTCCTCCCGTGTCCCCCTTCTACATGCCCGAGAGGATTCCGACAACCGTGCCGGTCATGAGCGAGGCCAGCACGCCCGCGCCAAGGGCGCGCATGCTCATGGAGGTGATCTCGCCCCTGCGCTCCGGACACAGGGTGCCCAGGCCCGCGATGAGGATGCCCACGCTGCCGAAGTTGGCGAAGCTGCACATGGCGTAGGTCAGAATCAGCCGCGTGCGGCCGGAAAGGGCTTCCGGCGGCAGGGCGGCCATGTCGATGAAGGCCAGGAACTCGTTCAGGATGATCTTGGTGCCGATGAGCCCGCCCGCGGTCTGGGCCTCGGCCCAGGGCACGCCGATGAGCCAGGCCACCGGGGCCAGCGCCCAGCCCAGGCCGCGCTCCAGGGTCAGGGGCGCGCCGAACACGTCCGGCAGCGCGCCCAGGCCCAGGTTGGCCAGCTTCACCACGGCCACGAACACGATGAGCATGGCCACGATGCTCCAGAAGAGCTGCAAGCCTTCCCAGGTGCCCTGGCACAGGGCGTCCACGCTGCCGGACGCGCTGGACTTGGGCATCTCGCGGCCCAGGGTGGGGGGCCGGTCCTCGGGCAGCATGAGCGCGGCCACGAGCAGCGCCGCCGGGGCGTGGATGATGCTGGCGGCCAGGATGTGGCCGAGGGAGTCGGGAATCACCGGGGCCAGCACCGTGGCGTAGAGCATGAGCATGGTGCCCGCGATGCAGCTCATGCCCGTGGCCATGAGCGCGAACAGTTCGCTTCGGGTCATCACCGCCAGATACGGGCGGATGAGCAGGGGCGACTCGATCATGCCGAGGAAGATGCAGCCCGCCGCGCCCACGCCCAGCGCCCCGCCGATGCCCATGGTCTTTTGCAGCACAAGCGAGAACAGGCGCACCACGCGCTGCAGAATGCCCCAGTAGAAGAACAGCGAGGACAGGGCCGCGATGACGATGACCAGGGGCAGGGCCTGGAAGGCCAGGCTGAAGGTGAGGGCCGGGTTGGTGGGCGTGAACGGCGCGGGCGCGCCGCCCACAAAGCCGAACACAAAGGCCGTGCCCGCGCGGGTGGCGGTCTCCGCCGCCTGCACCACCGAGTTGAGGCCCAGGAACAGGGCCTTGAGCGCGGGCACCTTGAGCACAAGGCCCGCAATGGCGAACTGCAAGCCCAGCCCGCCCAGGATCATGCGCCAGGGCAGCCGCCTGGGCGGCCAGGCGCGCCTCTCGCTGAACAGCCACGCGACGACAAGAAGACAAAAAAGGCCCATGAGGCTGTGGATCATTGCGGCTCCCGACATGCTGCGTAGTGCGGCATACATGCGGGATTTTCCGGCGTTTGTGAAGGGGGAAGCCCCGTTCCGCTCCCTCAATATCCACGCGGCCGCTGCCGTGGCCTGCGTTCGGGAACAGCCGCACGGCCCAGGCACGGGCATTCCCCGCCCCGGCAAGAGCGCGCGAAAAAGCCCCGCCCTGCGTGCGCAGAACGGGGCCATGTGTCGTGTGCGTATGCTCTAGTAGTCGCGGCGGGGCGGACGAGCTTCGCGCTCCTGAGCCTCGTTGACCTTCAGGGCACGTCCGCCGACTTCCTTGCCATTCAGGGCATTCACAGCCTCTTTGGCGGCGGCCTCGTCCATTTCCACAAAGCCGAAGCCGCGGAAACGGCCGG
Source organism: Desulfovibrio sp. (assembly GCA_050251495.1). Lineage (GTDB taxonomy): Bacteria > Desulfobacterota > Desulfovibrionia > Desulfovibrionales > Desulfovibrionaceae > Humidesulfovibrio. The sequence continues at coordinate 2,955 of JBFWMQ010000034.1, read as the reverse complement.
TCTCGCGGTCGTTGATGAACTTGACGGAAATCACTTCGCCATACTGGGCGAAGATGCTGCGGAGGTCGTCCTCGGAGGTGCTGAAAGCGATGTTACCGACATAGATAGACTTGGCCATGTAATGAGACTCCCAAAAAAGAAAAGAAAAAGTATTGTCACTCATCCAGTCTGAGCAAAAGACGCCTGATCGAATTGATCAGATGGCTAGGCCTACGCACCTTCTTTACAACTGTAAACAACATATACGCTGTCAGAGGCATTTATTTCTGTCATAAAATCGCATCAACGCCACATCCCCTGACATACCGCCCGGATGGGAGCAAATATAAATATTTGGAGGGCGGACCAGAACCGGTCCTGAAAAGGGGCGGGCCGCCCGGCGAGGGGGTGCCGGACGGCCCTTGGGGCGCACTGGGAGGAAAGATTGCTTGCCCTAGGCCACGCGGGTGTGGCCGTGGACGATCTCCCAGCGCACGTCCTCCAGGTCGATGACCACGGGATCGATCATGCTGTGGCCGCTGCGCTCGCCCCAGGAATAGTCGGTGGCGAAGTGGCCGTCGTAGCGCACGTCGTCCACGATGAAGAAGCCGTCCTCGTTCAGCAGGCGGTCCCAGCGGTGCACAAAGAACTCGAAGCGGCCGGGGTCGAAGCCCTGCACGTCGGCCCAGTGCCAGGTCAGGGAGCAGACCTCGTCGTCGTAGCCCATGAGCGCCAGATAGCGGGCCTTGCTGTCCAGGTACATGCGGCGGCGCAGCAGCACGGCGGAATCCTTGATGGGCGCGGGGTCAAAGGCCACCTGCCGGCCGTCCGTGGAGACCTCGACCATGGACTCGTCGCCGAGCTTCATGCCGCAGGTGCAGGTGTTGCCCTTGCGCCACCACTCCAGATACTTGCTCTTGTATATCTCGCGGCCTTCCTTGCGGATCCTCTGAGCGGTGGCCTGGGACACGGGGTGCAGGGCCAGGTCGCAGCAACGGCCGGTGATGGAGAGAGAAAGTTCCATGTGCGTCCTCCAGAGTGTTGAGTGCCGACGGTTCGGGGAGGCCGTCCAATCCGCCTGCCCCATGTCCTCCCATGAGCAAGACCCGGGCCAACACCATATCCATCTAGAATAAAGGTATTTTTCCAAGAAGCAATCAGGGGGGCCATGACAACGGACGAAATATGCGTCCGTGGGCCTTGACCTCCGGTCTCCCCAGGGGCAGACTCTGCTTCACGGAAAAGCCCTACGAATCCAGGGGGAAAACAATGCACCACGCCCTGGGGAAGCCCTTCCCCTGCACCTCGCTCTGCTCCTTCATCATGGATTCCGTGGCCGATGGGCTGTTCACCGTGGACCGCGAGTGGAACATCATCTACTTCAGCCAAAGCGCCGCCGCCATCGTGGGCGCCAGCGCGGAGAAGGCCGTGGGCCGCAAGTGCTGGGAGGTCTTCCGCACCGAGGGCTGCATCGGGGGCAAGAGCGAGCATTGCGTGCTCAAGCAGTGTATCGCCGAGGACCGCAAGATCGTGGGCCGCATCCTGATGGTGGAGCGCGAGGACGGCGTGCAGGTGCCGGTGAGCGTGAGCGCCGCGCCCCTCAAGGACCAGCTCGGCAACGTCATCGGCGGGGTGGAGAGCTTCCGCGACCTGTCCACCGCGCCGGGCAAACGCGGCGGCGGCAAGCTGCCCAAGGGCTTCTGCTCGCGCGATGCCAACATGCTGGACATCCTGCGCATCCTGCCCCAGGTGGCCGAAAGCGAGGCCACGGTGCTGCTGCTGGGAGAATCCGGCACGGGCAAGGAGTACTTCGCCCACGCCATCCACGAGCTTTCGCCGCGCCACAAGGGGCCGTTCGTGGCCATAAACTGCGGCGCGCTGCCCGAGCAGCTCATGGAATCGGAGCTCTTCGGCTACAAGGCCGGGGCCTTCACCGACGCCCGCCGCGACAAGCCGGGCCGTTTCCAGCTGGCCGAAGGCGGCACCATCCTGCTGGACGAGATCGGCGACCTGCCCCTGCCCCTGCAGGCGAAGATCCTGCGCGTGCTGCAGGAGCGCGTGTTCGAGCCCCTGGGCGGCGTGAACGGCGTGGCCGCCGACGTGCGCGTCATCGCCGCCACCAACCGCGACCTGGAGCGCATGGTGGCCGAGGGAACCTTCCGCCAGGACCTCTACTTCCGCCTCAACGTGGTGCGCATGACCCTGCCCCCCCTGCGCGAACGGCGCGGCGACATCCCGCTGCTGCTGGAGGCCGCCCTCAAGCGCCGCAGGCAAAGCGGCGGCAAGGACATCCAGGGCTTCTCCCAGGAGGCCCTGCGGCTGCTGCTGGCCCACCCCTTCCCCGGCAACATCCGCGAGTTGGAGAACATCCTGGAGTACGCCCGCATCCTCTGCCCGGGCGGGCTCATCCAGGTGGAGCACCTGCCCGCCGACGTGCGCGCCTGCGAACACCCCGGACCGCGCCCGGCCGGGACGCAACCGCCCATGACCATGGAGGAGATCCGCCACCGCGCCGCCGTGGAAGCCGTGGAACGCAACGGCGGCAACCGGAACGCCGCCTGCCGCGAACTCGGCATCTCCAAGGACACCCTGCGGCGCATCCTGAACCGGGCCGGAGACGCCCCGCCAGAGCAGCCGCGCCCAGCCTGAGCCGCCGCCCGGCCAACGGACGCATATTTCGTCCGCCAGGGGGACAAAGACGCATATTTCGTCCGTCGGCACGAACAGGCCGCTGGGCCACGCACGAACCACCAGGCATTTTGCAGGACATTTCGCGCGCCGGGCGCGGCACAGGCCACGGCGCGCTGGGGAGAGAACATGCTGGGGGCGCCGCCCCCAGACCCCTGTTGGGGGGAATGATTCCCCCCAACCCCCCTCATGCAAGCGTAGCGGCCAGTTTCGAGCTTTGCGCGAAACAGGCCGCGTCGCTTGGGGAAGGGCTTCTGGTGTGAACTCTCCACCGCTCCGGGCAAGCAC
>JBFWMQ010000033.1:0-32435 GCA_050251495.1 Desulfovibrio sp. | reverse complement strand
CGATCCCATTCCGAACTCGGAAGTTAAGCCCGCCATCGCCGATGATACTGCGGTTCTAATCGTGGGAAAGTAGGTCGCCGCCAAGACTTTATTTCAAAAAGGCCCGGAGAGATCCGGGCCTTTTGCTGTTTCCAGGCCTCAGACAACAGGCCCCGTGCTCTTACGCGATTGACGCGGCGCGCCCTGGCGCGTAATTTTGAGTCAAGAATCGAGGTGTCCTCCATGCACACTGCGCCCAACACCGAGTTCGCCTCGCCTGAAAGGGCCGCGCCAGAGAGCATCAATGAGCAGCATGCGTCCTTTGTCGGCTCGAGCTGCCGGGAGTTCTTCGACACGCTGCCGACAATCATCCTGGCGCTGAACCCGCAACGCCAGATCGTCTTCGTCAACAAAGCGGCGCTGCGCTTTCTCGGACTCGCGCAGGTCGAGGAGCTGCTTGGCCAGCGTCCTGGCGAGGCCTTTGGCTGCGTCAACGCGACTGTCGGCCCGGCCGGCTGCGGCACCTCGAAGCATTGCCGGTCCTGCGGCGCCGTTCTGGCCATCCTGGCGGCCATCGACGGGGAGGAAGGGACCGGGGAGTGCAAGCTGCTGCGCCGCGACCACACGCTTTTGGAGTGCCTGGACCTGGAAGTGACCGCTTCCCCGTTGCACATCGGCGAGAGTGAATTCGTCATCTTCGCCATCACGGACATTACCGGCGAGATTCGCCGCCGCAGCATGGAGCGCATTTTTTTCCACGACGTGCTGAATCTGGCTGGCGGGATCAGCGGTCTGGTGGAACTTCTTGGCGAGAACGCTCCAACGGCCTTGCGGGACGAGTATGCCGTCCTGAGCGGGGCGACCAAGACCCTTGTGGACGAGATACTCGCCCAGCGCGAGCTCCTCGCGGCGGAGTCAGGCGACCTGACGCCGAGGTACGAGAGCGTCGGCACGCGAAAGCTGCTGGCGGACCTTGCGCGCCTGTACCAGTCGTCTCCGGCCGGGCAGGGCCAGCAGGTGACGCCCGGCGTGTGCGCGGACCTCATGGTCGAAACAGATTTTCGCTTGGCGCAGCGCGTTCTCGGCAACATGATCAAGAACGCCCTTGAGGCAGGCGCGCCCGGCGACATCGTGACGCTGGGCTGTGAGGACGAGGAGCAAGCCTTGCGCCTCACGGTGCACAACAGGGCGCACATCCCCCAGGACGTGCAGGAGAGCATCTTCCATCGCCGCTTCAGCACCAAGGCGGAGAACCGGGGCCTTGGCACCTACAGCATGCTCCTGCTCTCCGAACGCTACCTGGGCGGGAGCGTGGGCTTCTCGTCCACCGAGACCGCAGGCACGACGTTCTTTCTGCGCCTTCCCAAGCGCCTGCAAAACGCGTAAACCCAAGCCGCCGAGGACGTCGTCATACTGGAGAACATCATGCCTGATCCTTTGCGCACCACCCTCTTTTCCGGAGGCGCCGCCGGCGCCGAGGCGTGCTTTGGCGCCGCGGCCGAGAACCACGGCCTGGCCGAGGTCACCTTCAGCTTCGAAGGGCACACGCCCGAGCGCCAGCGCGGCCTGCGGCTGCTCTCCCCCGAAGACCTGGCCCTGCGCGACGTGAGCGTGCAGTACGTGACCCGGCTCATGGGCCGCAGCTACCCCGGCCACTCCGACGAGGCCAGCTTCCGTGCGTTGATCCAGAGCATCTGCTGGCAGGTGATTTCCGGGCAGGAGGTGTTCGTTGTGGGCGAGATTCTGCCCGATCTGACCGTGCGCGGCGGCACGGGCTGGGGCGCGGAGTTCGCCAAGCTGTGCGACAAACCCTTGTTCGTTTTCGACCAGCAGCGCCTGGCCTGGTTCCGCTGGGAGCCGGGCAGCTGGAGCCCGGTGCGCAACCCGGTCATCAGCAAGGCGCGCTTCACGGGCACAGGCACCCGCGACCTCACCGAGGCCGGCCGGCAGGCCATCAGTGATCTCTTCGAGCGCAGCTTCGTGCGCTAGCCCCTCTTCGCAGCGCGAGCGAAGATTTCCCCGGTCCGGGCAATGCGCTTCTGCAGGCGCAGGCCCTCCACCAGGCCGAAGCAGCCGGTGAGCATCATGTCCCCGCCGGGCGCGGGGAACTCCACCGCGTGGCCTTCCAGCAGCCCCCGGCGCGGGCCGATCACCAGGGTCTCGGCAAAGCCGCCCGCGGCTTCGGGCAGGTCCAGGCGCATGGTTCCATGCCCGCGGTCGTCAAAGACCTCCTCAAAGCTCAAAGACCCCGCGCGGAAACGCGCCAGCTGCTCCCACAGGCGCGGCGCGTCCACAAGCCCGGTGTGGTGTTCGTACACGCCCCACACGCGGCCCTGGAACAGCAGAAAGGCAACGGTGTGGCTGTTGCCGATGTTCACCAGCGTCAGCCCCGTGCGATTGGCGCGCTCCCGGATGGACGGCTCAAAGAGCCCGCCGAGCACGGCGGCCGCGCCGGTATCGGCCACCGGGCCGCCGCCGATGTCGCGCTGGAGGTCGGCCAAGCGGGTGAAACAGGCCGGGACATCCTGGTAGAGCAGGCTCTCGGGGCGGCCGTCCGCCTCCAGCAGCAGCTGTTCCCAGAGCACGAAGCGGCCCCTGCGGTTGCTCTGGCCCGGATGGAAGCCGTGGTCCTGGGCGCAGGCCGCCACCAGGCCCGGCCTGGGCAGGCCCAGGGTGTCCAGGGCGCGCTCCCAGAACTCCGGGTCATAATCCGCCGCCAGCAGCGCCACGGCGCCCGCCGGGCAGTCCTCGCGGATCGCCACGCCCGTGGCCGCCAGGGCCTCAAGGTCGTCGGCCAGGGAGAAGGCCGCAGCGCGCGTGCAGGAGAAGCCCAGCCCGGCCGCCAGCTGCGCCTTCATGGCCGAGTGGAAGCCCCCGCCCATGTTTGAGCCGTGCAGATGCACCGCGCGCCCCTGGGCCGTGGCCGCGCGGATGCGGCCCGCCAGGACGCGCGCCGGGGCGGGCAGCACCAGCTTGGGACAGTTCTCGATCTCGCGGTCCGGGAAATACAACAGCACGTCCTGCGTGCCGGAGCCGATGTCCAGGCAGAGGATGGGGGCGTGGGGCGCGTTCATGATGCCTCTAATGGATGCGCGAGCCGTCGGGCGCATAGGCGTCCGGGGCCAGCAGGGTGATGTGCCCGGCCTCGGTGGCGGCGCCAAGCACCAGCACTTCGGAGCGGAAGCCCGCGACCATGCGCGGGGGGAAGTTCACCACGGCCACCACCTGGCGGCCCGGCAGATCCTCCGGCTGGTAGAGGGTGGTTATCTGCGCGCTGGACTGGCGCACCCCCAGCTCCCCGAAGTCGATCCAGAGCTTGTAGGCGGGCGTGCGCGCCTTGGCGAAGACCTCGGCGCGCAGGATCGTGCCCACGCGGATGTCCACCTGGAAAAAGTCGTCCACGCCCACGCTCTGGGCCGGTATTGGCAGCTCCATGCATCCCCCGTGATGACAGGCGGTTTTGGGCATGGTACACGTGATGCGGGGCGGCAGGCAAGGCCTGCCTTGCCCGGAGGGACCACCTGTGACCCACGGACCCGCGCTTGCCAGCCTCACTGTCGGCCTCGCCGTGATCCTGTTCTTTCCCGCGCTCACGGGCGCTCTGGGCTGGCTGGAGAACCGTCGCTCCGGCGATGTCAGGCTGCAGCTCGCTCTGCTTGGCGGCGCCATCGTTCCAGCTCTTGCGCGCACCTTCCTCAACTCGGTCTGGACCCTGTGGTTGACCGCGCTGGCCCTGCCCCTGGGCTGGCTGCCTTTCGGACCGTTCGCGCCACGCCGCAACGCCGCCCGCGTCGAACCGTCTCAGGGCGGCCCGTCCCCGGTGATTCTGGTTCACGGCCTGTACCACAACCCGGCGGCCTGGTTCGTGCTGCGGCGCAGGCTCCTGCGCGCCGGGTTCACGGACCTGCGCTGCTATGGCTACGCGAGCTTTGGCCGCGAGTTTGCGGACATCGCCGCAGGGCTGGCGGAGATGCTGCTGGAGGCGGCGCAGAACGCGCCAGGAGGCCGCGTGGCCTTGATCGGGCACAGCCTTGGGGGACTCGTCATCCGGGCGGCCTGCGTCGATGCGCGCGCGGCTTCAGGCGGGAAATGCCGCGTGGCCGGGGTGGTGACCCTGGGCGCTCCGCACCGGGGCAGCACCCTGGCCGGGATGCTCGGCATCGGGAGGCTTGCGCGCGGGCTCGCGCCGGACGGACGGGTCATCAACCAAGTGCGCGCGCTGCCGCCCTGCCCTGGTCCGGGCTTGAGCCTCTTCACCCCCACCGACGGCATGGTGCTGCCCCTTTCGGGCGCGTTTCTGGACGAGCGGGAGCGGGCCAGTGGCTGGACCGAGCGGCCCTTGCCCGCCATGAGCCATGTGGGGCTCTTGTATAGCAGGGCGGCCGCCAGGGAGATTGTGGCGTTTCTGAAGCGCGTGTGCGCGGAAGCCCGCTAGCCGCCCAGGAGTTCGAGGACCTTGGCTTGCAGTTCCTCGGGCTTGAAGGGCTTGGTGATGAAGGCGCTGACGCCGACCCGCGTGGCCACGTCGCGCTGGGAGTTCTCGCTCTCGGTGGTGACCATGAGGATGGGCGTCTCCTCGTAGCCGAGGGAGGCGCGCAGCTTGGCCACCAGCTCGATGCCGTCCATGACCGGCATGTTCATGTCCGTGATGACCACATCGGCGAATTCGGCGTTTTCCACGTAGGCGTAAGCCTCCTGGCCATTGGCCGCCAGGAGCGGCTCGACGCCGAGGTCGGTGAGCAGGCGGCGGTACAGGGCCAGCATGGATTTGGAGTCGTCCGCCACAAGCGCCTTGCGTGTCGCGGCCTTGGCCCGGTGCAGGGTGGCCGCGTCGGCGCGGGCGCGCGGGGTGTCTATCTCGCCCAGGCGCTGGGCGAAGGCGTCCAGGGTGTCCTGGTCTTGGGACAGGCGCAGGGCATCGATGAGATGGTCGCCCACGAGTTCGTCCTTGTAGAGCTCCTGGAACAGGCGCAACGCGCGCGAGGCGATGATGGCCTGGCAGATGCGCGCGCTGTTCTTGGAACCCGTGGCGATGCGCTCGCTGATGGTCTTGAGCACGCCCGGGGCCGCGTGGCGCTCCAGGCCGGTGACGACGGCCATGAGGATCAGGTCGTCGTTCTCCTCCAGGCCGTCCACCAGGCATACCAGGCCCTTCAGGGTGCCGATGCGCCCCAGGGCCTCGAAGGCCGCGTAGCGCACGTTGGGGTCGGAGAAATGTCCGGCGTCGAAGGCGCGCACCAGGGCATCCGCGCCTTTGCGCGCGCCGATGAAGCCCACGATGTTGCAGGACAGGATGCGTTCGTCCGTGGTGCCGGTGGAGTATACCGGCTCCAGATACGGCAGTGCGGCCTCGCCCTGGCGCACCAGGGCGTCGGCGATGATGCGCCGGACCGTGGGGTTCTTGTGGTGCAGGTTCGCCACCAGGAAGCGGATGCTGTCCGGCGAGGCGATGGCGGCCAGGGCGTCCACGGCCTTCCAGGTGGTGATGGCGCAGCGTTCGATGTCGCCTTCGGTCCCGGCGGCGCGCAGGGCGTCCATGAGGGCGGGCAGGGCCGAGGCGTCGGCATAGACGCCGGCCATTTCCATGGCCATGGCGGCCAGCATGGGATCCTCATGCTTCAGGAAGGCGCGGAACACCTCCTCGCCGCCGTCCGGGCGGATCTTGCCCAGAGAGGCCAGTATCTCGATGAGCAGGTCAGGATCGGCTTCGGTCTGCGCCATGCGCGCGAGCGGCGCCGCAGCCGAGGCGAAGGCGTACTCTCCGGCGGCGCGGATGCACAGGGTGCGCAGCGGAGCGCTTTGGCTCGCAAGCCCCTCGACCACGTCCTTTTCGCTGGCGCCGAGCACGGCGTTGAGCGCGCCCACGATCATGTAGTCCACGCCGGTGTCGCCCAGGGGGTTTTCGAACAGCTCGATGAGCGCCGGCAGGTCCCGGGGATCCCGGCTCCCGGAGATTTCGTTCAGGACGGTTATCTGGTCAAGGAAGTCTTTGTCGCGAAAACCGTCCAACGTTGCCATTCGTTCGATCCTCTCTGTCTGGGGGAGTTGTCGACAGACCTACTCGAAGCAGAACTCGATGGTGAAGCTTCCCGCATCGGTCTCAAAGGGAATGGCCATGATGGGCGATTTTGCGATGTGGGTGATGCTGTGGTTGTCGCCCATGATCACGGTCGGGGTCGAGCCCTGCAGGACCAGGCCTTTTTCGGCAAGCCCGGCGCGCGCCTGGCCGGAAATCATGTTGGTGATCTCGCCGACCGCGTCCTTCACATCCTGCATGATGTCCTGGATGTCGTCGCCCAGCATGTTCTTGACCATGGCCACGGCGCAGCCCTTCTGGAAGGAGATGGAGACGCTGCCCTTCTTGCCGACCCCGGTGAGCCCCACCAGGCCGGTGACGTCGCCGGTGGCGATTGTGTTCTTTTTGACAAAAGGCTTGCCCGGTCGCGGGGTGATGAAGGCCATGGTGCCGATGACATCCAGGGCCGCTTTCACAAAGGGCTTTGCAAGTTCCACATCCATGCGGGTGGTCTCCTTCCGAGGGCGTGTCCCGCAGGATGGCGCGTCACGGTCCTTTTCGCAAGGCCGCGCAACATCGCCGTCCGTCAGGGGATGCACGTTTCCGTGCGATTCTTTCCTACGTTCCCAGGGGCGCTTTGGTCAAGTGCTTTGGGTTTTCCGGCGAATGCGGGGCGTTAGCCGAACAGCAGCGCGAGCGCCACGGCGAGCGCCAGCGAGGGCAGGAGGTTGGAGAGGTTGACGCGCTTGATGTCCAGCAGGGTGAGGCCGATGCCCAGGATGAGCAGGCCGCCGGTGGCCGTGAGCTGGCTGATGACCACCGGGGTGAAGTGCTGCTGGAACAGGCCGGCGAAGATGGTGAGCGAGCCCTGGTACAGCAGCACGGGCAGAAAGGAGAACAGCACGCCGGAGCCGAAGGTGGAGGCCAGGGCCACGGAGGCGAACCCGTCCAGGATGCTCTTGGTGTACAGCACGGTGGCGTCGCCCCGGATGCCTTCGTCGAACGAGCCCACAATGGCCATGGCCCCGATGCAGAAGATGAGCGAGGCGGTGATGAGCCCCTCGGTGAAGTCCGGGTTGCCGGAGCGCAGCAGCTCCTTGGCGCGCTCGCCCAGACGCTCGAAGGCCCGGTCCAGGCGCAGCAGCTCGCCCGCCAGCCCGCCCAGCAGGATGGAGAAGATGAGCAGCAGCGGGTCGGTGACCGTGAGCGCCATCTTTGCGCCGATCAACAGCACGCACAGGCCCAGGCCCTGGAACACGATGCGCCGGAAGCGCTCCGGGAAGCGCCCGTGCAGGGCCATGCCGATGAGGCTGCCGACGATGATGGCGGCGGCGTTGACCAGGGAGCCTGTGGGCAGAAGCATGCGCGATCCTGAAGCTTGTGCCCGCGCGTGCGGGCGTTGCCGGGAGGCCAGGGCTAGCACGATGGGCCTCGGCCTGGCAAGGGCGGCGCGGGCTGCGGCTTGACAATGGCGGGCAGTCTCTCCTATTGAATCCATTCCCATGCCGGGATGGCGGAATTGGTAGACGCAGTGGACTCAAAATCCACCGGTCGCAAGGCCTTGGGGGTTCGATTCCCCCTCCCGGTACCAGGAACCGAATCGATGCCGCGCGGCGCAGGCCAAGGCATCGAGCATCATAGAAAAAGCCCCGGGCGGAGAGCCTGGGGCTTTTCTGTTGCGCCGCGCGGCAGTTCGGGGCATCGGGTGCGCGTCAGGCTCTTAGCAGGCGGTAGACGACGGCCCCCAGGACGATCAGCGCGACGCTCGCCCAGCCCAGGCGGTCAATAGAGCGGTGCAGCCTCTCCTCCATGCGCGCCCCTCCCCAGGCCATAAGCCCGGCCACCAGAAAGAAGCGCAGCCCCCGGCCGAAAAGCGAGGCGGCGATGAACGGGAAGAAGGCCATGGACAGCGCGCCCGCCGCAATGGTGAACACCTTGTAGGGGATGGGCGAAAAGCCCGCGATAAACACGGCCCAGAAGCCCCAGATGCCGAACAGCTCCACCGCCGACAGGTAGGAGGCCCAGTAGTGGCTCTCCCGCAGCCAGGGCGTGATGGCGTCCATGGCGAAGAAACCGATGGCATAGCCCAGGGCGCCTCCGGCCACCGAGCACAGGGTCGTCAACAGGGCGAAGAACCAGGCCCTGGCCGGGGTCGCCAGGCTCATGGGGGCGAGCATCACGTCCGGCGGAATGGGGAAGAACGAGGACTCGGTAAAGCTCAAGACGCTAAGATACCACGGGGCGTGGCGGTGCCGCGACCAGGCGAGGGCCATGCGATACAAGGGGGAGAAAATTTTCATGCTCCCGGCCTCCGTGCCTTTTGGTGAAAGGCGAGATTACATCAATTCCGACGCCGGGACCGGAAGAACCCGGCTCTGCGGCCGGAGCTCTTGAAAAAGCTCCGGCCCTTGGGCGCGCATCTGCTCTAGCAGATCGGCGGTTGCGGCGACAAGGGAATTGTGCCTCCCCGCCCGCTGGGTGCGGGGCGCTGCAAAGAAACAGGGCGTCACGCCATGCGCAGGCATGGACGCGACACCCTGTGCGAGAGTGCGGCACACGGCCGAAGCCGCTGGCCCGCCTGCTAGATCGGCGGGGCGATGGTGACCAGCACGCGCATGTCGGTTGTTGCGCCCACGCCGTGCGGCACCGCGATGGGGCACACGAGCACGTCGCCCGCCTTGGCCGGAACCTTGCCGTCCTGGGCCAGGAACTCGCCCTCGCCCTCCAGTATGGTCAGCACCAGCTCGCCTTCGATCTGGTGCGAGTGCAGGGGCAGGCCCTGGCCCGCCTTGAAATTGAAGTTGATGACCTTCATGTTCTCGGATTCGTGCACCAGGACCATGTTCGGGCCGGTGTCCTTGAAGGCGTTCTCGAAAAGGTGCTGGATCTTCATGGTGTTGCTCCTTTCTTTGGGGTGGCGGCTAACGGCTGAAGGGGCCAGGTCCGCCAGGGGGGCGCAGGTCCGGCGCGTGGTCCAAAATCTGGCCGTCCCGGCTGATGACGATGGTCGTGATCGTCACGTCCACGCCGGCTGCCTGGGCTCCACGCTGGGCGATGCCGGTCATGCCCGCGCAGCAGGGCACCTCCATGCGCAGCACGGTGATGTCCTTGATTGCGTTGTGGCGCAGGATGTCGGCCACCTTGTCGATGTAGCTCTGCACGTCGTCGAACTTGGGGCAGCCCAGCAGCAGCACCCGGCCCGGCAAAAAGCGCGCGTTGAAGTCCGGCAGGGACGGCGGCACGCAGTCGGCGGTCAAGAGCAGGCTGGCGTTTTGCAAAAACGGCGCGGTGGGCGGCACAAGGCGCAGCTGGATGGGCCAGTGCGCGAGGCTGGAGACCGCGCTGGCCTGCTGCCTGGGCACGTTGGCCTGCTGGCAGGGTGAGGCCTGGCCGTGGCCCATGCTCATGACCCGGCTGCCCGGACAGCCGCCCGCCCTGCCGAGCCGAAGGCTTGCCGGGTCGGGCATGTGGTCGGGCACCTCGCGGCCCTGGGCCTGCAAATGCCTGGTCACGGCCTCGGGGTCGAAGTCCTCGGCCTCCACCTCAACCACCTTGAGCGCGCCCGTGGGGCATTCGCCCAGGCAGGCCCCAAGGCCGTCGCAGAACACTTCGTTCACGAGCTTGGCCTTGCCGTCGATGATGGCCAGCGCGCCTTCGGCGCAGCCGGTGACGCAGTTGCCGCAGCCGTTGCAGAGGTCTTCGTTCACGGTGATGAGCTTGCGGGTCGCCTTCATGGGATGTCCCCTTTGTCCTTTCGGAGGAGGGGGCGCGGGGGGTGTTCGATTTCCCCCGCGCCCGGTGGAGTGGAAGATGAGGAGGCCTGTTCTTAACTAGGAATTGTTCTTGTTATGGCAAGGGGCATGAACAAACTATCCGAGGATGGCCTTCAGATCCTCGTCCGGGGTGGTGATGGGCTTGATGCCGAAGTTCTCGACAAGGAAGTTCAGCACGTTTGGGGTGATGAACGCGGGCAGGGAAGGCCCCAGGCGGATGTTCTTGATGCCCAGCGACAGCAGGGTCAGCAGGATGGCCACGGCCTTCTGCTCGTACCAGGACAGGATGAGCGAAAGCGGCAGCTCGTTGACGCCGCAGTTGAAGGCCTTGGACAGGGCCACGGCGATCTGGATGGCCGAGTAGGCGTCGTTGCACTGGCCAACGTCCAGCAGGCGCGGAATGCCGCCGATGTCGCCCAGCTGCTTGTCGAAGAAGCGGAACTTGCCGCAGGCCAGCGTCAGGATGATGGTGTCCTTGGGCGCCTTTTCCACGAACTCGGTATAGTAGTTGCGGCCGGGCTTGGCCCCGTCGCAGCCGCCCACCAGGAAGAAGTGGCGGATCTTTCCGGCCTTGACCGCGTCGATGACCGTGCCCGCCACGCTCATGACCGTATTGCGGGCAAAGCCCACGTTCACCGTGCCGCGGTCCTCGTCGTCGGTGAAGCCGGGCAGCTCCAGGGCGCGCGTGATGACCGCGCTGAAGTCCTGGTTGCCAACGTGCACCGCGCCGGGCCAGCCCACCAGACCGGTGGTGAAGATGTTCGGCAGGTAGCTGCCGGCAGGCTTCTGGATGCAGTTGGTGGTCATCAGGATGGCGCCGGGGAAGGCCGCGAATTCCTTGATCTGGTTCTGCCAGGCCGTGCCGTAGTGGCCGAAGAAGTGCTTGTAGGCCTTGAGCTTGGGGTAGCCGTGGGTCGGCAGCATCTCGCCGTGGGTGTAAATGTCGATGCCCTTGCCCTCGGTCTGCTTGAGCAGCGTCTCCAGGTCCTTCAGGTCGTGGCCGGAGACCAGGATGCACTTGCCCTTGCGGTGGCCGATGGGCACGGCGGTGGGCACAGGGTGGCCGTACGCGCCGGTGTTGGCGGCGTCGAGCAGCTCCATGGCCTTGAGGTTGGCGGTGCCGCAGCGCATGGCCAGGTCAACCCACGCGCCCAGGTCCAGGTCGGTGCGCAGGGCGCTCGCCAGGGCCTCGTATATGTACGCGGCCACCGAGGGATCGTACTGGCCCAGGATTGCGGCGTGGTCGGCATAGGCGGCGACGCCCTTGATGCCGTAGATGACGGTCTGCTTGAGCGACTGCACGTCGGCGTTGGGGTCCACGGCGTTGATGGCGTGGGCCTCGCCCTGCTTCACCAGCCCGGCCAGATCAGCCGCGGGCGCGAACTTCAGGCATTCGCAGGCGGGCAGGCTGACGCCCAGGGAGGCGGTGCGCGCCTTCATGCACTCGCGCAGCTCCACGGCCTTGTGGATCAGCGGCAGGAAGCGGGCCGGGTCGAAGTTCACGTTGGTGAGCGTGCTGAACACCGCGCCGTACAGAAACTCGTCGGTGTCCTTGTCCTGCACGCCTTTCTTGGCGGCCTCATGCGCCACCACGGAGAGCCCCTGGCAGGCGTAGATCAAGAGGTCCTGCAGGGCGGCGACGTCGGGCTGCTTGCCGCACACGCCGATCTGCGTGCATCCGGTTCCCTTGGCGGTCTGTTCACACTGGTTGCAAAACATGGGCTGCCTCCTGGATGTATAAGGTTGGTGTCGTTGTTCGCTGGCTTGCGGCGTGGGCTGGTTCCCCCGCGCCCGCAATTTGGGTTTACGATAACCTTTGCATCCATTCTTTGACTTGTGTCAACGGGGCCTGTTTTTTCCGCAAAAAAAAAACCCGGCTGGCGGGCCGGGGCGCTGGTGCGTGAAGGGGGTCCTGCGGCGGGCGTGCCATCAGTCCTGGACGTAGACCTCCGCGTGGGCCATGGGGCCATACGACCCCATGCGTTCAAGCAACGGGGCGAAAAAGTCCTGCCGCACCAGCTCCCGCGTCAGAAAGGCGATGCTGCCGGGGTAGGCGCAGAGGTTGTAGTGCACGCCCTGGTAAACAAAGCCGCGCAGGAATTCCGGGATTTCATAGAGGATGTACTGGCACAGGGTGCCCAGGTCGCCCTCGCGCAGGCGGTCCACAATGCCGCCGAGGTTCTGGGACACGGAACGCGTCATATAGTCGCGGAACTCCGGGCAGGACTCGTAGTGCTCGAACACCAGCTTGCGGCTGGCCGCGTAGGTTTCGTCCACGATGTCCGCCCATTCCACGATGGCGACCTTGCGGGCGAGGTCTGCGGGCAGGGCGGCCACGGCGGCCCGGCAGTGCTCCAGCACGGGATCGGCCTGGCGGAAGGCCTTTTCGATGGCCTTGCCCGTGTGGGCCCGCTCGAAGACCTCGTTATTGATGCGCTGGAGGATGTCGACGATGAGCAGGGCGAAGCCCTCGCGGGCGTGCCGCGCGCCCCAGTGGGCGAAGGCCAGGATGGCCTCCGGGGTGAAGTAGCGGTTGCGGATGCTGATGCCCAGATAGGGGTTCCATCTCCCGGCCTCGATCTCCTCCCGCGTGGTGTTGAACAGATCCGCATAGCGCATTGTGGCGTCTCCCGGCTGCGTTTCGGCGAGGAACCGGCCCGCCGCCGCCCAGAGGCGGGCGCGGCGTCCATTCGGCGCAACATGGCATACGGGGCAGGGAAAAGACAAGAAGCGCCGCGCGCCCTGTGCGCGGGCCGGGGGGATTTCTAGCGAGCGGGCTCCTGCCGCGTCAGGCAGTGGATGGTGCCCAGGCCCCAGACCAGGTCGACCGCGTGGATGCCGATGACCGGACGGTCGAAGAGTTCGGCGAGGATGCCCAGGGCGATGCGGTCGTTTGCATCGTTGAAGGTGGGCACGAGCACCGCCGCGTTGGTGATGAGGAAGTTGGCGTAGCTGGCGGGCAGGCGCAGGCCGTCGAACCAGAGCGGCGCGGGCATGGGCAGGCGGATCACCTCGGGCCGGGAGCCGTCCTCCAGCCGGGCCGCTTCGAGCCGCTCGCGGTTCTCCTCCAGGATGGCGTGGTTCTCGTCCGCTGGATTTTTTTCCTCGCAGAGCACGAGCGTGCGCGCATCGGTGAAACGGCAGAAGTCGTCCACATGGCCGTGGGTGTCGTCGCCTGTGATGCCGTCGGCCAGCCAGATGGTGTTCGTGACGCCCATGCTCTGGGCGAACACGGCCTCGTAGTCGGCGTGGGTGAAGCCGGGGTTGCGCACCTGCACCACCGGGTCCAGGCAGCATTCCTCGGTGGTGACGAGGGTTCCTTTCCCGTTGATGTCGATGGCCCCGCCCTCGAAGACCACCTGCCGCCCCTGGTGCATGACCGGAGCGCACTCCAGGCCCAGCAGCCGGGCGATTGCGGCGGGAATCTGGGCGTCCAGCCGGAACTCCGGGTACTTGCTCCAGGCGTCGAAGCCGAAGCCGGACACGGCGAGCTGCCCGTTTCTCTCCACGAAGCAGGGGCCGCAGTCGCGCATCCAGCCCCGGTCGGTGGGGAGGACGTGGAAATCCACGCGCGAGAGGTCCACATGGGCCTTGGCGAGCTGGCCGCGCGCGCGCTTCTCCACCGCCGCGGAGCCGACCGCCACGCGCACGCGCTCATGGCCCGGGGCGTTGGCGATGGCCCGGATGATCTCCGCAAAGGCCCAGGGCATGGGCGCGAACTTGCCCGGCCAATCGCGGGCGTTCTGCGGCCAGGTGATCCAGGTGGCGGCGTGGGGCTCCCACTCCGCGGGCAGGCGCAGGGCGGTCATGGCCGAGCCTACTTCTTGGCCTTTTTCGCGGTCTTGCCGCCTTTCTTGGCCAAACGGTCCTGCAGGCCCTTGATGAGGATGGGCCAGGCGAGCGTGGCGTCGGCGTGGACCTCGGCGAAGCGGCCGCCCTCGGCCGGGGGCACGAACTTGCCCCAGCTGATGCCCTCCTGGTAGGTGCAGCCGGACAGGCCGCCCCAGTGCACGGGCTCCGGGCAGATGCGGATGGCGTACTGGAAGCGCCGCGCGGGCAGGTCGCGCTCCAGGCGGTCGCTCATGACGTCGAAGAACGGGCCCACCTGCTGCGCCCAGTTGCGGGGCACGCCGCCGCCGATGGTGAAGATGGCCATTTTCTTCGCGCCGTGCATCTTCTTGGAGTAGCTGAACAGGTCCAGGAAGGGGTTGAACTGGAAGGGCAGGGCCTCCGGGCCTTTCTCGCCCAGTAGGTGGCCGAAGTCCTTGGCCAGGATGGCGCAGGCCACGTCCAGGGCCAGCTCGGAATCCGTGAAGGCCGGGATGTAGACCGGCACGCCTTTCTTGTAGGCGCTCTTCAAGATGCCGGGGCCGTTGTATTTTTCTGCCAAATGCTTGCCGATGGCGCGGCAGATGAGCTCGGAGGACAGGTGCTGGACCTTTTCCACGTCCATGAGCTGGTGCATGACCTCGCGCATGACGAGCTCGGCCTGGGTGAAGTTGGCCTCGGGCTCCAGCGTGTCGTACACGCGGTTGTACCCGGCGTCGAACAGGGCCTTGTCGTTCATGCTGGGGTTGTACTTGAAGTGCTTGAGCCCGAGCGACTCGATGAAGCCGTGGGCCATGAGCGCGCCTGTGGAGACCACCACGTCCAGCCAGCCCTCGTCGATCATCTTGATCAAGAGCTTGCTCTGCTTGGCCACGGTCATGGCGCCGGAGAAGGTGCCCACCACCACGCAGTCGGGGTCCGCGACCATGGCTTCAAGCACGTCCAGCGCCTCGCCCAGGCTGCGGCCGCCGAAGGCCGTGCGGCCCATGGCGGTGAGCAGCTCGTCGAAGTCGTTGATCTTGTCCGGGTCGAGGGTGGTCAGCGGTGTAAGGTTGTCCTTGACGCCGTCGTGCAGGGTGCGCTTCATGGTAGACATTCGGGCTTTCCTTGTGCCAGGGCCTCCCGCTCCCTGAAACGGAAACGGGAGGCCCTGGGGAGTTTCGGTCTGTTGAGCGGGTGGTCTTACAGGATGAAGACCACGGCGGACACGGTGGTGGTCCACATGTTGGCCGCGCCCATGGCCGAAACCGGGGCGGAGATGGAGTCGATGATCTTGCCGCTCATGAGGTACACCTCGCGGCGTTCATCGTAGCCGATTTCGGGGTCGAAATCCACGCCCAGGGTGGTGGCCAGCATGGTGGAGGCCAGGTCCTCGGCGAAGTCGCCCAGTTCCTTCTCCTCCTCGCCGAAGCTGTGGTGCTCGGAGATGTAGCCGTAGTGCTGCTTGTCCGCCGGGATGGCCATTCCCACTGCGGAGCCGACCAGGCGGCCCTTTTCGTTGGTCTGGTTGCGGGCCATGACGCAGAAGGTGATCTGGCCGGCGTGCAGTTCCTTCACGCCCTCCTCCAGGGTCACCAGCTCGCAGTTGGGCGGATAGATGCTCGAAACGTAAACAAGGTTCTGCTTTTCGATGCCGGCCTCGCGCAGGGCCAGCTCGAAGGACTGGAGCTTGTTCTTGTGGACGCCCACGCCTTTGGTGAAAAAGGCGCGGGTGGGAACCATGGGATGATTGGCCATGTATGGACCCTCCTGGGCTTGTGATAACGCCGGTGTCCCGACGAATGACGCCATATATTTTTTTGGAAGGGCTGGCTACTATTAAATTGGACCAGCCTTGGCAAGAACAATATGCACGCTCTGTTGGGCCGTGCGCTTAAGCCGCAGATTACCCAGCGAGAAGCTTCAGCTGGCCGCAGGCCGCGGCGATGTCCTGGCCCATGCTGCGGCGGATGAACGTGGTGATATGCTTGCTGCGCAGGTAGTTTTCAAAGGCCAGCACGCCCTCCGGGTCCGGGGCGGCGTAGGGGGCCGGGCCGGTCTCCGGCGGCGGCGGGTTGTAGCTTATCAGGTTCACCTTGCAGCGGCGCTGGCCCAGCAGGCGCACCAGCTGCTTGGCGTGGCCCAGGCTGTCGTTCACGCCGCCCAGCATGATGTACTCGTAGGTCACGCGCTCGCGCTGCTTGAGCGGGTAGCGGTCCAGGGCCGCCAGCAGCTCGTCCAGGGGCACGCGGGCGGCCTTGGGCATGAGCTTTTCGCGCAGTTCCTGGGTGGGCGCGTGCAGGCTGATGGCGGGCACGGCCAGGCCGGAATCGCCCAGAATCTTGAGGGCCGAGGGGATGCCCACGCTGGAGACCGTGCTGCGGCGCGAGGCGATGGAGATGCCCTCGGCGCTGCCCAGGGTCTCCAGGCTGCGCAACAGCTCGGTCAGGTTCATCAGCGGCTCGCCCATGCCCATGAACACGAGGTTCTTCAAGGGCGGCAGGGCGTTTTCCGCAATGTGCGCGCGCGCCGCGAGGATCTGGCCCAGGATCTCGCCCATGCTCATGTTGCGCGTGAGGCCCAGCTCGCCGGTGGAGCAGAAGGTGCAGCCCATGGCGCAGCCCACCTGCGTGGAAAGGCACTGGGTGTAGTGCGGGCCCATGGGGATGAGCACGGTTTCGATCTTTTCGCCGTCGGCCAGGCGCAGCATGAGCTTGATGGTACCGTCGGCGCTCACGCGGACCA
Organism: Desulfovibrio sp.; assembly: GCA_050251495.1. Taxonomy (GTDB): domain Bacteria; phylum Desulfobacterota; class Desulfovibrionia; order Desulfovibrionales; family Desulfovibrionaceae; genus Humidesulfovibrio. The sequence goes on along the minus strand of JBFWMQ010000033.1, from coordinate 16,115 downwards.
TGTCGATTTCGGGCCAGACGATGGCGGCGCGTTCGGCCAGCCGCGCCTTGAGCGCGCCGGAGAGGTTGGTCATGGCGGCAAAGTCCCGCACGCCCCGCTGCCACAGCCAGTGCCACAGCTGGTCCGAGCGGAAGCGCGGCTGCTTCAGTTCGTCCACCACAAAGGCTTCGAGCTCGGAGCGCGTGAGGTCCAGGAGGTCGGTCCTGGGGCGGGTTTCGGCGGCGTCTGTCATCGCTTCAGCATGTACCAGCACAGGGGCGGATGCACAAGTGGGCGGGAGTGACGACCGCCGCCCCCGGCGCTCTTGCCGTCCTCCCCCGCCGCCTTCACCCCGAACTCGACGCCCTTGTGCAGTTCTTGACTGGTGGACGGCTCCTCCCAGGTGCGCAGGAGAGCCTGCTCCGCGCCCGCCGCGCCTTTGGTCACGGCCTGGCCCGTGCCGGAGGCGATCGCATCCAGCTGTTCGGCGGTGGCGCAGAGCAGGCTCCTGGGCTCACGTTTCGCAGCAATGCTGTTGCTAATCCGCCCTTGTCGTGCAGATCTTCTTCAACCATAGAAGCTGATGCGGGACGAACAAAATGAGGAAGTAGGCCGCTTCAAAGGGATTACCCCGCATGACCAGATAGAGCGGCAAGGCCGAAAGCAGGGCATAGGCCGCATCAGAAGCGGCAGGCCAGCGTTCCAGGTAGGGGAAGCGCTCGGGGAGCAGGCCGTTTTTCCGGTACTGGCCGGAGAGGGTAAGCAGAACCTGTGCCGCCGGGATGAGGTACAACCCGACGATGACCGCGCAACGAACCAGAAATGGGCTGATGGCGTCAAGCATCATTTCTCCCGCTTCACATTATTGATCCGTGTGCCAAGCTCGCGTGTCTTTGTCGCTGTTGAGTCGAACAGGTCGTAGCCATCGTTTGCCAGCTTCCACCCTCGGTTACGAAGGATGGATGTGACCGGGTCCGTGCCGAACAGGGTTGATGCCTTTGTGGCGGCTCCAAAGCCAATTGTTGCCGAGGCTGCGTCCTCGCCGACCTTCTCCCACACATCCTTGCTGACCTCCCCCGCCGCCTTCACCCCGAACTCCACGCCCTTGTGCAGTTCCTGGTTGTGGAAAGCTCCTGCCAGGTGCGACCGAGAGCCTGCTCCGCGCCCGCCGCGCCCTTGGTCACGGCCTGGCCCGTGCCGGTGGCGATGGCTTCCAATTGCTCGGCGGTGGCGGAGAGCAGGCTCTTTGGTCCCCGCCTGCCCGCCTCGCTGTCGGCCCCGGCCTGCTTGTCCGCATCGGCGTACAGCCGAATGCTGCCGTCGCGCAGGGACACGGAGCCGCCGCGCGGGCCGATGTAGCGGCCACTAGAGTCGTAGCCCTGCGGCTTGCCGCCCGCGCCGGGTTTCATCCCGCCACTGCTACCGTTGCCGCCGCTGCCCTGGTCTGCAATATGCCGTGCGTTCCAAGCCATAAAGCGCCTCCATCGGTTTTGCAATGGAGTATAGTCTGCGCTTTTCGCCTTGGCCGAAACCGGCCTGTATTTGCCCGGCAAAAGGACAAAATGACCCAGTTGACAGGGTTTTGGACCGGCGGCGTATTCTCCCAGCCCGGTCCTTGCCGCCCCCCTGGCGCTTCCCTGCGCCCGGGTTTTGGCGTAGGGCTTTGCCCATGAGCAGAGCAGAGGTTTTGTGCGCCCGTTTGGCTGAGGTGAAGCGCCGCATGGCGAGCGCGTGCGAGCGCGCGGGACGCGCGCCGGAGTCCGTGCGCCTGGTGGCGGTGAGCAAGTTCCATCCGGCCTCGGACATTGCGGCGCTGGTTGACTGCGGTCAGCGCGAGTTCGGGGAATCCTACGTGCAGGAGGCCCTGGCCAAGCAGGACGAGCTGGTGGGCCAGGACATCCTGTGGCATTTCGTGGGCGGCTTGCAGACCAAGAAGGCCAGGTCCGTGGTGGGCCGCTTCGCGCTCACGCACAGCGTGGACTCCGAGAAGCTGGCGCGCGAGCTGGCCAAGCGGGCCGTGGAGGCGCGCATCCTTTTATCCGTGCTCATCGAGGTCAACCTGGGCGGCGAGGAGCAGAAGGCCGGGGTGGACGAGGCGGATCTGCCCGCCCTGGCGGAGCTTGTGGTCTCGCTCAACACGGGCGGCTGCGGGCTGGACCTGCGCGGGCTCATGTGCCTGCCGCCCCTGTTCGACGCGCCCGAGGAGTCCCGGCCGTATTTCGCCCGCCTGCGCGAGCTGCGCGACGAGCTTTCGGCCAGCCTGGGCCTCGCCCTGCCGGAGCTGTCCATGGGCATGACCGGGGACTTCGAGGCGGCAATCGAGGAAGGCGCGACCATCGTCCGCGTGGGCACGTCGATTTTCGGGCCGCGTCCGCCCAAGGGCTGAGGCCAGGGCGCGAGGTGCTTTCCCCGCCTCCCGCGTCCCTCCCGCCAAGCCTTGATAATCCTGCATCCCGGTGCTATCCTGTCGCGCATGTGGGGGTTCCGCCTCTGCGCGCTTGGCAGTCACCGCAACCTGGATGTTTCATGCAGCTTCGCCGTCGCCCGCCTTTGGCCGCAGCCCTGGCCCTGGTCCTGGCCCTGACCCTTTGGGGACAGGCCGCCCAGGCCCAGTCGCTGGTGCTGTCCAACCTGGTGGTGGACAACCAGTCCGGCACGCTGGCCGCGCGCTTCGGCGTTGCGTTGGACTCCCTGGCCGAGGTGTCCGACGCGTTGCAGAGCGGCATGACCCTGGCCCTTACCTGCCGCGGCACGCTGGCCTTGAAGGGCGGCTTGTTCTCCAGCCCGCGGGTGGCCGGGGCGGAGATGGTCTGCCGGATGAAGTACGACCTGCTGACCCGCGAGTACATTCTGACCGTGCCCGGGCGCGAGGCCCCGTTCAAGAACACCAGCCTGGACGAACTGCTGCGCACGGGCTGGGGCTCCCTCACCCTGGACATGGGCCCCTGGAAGCTTCTTGAGCGCGGCAAGGAATACACCCTGGCCCTGGACATCCGCCTGCACCAGACGGACATCCCCAACTGGTTCAAGCGCACGCTCTTCTTCTGGTCCTGGGACGTGGCCCCCCAGGCCTCCTACCAACTGCACTTCAGGTACTAGCGCGCCGTGGAAGCCCCCGCAGAACATAGCACCGCGCCAGCTAGCGCCCCAGCCAATACGCTGGAAGTCCGCGAGCGCCAGCGGCGCAAGCGCGAGGTGGGCATCGCCCTGCTGGGCGTCCTGATCATCGTGGTGCTGACCTGGGTGGAGCTGCGGCTCTTGGGAGTCAACTCCTACCTCTTCCTCGGCCTGGTCAACCTGAACATCATCCTGCTCCTGGTGGTGCTGTTCGTGGTGGGCAGGAACGGCGTCAAGCTGCTGCTGGAGCGCCGCCGCAACGTGCTGGGGTCGCGCCTGCGCACGCGGCTCGTGCTGGCCTTCATCCTGCTCTCCCTCGTGCCCGTGGCGCTGATGTTCTACGTGTCGGCCAAGTTCGTGCAGACCAGCGTGGACTACTGGTTCAAGACCCAGGTGGAGGACTCCATGGAGCAGTCCCTGGAGATCGGCCGGTCCTTCTACCAGTCGGCCCAGGCGCGGGTGGAGCAGCGCGGCCGGGAGGTCATCGGCCAGGTGGCCGCCAACCACTACACCTGGGGCGGCAAGTCCATGGACGCCCATCTGGCGGAGTCGCTGCGCGAATATGGTCTCGCGGTCATCGGGATCATCACCCCGGAGGGGCGCGACCAGAACAAGCACCCGCCGCAGATCTTTGACCGCGTCTGGGCCGAGGCCCGCACCAAGGTGAACCTGGACGACCTGCGCAAGAACCCGCGCTACGTTTCGGTGATGCTGTCCACCGCGGGCAACGACCTGGTCGTGGGCCTTGTGCCCGTGGACGAGGGACGGTCGGGCTTCCTGGTGCTGGGCGAGAGCATCGGCGGCGGGCTGATGTACAAGCTCGACCAGGTGGTGCGCGGCCTGGACGAGTACAAGAAGCTCAGGAAGCTCAAATATCCCTGGAAGATGACCCTCTACCTGACCCTGGGGGTGATGAGCCTTTTGATCGTGCTCGGGGCCAGCTGGTTCGGCTTCCGCCTGGCAAAGGAGATCAGCGCGCCCGTGCAGGCCATGGCCGCGGGCACGGAGCGCATCGCCAAGGGCGACCTCTCGGTGCGCCTGGAGGACACCGCCGACGACGAGCTGGGCTCCCTGGTGCGCTCCTTCAACCACATGGCCGAGGACCTGGAGGCCGGGCAGAAGCGCCTGCTGGACGCCCAGGAGCGCATGGCCCAGCAGTATGAGGAGCTGGAGCGCCGGGGCCGGTACATCGAGGCCGTGCTCGACAACATCACCAGCGGCGTCATCTCCACAGACGCCAGCGGGCGCATCGGCACCGTGAACAAGGCCGCCGAGGCCATGCTGGGCGTCAACGCCGAGCAGCTGGTGGGGCTCAAGGCCCAGCATCTGGTGCATGGCGAGTTCTCGGAGCTGCTCTCCGGCGCGCTGAAGCATTTGGCCAAGGTGCCCGAGGCGAGGTGGACCCGGCAGATCGAGTTGCAGCTCAAGGAGCGCAGCGCGCGCTTTCTGGTGAACCTGGTGGGGCTCTCCGGCAGCGCGAGCGGCGTCGGCCAGGGCGAAGGCCAGGGCGGCACCGGCCTGGTGGCCGTGTTCGAGGACATCACCGAGTTGGAGAAGATGCAGCGTCTGGCCGCCTGGCGCGAGGTGGCCCAGCGCATCGCCCACGAGATCAAGAACCCGCTGACGCCCATCAAGCTCTCGGCCCAGCGCCTGCAACGCAAGTTTTCCTCCGTTGCGGCGGACAAGAGCTTCGACGACTGCGCCGCGCTCATCGTGCGCGAGGTGGAGCGCCTGCAGCAGATGGTGACCGAGTTCTCCGGCTACGCCAAGCTGCCGGAGCTCGAACTGGTGCCCGGCGACCTTTCGGCCCTGCTGGGCGAGGTTGTGGGCACCTTCGCCACGGCCCACCGCGACATCTCCTGGACCCTGGAGACCGACCCGGCCCAGCCGCCCCTGCCCTTTGACGCCGAGGGCCTGCGCAAGGTGTTCATCAACCTGCTGACCAACGCCGCCGAGGCCCTGGAGGGCCAGAAGAACGGCGAGGTGGCGGTGCGCGCCGCCTGCGACCCGGCGCGCGGCGTGGCGCGCGTCAGCGTGGCCGACAACGGCCCGGGCTTCAGCCAGGAGGAGCGCGCGCGCATGTTCGAGCCCTACTTCTCGCGCAAGAAGACCGGCACCGGCCTGGGGCTCACCATCGTCCGCTCCATCGTCATGGACCACAAGGGCCAGGTGCGCGTGGAGGCGGCCCGGCCCAGGGGCTCGGTGTTCGTGGTGGAGCTGCCCCTGGCGTAGACCTCGGTTTCTTCTCAAGCAGTTCTCCTTCACCGTGGCGTCCGCGTCCCTTTGCCGGTTCCGCTTCTGGCTGGCCCCATCTGTGGGCCGGGCAGTCTAGACAAAATTTATAAAATAGGGTTCTCTCCCCAAAGCTTCAGCACGCGTCCAGGCGCGGGCACAGGCAGGGGAGGGTGATGGCGATCCAGGCGGGCAAGGCCGTTGTGCACTTCAAGGTGCTGCAGGAGATGGGCGTCTTGTTCAGCGCCCACGGCGAGCCTCGGCCCGAGGTCCTCTGCGCGCCCGCGTCCTTGCCGGACGACGTTGCGTACGGAACGGCGGACGCCCCGCCCCGGCATGTGTTTTCGTCGCACACGCCCCTGTGGGCCTACGAGCGGCCAAGCTTCGCCATGCCGGTTCCCGGCGGCGCGCCTCTGTTCGAGCTGCTGGACCCTGCGTCCACTTTGGACGAGGTGCTGGCCAGGACGCGCTTCGTGGCGGTCATCGGCGCGGAACTGAGCCCGGAGCTTGCGCGCCTGCTGGACGAGCCCGGAGTGCTGGTGCTCATCTTCGAGCATGACGCGGCGCGCCTGGGCCGGTTCCTGGGCCGCATCGAGCCCGCCCGGCTGGCCAACAAGGCCCTGGTGTTCCTGGGCCGGCCCCACGAGTTCCTGCCGCCCCTGTCCGGCATCCTGGTCAAGGACACGTTCAGCATCGGCTTCCCGGTGTTCTTCCTGCCCCAGGCGGCCAGCGAGGCCGACGCGGCCTATGCGCTGGAGGTGGCCGAGTATGTGGAGACCCTGTTCTACCGCTTCGTGATGTATCCCTTGAGCGGCCAGGCCCTGAGCCAGGGCCTGCCCCTGCGCGCCATCACCCGGGACCGCTTCTACGACCAGCTGGTGCACGCCTACGAGAACATCCCGGCCTATGCCCTGTGCCCGGACATCGGCTCCTTGAAGGGGCTCTTCCGGGGCGAGACGGCCATCGTGGCCGCCGCCGGGGCCAGCCTGGCCGAGCAGTACGGCTACCTGCGCGAGAACCAGGACCGGGCGGTCATCATCACCGTGAACTCGGCCTTGAAGAGCCTGGTGGCCGCGGGCATCCGTCCGCATTTCTGCGTGGTCAACGACACCTCGCTCCAGGTGGCCAAGAGTTTCGAGGGGTTGCCGCTCTTGCGCCCGGTGATGCTGGTGGCCCACAGCCTGTCCGCCCTGGGCGGCGACGTGTTCCCGCAGAAGTTCCTGTTCGGCCAGATGCGCACGGACGTCTTCGGGCCCCGGCCGTCCCTGCGTCTGCACGGCTCGGTGCTCACCACGGCCCTGGCCCTGGCGCGGTACCTGGGCTGCGACCGGGCCGTGCTGGCCGGGGCGCTTCTGTCCTCCGGCGACCCCTGGTCCCTGGGCTACGTCACCGGCTCCACCGGCCGCGGCTACGAGCCGGAGTCGCGCGAGCGCATCGACCGCTTCCCGCAGCTCTACCCGGTGACCAACCGCTTCGGCCGCCAGCGCTACACCAGCCTGAACTTCCTGGACGTGAAGCACTGGCTGGGCGACGAGCTGCGCCAGGGCGGCCTGGAGGTGGTGAACACCTCCAAGGACAGCATCCTGGACATTCCCCCGGTGCGTTTTGACGCGGCCCCGGCCATCGAGCCCACGGGCAGGCTGGCCCAGGCCCTGCGCACGGCCCACGCCGCCCGCCGCCGCGCCCCGGCCCTGAACGCCGCCCTGGGCTATGCCCGGGCCGAATACGCCCGGCACGCGGCCTGCCTGGACCTGCTGGACAGCCTGGAGGGGCTGGACGATCCGGCCTTCCTGGTCCAGGGGAGCAAGGTGCTGGCGGTGTTCGACGGCAACAACGTGACCTACCTGCTGCAACGCTACGAGGATTTCAGCCACACGCAGTTCTACGCCTGGATCACCTCCCCGGACCCGGCGGACAGGCTGCGCGGGCTGCGCTACCAGTTCGCGTACGCCCGGCGGATGCTCGCCTCCCTGCTGGAGCTGCTGCGCGCCCAGGAACGGCGCCTGCTTCAGCTGGGCGCGTCCGGCTGAGGGGGGGCGGCGCGGTCTCCGGGCCTTTTGCCCTGGGGGGGGAAGACCTGTCCGTTGGCACCGTTCTTGAAAGCCATTCTGGTGCGCGTTGGCTCGTTGACGCGCAGCCCTCCAAAACAGGAACGGCCGGGGCCTCCCGGCAGGATTGCACGCATGGTCAAAACGCAGAGAATGCCGCTCGCCCGCCTTGCAGACGCAGCTTTCCTCACCGCGCCCGCCCGGGCCGCCCGGAGCCGGGCGTGATCGTCCTGGTGACCGGCGGCGCGGGCTTCATCGGCCGTCATCTGGTGCGGCTGCTGCTCGCTACGCCGGGCGTCTCCACGGTGCGCGTGCTGGACAACCTGTTCCGCCCCTGCCCCGCGCCCGGCGACCTGCTCGACGACCCGCTCGTCTGCGACCGCCGCGTGCGCTTCCTGAAGGGCGACATCCGCGACGCGCAGACCGTGCGCGAGGCCATGTCCGGCGCGGAGCTGGTGTTCCACCTGGCCGCCCAGTCAAACGTCCTGGGCTCGGTGACGGACCTGGACTACTCCTTTTCCACCAACGTGGCCGGCACCCTGAACCTGCTTGAGGCCGCGCGCGCGTCTGGGACCGTGCGCCGCCTGGTGTTCGCGTCCTCGCGCGAGGTCTACGGCGAGCCGGACGAGCTGCCCGTGGCCGAAACCGCGCCCCTGGCCCCGAAGAACGCCTACGGCGCGAGCAAGATGGCCGCCGAGGCCTACTGCGGCGCGTTCGCGGCCCAGGGCCTGGGCGTGTCCGTGGTGCGCATGGCCAACGTGTACGGTCCGGGCGACCGCGACCGGGTGATCCCGCTGTTCTGCGGCCGCGCCTTGGCGGGCGAGCCGCTTCTCCTTTACGGCGGCGGCCAGGTCATCGACTTCGTGCCCGTGGGGCTGACCTGCGAGGCCTTGCTGCGCGCCGCCGAGAGGGAGCTGCCCGGCCCGGTGAACATCGGCTCCGGCCAGGGCACCACCCTGCAGGAGCTGGCCGCGCGCGTGGCCGCCTGCCTGCCCGGGCGCGGCGTTGAGACCAGTCTTTTGCCGCCGCGCGGGCCGGAAGTGGTGCGCTTCGTCGCCTCGGCGGAGCGGATGCGGGACTGGCTGGGCCTTGCGCCGCCAAGCGACCCCCTGGCCGAGCTGCCGGGCGTGCTCGCGTTTATGCGGGAGCAGGGCGCATGATCCGCGTCAGCGTCATCGTGCCCACCCTGAACCGGGCGGAGTTCTTGGCGGGCTGCCTGGACTCCCTGGCCGGGCAGGATTTTCCGTCCAGCGCCTTTGAGGTGCTGGTGGTGGACAACGGCTCCACCGACGGCACCGCGGCCTTGTCCGGGCAGGCCCTGCGCGATTCCGGCATCGCCAACCTGCGCATCCTGCTGGAGCCCGAGCCCGGGCTCTTGTCCGGGCGGCATCGGGGGGCCATTGAGGCCAAGGGTGGGCTGCTGGTTTTTGTCGACGACGACATCGAGGCCGCGCCGGGCTGGCTGTCCGCCCTGGTGCGCGCCTTTGACGACCCGCGCGTGCATCTGGCGGGCGGACCGAGCGTGGGCCGCTTCGCCGTCACGCCGCCGCCCTGGTTCGCGCGCTTCCAGCGCCGGGACCCCTGGGGCGAGAGCTGCCCGGCCCTGAGCCTCATCCACATGGGGCCGGAGCGCAGGCTCGTGGCGCCGCATTTCGTGTGGGGCCTCAACTACGCCATCCGCAGGCAGACGCTCTTCGACCTGGGCGGCTTCCACCCGGACTGCATCCCGGCGCACCTGCAGCAGTACCAGGGCGACGGCGAGACCGGGCTGTCGAACAAGCTGGCCGAGCAGGGGCTCCTCTGCGTCTACGAGCCGGAGGCGCTTGTGCACCACTGCATCCCGGCCTCGCGCCTGACGCTGGAGGCCTTTTGCAAACGCTTTTTCTACCAGGGCGTGTGCGACTCCTACACGGCCATCCGCAGCCTGGGCGCCGTGGCCGCCCCGCCCGGGCGCGACGAGCTGGCCGCGCGCAGCCTGGCCGGGCACCACGGCCCGGGCCGCGCCGAACCGGAACTGCTGCGCATCCACCAGGGCTACGCGGACGGGTACCTGTTCCACAATGCCGCCGTGGCCGCCAACCCGGCCCTGCTCGAATGGGTGCTGCGGCGCGACTACATCGACTACCGCCTGCCCCGGCTGGAAGCCGAGGCCGAGGCCTCGGCATGAGCGCGCCCGCCGTCACGGCCAGTATGAACGACAGCTCGCTGCTGCGCTGCCCGGCCTGCCTGGGTCCGCTTGCGCCCGCCCCTGCGCAGGCCTTGCGCTGCGCGGCCTGCGCACGCGATTATCCGGCCATTGGCCGCTACAACGATCTCTTTGTGAACGCCCGGCCCGCGCCGGTCTACCCGCCGGACCTGCGCCACCTGCACTACCCGCGCGAGCGCCTGCTGGGCCTTGCGCCGCCGCCCGCCAGCGCCTGGGACCGCCTCTTTGGCCGCGAGGGCTTCAACCGGCAGTGGGAGCGGGATCTTGCCGCCCTCAAGGACACCGTGCTCCAGGCCGGGTGCTGCGAGCGGGGCCGCGCCGAGTTCATGAAGGACGACGAGAGCTCCCCGGCCTTCGAGCACCAGCGCCGCGAGGTGCGCGTCAAGGCGCGCAAGATCATGCGCCGGGTGCTGGCGCACCTGCCGCCTGGAAAACCTGGCGGGCTGGTGCTGCACGTGGGCTGCGGCGGCCGCTGCAATGACGGCATCCCCATCGAGTACGCGGCCGCAGGCTTTGTGAACCACGGGGTGGACGCGGTGCGCTCCTACGTGGAGGAGTTCCTCGACCAGGGCCACGCCCAGCTGGCGAACGCCCTGGCCCTGCCCTACGCGGACGGCTGCTTCGATGTGGTCAACTACACCGACATCCTGGAGCATCTCTTCGACCCCCTGGGGGGGCTCAAGGAGGCCGTGCGCGTGCTCAAGCCCGGCGGGCTCTTCATGCTCGACACCCCGAACCGCGCGGCCATCAACCGCTCCAGCGCGCGCTCCTATTTGGAGTATTTCCTGGGCCGGGGGTTCCCGTCCACCCTGCGGCGCAGGCTCATCACCGCACGCTGGGACGGCCAGACCTTCTTCCACACCGAGTTCCAGGGCCGGGAGCTGCGCCGCCTGCTGGCCGAGGCCGGGGTCGAGCTCTTGTCCCTGGACAACGAGTCCTTTGACCCGGCCGAGCTGGAAGGCCCGGTCCCGCGCCCCTCGCTGCTGCGCCGACTCACGCCCGCAAGCAGCTGGTTCGCGCTGTGCAGGAAGCGTCCATGAACATCGACGAGCAGTTGCGCGCCTTTGCCGCCAGCCCGCCCCGGCAGCGGCAGTCCTTCCGGGACCACGCCCAGGACCCGGCAGGCAACTTCGCCCTGTTCGAGGCCGTGCGCGCGGAGCTGGCGGGCCTTGGCGTGCGCGTGGAGGACAGCCGCATCGATGCGGCGGACTTCGAGCGCTGGCTGGCCGCCTGGCCGGAGATCGCGGATTTCTACAAGCCCTATGGCCAGTTCGCCCTGGAGAAGTGTCTGGAGCACTACCTGACCACGCGGGAGGGCCAGCCCCGGCCCGGCGACGTGCTGGTGGACGTGGCCGCCTCCGGGAGCCCCTATGCCGGGGCGCTGGGCAGCCGGGGCGTGGACGCCTACTGCCTGGACCTCTCGTATCCGCCGGGCGTCAGCGGGCGGCGCATCGGCGCGGACGCCACGCAAAGCGGCCTGCCGGACGCCTTCGCCGACGTGCTGACCCTGCACTGCGCCTTTGAGTGCTTCATGGGCGATGCGGACACGCGCCTGCTCGCCGAGGCCGCGCGCATCCTCAAGCCCGGCGGGCGGCTCGTCATCGCGCCCCTGTACCTGGAGGACAGCTTCTTCAACGTCACCAGCCCGCGCTGCGACCAGGGCCGGGTGGACATCGACCCCGGCGCGGAGCGCGTGTGGCGCGACGATCCCTGGGAGGAGCCCTTTGCCCGGCATTACTCCGCCGCCGCCTTCGTGGACCGCGTGTGGTCGCGGCTGCCCGGAGCGCTGTCCGGCTCGGTGCTGTTCTACCCGGACATCCCGCAGCTCCTGCGCCGCTATCCGGGCCAGCTCATCTATTGCCTGTTCGCCCTGCGCTGCCAAAAGGCCAAGGGCTGAGCGGGAAGGGAGGGGAGCCGTGGACCTGACGACACATCCGCGACGGCCTTCGGCCGGTCAGCAGGAAGGCGCGCCCGTGCAGACGGGCAAGAAAATCCGCGCGCTCCTGCTTTCGCCCATCCTCGACAACCCCGGGGAGTTGCCGCCCCACGGCTTCCTGTACCTGGCCGGGTACCTGCGCAACCATCCGCGCATCGAATTGCACGTTCCGCATTGCAGCCTGACGCCAAAGGACTTTCGCGCGCTCATCGCGGAGCGGGAGTACGACGCCATCTGCACCGGCGGGATGCTGACCTTTGTGGACACCTTCGCGCGGTATCTGAACGCCGCGCGCGAGATCCAGCCCCAGGCCCTGCGCGTGCTGGGCGGGCCTATCGTCAGCGCGTTTCCGGGCGAGCGCCTGCTGCGCGAGCTGGACTTCCACGTGGGCGTGGTGGGCGAGGGCGAGGCCACGCTCGAGGACCTGCTGCTGGCCCACGCCGAGGGCCGTCCGTTCTTCGGCGTGCCGGGCGTGCTCTGCCGCGACCTTGCGGGCCGCGCCGTCGTCACCGAGGCGCGCAAGCCCATCGACCTGAAGGTCCACAACCTGCTGCCCGACTGGACCGTGTGCGACGTGGAGGACTATTTCCGGCGCAGCGGCTGCCGCACGCTGCACATCCTGGGCAGCCGGGGCTGCCCCAACCGCTGCCACTACTGCAACAGCACCATCCGGGGCTACCGCATCCGCTCCGTGGACCAGGTGCTGGACGAGATCCGCCAGACCCACGCGGCCTACCGCCTGGACTCCCTCAACTTTCGCGACGAGACCTTCATGGCCAATCCCAGGCGCATCCGCGAGTTCTGCCGCGCCTACATCGACTCCGGCATCGGCCTGCCCTGGGGCTGCGGCCTGCGCACCAACATCGCGGACGCCGAGACCCTGCGGCTCATGCGCAAGGCGGGCTGCGCCGAGATCCAGTACGGCGTGGAGAGCGGCAGCGAGCGCGTGCTCAAGCGCATGAACAAGCACGTGTCGCCCGCGGACAACCGCCGGGCCATCCTGGACACCCAGGCCGCTGGCATCAACCGGGGCGTGTCCGTGATGTTCGGCTACCTGGACGAGACCAAGGACGACGTGCGGGCGACCATCGACCTGCTCATCGAGACCAACGAGCTGCCCAAGTATTATTCCCTCACCACCCCGGTGCCGGGCACGCCGCTGTATGACGAGTGCGCCGCGCGCGGTCTGGTGGGCGACCCGGTGGAGCACGGCCGGGTGATGAACAAGGCCATCTATCTCGCCTTTGCGCCGGAGCTGAACATGACGGCCATCGAGGACGGCGAGCTGTTCCCCTTCCTGCGCGAGGAGCTGGCGCGGCTGTTCACCGCGCACTTCCGCAACAACCACGCGCGGCTGCTGTCCTTCGACTACGAGCACGGCCAGGGCGGCTCGTGCCGGGCCGCGTGCTCCGGCTGCGGGGCGCTGCTCACCGAGGCCGTGGGCCATCCCAAGTGGAGCTACCAACTCTTCTGCCCCGGCTGCCGCAACCACACCTGGGTGCATCTGGCGGATATCCCGGCCTTTGCCGAGCACTTCGACGCGGTCTCGGCCTTTCTGGACCGCGTGGACGCCCAGGGGGGGAATCTGGTGCTGCGCGCCACGGCCAACGACTTCGTGTACGGCAATCTCGTCAAGGTGGACCCCTGGGACCGCATCATGCGCCGCAGGCCGCAGGTCCTCTGCGAAACCCCGTACCGCTTCCACCTCCCGGAATGGGACCCCGCGCGCACCCCCGCCGGGGAGGCCTGGGCGCTGATCATGGACCTGGACCCGGACGGGGTCCTGGCCGCCGATCTGGCGGGCCGGGGCTTTGCGCCCGGGCGCATCCAGGCCGTGCTGCCGCCGCTTTCCTCCGCGCTTCACTACGCAGCCGCGCCTGAAACGCGCGACGCCGGAACAAGGAGCCCCGCATGATGAAGAATCACATCCTTTCCATCGGCCTGGACTACAACGACACCTTCCGGACCAGCTTCGACCTTGCCCAGGTGGACATGGACGCCGCTGCCCGCGTGGCGGCGGCGTTCCGCCAGGGCTACGGCTTCGGCGGCAAGTCCGGCCTCATCTACGGCGCGGGAACCTCCGGCGCTTTGGCCCTGCGGCTTCTGCCCGGCGTGGATATCCGGGGCTTCCTGGACGTGGCCCCGGCCAAGACCGCGTTCCAGGGCCTGCCCGTGCTCCACCCGGCAAAGGCCGTCTGGCCGGACTTCCTGCTCATCGCCGTGTGCCCGTCCAACTATCTTTCGGTGATGAAGACCCTCTCCGGCCTGGTTCCCGAATCCTGCGACCTCGTGTTCCTCTGGCGCAACGAGTTCTTCGATCCCAAGGCCTGGGCCGCGCTTGCGACCGGAGGCGGCGAACGGCGCGAACTGGCCGACGCCCCGCGCGCCCGCCCGGGCGGCGACAACCGGGGGCGCGTGTATTTCGAGGGCGGGCGGACCCTGCGGGCCATTCTGGAGCAGGACTTCGAGTTCTACCGCGACCTGGCGCGCGACGAAAAGCGCCTGCGCCGCCTCCTGGACCTTGGTGTGGTCGAGACCTGGGTGCACACGGACGAGCCCGGTCGGCTGGTGCTGGAGCACAAGAGCCTGCTGGCCCAGTCGAGGGCCAACTGGAGCTTTTCGCAATACCTCGACGCGGCGCGCTTCTTCGTGGACTTCTGGGCCGCCTTGGCGCGGGAGGGCTATTCCCTGCAGGACTGCCACACGGACAACGTGCTCTTTGATCAGACGCGGCCCTGCTTCGTGGACTTCTGCTCCATCGGCCCGGCCGAGGCCACCATGCTCTCCGGCCCGCTCCTGGAGACGTTCTTTTCAGCCTGGGTGCATCCCCTGGCCCTGGTGGACTCGAAGCAGCACACGCTGCTGCGCGAAACCATCCGCCGCAGCCTGGCCTGGGAGGAGGTCCGGCCCCTGCTTGCGCCGGAGGTGGCCCAGGCCGTGTCCGTCCTGCGCGAGGCCTGCGCGGAGCGCTTCCGCGCGCGCGATCTGCCGGGCTTCCTGGACCTTGTGCGGCAGTGGCTGGCCGGGGTCGTGGTGAGCTATTCCGAGGTGGGCTGGGACAGCGAGGGCTACCAGGCGGCCAGCCTGGGCGAGGCCCGGCCCGAGGGCGGCAAGGAGCAGCTGGTGGTGGATCTCATCACGCGGCACAAGCCCGACGCCTTCCTGGACCTGGGCTGCAACAAGGGCCGCTTCAGCCTGTTCGCCGCCGGCTGCGGGGCGCCCGCCATCGGCCTGGACACGGCCGAGAGCCTGGTGGACAAGCTGTACCTGCACGCCCGCGACAACCGGCTTCCCATCCACGCCTTCATCGAGGACGTGGCGGCCTTTGGCGGCTACCGAAACCCGGAGCGGCGTTTCGACATGGTGGCGTATCTGGCCCTGGTGCACCATCTGGTGTTCACCTTCGGCAAGACGGTGAGCCAGGTGCTGGACCAGGCGGACCTGCTGTGCAGGCGGGTGCTGCTGCTGGAATACGTGGCCCCGCACGAGACCGAGCCCTTCGTGCTCTCCAACTATTCGCCCAGCCATCACCCGGAGTACAACCCCCTGTCCATCGCGGAGCTCATGCGCGGGCGCTACGACACGGTGGAGGCCCACCAGCTGGGGCCGACCCGCGTGCTGTTCGTGGGGGTGCGCGGCTAGCTTTTCGGACCGGACAACCCTTCGGATAGCCCGTTGGCCAAGACCAGGCGCGCCGCGTCCAGCACCTCGCGCCAGTCAAGCTCATAGTCCGCGCTGTAGATGTCCTGGCCGGGTCCGGCGATGGTGCGCCCGGCCACGGGCAGGGCCAGGGCGCAGTTCTCGCGCCGGTTGACGCAGAAGGGTTCCGGCTTGGCCCATTCTTCGTGGGTGTGCACCACGCCCGGCGTGTTGGCGATGCTGGTGATGCCTGTGCCGTTGCCGAAGGGCGCGATGAAGAAGTCCGCGCGCCTGGCCCAGGCCAGGGCCTCGAAGAGCGTGGTGCCCAGGCCGTCAAAGGCCGACAGGCCGGGCTCAAGGGACGCCAGGGCCGCCTCAAGCACGGGCCGTTCCCCCTCCATTCCATCAAAGACCACGCCGAGGCCGGGGTGCTCCCGGCGCAGGGCGTTCAGCACCCGCGCCAGTCCGGCGGCCTGCCCGCGCCAGGCGCGGTTGTGGCTGCGCAGGGTGACCCAGGCCAGGGGGCGGCAGCGGCTGGACTGCTCCACGCGTTCAAGAAAGTCCGGCGCGCAGCGTTGCGCGCCCGCGTCCATGAGCCGGGCGGCCACGGCCTCCTGCAGGGGCGCGGTGTGCGAAAGCCGCGTGACGAAGAGGTTCTCCCGCAGGGCCAGGCGGAACAGCTCCTGCGGGGTCTCCGCGCCCTGGGCCTGCACCCGCAGGGGGGCCGGGCCGAGCTCGGGCGCGAACACCGCGCCCGCGTCGAAGAAGTCAAAGGGGCCGATGAGGGTGAATGGCTTTCGGCCTGCCATGAGCGCGGGGGCAAAGGGCAGGGCCGAGAGTTCATCGCTTACGTGGTGGCCGAAGTAGAACACGAAGCCCAGGGCCAGGGCCGTGCGCCGCGCGGCCGCTCCGGCCCGGTACGCGTCCATGAGGCCGGACTCGCCTTCGGAAAGGCGGT
>JBFWMQ010000032.1:0-35193 GCA_050251495.1 Desulfovibrio sp. | reverse complement strand
CACCTGGCCATCGAGCCCGGCAAGTCGGACAGGTACTCGCGCCGCGGGCGCTACGCCAAGAGCCAGCAGCCCCAGGTCAGCATGTTCCGCGGGGGTGCGTCAATGTCCGGCCTCCCCTCGGTAATGGGCATAGCCAAGACGGGGCTCAGCGCGGCGCAGGCCGCCATCGCCGTCACCGGCGAGAACATTTCCAACGTCAACACCACGGGCTACAGCCGCCGCACCGTCTCCTTCGCCGAGGCCTACGTCGTGGACGGCTCGGCGGGGCAGGTGGGCTCCGGCGTGTGGGCGAACGAGGTCCAGCGCCATTTCAGCCAGTATGTCGAGAACCAGTATTACGACCAGGCCACCCTGCGGGAGCGTTGGGAGACCCTGTACACCAACCTCTCGAACACGGAGAGCCTGTTCAACGAGTCCTCCGGCTATGGCCTCTCCAACACCTTGAGCAAGTTCTTCAGTTCCTGGGAGGACCTCATCCAGTCGACGGAGAACGCCAGCAGCCGCAACAGCGTGCTCGAGAGCAGCCAGACGCTCATCTCCACCTTGAACAACATCAACGCCGACCTCATCACCCAGCAGCGCGAGGCCGAGGCGGCCATCATTCAGCAGGTGAGCGAGGTCAACGACCTGCTTGGCCAGATAGCCACCCTGAACAAGCAGATTTCCAACACCACCGCCGACGTGAACGCCCTGCTCGACACGCGCTCGTCGCTCGTGCGCGAGCTGGCCGGCTACATGGACATCAACTACATCGACAACGGCAACGGCGAGCTCACCATCACCACCCAGGCCGGGCAGCCGCTGGTGGACGGCTTCAACACCTACAGCATTTCCTATGATGCGCCCCAGGCCACCTCGGACTTGAAGAGCACCTCCACCTTTGACGGCAAGGCATATTTTTCCGGCTCGGACAACCAGGAGTACACCCTTGAGGTGGTGAGCGCAGGCACCGTGACCAGCGGCGCGGGCGCGGCCATGTTCCGCGTCTCGGTGGACGGCGGCAAGACCTGGCTCAGGGACGACGACGGCAACGAACTGCACGTGGCCGCGCGCGGCGAGGACACCGCCATCGAGATCGGACCGCTGTCCATCTGGTTCGGCACATCCTCAAGCTCCGACACCGCGCCAGCGAATCCGCTGACCGTTGGCGACAAGTTCCTGATCGTGCCCACGCGCGCCCTGTACTGGAACGAGAACACCTCCACCAAGGAGAACATCACTCCGTACACCAACGCTTCGGGCACCATGGACCCCTCGCGGCTTACCGGCGGCACCCTCTCTGCCTTGTGCACCTACAAGAACGACTATCTTGGCGCCTACCGCGAGAAGCTCGACGCCATCGCCGGAACCGTGGCCTGGGAAGTCAACCGCCTGCACAGCCAGGGCGCCGGGCTTGAGAACATCAGCCAGATCAACGGCACCTACTCTGTCAAGCATGACAACGTGGCCCTTGGCAGCAACAGCTCCGGGCTCACGTACTCAAGCAAGCTCACCTCCGGCAGCGCGTACATGTTCATCTACAACAACAGCACAGGGCTGCAGGTGGCGGGCAGCGCGCTCGACTTCAGCGGCGGCGCGGGAACCAAGCTCAACTTCAACCCGGCGACCGACACCCTGGAAGACGTGCGCGATGCGGTGAACAACACCTTCGGCACCTACCTCACCGCCAGCATCGTCAACCACCAGCTGACCATAACCGCCAACGACGGGTATTCCTTCAACATGGGCACGGATACGACCGGCCTGTACGCCGCCCTTGGTCTGAACACCTTCTTCACCGGTTCCAAGTGCTCGGACCTGGGGCTCAATACCGCCGTCACCTCGGATTTGGACCGGCTGAACGCCGGGCACGTGAACGGGGCAGGCCAGGCGAACAAGGGCGACGGCACCACAGCCTCGGCCATCTCCGACCTTTTGACCACAAAGGTCAGCATCACCACCCTGCGCGGCGGCACGGTGACGGAGACCATCAGCAGCTATTATTCCGGGCTGGTGAGCGATGTTGGCGCGGACACGGCCCAGGCCAAGTACAAGTACCAGTACACCGAGGCCCTCGCCTCGGATCTTGACGACCAGCAGCAGGCGATCTCCGGCGTGAACATCGATGAGGAGATGACCAATCTCATCAAGTATCAGCACGCCTACACCGCCGCCGCGAAGCTGATCACAACGGCTGACGAGATGATGCAGGTTCTGCTCTCTCTCAAGTCCTAGCAGAACAGGAGGAAGGCCATGCTTCGCATCTCCACGCAGATGATGTACACGCAGTCCATGAGCTATATAAACAACAAGCTCTCCACGCTCACGGATCTGAACGAGCAGTCCTCCTCGCAGAAGCGGGTGAACAAGCCCTCCGACGACGCCGTGGCCTCGGCCACGATCCTGAACCTGCGCACCACCCTGAACTCCTATGACCAGTATCTTGAGAACGCGGCCACGGCCAAGGGTTGGCTCGCTTCCTCGGACAGCACCCTGACCCAGGTGTCCACGCTGCTCACCCGCGCCAAGGGGCTGGCCGAGCAGGCCGCCACCGGCACCATCAGCGCCGAGAACCGCACCCAGATCGCCTACGAGATGCGCGAGATTTACGAGCAGCTCATCGCCCTTGCCAATACGGAGTACCAGAACAAGAGCATTTACGGCGGTCAGGTCACGGACCAGAACGCCTTCACGGAATGCCTGTGGATGACCTCCAACGAGGCGACGCTGACCACCAACAACAGCTTTCGCATAGAGGGCGACAGCGCCAGCACCGTGCTGGTGCAGTTTCTGAACAGCGGCGCGGCCATAGGCAGTTCCGCGCTCATGAGCGCCTGCGACGTGCGCTACAGCTTCGATGGGGGCAAGACATTTCGTGACGGCACGGTGACCACCAATGCCGCGGGCGAGATCGTCGTCAGCATGCCGGAGAGCGGAACGTCCATCACCTTTGCCAACGACACCATGGTGAAGGCCAACAGCATGACCGACACCAACGACGCCAAGGGCACCTGGATGTGGATCAGGCCATCGGCGGTCTACAACGGCGACGACTCCGACTCCACCGCGACAAGCGTCAGCAGCACGGGCGCCGGGACCGGGCAGATAGCCGCCAGCGCGCGAGGCGCCTTCAGCGGCAACACCCTGGTGCGCATCGACAACGCCACCGCCGTGACCATGGGCGGGGACATCGAGTACTCCTACAGCCTGGACAATGGCATGAACTGGGTCACGGGCAACACCGTGGCGGCCGACAGCACCTCGAACGCGACCGTGCTGAACATCGCCAACGGCGGCCTGCTGACCCTGGCCTCCAACGGTTCCAACCTGTTGCAGCCAGGCGCGCAGTTCCTCATCACCCCGAACACGGCGGGCGTAAACCTGCAGGTGAGCGCGAGCGAAACCATCCGCGTGAACGACGTGGGCAAGGACATTTTCGGCGGCATCTACCAGGACCCCAAGGCCGTGCTTGCCAACGGCGGCGAGCGGCTGACAATTTCCAGCAGCAACGCTTCGGCCGTCTTCGGTACAGGCACCAGCATCTACACAAGCAACGGCGGCAACTCGACCAAGAATCTGTTCGAGACCATCGGCAACCTCGTGGCCTTCCTTGAAACAAACAACCAGCAAGGCGTCAGCCAGTCGCTGGAAGGACTGAAGCTCTGCCAGACCCAGATCACCACGGCCCTTGCCAGCGTGGGCGGACGCGAAAACCGCGTGGCGACCACCGTGACGATTCTGGGCAACCTGTCCGACAGCGTGACCACGCAGCTCAGTTCCGTGGAGGACGTGGACCTGACCAAGCTGTTGATCCAGCTCTCCCAGCAGGAGACGGCCTATCAGGCGGTGCTCAAGTCCTCCTCCACGATCATGAAGATGAGCCTGATGGATTACATCTAGCGAAATTGCGGGGAGTGCGCGGCTTTGATGGGTGAAACCGGCCTTCGGGCTGGACATCATGCCCGGGCATAGGCTAGCGTCCCCCTCTGCCGCATTTCAGTGCGGCAAGGCCAACGAAACGACAGGCGGGTATCCGAAGCACCATGCTCATCCTCACCAGACGTCCCGGAGAAAGTCTCTATCTGGGCGAGAATATCAAACTCAAGGTGTTGAGCATCCAGGGCAAGCAGATAAAGCTTGGCCTGGAAGTGCCTGAGGATATGACGGTATACCGGGAAGAGGTGTACCTCAAGATCAAGGAACAGAACAGCCTGGCCCTTGAGGCCAGCGGGCAGGATCTGCTTGCCGCGGCATCGTTATGGCTGGAAGACCAAAAACAATCCTGATCCAGACCAAGCTGGGCGACCGGGAAGTCGCGCGCGACAGCGTGCTGTTCTTTCCGCACGGCCTCATTGGCCTGGATGACAAGCGCGAGTATGTGCTCATCCCCGTGCGCGAGAACTCGCCGTTCCTGCTCCTGCAGTGCGTCACCGATCCCGGCCTGGGCTTGCTCGTGGCCGATCCCTTCCCGTTCCTGCCGGACTACAACATCAAGCTTGAGCAGGCCGAGAAGAAGATCTTGCGCGTGGAGAACATTCGCCAGATCGCCGTGCTGGTCACGGTGACCATCCCCAGGAATCGCCCGCAGGAGACAACCCTGAACCTCTCCGGGCCGATCATTCTGAACAGCAAGGCCCGCATCGGCATGCAGGTGCCGCAGACCGACTCGAAATATCCCACGCATTTCCGCCTAGTGGACGCGCAGCGCCAGGATGACGCATCGGCGGACGCGGGACGCCCTCCCCAGAAATAGCACCGGGCCAGCCACGCAAAACGCCCCTGCCGACATTTAGTCGGCAGGGGCGTTTTGCGTGGAATTCTGATGTGTTGTCGGAGAGGGGCGTGGAGCGCACTTTCCGGGTGCTCCCGGGGGAGGCCGGAGCGCAGCCCGGAGGCTCGCGGCTAGCGGGTGAGGCTCACTTCGTCGCGGATCAGATTGGCCGCAGCCTTGCGGATGTCCGGCTTGTAGGTGCCGGCCTGAATCTGTTCCTTGAGTTCGCGGACCTTCTCGGCGCGTGTGTCCGGCGCGGCGTTGGCCGTGCTCATGGCCGTGGCGAGCAGCTTCGCCTCGGGCGAAAGGGCGACCTTGTCGCCGAGCTGCTGGGCGTTCGCCGCGCCCTTGGCCGACTGATCCTGCTGAACCCGCTGGCTCTCCTGCAGCTTCTGCGAGGAGTAGGGGTTCATCTCTCCCAAAACCTTCTTGATCTCCATGACTCTCCCCCTCGTGTTGAGGGCCTTACAACATCGTTTCGTCCACGTTGTCCAAGGTAATCTCCCAGAGCCTGCGCATGATGCGCAGCTTCTCATCGGGGATGACTTCCTGCGGGCCTTCGGGTGTCTGGCGAAGAATCTGGACCTCGCCGCCATCCAGGGGGTAGTCGAAAAGCACCCGTTCGCCCAGTTCCTGCTCAAGGTCCGTGAGAACCCGCGTCACCACCGGATTATCTTGCCCGTTTACCAGAAGGTTTTCAATAACCTCCTGCGCAACTCTTTCCACGAGTTCCTTGCGCCTGGCTTCCCGGGATATGCTCACCATGTCCTGCGCACCGGAAAGGGCAAGCGCGCGCTTGAAGCGGGCCAGCCGCTTGGCGCTTGTCAGCTGCTTTCCGTAAGTGCGCAGCATAAGGCGAACATTCACCGGCTGAACAACCATTACATACACTCCTCGCTTGACTCTGTTATCGTCATAACTGGGGAGAAACTTTAGGGCTGTGGAAAAGAAATACGCAAATTTCCCACATTTCACCACCGTAGGGGATGTGTTGAATGTTTTTGCTGATTTGTCTAGTGTCCGGCAATGAATGGCGAGAAACAGTCTTTTTTGTTGATGTTGCGCAATGGCGACGCCCAGGCGCGAAGCCTTGGCCAGGACATCTGCGCCTGGCTTGACGCGCGTGGCGTGCGCGCCACTGTCTGCGAACACCGCGTCGGCGGCGGGCTTGACGCCTGCAAGCCTGACGCGGACCAGCCCTGGGACATGGTGCTGGTCCTTGGCGGCGACGGCACCTTCATCGGCGTGGCCCGGATCTGCCTTGGCCTCGGCATTCCCCTGCTTGGCTTGAATCTGGGCCGGGTGGGGTTCCTGGCCGAGGGCGCGGGCAACTGGCCGCAACGACTTGAGGAGCTTCTGGCCGGGCGCTACGGCCTGTCCAGGCGCATCTGCCTCTCCTATGACGTGCTGCGCGGTGGCAAGAGCGTCTGCTCCGGCGTGGCGGTGAACGATGTCGTGGTCAGCCGGGGCGACATGGCCCGGCTCATCCGCCTTGCCGTGCGGCGCGCAGGCGAGCGGGTTGGGGAAATGCGCGCCGACGGTCTCATCGTCAGCACGCCGACGGGCTCCACCGCCTACGGCTTTTCCGCTGGCGGGCCGCTGGTCTATCCGGAGCTGCAGGCCTTTTGCCTCACCCCGGTGTGCCCGTTCTTGAACACCTTCGGCCCCATGGTGCTGCCGACCGATGCCCCTTTGACCGTCCTGGTCGAGGAGCTTCGGGGTGAAGTGCGCATGACCGTTGACGGCCAGCGAGCCTTTGGCCTGGAGTCCGGCGACGAGGTGCGCCTTTCGCGCAGCCCGGAGGACCTGATCATGGCCCAGACCGCTGGTTGCAGCTCATATTTCGCCAAGCTGGCGAACAAAGGTTTCTTCACCCAGAGGTAGCGCCTGTGCACGACTTCGTCTTCACCTCAGCCAATGAGATTCGCTACGACCAGGACCCGGTTCTGGACGCGCTCTTGCTGCATTTCATGACCGAGAACAGCCTGGAGCACTCCATCGACCCGGAGAACGCCACGCCGGAGCAGATCCGGTTCATCGTGTCGCTCGACGAGGACTCCTTCTACGCCCCGTGCAGCGATTGGATGCTGCATTTTCTGCTCAAGGCCAGGCTGGACGGCGCGCTCTTGCGTGAATACACGGACCAGTGGCGCGTGCTGGTGCGCACCGTGCGCAACGCCGTGCCCAAGGGGCCGGGCCGCCGGCGCATCATTCAGCTCTGCCGCTACAAGTTCCGCATGACGCTCAACGCGCCGGTGCTGATCCCGTCACGCCTGCTCAAGCGCATGCTGACCATCTTTCTCGCCCTGAGCGGCATCCCCGATCCCTACCAGGAGCGCAAGCGCGCGGAGAATCTCAGGGCCAAGGCCTTTTTGGAAAGCCCGTTCTTCAACCGCCTAGTGAACGTGTGCCCCGAAGAGAAGCTGGAGTGCGCCCGCATCACGGATCTGCGCTTCGAGCTCGACCTGCTTGAGATGGCGCGGCTTTTGTTCTTCTCCACGCACAAGCCCTTTTGGACCAGCGACAACGCCACCGAGGGGCTGGACGCCGACGACATGCGCCGCAGCCTCTCCGGGATGGACTTCTCGCCCCTGCGCAGCCTGTTCGCAAACGGCCGCGGGCCGTTGCGCATTCTGTACCTGCCGCGCGCCAGCGGCGGCATCCTCATGGACCTCAAGGTCGTGCGCTCGCTTTTGCGCCAGGGGCACCGGGTGGTGCTGGCCTTGAAGGACGGCTTCTACTTCGACAGCCCGACGGTCTGGGACCTGGAGTCCGATCCCGTGCTGGCCGAGGCCTTCCGCGACGCCTACTTCCTCCAGAACGACCGCGTCACCAAGAACGAGCTGCTCCAGGCCATCCGCGAGCATCCCCTGGTGGTCATCTCCGACGGCACGCGGGAGCGCTTCAATCCCTACCGCCTGAGCGTCACCTTCGCCCGCGCCTGGAAGGAATGCGACCTGGTGCTGGCCAAGGGCGAGGCCTATTACCGCCGCTTCATCGGCACCAGCCACGAGTTCACCCGCGACGTGCTGGTCTTCTTCTCCGACAGGCAGGGCAAGTTCCGCATGTTTTTCAAGGCCAAGCCCCCGCATGTGCACAAGTTCAGCGAGGAGGCTATCCTGGCCAAGGCCGACGCCATCATCGACCAGATGCGCGAGGCCAGGGCCGAGGGCAAGACGGTCATGTTCTACAGCGCCGTGGTCGGCAGCATTCCCGGCCAGGTCAAGGTCGCCATCGAGGTGCTGAACACCTTTGTCACGCACCTGCGTTCGCGCCTGGAAGGCACCTTCATCATCAATCCCGGCGAGCATTTCGAGGAAGGCCTGGACGCCGATGACCTGATGTTCATGTGGGAGCGCGTGCAGAGAAGCGGCTATCTGAACGTGTGGCGCTTCCAGACCGACGCCGACATCGAGAAGAGCTTCGAGCTCATGGGCAAGCGGGTGCCCCCGGTGTGGGCGGGCAAGGACGCCACCTATTCCACGGGCTGCACCAAGGAGATGCAGATCGCGCTCTCGGTGCAGCGGCGCCAGCCAGAATTGCAGATCATCGGCCCCGGCCCGGAGAAGTTCCTGCGCCGCAGGGAGTACGGGGTTGGCCGCTTCTCCGATGTGGTGGTGGGAGGGTAGATGATCCGCGGGGGACCGTGCGAGGCGCTGCTGCGGGCCGCGCTGGCCGTGCTGCTTCTGGCGGCCTTGGGCGGGTGCGCCGCCCTGGACTATCTGCCCCGGGAATCCGCCGGACGCCCCGCCTCCTCCGTGCGCCGCGTGCGCACGGGCGTTGCGGCCCCGCCGCGCCTGCAGGAGCAGGCCGACGCCTCCGCCCGGCTGGGGCCGGAGCCCGTGCCCATGCGTATGGAGGAGGAGGGCGGCTCGGCCTTCCGACCCCGCAGGGGCTTCGAGGCGCAGGCCCTGGCCCGGAGCCTTCAGCCCAGGAGCCAGTCCTTGCCCAGCTTTGCCGGCCTGGCCGAGCCCCTGCGCCACAGTCTGGCCTTTCTGGCCAAGAAGCCGCAGGCCGCTCCAGCCCTGGTGCAGCCGGGCGGCAGCCTCACCTGGGGGCAGCTTTCGGCCACCGCACAGGAACTGTACGACATTTTGCCCGACCTGGACGCCAACCCCGGCCTGCTGGCCGAGCGCTTCGTCTGGTATGAGCTGGCCGCAAGCCCGCTCGTCACCGGCTATTATTCGCCCGAGGCCGAGGCCAGCCTGACCCGCCAGCCCGGCTTTGAACAGCCCCTGTACGGCCTGCCCCCGGATCTGCGCAAGGCCAGCCCGGAGGAGGTGCGCCTGGGGCGCCCCAAGGTCTACCGCGCCTCTGGCGGGGCCATCCAGCCGTACTACGACCGTCAGGCGATCGATGGCGAGGGCGTGCTCGCCGGGCAGGGGCTGGAGGTCGCCTGGGTGCGCAGCCCCTTTGACGCTTTTGTGCTTCAGACCGAGGGCGCGGGCACGTTGCTTTTGCCTGATGGCAGCCGCCGCACGGTCCAGTTCAGGGCCTCCAACGGGCATGAGTTCCAGGGCCTGGGGCAGCTGCTGCTGGCCAACGGTGCCCTGCCCCGGGAGCGGCTTTCCCGAGCTTCCATCCGCGCCTGGTGCCAGGAGAATCCTGACCGTGCACGGGAGATAATGGCCCAGAACCGCAGCTATGTTTTCTTCGAGCTGCGCAACGGCCCAAGCGTTGGCGCCATGGAAAAACCGTTGACTGCGCTGGTCAGTCTGGCTACAGACCCAAGTCTCCTGCCGCTTGGAGCCGTGTCCGTGCTGGACCTTGGGCTGCCCGGGCAAAACGGCGGCGCGTCCGTCGGCTTCCATGGGCTGGTCCTGGCCCAGGACACAGGCTCCGACATCAGGGGCCATCGGCTTGATCTGTATCTGGGCGGCGGCGAGCGCGCCGAGCGCCTGGAAGCGGGGCTGCGCGCGAGCGCAGGCCTGCATCTGTTGGTGAGCAAGAATGCGCTTCGTTTACAGGCATACACGAGAGGACAATGATCAATCTTTCCTATGATGACATCCGGAGCTTGCTGCGCCAGGCCTTTGAGGCCCAGGCGGGCACCGTGGGCGATTGGCACCGTCAGGAGCCGAGCTTTTCCAGCGAGGTGCCCGAGGCCGTCGACCAGGCCGGTTTTCTGGACCTGCTTTCCCGCCAGCACTGGTGCAATTTCCGCCTGTGGCACGTGGAGGACCGCGCCCGCCGCAAGGACGCCGGAGCCGAACTCATCGCGGACTGCAAGTACGCCATCGACAAGCTGAACCAGGAGCGCAACGACATGATCGAGCGCCTGGACCTGTTTCTCGTGCGCGCCCTTGAGCCGCTCTTGCCCTCAGCCCCGCAGGGCGCGCGCCCCCGTTTCAACACCGAAACCATCGGCGTGGCCCTTGATCGTGGCTCCATCCTGGCCCTCAAGATGTACCACATGCAGGAGCAGGCCGAGCGCGCGGGGGTGACCGGCGATTTTGTGGCCGAATGCCAGCGCAAGCTCGCCGTGCTCACGGAGCAGCGCTTCGACCTCTGCGAGTCGGTCCTCGATCTCGTGGACGACTACGCCCTGGGCGCAAAGCGGCCCAAGGTCTACTATCAGTTCAAGATGTACAACGATCCGCGCCTGAACCCGGAACTCTACACCCGCAAGGCCGGGGCGTAGGCGGCGCACAGGCGAAGGGGGGCTCATGGCCAGGTACGAGACGGTCATCGGACTTGAGGTGCATGCCCAGCTCAAGACCAGGTCCAAGATCTTCTGCTCCTGCTCCACGCGGTTTGGGGTGGAGCCGAATGAGAACGTCTGCCCCGTGTGCTCGGGAATGCCCGGCGTTCTGCCCGTGCTCAACCGCAAGGTGGTGGAGTACGCGGCCAAGATGGGCCTGGCCATCGACTGCGAGATCAACCGCACGAGCATCTTCGCGCGCAAGAACTACTTCTACCCCGACCTGCCCAAGGGTTACCAGACCTCCCAGTTCGAGCTGCCCATCTGCGAGCACGGCCATGTGGACATCGTCACCTCCAAGGGGCCGAAGCGCGTGGGCGTCACGCGCATCCACATGGAGGAGGACGCGGGCAAGAACATCCACTCCGCCCACGACAACGCCAGCTACGTGGACCTGAACCGGAGCTGCGTGCCGCTGATCGAGATCGTGAGCGAGCCGGACATGCGCAGCGCCGAGGAGGCCGTGGCCTACCTCAAGGCTTTGCGCAGCATCCTGGTGTACCTGGACATCTGCGACGGCAACATGGAGGAGGGCTCCTTCCGTTGCGACGCCAACGTAAGCGTGCGCCCCTTTGGCCAGGAGGCCTTCGGCACCCGGGCGGAGCTGAAGAACCTCAATTCCTTCAAGCACGTGCAGAAGGCCATCGAGTTCGAGGTGGAGCGCCAGATCGACCTGGTGGAGGATGGCGAAGCCGTGGTGCAGGAGACGCGCCTGTATGACGCGAACAAAGGCACCACGCACTCCATGCGCGGCAAGGAAGAAGCCCACGACTATCGCTATTTCCCCTGCCCGGATCTTGTGCCGCTGGTGCTTGAGGAGTCCTGGCTCGCGCAGTGGAAGTCCGAGCTGCCGGAACTGCCCAAGGCCCGCGAGGCGCGCTTCAGGGAGCAGTACGGCCTGTCCGCCGACGCGAGCGAGGTGCTCACCAGCGAGCGCGACCTGGCCGAGTATTACGAAGCCGCGGTCAAGGCCTTTGCCGAACCCAAGAAGATCGCGAATTGGTTGATGACCGACATCCTGCGCGAACTGAACGCGAGCGGCGGCCGCGCGGCGGACCTGAAGCTCTCGCCCGGGAACCTGGCCACCCTGGTGCGCCTGGTGGAAGAGGGGCAGATAAGCGCCAAGAGCGGCAAGGACATTCTGCCTGAACTGCTTGAGACAGGCGGCGATCCCGAGGCCCTGGTTAAGGCCAAGGGCCTTGTGCAGATTTCCGACACCTCGGCCCTGGCAGCGGACATCGACGCCGTGCTGGCCGAAAACCCCAAGGAGCTGGCCGACTATCGCGCGGGCAAGACCAAGCTCATGGGCTTCTTTGTGGGACAGATCATGCGCCGCACCAAGGGGCAGGCCAACCCCGCCGTGGTGAACCAGCTTCTGGCCGAAAAACTCAAATAATCCGAAGGATATTCCTCCCAATGACCGAGCATATCCAGTATTCCCCGGAAAAAGACGCGCTTGTTCTGCTGGACCAGCGCTACCTGCCCACGCGTGAGGAATGGTTCGTCTGCAAGACCGTGAAGGACGTCTGCGAGGCCCTCGTGGTCATGGTCGTGCGCGGGGCTCCGGCCATCGGCGTCACCGCGGCCTATGGCTGCTATCTGGCCGCGCGCGAGGTTGCCGGCACGCCTGACTGGAAGCCCGCCCTGGCGGAAAAGCTGGAGCAGGTCGCCAGCGCCCGGCCCACCGCCGTGAACCTGCGCTGGGCGGTCCGGCTCATGCAGGCCGAGTGGGCCAAGCGCCCGGAGTTTTCCCTGGAGGAGCTTTCGGCCTTCTGGCTGGCCAAGGCCAAGGTCGTCCACGCCGAGGACATCGCCACCTGCGAGGCCATCGGCAAGGCCGGGGCCGATCTGCTGGCCGACGGCGACACGGTGATGACCCACTGCAACGCGGGCGCCCTGGCCACCGCGGGCTACGGCACCGCGCTCGCCCCCATCCGCGCGGCCATCGCCCAGGGCAAGAAGATCTCCGTCATCGCCAACGAGACCCGCCCCTTCCTGCAGGGCGCGCGCCTGACCGCCTACGAGCTGCACAGGGACGGCATCCCGGTGAAGGTCGCCTGCGACAACGCCTGCGCGCTCTTGATGCAGCGCGGCCTGGTGCAGAAGGTCATCGTGGGCGCGGACCGCATCGCTGCCAACGGCGACGCGGCGAACAAGATCGGCACCTTCGGCGTGGCCCTCTTGGCAAAGGAATTCGGCATCCCGTTCTACGTGGCCGCCCCGGTGTCCACCATCGACCCCGAAACAGCCGATGGTTCGCTGATTCCCATCGAGGACCGCACCCCGCGCGAGGTGACCCACGTGGGCCACACGCAGATCACCCCGGACGGCGTGGGCGTGTTCAACTTCGCCTTCGACGTGACCCCGGCGCGGTTGATCCACGGCATCATCACCGAGCGGGGCGTGTTGACAGCGCCGTACACGGAGGCTATCGCCACCTTGTTCAAGTAGTTTCAAGAAGCCGTCCTGCGGGAGCTCGGAGAAACCGGGCTGAGAGGACCCCTTGCGCACGCTGTGGGGTCGACCGATGAACCTGTCCGGGTAATGCCGACGAAGGGAAATTCTGCACTGGCGGAAAGCCGTCCCTTCACCGGGACGGCTTTTCGTTTGAGGCCCCGTGGGGAAACCTTTACAGTTGCAGGAGGATCAGATGATTATTGATGAAAGGATCGTTACCGAGGCCATCGCCAGCACGTTCTTCGACAAGTTCAAGAGCTGCCTGGACCTGGACGTCGCCATCGTCGGCGGCGGACCCTCCGGCCTCACCGCCGCCTGGAAGCTGGCCAAGGCCGGGCGCAAGGTGGCCCTGTTCGAGCGCAAGCTTTCGGTGGGCGGCGGCATGTGGGGCGGCGGCATGACCTGGACCAGCATCGTGGTGCAGGAAGAGGCCAAGAGCATCCTTGAGGACGCGGGCGTGCGCTTGAGCGAGTACAAGCCCGGCTATTTCGTGGCCGATTCCGTCGCCGCAACCGCGGCCCTGGCCTATCAGGCCACCAGCGCGGGCGCGATGGTCTTCAACTGCACCAGCGTGGAGGACGTGGTGCTGCGCGAGGTGGACGGCGTGAAGCGCGTCATGGGCCTTGTGGTGAACTCCAGCCCGGTGGAGATTGCGCGACTGCACGTTGATCCGCTTGTGCTTCACTGCAAACATGCCATAGAATGCACGGGACATGACGTGGAGATGCTCAAGACCCTGGTGCGCAAGAACGGCGTGAAGCTGAACACGCCTTCCGGCGGCATCGAGGGCGAGCAGTCCATGTGGGCCGACATAGCCGAGGCCAACACCGTGCGCCACACCCGCGAGGTGTACCCCGGCGTGTGGGTGGCCGGCATGGCCGCAAACGCGGCCTATGGCTCGTACCGCATGGGACCGATCTTCGGAGGAATGCTGCTTTCCGGCGTCAAGGTGGCCGAGGCCATTGACGCTTTGCTGTAACACGTAGACGAAACCGCCAAACGCAAGCCCTGGCCGGGACCCCCTTCACCCCGAAGGGGGCGGCCAGGCATCTGGAACCCGACCATGCTGCCCATCATCGCTCTTTTAGGCCGCCCCAATGTGGGCAAAAGCAGCCTGTTCAACCGCCTGGTGCGGCAGAACAAGGCCATCACCCACGACCTGCCCGGCGTCACCCGCGACCGCATCTACGGCGAGGTGACCGAACAGGACGTCCGCTTTGCCGTCATCGACACCGGCGGCATGCTGCCCGACGCCACCGAGCAGGACGGCGGGGGCATGGACAAGAGCGTGTTCGAGCAGGCCACCGAGGCCCTCTCCGAGGCCGACGTGGCGCTGTTCGTGGTGGATGGCCGCGAGGGCATGACCATGCTCGACCAGGCCGTGAGCGAGAAGATCCGCGCCTCTGGCAAGCCGGTGCTGCTCGTGGTCAACAAGGTGGACGGCCCGGAGCAGGAGGCCAAGGCCACGGCGGACTTCCACGCCCTGGGCTTCGAGATCGCCACGGTTTCCGCCGCGCACGGCTATGGCCTGAACTCCTTTCGCGAGCGCATCGCCGAGTTGGCCAAGCCCTATGTGACGCCGGAACTCCCGGATGGCCCGGAGCTGGGCCTCAAGCTGTGCATGTTGGGCCGCCCCAACGCGGGCAAGTCGTCCCTGGTCAATAGCCTGGTGGGAGAGGCCCGGCAGATCGTGAGCGACGTGGCCGGCACCACGCGCGACTCCGTGGACGTGGGCTTTGAGAAGAATGGCCGCCGCTACACCTTTGTGGATACGGCTGGGGTGCGCCGCCGCGCGGTCATCACCGACCATTTGGAGAAGCTTTCCGTGTACCGCGCCCTGTCCTCCAGCAAGCGCGCCGACGTGACCATCCTGGTGCTGGACGCCATGGAGGGCTTGAGCCACCAGGACAAGCGGCTCATCGCCTATCTGGCGGAGCAGCGCACGCCGTTCATGGTGGTGGTGAACAAGGTGGACCTGGTGCACAAAACCCGAATGGACGAGCTGCGCGAGGCCTATGGCGAGGCGCTGCGCATCTGCTCGCACGTGCCGGTGCTGTATATCAGCGCCCTCACCGGCGCGGGCACGCACAAGATTCTGCCCCTGGCCGAGGAGATCCGCCGCGAGTGCGTCATCCGCATCGGCACCGGGGCGCTCAACCGCGCCATGAGCGAGGCCATCACCAAGCATCAGCCCCCGGTCATCAAGCGTCGCCGGGCCAAGTTCTATTATTTGACCCAGGCCGACGAGGACCCGCCCATGTTCGTGTTCTTCGTCAACGACGCCGAGCTGGTGACCCCGGCCTACGGCAAGTACCTGGAGAACCAGCTGCGCAAGCTGCTCGGCATCAAGAAGGCTCCGCTGGCCGCGGTGTTCCGCTCCAGCCACGAGAAAAAGGAGCCGGAGCGTCCGCTGACGAACCGCCCGCCCAGACTGGGCAAGTCGCGCCGGGACATGGAGGCGGCCAAGGTGGACCAGCCCGCGAAGCTCGGCAAGCCCGGCAAGGCTGCATCCGGCAAGCCTGCGTCCGGCAAGGCCAGGGCCACGAGCAAAAAATCCGCTGGCGCCAAGACCGCGGCCTCGCGCAAGAAAGGTTGATGCCCTGAGCGCCTTGACATTTTGCGGCGCGAAGGGGTAAAGGGTTCGTCCGCGCCCGCGAGGCGCATTTGATTGGAGAGGTGGCCGAGTCGGCCGAAGGCGCTCGCCTGCTAAGCGGGTATGGGCCTTAAAAGCCCATCGAGGGTTCAAATCCCTCCCTCTCCGCCAGAACATATTGTCCCGGTCCCCACGTGTTGGGGACCGGGATTTTTCGTTTTCAGGCGGCGAAGCCGTTCGGCCTCCACCCATGTCCTCCAGATGTAGCGCGACGTTTAATTTTGCCCCAGGCGACGCTTACTTTTGTACTGCGCCGCCTGGGGCTCTAATTTTCAGGCCCGCTCTTTGCTACGCGCGTGTGCGTGAGAAACCTCCCCGCGCAGCGCCCCCGTCCCGGATCATCCTGAACCCCTCCGGCGCAGGGCCGATGGGTATCAAGTCCGGTCGGTACACCGGAGGCCGCCCCACGGAGGGCTCCCACGTGGCCAGGGCCTGATCCTGCGGCACGGAGACAATGAGGCCCGCCTCCAGGTCGCCCAGCACGCTGGCGAAGAGCCCCAGCCCCATTGGGAACAGCTCCCGCCGCCACAATCCGGCGGGCGTGTCGCCAGGCCGCGTGAAGCACCAGCCCTGGGCCGCTACAGGCCCGCCGTCGACCACGTCGTTGAGCCAGTACACCGAGCCCCCGGCCACCTTGTCGCCCATTTTGAGCGTCCAGTAGACCGCGTCCCGCCCACGGTGCAGCGGCAGAAGCGACGGGTGGTAGCCGATGGCCCCGAGCCGGGTCTTGCTCCGCGTGGCCGTGCCGATGAAGTCGTGGCCGTGCGCGCACACGATGAGGTCCACCCCGCCGGGCATGGTGGCCGCCGAGAGCGTCCCGGACCGGATCAGTGGCACGCGCAGCCGGGCCGCAAGCGTCCAGAGCCGGTCCGGGCGGCCGTCGCTTGTCTGCGGCGGGCAGGAGACGGCGGCCACGTTGTGCCCGCGCGCCAGCAGCAATTCCAGCACCGCCGCACCGAAGGCCTTCTGTCCAGAGAGCAGCACGTTCATGCTTCGACCTCCCCCAGGTAGCGGAAGCCCTGGACGGCGCGGAGATGTCCGCCAAAGCCCGACCCGGCGTTTGTGTACCCATGGCGCTCCGCCGACTCTTGCAGTGTTCGGATGCTGCGGGCCTTGCTTTCACCCACGAGGCTCCCGCTCACCTGTGTCCAGCCGCGCCTGGCGCGCAGGGCGGCGGCAAGGCCAGGGTGCGAGGTGTGGAAGAGCGTGGGCATGGGCTTGTCGTACCGGTTGCGCCCCTCGCGCCACCTGGCGCACACGGCCTCCAGGAAGCGCAGGCCAACCCCGGCCCCCTGCCACTCCGGCATGACCACCAGGCGGCAGGCCCGCGCCTCGCGCAGGCCCGGCCGGGTGGAGACAGCCACGTGGGCCACGGGTGTTTTGCCCACAAAGCCCACGTAGCACGTGGCCGCAATCATGTGCGGCAGTTTCAGATAGTGATGCGGCTCAAACAGCGGCCAGTAGCGCCAGTCGGTCTGGAACACATCAAGCTCGATGCCGGGGCGTTGAACCCCCCTCCCAGATCGCAACTCCCCCGTGGCCGTGTCGAACACCCAGTCCGGCGCAAGCCAAGGGATGATGTCGTAGTGGCAGGATAAGAGCAGGGCCTGGCCACCGGTCCTGCGCCAGGCTTTGCCGAAGGCGTGGGCTCCGATGCGCGCGATCTGCCGGTCGACCACGCTGGTGAACTCGTCAATGACCACCCGGCACGGGGCATCGGCCACAATCCTGGCCAGGTCGGCCCGGAAGCGCTCCCCGGTGGAAAGCGCCTGATAGGGGCGCAGCCAGGCCGGGACCGAGCCCAGGCCCACCGAGGCCAGGGCCGAAGTCACGGCCCGCCAGTCGCCGTCCGGAGCGATCACGTCAATGATTGGCTTGTCAGTTGGCCAGGGGAACGCCCGCCCGGCCTGGCCGTCCCAGACCGCTTGGCCGAGGCTGCTTTTGCCGGAACCGGACGGCCCAACGATGAGGCCCAGCTTCCAGCCCGTGTCCTCAAGCGGGAGGTCGGCCTCCAGGCTCACGCGGCTGCCCGTGTCCACATTGTACAGCGACTTGACCAGCGCCGCCCGGTAGCTGTTGAAGTCCGGGCACTCGTGCGTGACTTTGAGCCTCATACGCGCACCGCCTTCAACTTGTAGCCCTGGGCGGCCAAGCGCTCAAAGACCTGCTTGTGCTCGGCCTCGTCGTGGCAGATGACGACCACGCCGAACTGCTCATTGTACCTGAACGCGTTACGACCGGGTGCGCCCACAGGGAGTTGGGGCAGCTTTTTGGATTCGGCCATGGGAAGCCTCCTTGTTCGAGGCTCCCTGGCCTTCTGTGTCGGGGCTCGTGGCCCTCACATGATTGGTCGCCCCGCACCTGGGGCACTTGATGGCGAGGTCCAACGCCTCACCCTTTGCCAAAAGCCGATTGCACTTACCGCAACGAATCTCCCGCATCATGCGCCTTTACGTGTTGCGCCTCCGCCTGCTACTTCTCCGGCACCCCGTGCGCACGGGCCGGAGAGCGGCTTCGGCCGTGGTCGGATGTTGACGCATCCGGCCAGTGGGGGAGGCTCCAATCTCCCCCGCCTCTCCACTCTCTTCTCTCTTTGCGGGGCGGTCGTGAGGCCGCCCCGCACTTCACTACACCCCCTCCGCCACCGGCCACTCCACCGCCAGCGGAAACCCCGCTTGCTCGGGCACGTCCCGCAGCTGCTGGCGATACGCCGCCCAGGCGGCTTTGGCCTCGGTGGAAAGCGGCGCGTCGGGCATCTGCGTCCAGTCGCACACGGTGAGCCTGGCGTCGCGCTCGGCGCGCACACGGGCGGCCAGCTGCGCCAGGTTGGCCGCGCTTCCCTCGGCATCCGGCACGGCGTTGGGGTACGTGCGGCGGATGAGCAGGGCCTCCTCCACATCCAACGGCTCGCCCGGCAGATATGCCCAGCCGGTGCCATCCACGGGCAACTGGTCCAACACAACGCGCTTGATGCCCAACTCTGCCAGGGCCTCCGGGCTCCACAGCTCGCAAATCTCCGGGCCGTGCAGCACGTCGTCAATAACCACGCGGCACGGGGCCAGCGCGGCGGGCTCGGCCAGGGGCTGGCCGTTGATGATCGCCCCGGCGGGGTAGCGGTACAGGGTCATGGCTCTCGGCCTCCTAAATGTAAGAATAATCGTACAATTCAAGCTCTGCGACGACGAAATTGAGCATGCCGCTGCTGACGCCATCGTAGTTGGTGCAGCGCAGATACAGGCGATGCGCCAGATAGGCCGTGGTGACCACCAGACCGCTGGCCGGGGTGATGTCGATGATGGCCTGGGAGCCCCAGACGTCGCTCCTGTTCTCGGAGTAGAGGTTGGCCCAGGTCCCGTTCAGCCCTGTGGTGGTGTCGTTCGACCCTTGGACGATGAACTCAATGATTGCGCCCTGTGAGGCCTGATCCCAACCGCTGGTGCTGGAGTAAGCCCGGACCCGCCGGATGGTGCGGGCGGCGGTCCAGCGCTTGCCGATGTGCGCCGTGCCCGCGAATCCACTGCTCATGGCCGAGGTCTTGCCAGACCCCTGGTAGTTGTCGGTCGTCACTCCGTCGAAGGCCCCGGCCAGGCCGCCACCGGCGGTCATGGTACCGATGGGCGTGCCCACGCCCGGCGCAATGAGCCGCAGGGCCGAGCCGAATCCGGCGAGCATCCCGACGTGCATTATGCCTCCTGCCCGATGCCGAACGGCACCATGTACGTGCCGCTGGGGGTGGTTACGCAAAGGAAACTGAACATCATCAGCTTGCCTGCCGCGAGCGCGGTGGGCAGCCCGGCCAGCGAGGTGCCGCGCCAGGCCGTGCCCCAGCTGATGGTTTGGGCGGCGGCGCTGTAGAGCAGCAGCACGCACGTCTTGCCCGCCGCCATGTTGCTGGGATTGTCCACGACCAGGTTGCCCGTTGCGGTAATGGCCAGGGCCTGGTGCAGATGAAGATCCACAGCCTGATTGCCGCTTGCCCCCGCGCGCACCACCGGGGCCGCGTACTGCTGCCGGGTGTAGCCGCGCACCACCCCGGCGATGGCCGCCGCCACGTCTGCCGGGCTCATGGCCGTGGTGTCGTCCGTGCCAACGAGCGCCTGGGCAGCCGTGGCCTGCTTGATGACGCCCGCCACGGCCTCACTGGCGGCGGGAATGTTGATGCCCGCCAAGGCCGCCCGGATGTCCGCGTGGGCGGTGCCGGACTCGTTGTGCCCGGCCACGGCGGCCAAAATGAGTTTGAAGACAGCCTCGCGCAGCTGGGTGTCGTCCGTGGCGCTTGGCGTAAGCCCGGCGGCGCGGATGACGTTCAGCAGCTCCTCCTGCGTCATGTTGAACCAATGCTCGCCGGGCACCGTGGCCGGAATGCCCGCCACGGCGTTGCCGTTGGTGAAATAGCCCGGCGCGCCGCCCTCGGTGTACGCGGGCTTGCTGGTGACTGCGGTTGCGGTTTTGACAGGGAACATCGGGTCCTCCTATTGGTTGCCGTAGGCGAAAATAACAAAGGTGTGCGCTGGCTTGAGGCGGTTGATGAGGCACTCAAGCTGGGCGTTGCCCCAGCTGGCCAGGGGGTCGGCGCAGCCGCTCTCGCAGGTGAACTCGCGCACCGTCACTTCCGGGCCGCGCACGGTCCACGCGAAGCGCCAGGGATCGTCGTAGATGGGCTGGTCGCAGGGGCTTTCGCAGGTGTAGACCGCGTGCTCCTCAATTGTGATGGCGTAGCCCAGGGCAGCAGCCACGCTGATGAAATAGGCCCGGCTTTGCCCGCCGCGCTGGCGGATTTTGGACAGCGCCGCCGCCATGCGCTCGGCCTGCGTTTGGGCGTAGCCGCCCGCGCAGGCGTCCGGCAGGCCCAGCACACGCTCCCAATCCGCCAGCCACAGGCCTTCCGCGCCCGCCGGGCTGATGGCCTCCGCAACCACAAGGGCCGAAGCGTGGGCGGCGTCCAGCGCCTTGCCCTCGGCAACGAGCGTGGCCGCCAGCACCGGGTCCGTGGCCTCGTAGGGCGTGGGCAAGAGCAGCGTCAGAAGCTCGGCATGGCCGGTCACAGCAACGCTGGTCATGGCAGCAGCTCCACAGTCATCGCGCCCAGGCGCGCCCACTGGATTGTGCTCATGTCCACGTTGGTGGCCGGGGCCGTCACCAAGCGGTCCACCACGCCGTCCACGCCGCTGATGGCCGTCTCGATGCGCGAGAGGTACACGGGGTCGCCCGGCTCCAGGGTGGCGAAGTAGGCGGCCAGGGCCGTGGCGACGGCCTCCCGCGCCTGCTCAAGCGTGAGGCCGGAAAGGCGCGCCAGCGCGGCCACGTCCACCAGCACAACGCTGGGGGCCAGCACCAAAAAGTCATTGGCCCCGGTGGGGCGCACGGTGTCCAGGTAAGCGCGCACCGCCGCCAGAATCTCCGCCGAAGGCAGGCCCCCGGCCGAGGTCACGCACACGTCCACCGTGCCCAGGCCGCGCCGCAGCGGGAACACGTAGGCGGCAGTCACGCCGTCCACGTTCATGGCCCAGCGCCGCCAATCTGCGGCATTGCCCCCGGCGGGCGGGTTTTGCAGCACGTCCAGCACGCGGGCCAGTAGCGAGGCGTTGGTTTCCGCGTCTGTGCCGCCGATGGCCGGGCTGGTGAGCACCGCCGCGCCCTGCACGCCGCTCGGCGCACTGGTGAGGGTGAGGCTTGCGCCCGCAGCCAGGTTGTGGGCCGTGCCCGCCGCGCCCGCCTGCACCGGCACGGCAACGCTGCCGCCCGCGCCCAGCGTGGCTTCCCCGCTGGTGACGAACACCAGCCCGGCCACGGTCTTGGCCTCGGTGCCAATTGGCACCACCACGCCGGGCGTGCCGGTGAACGTGGCCGCGCCCTGGGCCATGGTGGCCCGCTTGCGGGTAAGGCCGTGCAGGGCCGCGTGCTTTTCCAGGTACTCGGTGTCCGCCGTGTCCGGGAACACCTGGCGCGCTATCCACGCCTGGTGCGCGTACAGCCCTTCTATCGACGCAGCCGAAGCGGCCGCACGCACGCCGAAGTCCGAGTCCGCGCCGGTGGCGGCCTCGGGCAGCTGGTTTTGCACGTCGCGCAGAATGTCCGCCTTGACGGTCGCGTAGTCCGGGGGGGTGAAGCCCATTACATGACCCTCACATGGTGGTTGAACAGGTGCTCGCGCCCGCCCGCGTCGGTGACGCGCACAGCCAGGCGCAAGCGCCCGTCGTGCTGGCGCTGGGTGCTGATTTCGATGGCCAGGGCGCGGGCGTCATCCAAGAGCGGCTGGAGGGCCTGCTGGCAATAGGCCTTGGCCAGCACGGCCACGCGCTCCACGTCCTTCTCGCGGGCCAGCTCATGCAGGCGCGAGCCCAGGGCGGCGTCCGCCCAATAGCTGCCCAGCGGCGTCATGAGCCGCAGAAACACGGCGTTGGCCAGCCCGCGCGCCGGGTCTGGAATCAGCGCGCCGTCTTGCAGCAGATAGCCGCCGGTGGTGGGGTCAAGGTATGCGTCCATTTAGCCTCCCACCGGTGTGCCGGTCATCCCGCCGCTATCGCCAGGATGCGTATGGTGCTTCAGGCTCACGCCGCCCGCCACATGGTCGGCGTCGGAAGTGATGGTGCCTGTGGTATGCAGGCTGCCCGTCATGGTAGCAGCAGCAGCGCCGCCGCCAGTGCCGTGCATGGTGAGCGAGGGCGTTTCGAAAATCACCTGCTCGCTGGCCTTGAGGTGGAACACCTTGGTTTCCATCTCGATGCGCTCCTGCCTCAAGTGCACCTTGTCGCCCCACATGCTGTAGATGCAGGCCTCGCCGCTCTGCACGTCCACGCGGTACGCGCCGTTTTCCGTGGCGATAATGATGGAATGCGCGGTGTTGCCGCCCAGGGGCAGCACAATGAGCTGCGTGCCCGGCGGCGGCCCGCTGGTAAAGCCGAAGTGCTGGAACAGCTCCGCCGCCTGGATGGCCTCGCCCGCCAGGGCATCCGCCTGGGCCAGCTGCACAGCCGCGCCCCGGCCCAAGGCCGTAAGCTTGGCGCGGAAGGGCAGGCGCAGCCCGGCCAGGGCGCGGGCAATGGCTTCCTTCATGAGCTTCTTCATTCGTTGCCCGCCTCCTCCGCCACATCCGGGGCGTAGTTCTTGCCCTTGCGGTGTTTGCGCTTGTGGGGGTGGGCCTCCAGCACCCACACCTTGTCCTCGCGCAGGGAAAGCCGCGTCACCGTGCCCTCGGAGCGCGAAAGCTGGAAGGTTCTGGCCATGAGAAAGAACGTGCCCTCAAGCCCCAGGGGCGGCGAGATGACCCGCACGCGCTGGCCGGGCGTCCAAAGCCCGCCGTGGCCGGGCATGCCCGGCGCGTTGATGCGGTGGCCCCGCACCTCGGCTCGCAACTCAAACCCCTTGAGGCGGCTGTCCGCCAGGAGCTTCTGGGCTCGCGAGCGGCACACGGCCACGCTGTCGGCCTCGTAATCGGTGAGGATCTTGCGCCGGGGCCAGCGGGCCTCCAGGTCCGCGTCAACGGCGGAGGACTTGAGGCCAT
This sequence comes from Desulfovibrio sp., assembly GCA_050251495.1. Lineage (GTDB taxonomy): Bacteria > Desulfobacterota > Desulfovibrionia > Desulfovibrionales > Desulfovibrionaceae > Humidesulfovibrio. Next base: position 12,128 of record JBFWMQ010000032.1, on the reverse strand, counting down.
GCTTGCCGCCGTCATCCTCGGTGCCATGGGTCTGCCCCAGCACGGTGACGGTGCTGAAGCGTTCCGCCACGGATTCGCGGCGCTCCATGCTGGCCACGTTGGTTTCGCCGGTTTCGCCGGGCGTGCGGGTCTTCAGGATCAGCGTGGCCACGGGCGGGTTGCTGCTGTCGGAGTAGTCCGGCCCGCCGATGATGAGCGTGCCGTCCGGCTCGAACCAGGGCCACAGGCCGTTGGCCTCGGCCACATGGGCCAGGGTGTCCCAGGCCGTGTCGCCCGGCTCCACGCTGATCTTCTCGCGCTGGCGGGCCACGCCTTTGGCCGCGTCGACGCGCACACGGGTGATGCCCAAGGGCCGCACGATGCGGGCGACGATCTCCTCCAGCCCAAGCTTGCGCCCGCCCACCAGCGGGGCCGAGCAGTCGAGCAAGGTGGCCGCTGCGTCGCGGCCAAGAATCTCCAGGGAGTGGGAGCGCTTGTCCAAACGGATGTGCAGATCGTCGATGCGGCCGGTCATGACCAGCTCGCCCCCCACGCGCACCTGCACGGGCGCGCCTGGCCGCACATTCGCAGGCACGGCGCTGTCCGCCCCAAGGCCCAGGCGCATGCGCCAGGCGTCCGCAGGGGTCAGCAGGTCCGACTCGATCTCGTAGCTCTCCCATTCCTGATGCGCCTGGCCGCCGACGAGCAACGCGATCCTTTCGTTTTCCGCCTGGGCGGACTTAGCGTGCGTAGACATGGAGCACCGTTCCCGCAGTCAGAAAGTTGGGGTCGCGCAGGGGCTGGTTCAGCCGCAGAATCTCGGTTGCGCGGGTGTGGTCGCCATACAGATGATGCGCGACGAGGCGCGGGCAGCTGCGCGCGGCCAAGGTGTGCCCGACCAGCGGCGGCCGGGCCTCGATGATGGCCGTTGCGGCCTCCTGCACGGCCAGGGCAACGTCCTTGGTCGGCTCGGTGACAAGGCGGTGCTGCTCTACTGGGTACAGCTCGCGGTAGGTTTCGATGCTGGCCTGCAGCAGCTCGCGCGAGCTGGAGGCCACGGCCTCGATCTCGACCGGGGAAAGGGTCGGGGTCTCGGCCTCGGACTCCAGCACCGCCTGTGCGGCCTCGGCCACGCCAAGGGCGCGCTCCAGCTCCACATGGGCCTGCACCACATCAAGCTCCGGGCCTTCCGTAACGGGGTAGGCATCGGCCACGGTGCCGCCGGACGAGTGGCTAGAGGACGAACTGCCGGAAGACGGCAGCAGGATCGCCGAGGTCAAGGCCGTGAAAACAGCGGCGAAGTCCGGCACCAGCGAGGCCGTGCCGAAGGCTTGCAGGTCCACGACGCCGCGCACCAGGCTGGCCACATCGGCGGCCCAGGAGGCCGGGGCGGACAGGATGCCCGCGCCACTGGTGAGCACATCCGATGTGGAGCCCTTGAGTTCCGCCAGGGAGCGCAGCCCGGCGCGGGCCAGGGCGTTGGCGTTCTTGCCTGCGGCCACTGCCTTGGCCAGCACGGCGGCGGCCCCGGTGCGGGCGTTCCCGGCGCTGTCGCCGATCTTCGCCGCCTTTTGCCCGGAGAGGCTGCCGGAGAAAAGAGGCTTGGCCAGGGCGCTTTCGGCGAAGGTCAGCTCCAGGCTGGCGGCGTCCACGTTGTCCGCCTCGTGCCCGGCGCGCCAGGTGTGCAGTTGGGCTTTGAGCGGACCGAACACCGGGTGGACCAAGTCCCCTGCGCCGGGTTCGTCCAGGGCCTTCAGGAACTTCTCCAGCCGCTCCTCGTAGTCATCGCCAAAGAAGATGGCCTTGACCCGCAGGCGGCGCGCGCCCCGGCCCAAGTCCTCCAGTTCCGCGCCGTCCACAAAGGGCCGGGCGTGCTCCACCGCGTTCCGCTCGCCCTCGTCGTCCCAGGTCAGGCAGTCGAACACGATGCCCCGGAAGCTGGCCTCCAGCATGCGGTTTTCCCAAGCCATGCCGCCCCCCTAGTCCCGCCGCCCGGCGCTGGCCAGGTGTTCCTGCACCTGTTCGGCCACCACGCGGCCATCCAGGGTGATGGTGTTCTGCACCACAATTTTCTCCGCCGCGGCCTTGCCCGCCTTCTCGCCCAGCCAGTTGCCTATGGCCCCGCCGATGAGCGCGCCAGGGATCGCCCCGACCCCGCCGAACAGCGCGCCGATGGCCGCGCCAGCAGCCGCGCCGCCAAGACCGCCCGCCGCGCCGCCCGCGATGCGGCTGTATTCCGTCTTCTTGGCCTGGGCGTTCAGCTGCTGGTTGCTGTTCACGCCGTAGGCATCGAAACCAGCGGCCAGGAGCGTGAGGGGCAGACCCAGCTTGAGCGCGCCCTTGGCCGCTCCGAACGCCCCCGCCCAACGCGAGGCCTTGGTCGCGCTGCCCGCAGGGCTCCAGCCCTCGCCCGGAGGCAGGGCAAGCTGGCCGCCGCCCATGCCGCCCGCGCCGGGCATGTTCACCACGAACACGCGCTGCACTCCGGCCATGCCTGCGGCGGCTGCAAGGCTTCCGCCGCCGTCCTTGCCCATGCGCCCCTTGGCCGCGTTCCAGGCCATGCGCCCGCCCATGAACAGGCCCAGCGCGCCCGCGCCCGCCTGGAGCGGATTCTGGCTGGCGTACTCCACAAGGTTCGCCCAGGCCCCGGTTCCGGCGGTTGCGGTGCCGCCAAGCTCGGCCCGCTCCACCCTGTTCTGGGCTTGCTTCACCTTCGCGTAGTTGGATTTCATGATCTCGTTGAAGTCCTTCTGGATCATGCCCGCACCGGCGGCCTGGTCGCCCTTGCGCATGGCTTCGCGCACGTTGTCCAGGTTCTGCATCATCTGGTACCAAAAGGTCTGCGTGTACTGTTCGCGGAAGATGCGCCCCAGCTTGTGCATGTCCATGAGGCCCGCGCCCTTCATGGCCTGGGCCATGTCGAGCATTCCCTGCACGCCGCCCTCGCCGTAGAACTTGCCGCCGGGCGTGTACTTCTTGATGTCGACGCCCGCGTACCTCTGCATGTTCTTCTTGTCGTGGGCGGAGAACATGTGGCCCATGCCGTGCTCCAGCATGGTGACGGTCATGCTCGGGTCCGTGGCGGGCGCGGCCTTCTGCACCGCCTGGAGGATTGCGCCGGTGAGGTTGGCCCCCTGCACGCCGCTGACCCCCACCTGCGCGAGCTTGGTGAGGAACTTCGGCGCGAACAGGCTCATGCTGGCCGCCTCGAAGCGGCCCTCTTTGGAGTGGAAATAGAGCATGTCGTGCACGGTCTTGAGCTGGGCAGGCTCAATCTTGAACTTCGAGGTCAGGTCGAAGTCCAGGTTGGCGATGTCCTTCACCGTGCTGCGGAAGGCCACGGCGGCCCGGTTGGCCTCGGCCAGGGTCGGCCCGATCTTCTTCGCCTCCATGCCTGCGTTGGCCAGGGTTTGGGCGCCCTGCGCGTTCTCAAGGGGCGAGGCCAGGCCGGTTTTCGACAAGTCCAGGGCCAGCTGGCGCATTTCCGCCGCCTGTTTCTCGGTCAGCTCCGCAAGCTGCTTTGTTTCCAGCAGGGTTCGCTCGAAGTCGAGATTCTTGGTGATGGCCTCGCGCGCGGTCTGCAAGCCGACATAAGCCCCGGCCATGCGGGTGATGTTAGAGAAACCGCCCATGGCCGTGTTCAGCTCATGGGCATGTTTGCGCAGCCGCCCAAGCTGCGAGCTTGCGCCGTCCGCGAACTGCCGCACCTGCGCGCCCGCCTGTCCGAGCCCGGCGGCCATGCGGCCGCCGTCGAACATCATGCGCAGGAAGACTTGCAGGTTGTTGCTCACGTCCGGGGCCTCGCCTTTTGGTTACTGTTCCGCCGTGTGGCGATGAAGCGCTTTGTCCGTCTTCCGCCGCGCGCGTCCTTCAAATCCTCCGCCTCGGCCAGCACCATGGCCAGGAGGTATAGCCACTGCCCGTTGGTCAGCTCGCATCCGGCGCGGCCAAAGACTGCACGAGCCTTTTCAGCGTGGCGGAACTTGAATCGCTCAAACGAGGCGTGGCGGGATTTTTTTTTACCTCTTCCAGCAGCTGGGCGAAGTCCTCGGCGTTCATGTTCGCCTCTCCGGGCGAGTATTCGCGCTCGTGCTCCAGGTACTGCTCGATGAGGTAGGCCTTGTCCGCGCGGGCCAGCGCCTCGCGCAGCTGTATGGCGTCCTCCGCCAGGGGCTTGCCGGAATCCGGCTCCACCAGGGCGCGGGCCAGCAGCTCCAGAGCCTTGGCCGCCTCGAACAGTTCGGCGTTGGCCACGTTCACGTCCTCGTGCCCGCACCCGCGCAGGGTCTCGATGGCGGCCACGCCCGCGCCCAGGTAGTCGCCCTCGGTGAGGATGCGCAGGCCGAGCTCCACGCCCTGGCCGTCCTTGCGGGGCAGGGTTACACGGCGCACGGCGGCGCGCCCGGCCTTGAGTTTGGAAAGAATGTCGTTCACTTACTCCTCCTTACGGTCCAGGGCGAACAGGCTGATGTCGCGCTTGGCCTCGCCGTCCACCACGTACTTGCTGCTCACATCGGTGACGCCGCAGCCGGTGAAGCTGACGCGCTTGGCCCCGGCCTCCAGCGGATCGATGGAGAGCTTGGCGTTGCGCATGTTCCACCAGTCCGGCTCGCCGGTGGGCGGCACGGGCACGGTGATTTTGAGGTCATACTCGGGCACGCCCTTGGCCGAGCCCTTGGGCTTGCCCGTGCGGTTCATGGTCTTGACCCGCTTGAGGCCGGTCTTGCTCGTTTCGTCCAGAGACTCGACGTCGTAATCCTTGCCGTCGATCTCCAGAATGATGGTGCCCACGTAGTCGATGCTCATGTTGAACTCCCGTTAAACGCCCATGCGCGGGCGGGTTACAGCAGAAGGCCTACAGCAGAAGCCCTACAACAACAGGTCAATGCGGCCCGCGAACACGTGCAGGCCGTTGACCACGTCGGTGGGAATCTTGGCGTTCAGCCGGTTCACGTCCTGGCTGTCGCGCTCGCAGATGACGCCGTCCTTGTTGGCCTCCACCTCTTCCACAATCTCCAGCTCCTCCAGCTTGAAGAGCACATCCAGAATCTCGCTGCGGACCTTGGCCGGGGTGCGGCTGGAGAGCTTCTCGCGCGGGAAGCGCAAGGCCACGCGCTCGCGGATGGCGCGGCGCACGTAGTCCAGGCTGCGGATGGTGGTCAGGTCCAAGAGGCTCACGTCCTCAATGCCCTGCGGGTCCTTGGTGTAGGTGCTGATGGCGCGCACGATCTGCACGCTGGTGCCGTCCGGCCCAACCTCCAGCGGGGTGACGCCGTTTCGCAGCAGCACCTCCTGCTCGGTGCGCGTCAGCCGGTCGGCCACGTCCGGGGCGTCGATGCCGGTGAGGGTCAGCGTGTTCAGCGGCCTGGCCGGGTCTTCCTCGCTGGCGATGACCGCGCCGTAAGCGGCGGCGATTTCCCAGGGCAGGCGGCGCGCCCCGCGCAAAAGCGCGCCGGAAACGCGGCCATGATTCACCTGACCCGCCAACGTGGTGGCGCTGGCCAGCGTGCTGGCGAGTGCATAGGCGGCCACGGCCCCGCGCTGCTCCAGCGGGCCGCCGGTGAACTCCAGGTGCTCACGCAGGGCAGTGAGGCCGGTTTCATCGGCATAGGGGGTGATGATGACATCGTGCCCGGCGCTGGCCACCAGGGCCAGGCCAACGGCAATGCCGGGGTCCACGTCGCCGCCGCTCATGCCCGCAACCGTGGCGGCAAGGCCAGAGGCCGTGCACCTGGCTGCGATCTTGATGCAGTTGCCAAGCTTGCCCTTGTGCCTGGCGGTGAGGGTGAGCACCCCGGCGGCAGCGCTGAAGCCCACCGGCAGGTCCGGCTGCTGGCTGGCCTGGGCGACCAGCGCGGCGGCCACGTCTGCGGCGGTGTCGCCGCTGGCCACGGCCACCTGCACCAGGTCCAGGCCCACCTGCACCGTGGCCACGCCGGAACCGGTTGCCGTTCCGGCCAGGGTCGCCGTGCCGGTTGCCACCACGCTTGCGGCGGCGTCATCCAGGGCCAGGCAGGTGATGCTGATGTACGGGTAGGCGCGGATGGCCGCGCGCACCATGCGGTGCAGCATGCTGCCCTGGCCAAAGCAGGTCGCGGCCTCGGCATCGCTGAACACGCGGGTGGGCGTGAGCGCGGGCACGGAGCCTGCGGCCAACCGCTGGCCCAGGATGAGCACCTCCTGCGCGTTGGCGGGCAGGGTGCGGACAGCGAGCTTGGTGTTGAACTCAAGGTACTTGCCCGGCTTGCGAATGCTGGCCGGAATCTTTTCAAAGTCGATGTTGGGGCTGGCCATGGGCTACTCCTTCTTGGCGTTTTTGGGCACGGCGGGCGCGGTTTCGGCCTGGGCAAGCACCAGGTCGCCCTCGTCCAGGCGGCGCAGGTAGTAGACGCTCTCCGGCACGTTCACGGGCGCGTCCTCGGTGATGTACTGCCGGGGCTTATCTTCCTTGGGCACGCGTAAGCCAGGGGCTGCTTTGACAAGCATGGCGGTCCTCCTGATCGGTTGACTGGTGCTGCACAAACGCATACAAACGGACATCGAATACACAGTTGTAACAGGGGAATTTATGAGTTACTTCGCTTGCCATTGCCCACATTGCCTAACCGAAAATGCTGGATTTCGTTCTGTTGCCGATATTGTTTTGAATGATTCAGGTGATGCTTTTACGTTGTTTTTGGCATGCAACCATTGCAAGAAAGGAATATGCGTTACTGTTCGTGTTTCTGATCAAATAAATATTGGTGGTATCAATGTAAAACCAGCTAAACCACATTTGTATGACGGCGATATACGGTTGTCGCCAGGATACACAGTTTTAGAAAAATACCCTTCAAAAGAAGAGCAAGCAGTACCTATGCATATTAGTGAGAATATTCAAAGATGCTATGTTCAAGGGCTCGACAACCTGCTCAGAAAACAGTTCGATGCTGCAGGTGCCATGTTCCGTAAAGCACTTGATATCGCGACAAAAGAACTCAAAGAGACAAATGGAAATCTTGTTAATAGAATTGACGCACTCGCTACAAAGAATAAAATTACTCCTGCTATGAAGGATTGGGCTCACGCAATTCGCCTTGACGGCAACGAAGCTGCACACGATGGGGACCCTATCGGCAAGGAAACTTGCGAAACGCTCAAGTCATTTACGGAGCTGTTTCTGATGTACGCTTTCACCCTCCCCATCATGTTGGAGGAACGTAGCGCCGCAAAATCGAAATAGTCTGTTCATACTGCTCATCCCTGTTGCAGGGTGACGAGGTCGGCGGCGTCGGCCTCCCCGTCATCCGGGGTTAAGTGGTAGTTGAGGCCCAGCGTGAGCAGCGTTGGGGCCTGCCCGGCCAGCCGCGTGACGCGACCGGTGCGGATGAAGGCCGTGTGCAGCTCAAGCCCCAGGACCGAGATGCTTTGGCTCTTCACGCGGGTCTGAAAGATGGTCAGCGTCTTGCCGGGCCGGAAATGGTCAATGGCCAGGCCGAGGTCATGGCCCACAAAAAGGTCCCACATGTCTTGCAGCAGCCGGTACGAGCCGGGCTCCAGCCCCGTCGCCCCGCCGCGACGGGCGGCCTCGGAATTGCGGACGCTGCGCGCGCCAACCATGACCCCGAAGGTGCATGGCGCCAGCCACTTGTCCGGGGCCTTGCGCTCGGGCTTGCCCATCTCGGCCAGGACAATCCACACGGCGGGAAAGCCCCGCACGGCCACGGCCAGGCTGTCCAGGTCGTCGAATTCTCCGGCGTAGGTGGCCACGCCGTGGAGCCGGTAGCCCAGCTCGCCGCCGGTGCTGGCCTCGACCACACGGGCCTTCATGGCGTCCTCAATTGCTTCCAGGGTCAGGGGCGCGGCCATGTCACCAATCCTTCAGGCTGCCGGCGGGGAAGCTGCGCTCCCCCTGCCGCACATGCACGCCGCCGCCGGTGGGCGCGGGCTGGCCGGCCAGGTCCAAGCCAAGGCCGACCTTGCCCGCGCTGATCTGTTCCAGCAGGCGCACGGCGTCGCGGTAGCGGTTGCGCGTGGGGTCGGTTTCCAGCACGTTCGCCCCGGAGAGCCGATACCGGGCGATGTCGCAGCAGAGGCCCGCCACCAGCGGGGGCACGGAAGCCAGCGGCAGGGCGTAGCGCCCGGCGAGGTAGCCCTCGATCTCCGCCGTGGCCTCGACCAGGGCCGCGCCGAGCACGGGCTCGTCCACGGCCCCGTTGGCCTCCCGGTCGGTGAGGGCTATCACCTCGCTCAAACCGAACCGGGAGACCATGCCCTGCATGGTGGCGTAGGGCATCTACTGGCCCTCGCCTTCGCCGGGGTCGCTGGGGTTGGCGGCGGCCGGGGCATTGCCTGCGGCCTTGTCCTCGTCGGCAATCTTAGGGGCCTTTGCCTCGGCCTTGGGCGCGGGCGCGGCCTTGGCCGGGGCGGATGGCTTTCCGAGAACGCCCAGCAAAAGCAGCTCGCGGGCGGCCTTGGCGTCCATCTCCACGGTGTCACCGGAGGCGTAGGCCGCGCCGTCGTGCTTCAGGGGCTGGATCACGGGATAGGTGGGCATGGCTTTGCCGCCTCCTAGTACGGGTTGATGATGAGGAAGCCGGACGCGATGCCGGAGAGCACGGGCACGCGCTCGTCGGTGACGCCGTAGATCCAGCTCTTGTGGGTGCTGTCCCAATAGGGGGCCTCCACCATGGGGTGGCCCTCAAGGGTGTAGGTGTAGCCGTAGCTCGGCTCCTCCGCCTGGGAGGGCGCGGGCGGCACGTAGGCCAGCACGATGCAGTTGCCCCACACATCGCTCATGGCCCCGGCGTCCGAGGCCTGCACGGCCTTGCCCACCACCACCTTTTCGATCTCCAGGAACTCGCCCAGCATCTCCGTGGTGACGGACTTGTCGGACACGTACTTGAACTGTTCCTTGACCTTGGCGTGGCGCTTGGTGGCGCGGAAGGCCTTGGGGCCAAAGAGCGCCACGTTGGGGTACATGCCGCAGGCGGTGCGTACGGCTTCCTTGGCGTCGTCGAAGGTGCCCTCGATGTCCGAGGTGCTGTCGCTGAACTTGTCCGTGCCGGAGAGGGTGAGCTTGTTGTTCGCGCCGTACTGGCTGGCGTCGGTGGCGAGTTGGGCCTGCTGGATTTCCAGGGCCAGGCCCTCGGAGCGCATGACCAGGTTCACCGCGCGGGTGCCCAGGTTGATGCCCGGCACCTTGGCGGCGTCGCGCATGTACTCGCGCGGGACCGGGGCCTCCAGGGCGTGGTTCTCCACGGCGTAGGGCTTGCCCTGGTAGCCGAAGCTGATGCGCTTGGTTGCGCCGCCGGGGGCGCGCTGGGTGTTGTAGGCCAGGAAGTGCTCCTTGCCGAACTCGATGATCTTGCCGCCGGAAACGGCGACCGGCACGCGCGGGAACAGGGCGTGGCCGACGAAATCGGCGTTTTTGTAGCCCTGGACCACGGTGGTCAGAATGGGGTCGATGACCCTCGCCTGGTTGGGATTCATCATGGGTGTGCTGCTCCTTGGCTCTGCGGCCTGCTAGTTGGGGATGAGGGCCACTTCGATGAAGTCGCCCGCTGCGGCGGCGGCCTCAAGCGCGCGGGCCACGGTGGCCCCGGCGTCCTTGGTGATGGCGCGGCCAGAGGCATCGGACTGGATGGCGGCTCCGGCGGCCACGGCGGCCCCGGTCTCGACAATGGCCGTGCCCAGGTAGGCGGCGCTGAACGGCTCGCCGTTTGCGGCGGCGTATTCGGACGTGCCCAGGGCGTTGGCCCCGGCCCCGGCCTGCGCGCCGGTGGCGGTGACGAAGCGGTATTCGTTGACGGCCCCTGCGGCTTTCAGCGGCAGGGCCATGAGGGTGGTGCACTGCTTGCTCATTCTAGTTGCCTCCCACGGCCGCAAGGGCCGCGCTGTAGTCGGTTCCGGGGTGTGCGGCCTGGTGGGCCAGGGCCTTGTTGTGCAGCGCCAGCCGCTCGGCATCCACGCCGAAGCCCGCCGGGGCGGCGAAGCTCACGGCCCCGTCCTCCAGCGCGCCGGTGGCGCGTTCCCCGAAGTCCACAACCGGGGGAACGCTGGACAGCATGTCCTTCATGGCCGCAAGGGCGCTCTTGCTGGTCTTGGCCCCGCCTTCCTCGGCGAACTCCAGCACGGCCTCGGTGGCGGCCAGGTTGTCGAGCAGGCCCACGGTGGCAGCCTTGTTGGCGGGCAGGAGCTTGCCCTGCCTCACCAGATCCTCGGCAAAGGCCACGTGCTCCGCGTGGATGCGCCCGGCCTCGGCCTGTTTGAACCTGGTCTCGCGTTCGGCGAAGTCCGCCTTTTCTTGATCCAGCTTGGCCCGCTCGTCCGCGAGCTTCACACGTTCGGCGTCGAGCGCCGCCTTGTCCTTCTGGTCCACTGCGACCTCCTGTTGGTTGGGCTTGCAATTGGGTTTGGCCGGTTCGCCCTCGGCGAACGCGGGCTTGTCCTGGTCCTGGCGCAGCTCCTCGCGGGCCGCGTCCTCCACGGTCTCCACCTGGTGGCCAGGCACGGCCCGGTCCGCCTCCTCCTGCCCGAACTTGGCCAAGAGCCACTCGCGCAGGGAGCGCCACAGGCTGGCGTTCTGGCGTTCGGCCCAAGCGTCAGCTGAAAATTCCACCACCCCTTCCTCGGCCTGGGCAAAGGCCACGGGCTTGAGGCCCTTTACCGCCGGGGCTGCGGCTCCCAGGAACCCCACGTGGCGCAGGTAGAAAACGCCGGGCGCGGGGTTGGCGGGCGAGTTGGGCAGGTAGAACGAGGCGGAGATTTTCTTGTAGCGGCCCGCGCGCACCAGCTCGGCGAAGGCGGGGTCCACCTGGCGGGGGCTTGCGGCCAGGCCGGATTGGGAAAAGGAAAGGGAGGCGACCCAGCCGTAGGCCGGTGCGTCGAGTTGCGGGTGCCCCACCACAAGGGGGGCCTCGAACAGGGCCGGGTCGTAGGCCTTTGCCGATGCTTCCAGGTCCAGCTCGCTGAAGGCCAAGGTTTTGCCGCTGGCGTCCGTGTGCTGGCCGGGCCGGAAGATGTGGATGGGGGCGTGTGTGTTCATGCCCGCATCATGGCCGAAGCCAGGACGCGGATTAACGCGGACAGATGTCCGGGGCGCGGGATTCTTGGGGGGATTGTGGGGAGAGGGAGGAGTGCCGCGACCCTATGCCGAAACGGGAAGGGATTGCAAGTCCTGGTCAGCTAGGGCGCGGTCGGGTGCGCAAGGGGCGTTAAAAACGCGCCAGGGGCGTTTAACCCGTTGTTTAATGGATTTCGCCTTGCTGTGGGGCAGAAAGCGTTAGACCGGCCGTATCGCACAATTAACTGGTCCGGGGCCTAGACAGGCAAGCACAACGTGCAATACAGGAACGACGAAACAATATTTTGTGGGAAGTTTGAGTAGTTCCCCTAGGAGATGCACATGCCTGATGACTCCCCCCCAAAAGACAACGCGGTTGAACTTCTTGAGCAGGGCGAACAGGCGCGGGTCCAGGGCCGCAACGATGAGGCGCGTACGGCCTATGACAAGGCCATTCCGATCTTCAAAGCAGAGGGCGACCGCCTGGGCGAGGCCGACGCGCTAACAGGACTAGGGCATCTGGAGTCCACGCTCGGCCACAACGACAAGGCACGGGCGGCCTATGATATGGCCAGCCTGTTGTACAAGGCTGTGGGCGACCATGTGGGCGAGGCTGATGTGCTCAGGGGGCTGGGCGACCTTGAGTCCAAGCTCAGCCGCAACGAAGAGGCGCGCGATGCCTATGATAAGGCCATTCCACTCTTCAAAACAGAGGGCGACCACCTGGGCGAGGCCGACGCCCTCAGAGGGCTGGGCGACCTGGAATCCAAGCTCAGCCGCAACAAAGAGGCGCGCGATGCCTATGACAAGGCCAGACTGCTCTAAAAAGACGAAGATGACAACATGGTCGAGGCCGACGCGATATGAGTGCTCCGAGACCTGGTATCCAAGCTCAGCCGCAACAAAGAGGCGCGCGTTGCCTATGACAAGGCCAGTCTGCTGTACAAGGCCGTGGGTGACCGCCTGGGCGAGGCCGACGCGCTCAGAGGGCTGGGTGACCTGGAATACAAGCTCAGCCGCAACAAAGAGGCGCGCGATGCCTATGACAAGTCCAGCCTGCTCAAAAAAGCGGAGGGCGACCGCCTTGGCGAGGCCAATGTGCTCA
>JBFWMQ010000031.1:0-36268 GCA_050251495.1 Desulfovibrio sp. | reverse complement strand
TGCAAGCGTTTTGCCATGATTCGGGACGACATCCACAAGGCGATGCAGGCAACGGGTCGGCCGAACTAACGGGCAGGCAAACTGATCACCACCGCATACGAAGAGGGGCCGCAAGGCCCCTCTTCTGCTACGCCCAGCATCTGGCTAGTTGTAAGTGCTCACGGCCCACACTTCGAAGAATGATTCCCCCCGTGTTACGCCTCTGTTTGATGTTTATTATGATTTATTTAGGCATATTGCGCTTGCGTGTGTCGTGTAGGTATTGAGATTAAGGGACACGTACGGGACACGCTGGATGTATTTGACCTGCCTCCATCTGGGACGAAATGGGAAAATCCATGTTAAAGTATCTTTGCGCAAAAACACGGCTGGAAGCATTTCTGTCCGTTACCCACAAGGAGGCAAAAGGAAGATTATCCCGTCGACGCAAGGCGCGTCTAGTCACCTTTCCTCAAACTCGAAGCCAGGCCGATCTTCATTGGTCATCCAATTCGAATCGTACCGGTAGGGCCACCCATATCCCCACTGGAACGCCTTTGGACAGGGCTGGCTTGAAGCGCCACTTCCGCACGGCCTTGACGGCCTGCGCCTCGAAGACGCCGACCGGCTCGGCGGACAGGACGAGCACTTCGCGCACGCTCCCAACCGCGTCGACATAGACCCGCAGGAGCACTCGCCCTGTGATGCCTCGCCGCCGGGCCTCCGCAGGGTAGACTGGCTTCTCGCACTTCACGGCCTCGGGCATGCGATCCACAGCCACGCCGCCTTGGCCCGCACCGGTGCCCGAAGACCGTCCATCACCTGCACTTGTTCCACCTCCAGTTCCTGGTTCACCAACCGCCCCTCCTGCATTGCTTTCTGGCGTAACGGCGGCAAGCGTCGCGCGCAGATCCGTTTGACCGGCTTCAAGAGCGCGCGGGGCGAGGTCAGGCCGGGCCGTCGGCTGTAGCGAAGACGTTGATGTGACCGCCTTGGCTCCCTGTCGAGAGTGTTGTGTGACAGAGGAGTTGCTTCCGCCACGCGCTCCGGGTCTTTCTCCGAGGCCCACCTCCATGAGCGTCGAAGGCAATGGCGAAGGTATTGCGGGAAGTGTCGCCGCAAGGGCGCAGCACAGCAGCAGATGCAACCCTGCGGAAATGAACAAGCCCATGCCGCGACCACTTGGAAACCAGCGATTGCTGACAGGCGGCACTTCCGTAGACCGGCCGGGCATGGCTCATCCTTGCAAGGGCTTGACGTCACGCGGAAATGGCAGGAGCGCGCCCGGGCCGGCGCTGGAAGGGCAGCGCTCGAAGCCGCAGCCGTACACGGGTTCAAGGCGCTCCGGCGCGAACACCATCGAGGGGTTGCCCTGGCAGGCGACCCGCCCTCCCTGCAGCAGCGTGGCCTCGTCAGCGTAGCGAGCGGCGAGGTTCAAGTCGTGGGAAGCCATGACCGTGCAGACCGCTTGCGTGCTGCGCAGCCCGGCCAGCAGCTCCATGACCTGGAGGCCGTGCGACGGGTCCAGGCTGGCGGTGGGCTCGTCCAGGAGCAGGATGGCCGGCTCCTGGCACAGGGCCTTGGCAATGAACGCGCGCTGCATCTCCCCTCCACTCAAATGCTCCAGCCGGGCGCCCGCCAGGTGGGCGACCCGCGCGAGGTCCAGGGCTCGGTCCACGGCCTCCTGGTCGGCGCGGGTTTCCAGACCCAGCAGGCCCTGGTGCGCGGTGCGGCCGAGGAGCACGAGTTCGCGCACCGTGAGCGGCAATGGCCCTGGCAGGCTCTGCGGCAGATAGGCCATGGTCCTGGCCCGCTGGCGGTGGGAATACGCGGTGAGAGGGCGCCCGAGGATTTCCACGGTTCCCGCGCTCGGTCGCAGAATGCCGGCCAGCAGGCGCAGGAGTGTGGTCTTGCCGGAACCGTTGGGACCGACGATGGAATGGATGACGCCCTGCCGCGCAGTGAGGCCTACGTCCCTCAAGACGGCCGTGCTGCCGCGAGTGAAATCCAGACCGCACACCTTCACGGCCCATACACGGGCGTTCATGTGCGCCTTCCCGCGAGCAAAGCCACGAAGGCTGGCGCGCCGAGCATGGCTGTGACTACGCCAACTGGCAGCTCCCCCGAGGCGGGCAAAGCGCGGGCCAGCGCATCGCACAGGGCGAGGTACGCACCGCCGCCAAGCACGCAGGCCGGAACCAGCAGGCGGTGGTCCGCGCCGATGAGGCGGCGCAGGGCGTGCGGCGTCACCAGCCCGATGAAGCCAAGCGGGCCGCAAACGGCCACCGTGGCGCTGACCATGACGGTGGTGGACCAGAGCAGGGCATTGCGCACGGCCCCCACCGGCAGGCCCATGGTGGATGCGGTCTCCTCGCCCAGTTGGAGCACGTTCATGCCATGCGCCAAGACCAGGACCACGGCCAGGCAGGGCAGCACGGCGCAGGCCAGGAGCAGCGCGTCTGCGGGCGCGTGGGAGCCCAGGTCGCCCATGAGCCAGAACACCACCGAAGCGATAAGATGGTGGGGCGACAGGGACACGAGAAAGAGAATCACCGCGCCGCAGAAGGCGTTGACCATCACTCCGGCGAGCAGCAGCGTGTCCCGCCCCGAGGTGCGCAGAGAGCGCCCCAAGGCCAGGACTATGGTCAGCGTGGCCAGCCCCCCGGCGAAAGCCGCAGGCAGCCGCAGGGCCAAGCTCCCCAGGCCGAGCACCAGAGCGGCGATGGTGCCTATGGCCGCCCCGCCAGACACCCCCATGATGTACGGCTCGGCTAGGGGATTGCGCAGCAGGGCCTGGAACACGAGCCCGCCAGCGGAAAGGCTGGCCCCGGCGGCGAGCGCCAGCAGCAGGCGCGGCAGGCGCAGGGAGCGCACCAGCGCCTGGGTCATGGGATCGGCGCCGCCCCAGAGCGCATGCAGAACCTCGGCCGGAGTGAGCGTTGTGGACCCCAGGCACAGGGCGGCCAGGCAGCAGAGCGCCAGCGCCGGGACGAGAACCGCAAGAATTGCGGCAAGGCGACATGAAAGGCTGCGGGACAGGAGAAGGCTCATGGCCGGTACGTTCCGAAAATCTCAGGGTGGATGATGCGCGCCAGGGCTTCCAAGGCCTCCGCCAGGCGCGGGCCGGGCCGGGCGAAGAGCGCCGGGTCTACTGTGTACAGGCGGCGCTGGCGCACGGCAGGGATGCGTGGGTCGGCTGGCCAGCCGGCCATGCCCTGGTCCTGCCCCTGACCTTGGCCCAGCATGTCGAAGGCCACCACCACGTCCGGGGCCATGGCCAGCACCTGCTCGGCGGAGAGTTGCGGATAGGCGGGCTCCGCCGGGGCGGCGTTGTCGCCCCCGGCCAGGGCGACGAGTTGGCCAAGCAGACTTTGCGGACCGGCGGCCATGATGTGCGGACCGCTCACCTGGAACAGCACGCGGGGGCGGCGCTGGGCCTGGGCGGCGCGCCTGCGCACGGCCTCCATGCGTTCCCGTAGCTCTCCAACCAATGCCTCGGCCTTGGCCTGCCGCCCCACGGTGCGGCCGACCACGAGCATGGAGCCCAGCAGCTCCTCAAGGTTTTCGGTGGCCATGAGCGCCACGGGAATGCCGAGTTCGCCAAGCCGGGCCAGGGTCTGGGGCGGCGTTCCGTCCTGCACCGCGATGCAGAGGTCGGGGCGCAGGGTCAGGACGCGTTCCAGGTCCGGCCGGGCGTACGACCCGACTCGTGGCAGGCTGCGCGCCTCGGCCGGTTCATCGCTGTGCTCCGCCGTGCCCACCACAAGCCCGCCCGCGTCCAAGGCAAAGAGCAGCTCCGCGGCGCTGGGTGCGAGGCAGACCACGCGTCTGGGCGCCGTGCCGGAGGCCGGACGACCCTGGCCCGCATCGGACGAGCAGGCGGCCAGCAGCAGGGCCATGAGGAGCACGAGGATGTTTTTCACGCCCACGGCCCCTCCTTGGCGTACCATTCAAGCGATGCGGCCAGGGCCTGCATGACCGCCCGGGCGGTCAGCTCACCCGCGAGCACGTGCTTGCCGCAGTACGCCGCCTTGCGTCCGCCCAGGGCCACCACAGCCACGGCGTCAGTACCGGTGCCCGTGGCCGGCAAGCCCGTGGTCCGGCTGGTTATGCCCAAGTCCTGCAGCACAGCCGCCTTGGCCTCGGTGATGGTGATCACCGCCTCCACCAGCGCAGCCGGAGGCAGGCTCGCGCCCAGGGCCACGATGATGTTGATGGTGCCTGGCTGCGGCGCGGCCTCCGGGATGTCGCGGCACTCGGCAGGGTCTCCGGCGCGGCGGGAGTTGGTCAGCCCGGCGGTGACGGCGGCCAGCACGGCCAAACCGTTCTCCTCAAGCCTCGCCGTGCGCAGGGACTTCATGGACGCCGCAGTCATCATGCCCGCCACTGGCCCAGCCCAGCCCTGGGCCGCGCAATACTCCAGCAGGGTCGACTCGGGCACCGGGAAACGCAGGCTTTCGCCCGCGAGGTTGGCGTCCACGCGCAGGTTGAGCACGTGTCGCGCCAGGCCGAAGCCGCCGCCGAGCACGCAGGAGCCCAGTACCGGGCAGGAGCGTCCCAGGTCCAGGTGCAGGTGCTCGTCCGTGGCGTCCAGTCGGATTCGATCCATGGAAATGCTCCGGCGGGGGCCGAGAGTCCGGCCCCCGTGTGTTGGTTTGGCTAGAAGCTCCACTCCACGCCGCTGTAGAAGTTGCGCGTGGGCATGACGTAGTAGGACGTGTTGCCGAAGGCCATGGTGGTGTAGCAGGAGTCGAAGAGGTTGTTCACCCCGGCGTAGACCTTGAACGTGTCGATGCTCCAGGTCAGCTTGGTGTCCACTACGGTGTAGGACCAGATGGGTGGCAGGGTGTTGGCCGCGTTGACCTGCTTGGAGCTGACGTAGGTGCCGCTGACATTGAACAAGAGCGAGGCCAGGATGTCCCAGTCCGCGCCGAGCTTGGCCGTGTGCTTGGGCACCAGTGGCACAGTGGTCCCGGTCTGGTCGAACTTGGCCTCCACGTAGGCGTAGTTGGCCTTGAGCCCCAGCACCTTGAACGGGCGGTAGCGCAACTCGGCTTCGATGCCCTTGCGGATGACATCGTTCTCGTAGTTCGAGTTCAGGCCCCAGGCCCCCTTGCTGCCATCGTACCAGATCTCGTCGCTGGTGACGGAGCGGAAGACGGAGAGGTTGCCCTCCAGACTGTCCAGCAGGCCAGCGCGCACCCCGGTTTCCAGACTGCGGCTCGTCTGCGGCTTGAGGGTTCCTGTCTGGAAGTTCAACTCGTCCACGGTGGGTGTGCGGAAGGTGCTGGCGTAGCTGGCGTACAGGCTGGCCCTCTTGGTCAGGTCGTAGACCAGACCCAACTCGTAGGCATTGTTGTTCCAGGTGTTGTCCGGGATGTCCTGGCCGTGGGCGTTATAGCGGTTGTAGCGGTAGCCCAGCTGCAAGGTGAGGTCCTGCACCAGGGTGATGGCGTCGTGGGCGAAGCCGCCAGCGCTCCAGACGTCGCTTGTGTTGCGGTTCGCCGCAATGGAACCCGAGGTGTAGTGCGAGGTCCAGCCGTCGCCGCCCAGGCGCAGCGTGTTCTTCATGCCGAAGAGGTCGAAGCCTGCGGTGTAGGTGAGGTCAGAGTTGGCGGTTTCGTCGTTGATTTTGTATTTGGTCGTGCCATAGGCGTAGGGGTTCTCACGCGTGCGGTAGCCCAGGTGGTAGTCCAAACTGCCGAGTGCTTCGAGGTCGAGCTTGGCCCCGGCTTGGATGCGGCCGTCGGTGGTCTGGCCCCAGTCGTTGGGGCTGCTGGTCATGCGCCTGGCGTCGCGCGAGAGCGCGGCCGCGCGTGAGACGCCTCCGGGCAGGCCGTAGCGGTCCTCGTGGTAGGCGCTGGAAAGTGAGAGCGTGAGCGCCTTGTTCGCCTCCCAGCCCACGCTGCCCAGGGCATCCTGCTGCCAGAGCGCGCCGTTGGCGCGGTAGCCTGTGGTGTCGCTGGTGGACGCCGCCACGCTGCCGTACACTGAGCCATCCCGCCCGCGCACAGCTGCATTGTACTTGGTGGAATCAAAGGAGCCGTAGCCCGCGCCCACGCTGCCAGAGAACCCGTTCACGGCGTCGCCCTTACGGGTGATGATGTTGATGACGCCACCCACGGCGCGGTCGCCGTAGATGACGCCGCCCGGGCCGCGCACGATCTCGATGCGCTCCACTTCGCTCAAGGGCACCGTGTTCAGCGGGGCGGCGGCCATGTCCACCGGGGTGATGCGCTGGCCGTCCACCATGACCAGCACGTTCTGGGCGGCGAGGTTGCCCTGGCCGCGCAGGTCCACCAGCGAGTTGCGGTCCGTGCCGAAGTAGTTCTGCTGGCTCACGCCCACCTGGCGGGCGAGCAGATCCGTGATGCTGTTGCCGCCGGAGCGCTCGATTTCCTCACGGGTGATGACCGTGACGTTGCGCGGCACCTGCCGGATTGGCTCCTGGGCGCGGCTGGCCGAGACCACCACCTCGTCCATGACGTAGCCGGGAGAAGTGGAGTTGGCTTGGCCGCCGGAGTCATCTTTGGCCAGGGCCGCAAGGGGGAAGATGGTCAATAGGAGCAGAGCACAAAGGAAAATACGCACAAAAAAACCTCCTGCTTCAAGAATTGAAGTGGAGGCTTCGAGGAGGGAAATGGGCGCAAGCAAACGCGACAGGCGAAAGCATACCTACCCCGGCTTATACCTCGAAGCCGTAGCACAAGCTATCAGGCAGGTCTCCCGGCTTGAGGATCGTCCTACTTGCCGCACCTTCCCAGCCCTTCACAGAGCCAGTGGCATTTGCGGCGTTCGTCCCCTCTCACGGTTGCGGGTCAGCGTCGGTCTTGCACCGAACTTCCCTTTTCACGTCCAGCGATGGACGACCTGAAAGCAACAACACTGCACCTCTTTTGGGCACAGTCAAATTTGCTTGCCCGGTTGGGCGGTTGCTGTCAAGGACGGTGCCGTACGCCGTGGACTCAAGAAATATTCTAGGAAATTTTCCTGCTGTGAACAACGACGTATTCTTCCACAATTACGGCATGTTGAAGGGCCACAGTTCTTGTTCGCGGCACATATGCCCCAATAATATCAGAGGGCTACCCTTCGCGGGCGGATTTGACTTTGTCAGCCGTCAGCCTCATACCTCTCCGTGAGCTGGTGCCCGGTTTCGACCGGGTGAAAAGGGAATCTGGTGCAAGCCCAGAACTGCCCCGCAGCGGTGAACGGGAACGAGCCCCCACAACGAGACACTGGCACAAGCCGGGAAGTCCGGGGGCGAGGAAGGCGGCGAATGCCGCAAATGCCCGCAAGTCCGAAGACCTGCCTGCTCCCGTCTGCGCACCATGCACGGACGGTGTGACGCGTGCGCCTCGTGGGAGGGCGATGCGGCAGTTCTGACGGGCGTGTTCCCTCTCGGCTGCTGGTTTCGGCCCCCGCGTCATCGAAACCCAATGCAGCCGGAGACCGCCATGCCCCAGACCGCCCAGCACCTCGCCGAACCCGTCCCCGCAGATTCCACCCCCAGCGCCCCAGTCGCCATTTTGACCCCCTTGCGGCCCATTGCGCCGCCCGCCCAGGTGCGCAAAAGAAACGGCGAAACCATCGTCTTTGACGCAGGCAAGATCCGTTCGGCCATCCAGCGCGCGGGCGCGGCCACGGGAGAGTTCGACGGCGACGAGGCGCGGCTCATCACGGCGCAGGTGGTCAAGGTGTTGTCCCACCGCTTCGGCGGGCGCCTGCCAGACATCGAGAACATCCAGGATGCGGTGGAGCAGGCCCTCATCTCGGCCAACCACTTCAAGACCATGCGCGCCTACAGTGTGTACCGCGAGCAGCGCGCCAAGCTGCGCCAGGACAGAAAAACCGTGGTGGACGTGGCCGCCAGCGTCAACGAGTACCTGGACAGGCAAGACTGGCGCGTGAACGCCAACGCCAACCAGGGCTATTCCCTCGGCGGGCTCATCCTCAACGTCTCCGGCAAGGTGACGGCCAACTACTGGCTGAACCACGTATATCCGCCCGAGGTGGGCCGGGCGCACCGCGAGGGCGACCTGCACGTCCACGACCTGGATATGCTTTCCGGTTACTGCGCGGGCTGGTCCCTGCGCATGCTGCTCACCGAGGGCCTCAATGGCGTGCCCGGCAAGGTGGAGGCCAAGCCGCCCAAGCACCTCTCCAGCGCCGTGGGGCAGATCGTGAACTTCCTGGGCACGCTGCAGAACGAGTGGGCGGGCGCCCAGGCCTTCAGCTCGTTCGATACCTACATGGCCCCCTTCCTGCGCAAGGACAGGCTGGAGTACGGCGAGGTGCGCCAGTGCATCCAGGAGCTCATCTACAACCTGAACGTGCCCTCGCGCTGGGGCACCCAGACGCCCTTCACCAACCTGACCTTCGACTGGACCTGCCCGGAGGACCTGCGCGGCCAGCACCCGGTCATCGGGGGCGAGGAGATGGCCTTCACCTATGGCGAGCTGCAGGCCGAAATGGACATGATCAACCGGGCCTACATCGAGGTCATGACCGCGGGCGACGCCAAGGGCCGGGTGTTCACCTTCCCCATCCCCACGTACAACATCACCAAGGACTTTCCCTGGGACGGCCCCAACGTGGACCTGCTCTTCGAGATGACCGCCAAGTACGGCCTGCCGTATTTCCAGAACTTCCTGAACTCCGACCTCACCCCGAACATGGTGCGCTCCATGTGCTGCCGTTTGCAGCTGGACCTGCGCGAACTGCTCAAGCGCGGCAACGGGCTCTTCGGCAGCGCGGAGCAGACCGGGTCGCTGGGTGTTGTCACCATCAACTGCGCGCGCCTGGGCTATCTGGCCAAGGGCGACGAGCGCGACCTCTTGGCCCGGCTGGATGCACTCCTCGACATCTCGCGCACCAGCCTGGAGATCAAGCGCAAGGAAATTCAGGCGCGCATGGACGGCGGGCTGTTCCCCTACACCAAGCGCTACCTGGGCAGCTTGCGCAACCACTTCAGCACCATAGGCGTCAACGGCATCAATGAGATGCTCCGGAACTTCACAGGCGGGGCCGAGGACGTGACCACCGAGGCCGGGTACGCCCTGGCCGTGCGCTTTCTGGACCACGTGCGCGCGCGCATGACCGAGTTTCAGGAAGAGACCGGGCACCTGTACAACCTGGAGGCCACCCCGGCAGAGGGCACCACGTACCGCTTCGCCAAAGAGGACCGCAAGCGCTTCCCGGACATCCTCCAGGCAGGCACCGACGAGCAGCCCTACTACACCAACTCCTCCCAACTGCCCGTGGGCTTCACCGACGACCCCTTCGAAGCCCTCTCCCGGCAGGAAGAGCTGCAGCGCAAGTACACCGGCGGCACGGTGCTGCACCTGTACATGGGCGAGCGCGTGTCTGATGCTCGCGCCTGCCGGGAGCTGGTGCGCCGGGCGCTGACCCGTTTCGCCCTGCCCTACATCACCATCACGCCCACCTTCTCCGTGTGCCCATCCCACGGCTACCTGGAGGGAGAGCACAAGAGCTGCCCCACCTGCGCAGGCGAAGGCCGCGAGCAGGCCTGCGAAATCTGGACCCGCGTCATGGGCTACTACCGCCCGCGCTCGGCCTTCAACATCGGCAAGAAGGGCGAGTACGACGAGCGCCTGTGCTTCCGCGAGCCCTCGCAGGGCGGCAACGGGCTCACCGCGTGAGACCCTTCGCGCATGAGGATGGGGCCGCCATCGTGGTGGGCGGCCTCACCCCCTTGAGCACCACGGACTGGCCGGGAATGTTGGCGGCCACGGTGTTTTGCCAGGGCTGCGCCTGGAACTGCCCGTATTGCCACAACGCGGCCCTGCGCCCCTTTGGTGCCGGGGAGAGGCCCTGGGCCGAGGTTCTGGCCTGGCTCGAAACGCGGCAAGGGCTCCTGGAGGCCGTGGTGTTCTCCGGCGGCGAGCCGCTGCTTCAGCCTGGACTGGGCGAAGCCATGCATGCGGTGCGCGCCAAGGGCTTCAAGGTGGGCCTGCACACCAGCGGCGTGGACCCGCAGGCCCTGGGGCGCGTGCTGTCCCTGTGCAGCTGGGTGGGCCTGGACCTGAAGGCCCCGCGCGCGGCGTACGGGCGCATCACCGGGGTGGCGGGAAGCGCGGCGGCGGCCTGGGAGAGCCTGGACCTTGTGCGCAAAAGCGGTGCGGCCTTCGAGCTGCGCACCACCTGGCACCCGGCGCTCTTGTCCGAGGCGGAGCTGCTGGCGTTGGGGCGCGAACTCTCCGGTCTTGGGGGCGTTGAGTGGGCGCTGCAAGGCTTCCAGCCCGAGGGCTGCGCCGACGCCGGGCTGGCTGAGGCTGGCCGCGCGCTTGTGCCTGAGCAGTTGTCGGCCTTGCTGCGGGAGGTCTTGGGGGGAAGCGTAAAACTGGTCGTACGAAACTAGGCGGGCGGTGCGCAGCATGTGACGCTTGGCGGAATTCGGCGATGCCGCGCGCACGAAGAAAATATGCGTGCGGGCTGTACCGGGGCCACGCGCGGCATTATATGGAAGCCAGTAGCGGTAAACCTCGACAAGACAAGGAGGCAGCCATGAAGGGCGACCACGAGCATTCCCACGACCACGCGCACGAGCACACCCACAGCCACGAGCATCCGCACACGCATCCGGGCCAGGGCGAGCATTCCCACCCGCACGAGCACGCCCATGCCCACGGGCACAAGCATGAGCACAAGCACCCGCACGAGCACGAGGACGGCGCGGCTCACGGGCATGACCATACCCATGAGCACGGCCCGCATGATCACGAACATTCGGGGCATGACTCGGAGAAGCACGAGCACAAGCACTAGCCCCCACGCGTCAAAGGAAAGGGGCGTCTCCCTGTGACGGGGACGCCCAAGCTGTAATGTCGTTCCTGTTACCAGGACAGGGTCTTTGTGTTGTCCTTGAAGAGCGCAGGCCCGGTGATGTCCGGGCTGGTGAGCTTGGCCCCAGTGATGAAGTCCGCCTCGGCCACGCCGAACTTCTTGCTGCACATGGGGCAAACCAGCACGGTGCCGCCCTTGGCGACGATGCCGGAGAGCATCTTTTGCTGCTCTGCGAACTGAGCGGCGTTCTTCTTGCTCGCCACCAGCACAGCCTTGTCGTTCAGGTACACAGTGAGGGGGTGGCCCCGCTCCATTTGCCCCTGGCCAAAGCTGATGGCCATGAGCGCCCGGTGCGAGTCGTCGCTGGTGAGATTGATGAACAGCGGGTCTTTGGCTCCGGCGAAGGCGGTGGACGAGAGCAGCAGCAGCGCCAGCAGGGTCAGAAACTGGATGGTCTTGCGCATGGGAACCTCCAAAGGAATTTGGCTATTCTCTAACGGGTTTGCACATCCTGCGCAAGCCTCACGGCGCAGATTCCAGCACCTCGCGCCGTAGCACATCCACCAGGTCGCGGGCGTGCAAGTCCTCAATGCGGTAATACTGCGCCCCCATTTCTGCCGCCAGGCCCTCGGCCAAACCGAAGCGGATGAGCCCGGCCTTCTCCACATCCACCACGAGCGTTCGGATGCGCGGGTCTTCGGCGATGCTTCGGGCCGCCAGCTTCGCCTCGGCCAGCGGTTTTCCTCCCGCCAGGCTCACGTTGGCCTTGCCGTCGGAGATGAGCACCAGCACCGGGAAGCTTGCCGGGTCGCGCCGCAGCTGGCGCTGGAGCAGTTCATGGCCCAAGGACAGACCATGCACCAGCGGGGTCTTGCCGCCCGTGGGCAGTTCCTCCAGCAGCTTGTAGGCAAGGTCCACGCTTGAGGTGGGCGGCAACAGCACGGACGCGCCCTGGCCCCGGAAAGCCACCAGCCCAACCTTGTCACGCTTCTGGTAAGCGTCAAGCAGGAGCGAGAGCACCGCGCCCTTGGTTTCCACCATGCGCCGTCCCGCGCCCATGCTGCCGCTGGCGTCCACCACGAAGACGATGAAGTGCCCCATGCGCTTCTCGCGCACGCGCTGGCGCAGGTCCGAAGCGCGTACGAGCACGGCGATGTCCTGCGGCGAGGAGAGTTCTTGCCTACGCCGGAACTGGTGCGGGGCGGCAGCGCGCAGAGTGGCGTCCAGGGCTAGGTCCGTGGGTGCCGGGTTGTGGCGCGCCTTGACGTAGCGCCCGGACTTCTGGCTGGTGCGCGAGCGTGTGCGCCGACCAGAGCCGGTGCGCACCACGCGGTCCTTCTTGTACACGATGGGTTTCACGCGGAAGGCCGCACCCACGGGGAAGATGGTCTCCAGGGCTGCGGGGCTGCCCGTGGCCTCGGATTCGCCGTCTCCCGGCTCGTCTTCCGGCTCGTCTTTCGGCGGCGACTCCTCCATCTCGCCTTCGTCCTCGCCGGTGCGCGCGTCCTCTGGCTGCTGTTCCGCTTGTTGCGGCTCGGGCTGCTGCTTTTGTTGCTGCTCTGGCTCATGCTCGTGCTGGTGTTCGGGGTCCTCCTGCTTCTGTTCTTTTTCCTTCTCCTGCTCTGGCGGAGCGGGGGGCGGCGGCATGCGGCGGCGGTGCAGCAGCACCAGTTCGGCTGCCTCGTCCAGATCGACCGCGCGCACATCCTCCCGCCCGGCAAGGGCGGCAAGGGTGCGGGCCGTCAGGCGCAGGGCGATGTCCGCCCGGTGTCCGGCCACGCAGGCCTCCAGGCAGAGCTCCGTGGCTTGCCGCAGAAGCGGAGCCGGGATGCGCACCTGCGGCAGTGCGCGACGGGCTTCCACGATGGCGCGCGCCATTCGGCGTTCCTCTTCAGCCCATTGCGCAGCGAAGCTGGCTGGATCGGCGTCGAAAGCCTCGCGGCGGCGCAGCACCTCCATGCGCTCGTCCAGGTCCAGGGGCGCTGCCACCTCCACGCACAGGCCGAAGCGGTCCAGCAGCTGCGGGCGCAGCTCGCCTTCCTCGGGGTTCATGGTGCCGATGAGGATGACCTGGGCCGGGTGCCGGAAGCTGATGCCCTCGCGCTCCACCACATTCTCTCCCATGCTGGCGGCGTCGAGCAAAATGTCCACCAGATGGTCCGAGAGCAGGTTCACCTCGTCCACGTAGAGCACGCCCCGGTGCGCACGGGCCAAGAGGCCCGGTTCAAGCTGCTTGCGGCCGAAGCGGATGGCCGTTTCCAAGTCCAGGGAACCGGACACGCGGTCCTCGGTGGCGCCCAGCGGCAGGTCCACCAGCCGGGCGGGCCGCCAGTCCGTGGCGGGCGTCTCGCCCTCTGCGATGCGCGTCGCACAGGCCGGGCAGTGCGGGCCTTCGGGCGCGCAGGAAAACGGGCAGCCGCGCACCACCTCGATGTGAGGTAGGAGTGCGGCTAGGGCGCGCACAGCCGTGGACTTGGCCGTACCTTTCTGTCCTCGCGCCAGCACGCCGCCAATTGAGGGGCACACGGCGCAGGCGGTCAAAGCGCGCTTGAGCCGCTCCTGGCCAACCAGGGCGCTGAAGGGGTAGACCTGCGGTCTAGCGGGCAAGGCCCTTCTCCATGCTCCCGGCCAGGGCAGTCTTGTCCAGGCCGATGTCCTGGAAGGGCTTCTTGCGCATGCGGTGCGGCAGGGCCAGCTCGGCAGCGCGGCCCACGTCCTCGCGGGTGGCTATGTCGCGTCCGTCCAGCGCGGCCAGGGTCTTGGCGGTCTTCATCATCACCAAGTCCGCCCTGTGGCCGTCCACGCCCATGTCCACGGCTATCTGGGCCACCAGGCGCAACAGGTCGTCCGGAAAGCCCACGCGGGGCAGAAGGGCACGGGCGCGCTCCACACGCTGGGCCACGGCCCGCTCCTTGTCCGCCCAGGTCTCGGCGAAGCCCGCCGGGTTTTCCTCGTAGGCTGCGCGGCGCTTGACCACCTCCACGCGGCTGTCGATGTCCAGGATGCCCTCCACCTGCACGCACAGGCCGAAGCGGTCCAGCAATTGGGGCCGCAGTTCGCCTTCCTCCGGGTTCATGGTGCCCACGAGCACGAACCGCGCCGGGTGGCTGAAGCTCACCCCCTCGCGCTCCACGGTGTTCACGCCCATGGCCGCAGCGTCCAGCAGCACGTCCACAATGTGGTCATCAAGCAGGTTCACCTCGTCCACGTACAGGATGCCACGGTGCGCCTCGGCCAGGATGCCTGGCTCGAAGTGCTTCTCGCCTTTCTTGATGGCTGCCTCCAGGTCCAGGGTGCCGAGAACGCGGTCCTCGGTGGCGCCCACGGGCAGGTCCACCACGCGGGTGCGGCGGCGGGCCGTGGACAGGGTTCCAGCCTCGGCTTTTACGGCGCACTCGGCGCACAGGCCCCCCAGGTCGTGGGGGCCGCCCGGCTTGCAGGCAAAGGGGCAGCCCTCGGCCACATCGATTTCCGGCAGCAGGCTGGCCAGGGCACGCACCGCCGTGGACTTGGCCGTGCCCTTTTCGCCGCGGATGAGCACGCCGCCGAGCTTCGGGTTCACCACGTTGAGCAGCAGGGCCTCCTTCATGAGGTCCTGGCCCACGATGGCCGAGAAGGGGTAGGCGAAGGTATGATTCTTCAATGTCTTTTGCTCCGGTATGTTAGACGGGCTTGGCCTTCATGTCCCGCATCATTTCCTGCCACTGCTCCACGTCCTCGGGCCGCATGATGTCCACGCTGCCGCCCTGGAAGTCTCCCTGCACCTCGCCCATGTCCTCCTCCAGCCAGCCCTCCATCTCCAGGTACGACTCCTTGAGGGCGTCCAGCACCTCGGGGTCGGCTTGCCACAGGCCACGCGACTGGGCCTCCAGGAGCCTGCGGCCGATTTCCTCCAACGCCCAGGGGTTGTGCTGGCGGAAGAACTCGCGGTTCTCCTCGTCCATGACAAAGGTCTTGGCGATGTCGTCGAAGATCCAGTCGTCGACCTCTTGGGTGGTGGCCTCCCAGCCGTACACCCGGCCCACGCGCTTGGCCATGTCGCCCGCGCCCTTGTAGCCGTGGCGCTTCATGCCTTCGATCCAAGCTGGGTTCAGCAGGCGGGTGCGCACCACGCGGCGTATCTCGTCGGCCAGGTCACGCATCTGCACGTGGCCCGGCTCGCGGGAGTCGCCGTAGTAGCCCTTCACCTCGCCGCCGCCGAATTGCCGGGCCGCCGCCGTCATGCCGCCGTGGGTGCCGTAGTAGCCGCAGCAGTTGAACAGGTCGTGCTCGTCGCTCACCACCTTGTTGTAGCTCACGTCCACGGTGGAGAGCGCCGCCTCAAGCTGTCTGGGCCGCTGTTCGCCGAACACGTCTTTGCCGTAGGCGTAGGAGTTCCAGTAGACGAAGATGTCGGCCAGGTCGGCTTCCGTCTGCCAGGCCGAGGCGTACACGGCCAGGTTCACCCCGGCCTGGTAGGTGCCGGGCTTGGAGGAGAACAGGCGCAGTGTGGACTTGCGCCATGCGTCAACGCCGGACTCCCCGGATTTTTCCAGAGTGGCGCGGGCGTGCTTGCGCACGAAGTTGTCCTCGTCGGCCTCGTCCAGACAGGCCACGTGGTGGATGGCCTCGTCAACCAGCGCCATCTGCTCCGGGAAGCTGTCGCGCAAGAGGCCGGACACGCGGATGGTCACGTCCACGCGCGGACGGCCCAGTTCTACGATGGGGATGACCTCGAAGCCCTTCACGTGGCCGTTGCTCTTCCAAAGGGGCCGCACGCCGATGAGGTGGAAGATCTGCCCCATGCCCTCGCCGTCGGCCCACATCATGTCATTGCACATCCAGAACATGGCCACGTTCTCGGGCACGCGGTCTTCCTCGCGCACATGCTTGTCGATGATAGCGTCGGCCAGGCGCATGCCCACCATGTGCGCGGCCCGCGTTGGAAGCCGCCTGGGGTCGAGCGAGTAGAAGTTGCGGCCCGTGGGCAGGATGTCCTCGCGCCCTCTAGTGATGATGCCCGACGGCCCCGGCTCGATATAGCGCCCCGCACAGCCGGTGAGCAGCGCGTCGATTTCCTTGGACTCGTCCACGCGGCGTTTCACGTCCTGGAGGCGCCGGAAGATGGCGGGCAGGTCGTCGGCAGAAGCTCCGCCCACGAGGCGCTCGCCCGCAAGAGCCAGCACAGCCTGGACGAAGCCCGCCTCGTCCGCGCAGGTGAGCGCCGCGCCGCAGCACTCCCGGCCCAGACGCTCCACCTCGGCCAGCAGCTCCGAGTTGCTGACCTTCAGGAGCTGGTCCACGGCCCCCGGCTCGGCCAGCAGGGTGTCCAGATTCAACCCCAACATGCGGCAGAGGGTGCGGCGCAGGGACTTGGGATCGTCCGCGTCGTAGCGCAGGATGGACCAGAGGAAGGCGTTCAGGCGCTCGCCCTCCGGCGCGCTGCCGAAGACGTGCATGCCGTCGTCGTGCTGGGTTCCGCGGATGAGGCCGAGGGACTCGTGCAGGGCCGTGGCCAACTGCCCGAAGTCCATAGCCTCAACGCCCTTGATACCGGACAGCAGGTTGGCCTTCTCGGCCACGTCGCGCACTAGGTGCTCCAGCATGTGGGCGCGGGTCTTGTCGGAGTCCTTGGCCTGTTCCCATTCAGCCAGGTGCCTGCCCAGCTCTTCCAGCTCTTCGTAGAGCTCTGTGTGGGTCAGCGCCGTGGTCATGTGGTCCACCAGCGCAGCGTAGCTGCGGCGCTTGGCGATGGTGCCCTCGGGCGGGTTGTCGGCGTTGTAGATGTACAGGTGCGGCACCTCGTGCAGGGCCAGGTCCGGCAGGCAGGAGGCGGACAGGCCCACGCTCTTGCCAGGCAGGAATTCCAGGTTGCCGTGGGTGCCCACGTGGATGAGCACGTCGGCCCCGAATCCTTCGGCTTCGTCCTGTAGCCAGCGGTAGGTGGCGAGGTATTGGTGCGGTGGCGGAATGTCCGGGTCATGGAGAATCTTGCACACTCGGCCGTCGCAGCGCGGCCCGGCGCAGCCGCGCTTGGGCTGCACGCAGATGGCCGCATTGCCGTAGGTCACGCCGGTGATGACGATCTTGCCCTCGTGCAGCATGGCCGGGGGCACGCCGTTCACTTCGGCCCCCGGAGGCTCGCCCCAGGCCTCGGCTATGCGCGCGCGCACTTTCTCCGGATAGTGCCGCCACCAGCCCAGGTACGTGCCCAGCGAGAGCCGGGCCAGCGCCCCGCCCTTGGCGACGATCTCGTCCACCGTTGTCCAGCGGAATTCGCTGATGGCCTTGCGGGCCATGACGGTCTCGATAAGCTCCGCGCCGCTTTCCGGCGGGTTCACGCTATAGCCTTGAGCTTTCATGGCGGCAAGAATCCGCGCCACGCTCTCCAGGCTGTCCAGCTTGGCCGCGCCGCCCACGGTGGCCTCCACCGAGGCGCAGGGGTCGTTGTGCAGGATAAAGGCGACCTTGCGTTCGGCCACGGGTTTCTCGGCCAGGCGGATGTACGCCGCCACGCGCCGGGCCAGGCGCTGGCTGCGCTCGGCCACGGGCACGCGGCGCTCCAGGCTGGCCCCGGTGGCCGCGCTCTCGTACCGGCTGCCGCCGCCCAGGTAGATGGGTTCAATGACGCCCTCGAACTCTGGCATGGCCACGCTCCAGGCCACCTCGCTGCCCAGGCCCTGGGGGTCGTCCTGCCACTGCTCCACGGATTTGCTCGACGAGAACACGGGCTGGAACACCGGCACGCCAAGCTCCTTGAGCGCCGCCACGCCGCTGGCCGCGGCGTCCTCCTGGTTCGACGAGTTGGGGGCCGAAGTGCGCGTGTGGCCCAGGAAGAAGCTCACCAGCTTGACCACGGCGGACACCTTTGGCGCGCCCTCGGCCAGAAACACCTCGCGTAACCAGCCCAGCGCGCCCTTGTTGCCCAGACCGTCGTCCTTGATGGTGTTGGTGAAGATGGGGATGACGCGCAGGCCCTGCTCCTCCATGTCGCTGATGAGCAGTTCCTCCACCTCCAGGGCTTCGCCCACCCAGTAGTGGCGGCCCACCACCAGGCCCACCCAGGGGCCGCTTTCCATGAGCCGCCCGGCGCAATGCCCCTTGTACCAGCCCAGGTATTCGTCCAGGCTGGCAAAGTGCCGTCTCGCCCCGCCGGATGTTGGCATGCAGGAGTGCCACAGACCTTCCCAAGGCACCGGGGCCGGGGGCGGCGCGGCCAGCTCCGTGAACTCCGGTCCGCCGAACTCCCGTGCCAAGGCCTTGAGCATGTTCGCCACATTATGGAGGCCGCCGAAGGTCATGTAGCGGTGGGCGTCCTGCACCAGCTCTGGACGGGCTGTGGAAAGGCCCCAGAGCGAGGGGTCATAGCTCAGGCAGACCGTGGGCACGCCCTTGCCAACCTCCTTCAGCTCCTCTTCCATCTCGTCCCAGAACGGCTCCGTGGCGCGGTACAGGAAGGCGGCGTCCGAGCCACGCAGGTCGGCCATGGCCTGGGCCTGACGCTCCGGGCTGTCCTCCAGGCTCTTGGCCGGGTACAGGCGCAGGGTGAGCCAGGGCAGGCTCTCGGCGGCTCTAGCCAGCCCCTCTGCGTGGCTGTTCCAGACAATGGCGGTGATTTTCATGGTCCGGGCCTCCCCCTCTCGGGCTGTTAGAATATCCAGGCAACGCCGGCGGTGTAGAGGCTGCCGGGAGCCTGGGTGCCGGAGGTCTCACGCACGCGCACGTCGAACAGGTTGGACACCTCAAGCGAGAGTTCCAGCTTTGAGGCTTCAAGCGCAAAGGCTTTGGACAGCTTGGCGTCCACCACGTCATAGTTGCCGTAGACTTGGCTGTTGGCCGAGTTGTTGTAGATACGTCCCACGCGGCGGTTCACCACGGACAGGTTGAACAGCTTCGGATCACTGAAGGCGAGGCCGATGGAAGTGGTCATGGTGGGCGTGCCGGTGATGCGCTGGCCCACGTAGCTGCCGCTCATGAGCTTGGGGTCGCACTGCTGGTGGTTCAAGAAACTGCGCCAGTGCTCCAGGAAGGTGTACGATATCTCGCCCTCGAAGCCGCCGGTGTCCACGGTGCCGATGTTCTTCTTGTTGTAAGTGCCCGCCGCCACCAGCACGTTGTCGATGTAGTCCACCGCGTGGTTCTTGTAGACCGTGAGCGAGATGCGCAGGTCGTCCAGCGGGGTGATGTCCACGCCGCCCTCAAGGGAGCGCATACGCTCGGGCTTGAGGTCGGTGTTGCCGTAGTAGGTGCTGGTGCCGATGCGGCTGGCGCCATACAGCTCGCTCAAGGTGGGCGCGCGGAAGGCCTCGCCGAAGGCCGAACGGAAGGACAGCCAATCCACGACGTTCAGCCGCGCCCCCACGCGCCCGGTGAAGGAGCGCAGCAGGGTGCGGGACATCTCGCGCCGGGTCACCGTGGGCAGCTGCTCGGCGTAGCCATCGAACAGGCTGGTGTTCTCGTACCGCACGCCCGGGGTGATAAGGAGGCGGCCGTCAAACAGGTTCAACTCGTCCTGCAGGAAAGCGCCCCAGACCTGGGCATCGCCTCCAGCGGAACCGTAGTTGCTGCCCGCCATGCCGTAGTTGTCGTAGCGGCGGTCGTAGCTGGTGCGCTTGAGGTCCATGCCAGCGCTCAGGGTGTTGCCCAGGCCCACGTCCATGGTGGCCTTGAGGCCGCTCTGGTAGTCGCGCTGGTAGGCCGGTGATTCGCCCGTCTTGGCCATGTTGTTGTACGGGGCGCTGCTGCTGGTGCCGTCGTAGGTGGAATACTGGTAAGCGGCGGAAGCGTAGGCCAGGACCTGGCCTCCTGTGAATTTCTTGGCGTAGCTCAGGTCCGCCTGTTTTTTGGCCATTTCGAACGCCGTGAACTCATGCATGAAATTGTACATGCCCTGGTTCAGGAAGTGCCCATGCATCATGTTCAGGGTCAGGCCGGAAGTCTTGTCGATGTCGTAGCTCACCACTCCGCGGCCCCAGTCGTTGGCGCTGCGCAGCTTGTCGGAGTTCGTGGCCCCCTGCGCCTTGTAGACGACCTGGTCTCCTGGGACCACTTGGTAGCCGTCGGTACCGCCAACTGTGGCCGAGCCGTAGAAGCCCCAGTCGCCCTCCTTGCGGGAATGGTAGGCCGAGGCGCTCATGGTGTTCAGCGATCCGTACTTGGTCTCCAACACGGTCTTGCCGTCGGCCTCGGTGGGTTTGCGGGTAATGATGTTGATGACGCCGCCCATGGCCTGGGAGCCGTAAAGCGCCGAGCCGGGGCCGCGCACGATCTCTATGCGCTCCACGTCGCGCGGGTTGATGAAGCTCCACTCGAAGTCGCCGTTCTGGCCGCCCGCCTGGGGGATGCCATTGAGCATTACCAGGATGCGTGCGGGGTTGCTGCCCTGGCCGCGCATGATGACGCGGTTGTAGGTGCTCGACGAGAGCGGCCCGCGCGCGCTGTAGACCTCAACGCCGGCGGCGTTCTTCAGGATGTCGATGGTGGTGGGCGCCACCATCTGGTCGATCTGCTCACGGGTGATGACCGTCACCGCGTTGGGCACGGCGTCTACGCGGCTCTCGTGGCTGGTGGCGGTGACCAGCACCTCATCCAGACGGCCGGACTTCGGGGCCTGCTTCTGCGCGGGTTCTTCCGCAAGGACGGGGAGGGCCAAGCTAACGGTAAGGCCAAACGTCAGTCCCAAGGTCAGGCCAAGGGCAGCAAAGGGGGCGCTCCATCTCATATCTCATCTCCTCCAAAGGGATATTTGTGTTCAGGCTGTCCCGCTTGCGGCGGACATGGGAAAAAACATGGTTCCGGCCCCGGCCTCCAGGCGCAACACCTCCACGCCATAGACCCGGCGGATGCTCTCCTCGGTGAGCGCCTCGGACGGGGGGCCGTCCGCCTCCACGCGGCCGTCATGCAGCAGAATGACCCGGTGCGCGAAGCGCGCGGCCAGGTTCAGGTCGTGCACAGCCAGAATCACGCCGGTGTCTCGCTCCTCGGCCAGAGCGCACAGCACGGTCATGACTTGCAACTGGTGCTTGAGGTCCAGACTGCTCGTGGGCTCATCCATGACCAGCAGGCGGCTCTCCTGGGCCAGGGCGCGGGCCAGGGCGGCCTTCTGCCGCTGGCCGCCGGAAATTTCCGAGAACTCCCGCTGCGCCAGTTCCCCCAGGCCCATGAGCGACAGAGCCTCCCAGGCCGCCTCCAGGTCTTGCGGCCTGGGCCGCCAGGACAGGTAGGGCCTGCGCCCGAGCAGCACGGCTTCGAACACGGTCATGGGCAAGCGCGGCGGCACGTGCTGCGGCACAAAGGCCAGCAGTCGGGCGCGCTCTGCGGGCGGCACGGATTCCAAGGCGCGACCGTCCAACTCAACCTGCCCCTTTGGCGAAAGCGCACCGGCCAGGCAGCGCAAAAGCGTGGACTTGCCCGCACCGTTGGGGCCGAGCACGGCCAGCACCTCGCCCGGGGCAAGGGACAGGGACACACCGCGCAGCACCTGCCGCTCCGGATAGTCGTAGAAGATGTTTCGGGCAGTGAGCATCACCAGAACTCCCGTTTACGGCGCATGAGGAGCCCGAAGAAAAAGGGCACGCCCAGGAAGGCCGTGACGATGCCGATGGGCACCATGTGCGGGGCGAAGAGCGTGCGGCCCAAGCAATCGGACACCAGCACCAGGAGCGCGCCGGACAGCGCCGAGGCCGGGAGCAGGAAGCGGTGGTCGCCGCCGACCATGAGCCGCGCCACGTGCGGCCCCACCAGGCCGATGAAGCCGATGACCCCGGTGAAGCAGATGGCCCCGGCGGTCATGAGCGCCGCCAACAGCAGGGCGGTGAGGCGTAGACGCTCCACGCGCACGCCCAGGCTGGCGGCCATTTCGTCGCCGGCCAAAAGCAGGTTCAAATCCCAGGCGCGCAGGAAGAGCGCGGGAAGGGCCGGCAGAATCATGCCCGCGGCGATGAGGATGTCGGTCCAGGAGGCCCGCGAGAGGTTGCCGAAGCTCCAGAAAACGATGGACTGGATCTGCTGTTCCGTGCCCAGGAACTGCAAAAGCGAGGTTCCGGCGGAGAACAGGAACATGATGGCCACGCCAGCGAGCACCAAGGTCTCCGGGGTGGCGCTCTTCATGCGCGCCACGCCCAGGATGAACAGCGCAGTGATGAGCGCGAAACTGAAGGCCCCGCCCGCCACGGCCCATTTAGAGACGGCGCCGGCCAGCACAATGCCCAGCGCTGCGCCGAAGCCCGCGCCCGAAGCCACGCCAAGGGTGAAGGGCGAAGCCAGCGGGTTGCGCAGCACGGCCTGAGTCACGGCCCCGCCCACGGCCAAGCCGGAGCCCACCAAAAGCCCCATGATGACGCGCGGCACCCGAAGCTCCCAGAAGATGACCCCGTCCAGGCCCACGCGAAGCACGTCCATGATGCCGGTCGAGCTGCTGCCCACCACCAGCGAGAACAGCGCCGCAAGACTCAAAAGCGCCCCCAGCGCCGCGATGCGCGCCGAGCGCCTGCCCGTGAGCGCGCCATAGGCCTCGATGCCCGCCTTGGCCTCCGATGCCTCCACCCTACCGCTCCGGATGGACATACACGCCGC
This sequence comes from Desulfovibrio sp., assembly GCA_050251495.1. Classification (GTDB taxonomy): domain Bacteria; phylum Desulfobacterota; class Desulfovibrionia; order Desulfovibrionales; family Desulfovibrionaceae; genus Humidesulfovibrio. The sequence continues at coordinate 13,930 of JBFWMQ010000031.1, read as the reverse complement.
GCCAGGGCCTGCCCTGAAAGCGCTCGATGAATTCGCGATGCCAGAGGTTGGGGTCCAGGTCCGCGCAGGTGTCCGGGTGCAGCCACTTGGCCAACCAGGCGATGCCCACCACGCTGGCCGCGCCGCTGGTGACGTCCGTGGTCATGAGGAACACGCGCCCGGCCTTGCCCGCCGGGGTCTTGTTCCAGCCCGTGCGCGCAAGCAGGGCTTCACGGTGGGCCACCATGCCCTCGGGGCCTTCGTGGGTGTAGCAGCCGTTCTGGGAACTCATCTTGACCACGGCGAAGGGCTTGCTTTCCAGCACCCACTCCGGCGACACCGGGGTGTTGGCGGGCTGCAGGGCCTCTGAAATGTTCCGCCCGCCCGCGAACTCCAGGCGCTCGTGCATGCCGGAGCTGTTGCCGCAGGCGGCGAAGTCGGAATAGCCCTCGATGTACACGTCCGGTCGGCTCTTGCTGGCGGCCACGCGCCGCGCCACCTCATCCATGCGCGCCTTCAGCCAGTCCAGGTACTCGCGGGCCTTGTCCTCGCGCCCGAAGATGCGCCCCAGGCCCTCCACGTCGCGCGGCAACGCGCCGATGCGGTACAGCTCCAGCCGCAGCACCTGGATTCCGGCTGCGCGCATCTTCTCGTCAAAGCCCGGACCGGGGGAGTTCTGGTAGCACAGCACCAGGTCGGGCTTGAGCGCGACGATGGCCTCCTCGTCGGGGGCGTTGAACTTGCCCACGTTGCGGGCGTTCACAAGCTCTGGCCAGTAGTCCGGATTCTTTGGAATCCAGTCGGAAACCCCCACGATGCGGTCCGTGACGCCCATGAGCCGCAACAGCTCGGCGGCGTTCTTGTTCAGCGTCACCACGCGCATGGGGTTGCGCTTGACCAGCACCTCGCGCCCCGTGGCGTCGGTAACACGCACGGAATTGATAGCCTCTGCTTCGGTTTGACCGGCCTTGCAGCCGGAAATAAGCAGCAGCAGCAGGCAGCCGATGATGAGCGCAACGTGTCTCAGGTGGCTGGTCAAGGTGGACTTGTCGTCCGAAGCCATGGTTTCCTCCTCGTGTGATTAATGCGGAAAACGACATACCAAATCAAAATTGGTAACACAAGCAGCTTTTCATAAATTGAAACGTATGCTAACAAAGCGCTGTAAATAGCATTTCAAGTGAGGTCGGTGTGATCAGAATTGAGGGGCTCGCCAAGAGCTACGGCCCAAGGAAAGCGCTTGCGGGAGTGGACCTGCACGTGCGCGCCGGGGAGCTGTTCGCCTACCTGGGGCCAAACGGCGCGGGCAAGACCACCACCATCCGCATCCTCACCGGCCTTACCCTGCCGGATGGCGGGCGGGCGCTGGTGGGCGGCGTGGACGTGGCGCAGGAGCCGACGCGCACCAAGGCCCTGTGCGGCGTGGTGGCCCAGGCCGTGAACCTGGACCAGGACCTGACGGTGGCGGAGAACCTGGACGTACACGGGCGGCTGTTCGGCATGCCGAAGCAGCTGCGCCGCAGCCGCACGGTCGAGAGTCTGGAGCGCCTGGAGATGTCTGACCGCAGCGCCTCGCTGGTGCGCGAGCTCTCCGGCGGGCAGCGGCGGCGGGTCATGATCGCCCGTGCCCTTATGCACGAGCCGCGCGTGCTCTTTCTTGACGAGCCCACGGTGGGCCTGGACCCGACAATCCGCCGCAAGCTTTGGGCCGCCATGAAACGCATTCGGGAGGGCGGCACCACCATTTTTCTGACCACGCACTACATTGAGGAAGCGGAGTTTCTGGCCGACCGCGTGGCCTTTCTGCATGGCGGCGCGGTGGCGGCGCTGGGTACGCCGCAGGAGCTCATGGCTGGCCTTGGGGCCTGGGCCGTGGACGCGCTCAATGGCGAGGGCATGCAGACCGACTATTTCCAACATCGAGACGAGGCCCAGGCCTTCGGCTCCTCCCTGCCGGGGCCGTTCACCCTGCGCCGCGTGAACCTGGAGGACGTGTTCCACCGGGTGACCGGGAGGAAACTCGCATGATTCAGGGCTGGAGCGCGGTCTATTACCGCGAGGCGCTGCTCATGCGCCGCCGTGGCCTCAAGATGCTGGCCACCATGTGCGTTTCACCCCTGTTGTACCTGCTGGCCTTCGGCTGGGGTCTGGGCCAGGTGGAAGGCATGGGGGGCCACGCCGGGCTTTCCTATCTCCAGTTCCTGGTGCCGGGGCTGGCGGCCATGAGCAGCATGACCCAGGCCTGGTCCGTGGCCGGGGAAATCAACGTGGCGCGCTTCTACTGGCGCATCTTCGACGAGATCCAGAGTGCGCCCGTGGCCCCCGGCGGCTACGTGCTGGGCGAAGTGCTGGCGGGCATGACGCGGGGGCTCCTGGCCTCCGCCCTCACTGTGCTCCTGGGGGCGCTGTTCGGCGTGCATCCCTGGTGCGGCCCGGTGTTCTGGCTGGCGCTCATGCTCAACAGCTTCTTCTTCGCGTCCCTGGCGGTGGGCCTGGCCATGCTCATCAAGTCCCACGCCGACCAGGCCATGCTCACCAGCTTTGTCATCACGCCCATGGCCTTCCTGGGTGGCACGTTCTTTCCCGTGGAGCGCCTGCCGGACTGGGCGCAGGGGCTGCTCCTCTGCCTGCCGCTGACCCACGCTTCCCGCGCGGCCAGGGCCGCCGCCACGGGCGCGGAGCTTCCCCTCACGTCCCTTGGGCTGCTGCTTGCCGCAGGGTTTGCGGCCTTCCTGTTCGCCGTGCGCCGCGTGGCCAGGGCCAGGGATTGACCGGGGACACGGCCATGAGCGAATCGCTGACGCTTTCTCCTGCTGCGGAACCCTTCCCCGATTCCCGCCCCGCCCAGCACCCACGCGCGCGGCTACGTCTTCCCTTCACGGGCCGGAGCATCCGGGTGCGAAGCCTGGCAATGGGCGTCTCTGCCGCCATGCACGTGTTGTTCCTGGGAGCACTGATGTTTGCCAAACTGGCCGCGCCACTCCCCGTCCCGCAGCCGCTGGTGGAGGTGGAGTTCGTGGAGATCGCCGGCCCCAAGGGAGGCGGAGGCTCGCCAAGTCCCGCTGCCCCGGCGGCGGCTGCGGCCCCCGCGCCAAAAGCACCGCAGGCCGTGGCCTTGGCCGATCCGGCGGCGCGGCGCGTTAAGGCTCCCCCAGCCCCTTCCGTGCCGCAGGCCGCTCCCGTCACGGCGGCGGGACCAAGCGCGGGAACGGGCGCGGCCGCCGCTTCAGGCGGAGGTTCGGGCGGGGGCACGGGCGGCGGGTCCGGCACGGGCTCCGGCCAGTCCGTGGGCAGCGGCACGGGCCAGGGCGGCGTGGCCGTGGACCGCATGCCCGTGGCGGTGAAGCGTGTGAAGCCTGTCTATCCCATGGATGCGCGGCGGCGCGGCATTTCCGGCATGGTGACGCTGCGGCTTTACGTGGACGCCGAGGGCGGCGTGCGCGAGGTGCAGGTGCAGGCGGCGGAGCCTGTGGGGGTTTTCGAGGAGAAGGCCGTGGAGGCCGCCCGCAAGTGGCGCTTCGAGCCTGCCTTGTTCAAGGGCGCTCCGGTCGGCGTCTGGATGACCCTGCCGGTGCGGTTCGCTCTGGACCACAGGGAATAGAGAGGGCTCCCACACCGCCAAAAAGGATGTTCTTTGCCTGGCCTCTACCTGCTCAGAATCCAGCCTTCCCGCAAAAGCGGGCTGTAGTAGCGCATGACGATGCTGGTGGACGAAAACACGAGGTCATTAATGAATTCCAGCCGCCCGCCCGCAGCGTTGCACGCCAGCGCCTCCGCGTGCATGTCGCTGGACGGGTCGTCCAGTTCGGCGCGGCGCTCCAAGCCTTTGAAGTAGCGGGCGGGACGCAGCAGGGCGAGGGTCTCCAGGGCCGTGGGCCAGCGATTCACCGCCACGGCGTCCACCATGTCCAGGGCGGCCAGCACCTCGGCCCGGTGCGCTTCAGTAAACACGGGGCGCAACGCTCCCTTGCCCACGAAGCGATCCGGCGTGATGGTGACGGCCAAATAGCCGCAACGCTCCCGCGCCTGACTCAGGTAGCGCACATGCCCCAGGTGCAGCAGGTCGAAGCAGCCGTGGGCCAACCCGGTGAGAGTTCCTCCCTCATGGAGTTCCGCCATGTCCCGGGCCAACTGATCCAACTCCACTATCTTGTGTTGGTGTGTCATGCTCTCCGTCCCAGCTTCTCGAACCACACGCGGGTGGCCTGCCCTATCGCTTCTGCATCCCAGAGGATGGCCTCTCTATAGTCGTCGATGCGCCCCAGCATCTCCATGATGCCCTGTTCGAAGCGGACAGTTGGCCGCCAGCCCAACGTGGACGTGATCTTGCCGATGTCCGCCCAGGTGGCGTCCGGTTCGCCGGGCCGCTTGGGCAGATGCACCCGCTCGCCCCCCAGCAATTCCACCAGGTGGTTCACGGACTGGGGCACGCCGCTGCCCACGTTGAACGCTTCGCCGTGGCAGGCGCAGTTCGCCGCCGCCACGAAGGCCCGGGCCACGTCCCGCACATGCACAAAGTCCCGCACTTGGGTGCCGTCGCCCACGATGGTGAAAGGACGGCCCGCCAGCTTTTGCGGCAGGAAGACCTTGAACACCCCGCCGTAGGCCCCGTGGGTTTGTGCCCGCGGGCCATAGACGTTGAAGAGCCGTAGCGAGTTCACTGCCATACCGTACACGCGGCCCCAGTGCAGCGCGCAGTCCTCGCCCAGGCGCTTGGACAGGGCGTAGGGATACTGCGGCTGGAGTTCCGCCGTCTCTGGAGTGGGCGTTGCCTCCGCAATGCCGTAACAGGAGGACGAGGCCGCGTAGACCACGCGCTCCACCCCGGCTGCGCGCGCGGCCTCCAGTACGCTGACCGTGCCGTCCACGTTGGCGCGCATGTAGGGGCGCGGGTTCTCCACGCTGGGCACGATGTCCGCCAGTCCCGCAAGATGAAACACCGTATCCGCGCCTTCGAAACAAGGCCGAATCGCCTCGAAGTCGGTGATGTCTGCACGACAGATGGTGCAAAGCCCCGAAGCGGCGGCCTTGGCCAGATTCTCCGGTCGGCCGTTAACCAGGTTATCCAACACCAGTACCGCCACGCCTATCTCCGTGAGGGCGTCGGCCAGGTGCGAACCGATGAAGCCCGCCCCGCCCGTGATGAGGGCCCTGCGCATTGTTCTGCCCGTGGAGGAGGTCATGCCGCTGCCTCGCTTTCGTCCTCACCCTCGATGCTCTCGATGTACACTTCGCGCCCGGCCAGAACCTTGTGGCCCAGCTCCTGGCCGCAGACCGGGCAGACGGCGAACACAACCTGCTCTTCTGGGGCGAATTCGCGGAAGCAGTCCCCGCAGCGCAGGCGGACCGGCACGGTCTCGACGCACAGGGCCGCCCCCTTGAGCTGCCCGGAGTCCGTAAGCACCTCCCAGGCGAAACGCATGGCCTCCGGCACGAGACCGGCCAGCGCGCCACTCTTAAGCGTCACACGCGAAAGCTGCGTCAGGCCGTGTTGCTCCATCTCCTCGGCAATGATCTGCGTCACGCTTGAAAGCAGAGTCATCTCATGCACGGTCACTCCCCCAGCACGTAAGCGAAGATGAGCGGCGCCACGATGGAGGCATCGGAGTTGATCATGAAACGCGGTGTGTCGGCGTCGAGCTTGCCCCAGGTGATCTTTTCGTTGGGCACCGCGCCGGAGTAGGAGCCATAGCTGGTGGTGCTGTCGCCGATTTGAGCGAAATAGGCCCAGAAGGGTGTGTCCTCGCGTTCCATGTCCTGGATGAGCATGGGCACCACGCAGATGGGAAAGTCCCCCGAGATGCCGCCGCCGATCTGGAAGAAGCCGATGGGGACCTTGTGCGCGGCCTTGTCCATATACCAGCGCGCCAGGTGCTCCATCTGCTCCGTGCCATGGCGCAGGGCCCCGTGGTGCGGCAGGTTCCCGTGCATGACCTCGGACACGAAGATGTTGCCAAGGGTGCAATCTTCCCAGCCGGGGGTGTAGATGGGAAGGCTCATCTCCTTGGCGGCCAGCACCCAGGAGTGCTCCGCCGGGACCTGGTAGAGTTCCGCCACGCCGGGCTCGTCCAGCAGGGCGTAGGCGAACTCCCAAGGGAACTTCGGCTGGCAGGACTCCGCCGCCTCGCGCCAGAGCCGGGCCATGCGCGCCTGCACCTGTCGGAACACGCCCTCGGGGATGCAGGTGTCGGTGACGCGGTTGAAGCCCGCCTCGTAGAGTTCCTTCTCGCCCTCGGGCGAGAGGTCGCGGTAGCTGGGCACCATCTTGTATTTATTGTGGTTGAAGAGGTTGAACAGATCCTCCTCCAGGTTGGCTGCCGTGCAGCAGATGGCCGCAACCTTGCCCTGGCGGATCATCTTGGCCAGGCTCACGCCGATTTCGGCGGTGCTCATGGCCCCGCCCATGGTCAGGAACATGGCCCCGCCCTGGTCCAGCAACACCCGCCAGGCTTTGGCGGCGTCGAGGGTCTCGCGGGCGTTGAAGTGACGGAAGTGGTGCTCCATGAAGGCGGAAACGGAAGGCATTTGTATTCTCCTGCTCTGGTTAGAAGCTGACGTGGTAGTTCATGTATGCGTTGGTGCCGGGCTCGCGGTACACGTTGCCGCGCGCCGTGGTCAGGTAGTTGGTGTAGGACTCGTTGGTGAGGTTGTTCACGCCCAGGGTGAACTCATGGCGCAGGCCGGCGGCGTCCATTTTGTAGCCCGCGCGGACGTTCAAAATGGCCCAGGCCTGGCTGTTGTGTGTCTCGGACGGAGTGTTGGTCTGTTCGGCGGCCCACTGGCTCTCCACCGCCCACCACCAGGGGCCGATGGTCTGCTTCACGCCCACCAGGCCGGAGAGCGGGGCCACGAACGGCAGCCATGTGGCGTGGGTCTCGTCGCGGCCGTAGGTGTAGGCGGCGTTGGCGTAGCCAGTCCAGCCGCTGGCGAAGTCCCACTCCACGGACTGCTCCGCGCCCATGAGCGTGGCCGCGCCAATGTTCACCATCTTGTAGTTGCCGCCGCCAGTGGATTCTTTGGTGATGAAGTTGTCGATGAAGTTGGCGAACACGGCGGAGGTCAGGCGCAAGCTCTCGCCGCCGCGCTTGAGCGATAGCTCAAAGAAGCGCGTCTCCTCGCTCTTGAGATTGGGGTCGCCAACTTCGAAGGCGCCGCCGCCGAGCGCGATGCGCTTGTACAGCTCCAGGAGGTTGGGCGTGCGGTAGCTTGTGGCGGCCATGACCGACGCGCTCCAGGGGTCGCTGAAGGCGTAGGTGAGGCCCGCGTGCGCGCCCCAGTTGGCGTCGTTCTTCTCGCCGCCGGAGCCGGAGGTCACGGTGCCGCCGCCGTTGGTGATGTGCACCGAATCGGCGCGACCGCCCAGGTTGAGCGTCCAGGCCGGAGCGAGCTTCCAGTCATCCTCGGCGAACACCCCGGCCACCAGCTGGCTGGAATCAGGCACGGGCATGGCGTTGGTGAGCACCCCGGCGCTCATAACCTCGGCTCGGGAGCGCATGTCCCAGTTGGAGGCCTCCGCCCCGGCCACCAGGGTGTGTTCGCCGAGTGCGAACACGTTCTTCCAGCGGCCGTTCAGGGTCTCGTGGGTGCCGGAGGGCTGCTGCCAGGCCACGGTGCCAGAGGTGTAGTTGTCGATGCGCGGGTAACGGGTGAGCAACTGCCAGGAGAGGTCCAGGCTGGACTCGGTAAGGGCGAGTCCCTTGGGCGTCCAGGTATGCACCAGTTGGACCATGCGGCGGTCGTTCTCGCGCAGGGTCACGTCGGCGTTGGTGGGCAGGCCCTTGGAGTTGCCGCCGGGTACGCCGATCTGGCTGCCGTCCATGCTCTGATACTGAAGCATGGTGTTGTGGGCCTCACTCCATTTGAAGGCCCCGGCCAGCTTGCCCTGCCAGTCCTCGAACTGGGTGTTCTTCGTCTTCACTCCGCGTCCGTCGAAGTAGCTCGCGCCCTCGCGCCAGCCGCCAGAGCCGAGCATCCAGAAGTCTTCGCTTGAGTAGGACAGGTTGGCGTAGGTGTCGGGCCCCTGCGGGTTGGTCGACCCGGTGAGCGAGCCCTCGCCGTGCCATTCCGGATTTTTGGTGAAACGGCCCTTCTTGGTGATGATGTTGACAACGCCGCCGATGGAGCCGGAGCCGTACAGCGCGCTGATGGGCCCTTTCAGGACCTCCACGCGCTCAATGTCGTTCTGGTTCACCACGCCGAGGCGTCCGTTGATGTCCGTGGTGGTGTTCACGCGCACACCGTCGATGAGCACGACGACCTGGTCGCGGCCCAGGCCCCGGATGTTGATATCTGCGCCCCAGGGGGAGTCGCCGGTCTTGGTGACGCCGGGGATGCGGGCCAGGGCATCGGCCACGGACACCGAACCGTTCTCGCGGATATCCTCGGCCGTGACCACGCCGACGCTGCCGGGGGTCTTTGAGGCAGGGGAAGGAATGCCGCGCGCGGTGACCAACACCTCGTCGAGGGTGGAAGGCTTTGAGGTTTCAGCGGCAGAGACCTCGCCAGCCAGCGCAAGCAAGAGGCAAGCGCACATCATCAGTCGGGAGAGGGGCGGCAGGGGCATCATCATGGTGGTCTCCTACATGACGAGAGATTTGACGCGGACGCTTTCGAGCATGCCCAGGCGACCTGCCAACGCGCCGATCTGATCGGTGCTGGCGTTGACCACCAGGGTGAGCAAGCCCGTGTCCGCCGCGCACTGCGGCAGGCTCATGCGGGCCACCACCACATCGGCGAAGGCTGCCAGTACGGATTCGATATTTCCAAGAGACCCTGTGGCCGCGTCGAAGGTGACGCCCACAAGACCGATGCGTGGGGAAGATTGAGTCACGTTTCACCTCGTGCTATTATTTGAAAATTCGTAGCACGGTAGCACGCAAGATGCAAGCGCTTGCCTGAATGTCGTGGTTCATAAATTTTAATACTCATATATAACGGAGCTTCAAGGCATGTACGCCACACTTGATTGCACAATTTTAAATTTAGTAGCACAATAAGCAGATAAAAATCTGGAGGCTTCTATGAACCGTCGTTTTGTCCTCGCCCTTGGCTGCGCCTGCCACATGGCTTTGCTGCTGGCCGCTGCCCCGTCCCTGGCCGCAGAACCGGCCCAGGTGTTGCTGCACCACGGAGAGCGTTTTCTGCGCATCGGAAACCTGGGCTTTGCCAAGGCCAACTACGAAAAACTCCTGGCCAACTACGAGGGTACGCCGGAGGCGGCTGAAGCCCACGGAGACCTCGGGGTCATCGCCGCGCGCCAGGGAAATGACGACCTTGCCGTGGCCCAGTACGAGAAGGCCATCGCGGGTGGCTTCAAGCTGGCGCACTTCAACCTCGGCCAGGCATTGCTGCGCACCTTCGACAAGGGCGGCGACCAGGCGCTCAAGGACCGCGCGCGCGCCGAGTACCTGGCCTTCAAGGCCTACCTGGACAGCGGCGAACCGCGCCCGGCCATCCTCACGTATTCGCTGCCGGAGGTGGAGACGGAGCTGGCGGACGCGCTTGGGCGCTTGCAATAGTTTTGGGGGGCAACCCTCGGCTTCGGACTCATCCTGTCCTCAGGTTGCTGTAAGCGGAGCCCCTTGAGGGGGTCAGAGGGGCCTATGCCTTCAGCTTGATGCCCTTGGCCTTGAGGGCCTTCACGCCCGCGCTGCGGTCAAAGTAGTGCGTGTGCAGCAGCAGGTGGGCTTTGTGGCCGGTGGGGCCGTCGTGCAGGAAGCCGTCCTTGGCGTACAGCTTCTGAACCATGGTGTTGTCCTGGGACTTGCGGGCCTTGTACAGCTTGGCGTTGGCGTCGGCGGCGTACACGCCGGTCTGGCGCTTGGTCACCAGGTCAAGCTCGGCAGCCTGTGCATCGCTGACCATGCCCGGGACGGTGGTGGCCACGGCGGCCACAACGGCGGCGGTTCCAGCCAGTTTCAGGAAGTCGCGGCGGGTGCAATCAGTTTTCTCGCTCATGCTTGTCTCCTTTTCGCGCAGGCCTATGCCTGGGCCTTCATGGCCAGGCGCTTGTTGATCTCGGCGAACACCTTGCTGCAGCCGTTGTCGCCCACCAGGACGCTGGGGTTCAGGATCTGTCCGCCGCCGTTCACGCAGCCGCCGGGGCAGGTCATGATCTCGATGAAGTGGTGCGGGCTCTTGCCAGCCTTCACCTCTTCGCAGAGCTTCTTGGCGTTGTCCAAACCGCTGGCCACGGCCACGTTGACCTTGCCGAACTTGGGCACGTCCACGCTGGCGGTCTTGATGCCCTCGTGCGCGCGCACGCCCTTCAGGTCCACGTCCTTCAGCTTGTCGCCGGAGAGGACCTCGTAGGCCAAGCGCAGGGCCGCTTCCATGACACCGCCGCTGGTGGCGAAGATGGTGGCTGCGCCGGTGGCCTCGCCCAGGATGGGGTCGGCGGCCTCGTCCTTCAGGCTCTTGAAGTCGATGCCGGCCTTCTTGATCATGTAGGCCAGCTCGCGGGTGGTGATGGTCACGTCGGTGTCGCGGTAGCCGCTGGCCGCCAGTTCTGGGCGCAGGCCCTCGTATTTCTTGGCGATGCAGGGCATGATGGACACGGTGAACATTTTGGCCGGATCGGTCTTGGTCTGCTTGGCGCCGTAGGTCTTGGCCAGCGCGCCCAGCATGCCGATGGGCGACTTGGCGCTGGACAGGTTGGGGATGAGCTCGGGGTAGAAGGCCTCCACGAACTTGACCCAACCCGGGCAGCAGGACGTGAACTGCGGCAGGGGAGCGCCATGGCTGGGCTTCTTCACGCGGTTCAAAAGCTCGGTGCCCTCTTCCATGATGGTCACGTCAGCGGTGAACTCGTTGTCCCAGATGAGCTTGAAGCCCAGCTTGCGCAGGGCCGCGTGCATCTTGCCGCCCACGTGGGTGCCTGCGGGCAGGCCGAAGGCCTCGCCCAGGGCGTAGCGCACTGCCGGGGCGGGCATGGACACCACCACAGTGTTCGGGTCTTTCAGGGCCTTGAACACCTCATCCACGAAGGATATTTCCTCGTAGATGGCGCCGTAGGGGCAGTTCACCAGGCACTGGCCGCAGTTCACGCAGGCCGCCGGGTCGAGCACCTTGCGCTTCTCGTCCTTGCCCTGCGCTTGGATAGCGCCGGTCTTGCAGACGTCGTCGCAGGTGCCGCAGGCCTGGCACTTGGCGGCATCGACCTGCACGAAGGAAAACTTCGTGGGGTCGATGTTTTTCGGGGCGCTCCCCTTCATCATGACCTTTTCCATCTCTTGCATCATGCACCTCCAGATTGTGTAGACACAACGCACCTCACACGTCGGCGCACCCCGCGCAGGCGTGTTACTAAATCCATAAACGTAGCATTGAAAAGCAATAGACATGGAAAACGTGTTATGTCAAGCAGGGGGTACGGGAAACGGCGAGAGCTTGCCCCACGAGCGCAGAAAGCAGGAGGAACACGCGTATGCTGCCAGAAGGCGGTTTTCTGGGCATGATTTTAGGGGCGACGCTAGGCGTCCAGATCGTTCTGGCGTTCCTGGCGCTCATGAGCATGTGGAGTTGGGCCATCATCGTCCACAAACTCATCGTTTACCGCCGGGTCAAGGGCCAGGTGGCGCGCGGCTACGAAGCGTTCAGCGACGCTGAAGACCTCGCCTGCGGCCTGCAGAGCGTCGGTCGTGAGGAGGATTCGCCGCTGGCGCGCGTGGGCCTGCTCGCCATGCAGTCTTTCCGCAAGCTGGAACTTGCTGACGTTGCGCCGGACCGCAAGCGCATGCTCGCTTCGGACACGCTCCGCCGTGTGCTGCGCAGAGGTGTCAGCGCGGAGATGAAGCACCTTTCGAGTTCCTTGTCCTTCCTGGCCACCTGCGCCAACGCCGCGCCGTTCATCGGGCTGTTCGGCACGGTGTGGGGCATCATGCACGCCTTCCACTCCATCGGCCTGTCGCAGTCCGCCGCCTTGGCCACCGTGGCTCCGGGCATCTCCGAGGCGCTGGTGACCACGGCCATCGGCCTGGTTGTCGCCATCCCAGCCACCATCGCTTACAATTTCCTGCTCTCCGAGCTGGGCGAGGTGGAGACTGAACTGGTGAATTTCGCCGGGGCGTTCCTGAACCGCGTGGAGCGCGAGGTCTCCTGGACCTCCGGCTCGGAGCGCGCCCGCTAGGGGCTGGCGTCATGGGCGCGAGTGTAGGCGGCAGGGACCGCTACATGGCCGAAATCAACGTCACGCCCTTCGTGGACGTGATGCTGGTCTTGCTCATCATCTTCATGGTCACCGCGCCCATGCTGACCCAGGGCGTGGATGTGGACCTGCCCAAGACCCGCAACGTGCGCACCCTGCCAGCGGGCTCCGACCACCTCGTCTTGTCCATCGAGAAAGACGGCGGCATCTTTCTCGACGAGTACGGCGTCACCTTCGACGACCTGCGACAGCACCTCATGAACCTCGTGGTGGTGCAGAAGAAGCAGCTCTATCTGCGCGCAGACAGGGAAGTGCCCTACGGCGTGGTGGTGAAGGTCATGGGCGAGATAAAGAGCGTGGGCATCGAGAAGCTGGGCGTGGTGGCGGAGAGCAGTGAACCAAATGCTCCCACACCTGTTCCACGCCAGACCGCGCAGCACACGTCGTTTTACCCCCGGGGAGCCAGCCCAGAATAGTGCGTACGCCACGGCAGAATGCATGGATGACACGCATGCCGCAAACGGCTTGCCCCTGCGTCAGGCTGGAGCTATGATCGGCATACTCGAAAGCCTGTAGGAGAGACATAAGATGGCGCTGCCCCCTACCTACTACGACTTCATCCTGAAAAACCGCCCGTACGTCGTGGAACTGGCAGGGCTGGATGCCCAGACCCTCCAGATGCTGGAGCCGCCGCCCGTGGCCATCGCGAGCGTGGATGACTACAATAGTCGGTTTCCAGAGTGCTTTGAAAAGGTTGACCAAGGCATCCTGGGGCAGGCGTCCCGCGCCTCCGGCATATCTCTGGATCAGATTCGGCCCCACCTCCCGCAGGTGCTTCCCGAATTGCGCGCCCAATTTGCCAGCCTCTACGCCACGGTCAACCATGAATACCACTGCATGGTCAATTTCGAGTTGGCCAACAAGAAATGTTTCCATTTCAGCGACAACCTCTCTACACACCTCTCCAATACAGAAATCAACCTCAAGGCGCGACTGGTGGAGTTGCCGTTCCCGACCTGCCTGTTCGTGTTCACATCAACGACCGTCATCAACGCCATGCACAACATCCGGGGCGCGGAAGGCCGCAGGGAGATGAACACTGGAGACCTGGATTATTCCGCCCCGGTCTCCGCGTTCCTCACCCTGCTCCCAGCAGGAGGGAAGCTGCCTGGCCGGAAGCTCGTCATTGTTGCCTGGCACGCCAAGCCGCCGGCCAAGTCCTATTTGATGCTCAAGCGGGAATTGTACCTGGGAGATGGCTGGTCGCTGGAGCAATCCCTGCGTACGGACTGGGAAAAGCTCACGCCCGACGACTTGGGATGTGGCATGAACATCGGGGGCGGGGGCGACATCATCGAACCGATGGACGACGAAACCTTCTACACGGACGGCTTGGCGTTCTATCGGATCATGCTGAATGCCGCACTCTACCTGGCTTCTGTCCAAGCGGAAATCACGGCTTGCACCAGCCCGCGCGACCAGATCGAGTCCGATGCGCGTCAGCTCGCCTCCGTGCCAAAGAAGAAGAAAATGCTGAAACAGGCGGCAGAGCATTCGCGCCTGGATTTTGCGGAGGTCGGCGCCTCCCTCGGGCCGATTGTCGTTGCGCCGGACACGGCTGCCTCCAACTCGTCAGAATCCGCCGGGAGCAAGCCGCAGGTCAGGTTCATGGTCCGGGGGCATTGGAGGCATCAGCCCCATGGGCCAGGAGCCTCACAGCGTCGGCTGATCTGGATTCGTCCGCACTACAAGGGACCGGACATCGCCGATCTCATCAACAAGCCATACTTGGTGAAATGACCTGCG
>JBFWMQ010000030.1:0-38316 GCA_050251495.1 Desulfovibrio sp. | reverse complement strand
CGTCATCAAGGCCTACTGCGACAAGGGCGACAACAACATCACCGCGGACAAGACCTTCGCCGTGTACGAATGGGTGGCCGAGTTCTCCGGCTTCCAGGCCCGGCTCATCCCGCTCAAGGACAGGGGCTTCGACTCCGGGGCCATGCTGGCGGCCATGGACGGGCGGACCAAGATCCTCTTCGTCTGCAACCCGAACAACCCCACCGGCACCTGGTGGCGGCGCGACGAGATGGAGCGCTTCCTGCGCGGGGTGGACGGCCGGGCCATCGTGGTGCTGGACGAGGCCTACCGCGAGTATGTGGACGACGAGGACTTCCCGGACGGCATGGAGATCATGGAGCGGCACAGAAACGTGGTGGTGTTCCGCACCTTCTCCAAGATGTACGCCCTGGCAGGCCTGCGCGTGGGCTACGTGTGCGGACAGAAGGAAGTGGTGGACTACATCCGCCGCACCCACGTGGTCTACTCGGTCAACAGCCTGGGCCAGCCCGCCGCCGCCGCCGCCCTGGAGGACGACGCGGAGCACATCCTGGCCACCCGGGCCATGGTGGCGCGCGCCAAGGAGATCCTGCTCCCCGCCTTCGAGGACCTGGGCCTGGAATACGTGTCCGGCGCGGGCAACTTCGTCATGGTCCGCACCCCGGCCTCGGACTCGCTCATGTACCGGCACCTCATGCGCCGGGGGGTCATGGTGCGCACCATGACCGGGTTCCGCTTCCCCAACTGGGTCCGCGTGACCCTTGTGCAGGAACCCGTGATGCATGAATTTGTTTCAGCATTCCGCGAGGTGGTGGAACTTGTCCGCCCCGACGGGGACGCATGAGCGACGAGAACGCCCAGAAACCGCTGGTCACCTACGACTTTTGCGCCCTGTGCGCGGTGAGCCTGCTCTGCCTCTGTAATCTAGCAATTTTCTATGGATTCTATAACTATCTTGTCTTCCTGGATATTCCTCATGCATGGCGCGGACCGCTGCTGGCCCTGGAGCCGCTGACCGCCCTGGCCCTGCGCCCCTATCTGGTCACCCGGCTCACGCTTCGGAACAGCATTCCGGCCATGCGCCTGGGAACGGGGCTGGCCGTGCTGGCCCTGGCGAGCTATCCCTTCGCCACCAGCGTGCCGACAATCGCCCTGGTGCGCGTGGTGCATGGCGCGGGCTACGCCATCCTGGCCTCCGGGCTCATGACCGCGTTCAGCTATTTCGTCTCGCCCAAGCGCGTGGCCCAGGGCTACGGCATCCTGTCCCTCACCACGCTTCTGCCCAGCGCCCTCATGCCGCCCTTCGTCGAGATCGCCACCCCGCTGCTGCCGGGCCCCGGCTGGGCCTACGCCATGGCCGCGCCGCTGATGCTCATCGTGCTGCTGCTCCTGGCGCCCATGGGGGCCAAGGCCCGGGCCATGGCCGCGGACCTGCCGCCGGAGCACTCCGTCCGGCCCGGCTGGGGACAGGTGCTCTCGGGCCTGCGGCTTCCCGGCGTGCTGGGGCTCGTGGTGGGCCAGTTCTTCATGGTGACGGGCCACACCATCGTGTATTTCTTCATGAAGAGCTGGGGGCTTGACCTTGGCGTGGCCAACCCCGGCCTGTTCTTCGCCTACGCCAATCTGGCCACCATCGCCGTGCGCGTTCTGGGCATGCGGCAGCTGGACCGCCTGAACCCCGGCAAGACCTCCGGGCTGGCCCTGCTGTTCCTGGCCGGGCTCACGCCCTGCTTCGCCCTGGCCCCGGCCTTCGGGTCCGGCGGGGAGGCCGCGCTGCTCGGCATGGCCGTGCTCTACGGCGTGGCCCTTGGCCTGTGCATGCCGCTTTTGAACGCGGCCATGTACCGCGTGAGCACGGACGGACCGCGCGCGTCGAACATGAACCTGCTGCTGCTGGCGATGGACGCCGGCTTCATCATGGGGCCGATCATCGGGGGCTGGGGGCTGGGCGCGGGCCTGGGCCTGCCGAGCCTGTTCGTCACCTGCGGCGGGCTGATGCTTTTCGCAGGGCTCTGCGTGCTGCCCATGGCGCGGCTTACGCCCGCAACCGCAAAAATACGCTGAAGCCCGACGCAAAAAACGGCCCGGAGCGCACCCCTGGCCGTCCTCACTTCCGCTCATCCCGCCGGGTTCAGGGCCGTTGGCTTACAACACGGCCAGACGCAACAGCAGGTTGCCCGCCACCTGCCGCCGGTACTCCGCGCTGGCGCGCACGTCGTCAATGGGCCGGATGTGCTCGCGCACGAGGGCCGCGGCGCGGCCAAGGGCGGAGAGCGTCAGCCGCTGGCCCGCAAGCGCGGCCTCGGCCTGGGGGCAGCGCCAGACCGTCGGCCCCACCGAGCCCCAGGCCAGCCGGGCCTCGGCAACGCGGCCACGCTCCAGCCTGAGCAGCGCGGCCAGGCTCACCACGGCCACGGCCAGCGCGCTCCTGCGGCCCACCTTCTCGAAATGCCGCACTTGAAACCCCCGCATGGGCGGGACCAGCACGGCGGCAAGCACCTCGCCCGGCTCAAGCCGGGTGCGGCCCGGCCCGGTGATGAAATCGCCCAGCGCCATGCGCCGCGTTCTGGAGGCCGACGCCAGCTCCAGCTCCGCGCCCAGCGCCATGAGCGGCGGCAAGGTGTCGCCCGCTGGCGAGGCCGTGCAGATGTTGCCGCCAAGGGTGCCCATGTTGCGGATGGGCGGCGAGCCAAGGTGCGAGAGCGCGCTGGCCAGCTCCGGCAGCTCCGCGCGCAGCAGCGGATGCGCGAGCAGTTCGGCATGGGTGCAGGCCGCGCCCAGGCGCAAGCCGCCGTCCGGCAGACGCTCCACCCCGCGCAGGGCCGCGATGCCGTCCAGGCGCAGCAGGGCCTCGGGAACCACTTCCCCCCTGCCCTGCGCGGCGCGCAGACGCACCAGCAGGTCCGTGCCGCCGGCCAGCAGCCGCGCGCCAGGGGTGGCGGCCAAGGCCGCAAACAGTTCCGGCAGCTCGCGCGGGGTCAGCACGTTCATGGCTTGCCCGCCTTCCTGCGCGCCGCCTTGGGCAATGCCTGCGGCTTTTTGCGCGATGCCTTCGCGTTGTCGCGCAGCTCTTGCGGCATATCGCGCAGGGGCTCGGGATTGCTGCGCAGGGCTTGCGCCGCCGCCTGCACCGCGTCCACGATCATCACGTAGCCCGTGCAGCGGCACAGGTTGCCGGAGATGGCCCGGCGCACGTCCTCGCGGCCAGGGTCGGAATTTTCGGCCAGCAGCGCGGCCGCGGCCACGGTCATGCCCGGGGTGCAAAAGCCGCACTGCACGGCCCCGTGCTCGGCAAAGGCCCGCTGGATGGGATGCGGCGCGTCCGGCGTTCCCAGGCCGCTGGCGGTCAGCACCTCGCGGCCTTCCAACTGGGCGGCCAGCATCAGGCAGGAGAGCTTGTGCGCGCCGTCCACCAAGACGGAGCAGGCCCCGCACTCGCCCGTGCCGCAGCCTTCCTTGACGTCAAGCGTTCCCATATCCCGCAGCAGGTCCACGGCCCGGCGGTCCGGGGCGACGTCGAGGGTCACGCCCTGGCCGTTCAGCACAAACGAAAGCTTCATGCGGGCCTCCGCGACTTGGGCGCAAACAGCGCCAGCACGCGCTCCGGGATGAAGGGCAGACGGCGCAACTGACGAATCGCAGCGGCGGAGGGCCGCGCGCCCAGGCAATGCCGCAGGGCCGCGGCCATGACCGGGGCCGGGCCGTTCATGCCCACCTCGCCCACGCCCTTGAGCCCGTGCGGCCCGCTGTCCTCGCAGCCCTCCACGGCGAGCGACACCGTGTCCGGCAGGTCCAGCGCCGTGGGGAGGAGGTACGTGGACAGGTCGCGGCTCCGGATGTGCCCGGCCTCCAGGGAAAAGTCCTCGAAGAGCGCGAAGCCGAGCCCCTGGGCGACCCCGCCCTGGGCCTGCTGGTCAAAGCCCTGGCGATGCAGCACGCGGCCGCCGTCCGTGACGCAGACATAGTCGCACACGCGCACGCGGCCCGTCAGCTCGTCCACCTCGATGCGCGCCAGGTGCGCGGCATAGGCGAAGAGCAGGTGCGGAAAGCCGATCAAGAAACCGCGCGCCGTGCCGGAAACCTCGCGCGCCACAGGCATGAGGAACTCGGCCACGCTGATCCGGTCGTCGCGCGGGAGAAAACGCGCCAGGACCGCCAGCGGCATGGCCTTGCCCGTGGGGGTGTGCGCAACGCGTCCGGGCAGAAGCTCCATGCCGTCCAGGCTGTCGCACATCAACGGCATGGCCGCGCGGCTCAAGAGCTTGGCCTTGAGCGCCGCGCAGGCCCGCACCACGGCGTTGCCAAAGGTGTAGGTGGTGCGCCCGGCCGAGGACGAGCCCGACGGGTGGCAACACTCGGTGTCCGGCAGGACGAGGCCCACCGCCGCGGCGTCCTGGTTCAACTCCTGCGCGGCCAGGAGCGCAAAGGCCGAGATATTGCCCTGGCCCATGTCGGCCACGGAGGCGTAGACCACAAATTCGCCCGCCTCGGTGAGCTCCACCTTGGCGATGGCCATGTCGGCCAAGCCACGGCCATAGCCCATGCCGTTGAACACGGCGGCCAGGCCCACGCCGCGCCGGGTGAAGGGCGGCGCGGACTCCCGCCAGTCCTCGCGCCCCAGCCACAGGGGGTGCGCGGCCACGGCCTCCAGGCAGGACGGCAAATCCGCAGACCCGGTGAGCCGCACGCCGCAGCCGTTCTCATCGCCGCGCGCAAGGGCGTTCCTGCGCCGCAGCGCCAGCGGGTCCAGGCCGAGCTTTGCGGCCAGCTCGTCCATGAGGCCCTCGAAAGCCGGGCTGGCCTGGGCCGCGCCAAAGCCCCGGAAGGCCCCGGCAATGGGATTGTTGGTGTACACGCAGCGCCCTTCCACGCGCACATTGGGCACGCGGTACGGTCCGCAGGCGTGCTCCATGGACAGCTCCATGACCTCGCCGCCCAGGTGGGCGTAGGCCCCGGTGTCGTAAAGCATGTCGCAGGAAAAGGCCGTAAGCGTGCCGTCGGCCTGCGCGCCGAGCACGCAGCGCAGGCGCGCGGCGTGGCGCTTGAACCCGGCGAGCACGCTCTCCTCCCGGTCCCAGGCCATGCGCACCGGGCGGCCCCCGGAATTGAGCGCCGCCAGGGCCAGCAGGCACTGCACCGTGGCCCCGTCCTTGCCGCCGAAGCCGCCGCCCAGGTGCGGGGCGCGGATGCGGATGCGGAACGGGTCCAGGCCAAGCGCCGCGCCGATCTCGAAGCGGTCGCGGAACGGGGACTGGGTGCTCACGGTCATGTCCAGGCCGCCGTCGGGCAACGCCTGGGCCACGCCGCACTGGGTCTCCAGAAAGGCGTGCTCCTGCACCGGGGTCAAGAATTCGCCGCGCACCAGCACCGGGGCCTTTTTGAGCGCGCCCTTGGCGTCGCCCTTTTCGATGACCGCGCGCATGAGCAGGTTGCCGCCCGTGCGGGCCGGATGCACCAGCGGCGCGCCGCGCCTGAGCGCCGCCTGTGCGTCGAACACGCCGGGCAGGGGCTCGATGTCCGCGCGCAGGGCCGCCAGCCCGGCCCGCAGGGCCTCGGGCGTCTCGGCCAGAACGAGCGCCACCGGGTCGCCCGCGTGGCGGATGATGTCGCCGCAGAGCACGGGCTGGTCCTTGTGCACGATGCCGTGAATGTTCGGCCCGGGCACGTCCTTGGCGGTGAGCACGCGCAGCACGCCCGGCACGGCCAGGGCTGCGGTTGCGTCCACGCGCAGCACCCGGCCGCTGGCGATGCCCAAGGCCGCGCCGGGGCGGTAGGCCCCGGCGTGCAGGCAGCCCTCGGGCAGCAGGTCAAAGGCGTAGCGCTCCGCGCCCGTGGCCTTGGAGAGCGCATCGGCGCGCGGCGGCGAAGCCTGGACGGGCGAAAGCATTCCCGGCTACTCCGGCACAGGCAGGAAGGTCACGCCGGGCGCGCCGAAATCGCGGCTGGCCCGCTCCATGTCCGCCACGACCCGCGCCCCGAACTGCTCCATCTCCGGGGTATAGAGCCGCAACCCGGCCAGGGTGGCCGGGCGCATGAAGCGCTGCGCCAGGATGGCGTCCGGCCCCGGGCCGGTCTCGCCGAACCACAGCGGCATGAAGCCGCCGAGGGAGAACCCGGCCTGGCGCAGGGCCTGCGCGGCCTGGCCGGTCCAGGCCTCGCCCAGGCACAAAAACACCTGCGTCAGGGCGGCCCCGTCCTTGTTCGCGGCGTCAAGCTCTGCGGCAAGGCGCGCGGCGAAATCCGCGCCGATGCGGAACACGGTGACGCGGCGCACCCCGGCGAAGGCGAAATGCCGGGCCTCAAGCCTGGTCACGGCGTCCGACGGGATCTGGGCGGCCCCCTCCGCCACCTGGCGGGAGAGCGGCCATTGCCCCATTATGCTCTGCACCTCCCTCCCCCAGTCCCCGGGCAAGAAGAGCACCCCCGGCTTGTCGCGGTCCACGCGCTGGGCGTACAGGCAGCTCGCCCGGCCCTTCACGCCCTCGCCCGCATAGGCGGCCTCGGGCATGAGGCCGAGCTCCAGCCCGCACTCCCTGAAGCCGGAGTCCTTGATCATCTTCTGCGTGGCCAGATGGTGGCACACGGCCTCGCCATAGGTCCCGTCCACGCCGTCCAGCCTGCCGAAGAGGTTCTCCACGGCATAGCGGTGCATGCGGAAGGCCGCGAAGGTCTTGCGGTAGGCCTTGTCCACAATGCCCTGCCCGTATTCGTAGAGACGCGGGTTGGGGGGGGAGCTCCGGTAGATGGCCATGTGCCCGGCGATGCTCCCGTCCTCGGCGCAGGCCACGATGGTGTGGATGCGGCCGGACCGGTTGGCCTCTTCCAGAAGTTCCGGAATGTAGGGGTCGTCCACGGGATAGCTGTCGCCGTAGACTTGCCAGAACAGCCGTCCCACCCCGGGCGCGTCGCCGGGCCGGAAAAGGCGGTAGCTCAGCTTCTGGCCGGGGATCAGCTCGGCGTAGCTGGACTTCAAAAGCGCCAGGGCTTCGTCGCGGGTCATTTCGCCGCCAGGTAGCCGGAGAAATCCTCCAAGGTGCGCAGACGCAACGCGGTCGCATCGTCAAGCGCAACCCCATACCGCTCCTCCAGCAGGGCGCAGAAGGCCGGAAAATCCACGGAATCGACCCCCTGGCGCAGTAAGGGCGCGGCTGGGTCCAGGCTGCGGGCCAGTTCGGGCTTCACCCCTGCCTCGGCCAGCAGAGTGCGCAGTTCTTCAATGCTCACGGCCATGCTCTGTCCTCCTTAAGAAGTGCTTCACAGTTGGCGCAGGCGGAAGCGCTGCACCTTGCCCGTTGCGGTCTTGGGCAGTTCGTCCACAAAGCAAACGCGCACCGGGCACTGCTGCGGGGGCAAGGCCGCGCGGGCGAAACGCAGCAGCTCCGCCGCCAGCTTCGGCCCAGCCTCGAAACCCGGCCGCGGGACGACATGGGCGCAAGGCCGGATGAGCCCCTCCACGGCCAGGGCGGCCACGGCGCAGTCCAGCACCGCCGGATGGGCGCGCAGCGCCTCCTCCACCTGGACCGGGGACACGAAGTGCGCCCCGACCTTCATCATGTCGTCGCTGCGGCCCTGGTGGAAATAGAAGCCGCCCTCGCGCACATAGACGTCGCCGGTGACCATCCAGCCCCCTGGCAGCATGGTCTCGGCCGTCCTGTCGGGCCGCTTCCAGTAGGCGGCGCACAGCCCCTCGCCGCGCACGTGCAGGTTGCCGGGCGTGCCGTCGGCCACGTCCTGGCCGCTTTCGTCCACGATGCGCGCCTCGAAGCCGGGCACAGGCACGCCGCTGGAACCGCAACGCACCTGCCCGGGCCGATTGGAGATGAACAGGTTGAAGACCTCTGTGGAGCCGATGCCGTCGAGGATCTCAACCCCGGTCTCGAGCTTCCACTGGCGGCACAGCGCCTCCGGCAGCGCCTCACCGGCGGAGTAGCACAGGCGCAGGCTGGACAGGTCCGAGTCCGCCTTGCCGGGCTCGAAACAGCGCAGCAGCATGTTGTACAGCGTGGGCACGCAGAAGAACAGCGTGGGCCGGTGCCGGGCGATGGCCGCAAAGAGCTCGTTCGGGCCGGGCCGTTCGGACAGGAGCACCGCCGTGGCCCCGGCCATCAGCGGCAGGCTGAGGCTGCTCATGAGGCCGTAGGCGAAGGAGAACTTGCTGGCGGAGAACAGGATGTCGTCCTCGCGGACGCCCAGCACCTCCGAGCCCCAGCCCCTGGTGGGCTCCAGCAGGTCGGCCTGGGCATGGGGCACGCCCTTGGGCCGCCCGGTGGAGCCGGAACTGTAGAGCATGAACCCGGGAGCGTCCGTGGGCGGAGCCTGGGCCTCGAACTCCGAGGAGAAGCCCGCCAGGCCCCAGGGGCCGTCCGGGCCGCAGGGCAGCGCGCATTTGAGGCCCGCCGCGTCGCGAGCCGCCAGCATGGCCGGGGAGTCCTCGGTGGCGATGAGCGCGGTGGCCTCGCTGTCCGCCAGGACAAAGGCGAAGTCCTCGCGCGAGAGCATGGTGCTCACCGGCGTGGGGCAGGCGGAAAGCAGCATGGTCCCCAGAAAGGCCTTCATCGCCGCAAAGCTGTCGGGCAGGGCCAGCACCACGCGGTCGCCCGGTCCCACGCCGCGCCCGCGCAACAGGTTGGCGAAGCGCGCGGCCTCCGTGGCCAGGGCCAGATGCGTCAGGACGTCGTCGCCGCAGAGATAGGCCGCCTTGTCCGGGCAGCGCTCCCGGTTGCGGTTCAAAAGCCGGGCGGCGATGTTCGGGTGTTGTTCCATGGCGCGCTCCTGTGCTTGCTCTGTCATCAAGGTTCAGACCCTGCCCGACCTGGGTAGCAGATACACATTATCCCGGTCAACAAAGACCCCGGAGAGGCGAAATTCCGGAGCCGAGGCTGGACAGGAGGGGGCCTTCGGGCTACAGAAAAGCATGAACAAAGGCTTCGCCTTACCGGCTTGCATCCTCTGCCTGGCGCTTGCGCTGGCGGCGGTTTGCCGCGCCGAGGCCCTGGCCGGGGAGCCGAAGCGGGCCGCGCTGGTGCTGCAATGGCAGCCCCAGGCCCAGTTCGCCGGGTTCTACGTGGCGCAGGAAAAAGGCTTCTACCGCGAGGCCGGGGTGGAGCTGTCCATCATCCCCGGCGGGCAGGACGTGGTGGCCTCGCAGCTATTGGCCCAGGGCCGCGCCCAGTTCGCCACCATGTTCCTGGCCACCGGCGTGGAGCGCCGCGCCAACCAGAAGACCGGCGGCCTGCCGGTGGTGCATCTGGCCCAGCTGGTGCAGCGCTCCGCGCTGATGATCGTCACCCGCGCAAGCTCCGGCATCCGCGAGCCCAAGGACCTGGACGGCAAGCGCATGAGCATCTGGGACAACGAGTTCCGGCTGCAACCCCTGGCCCTGTTCCAGCGCCTGGGCATCCACCCGGTGCTGCTGCCCCAGTCCAGCACCCTGGGCCTGTTTTTGCGCGGCGGCGTGGATGCGGCCTCGGCCATGTGGTACAACGAATTCCACACCCTGCTCTCCTGCGGCCTGGAGCCGGAGGACCTGCGCGTGTTCTTCTACCGCGACCTGGACCTGAACTTCCCGGAGGACGGCATCTACGCCCTGGAAAAGACCCTCAAGGCCGACCCCGAATTGTGCCGGGCCGTGGTGGCGGCCAGCCTGCGCGGCTGGGAATACGCCTTTGCCCACCCGGAGGAGGCGCTGGACATCGTGCTGAGCCGGATGCGCGAGGCCCACGTGCCCGTGAGCCGCGTGCACCAGCGCTTCATGCTGGCGCGGATGCGCGACGTGATGCTGCCCGCAGCAGCGGGCGACACGCCGCTTGGCGTGCTCCGGCGGGAGGACTTCGACCGCGTGGCCAAGACCCTCTCCAGCCTGGGCCTGATCCAAAGCACGCCGGACTTCCGCGAGTTCTCGCGCGGGGACGCCGCGGGCGCCCGGAGACCGCAGTGAGCCTTCTGCGCCCGCGCGGCCTGGCGCGTCGCCTCTCGGCCCTGGTGCTCACCGCCGCCGGAGCCGTGTTCGCGGCCATCGTGCTGACCACCTATTTCATGGCCCGCGAGGCCCTCTTGCAGCACGCGGAGGCCAACGCGCGCAACAAGGCCCAGGCTCTGGTGCACCGCATCGAGTCCGTGCTCGCGCCCATCCCCAGCGTGGTCCAGGGCGTGGTCTACGACATGGAGGACGGGCACCTCACCGAGGCGGAGATCTTCCAGCGCCAGCGCCGGGTGCTGCGCGACAACGACGCGGTCTACGGCTCAGCCGTGGCCTTTGAGCCGGACGGCTGGGCACAGGGCCGGACCTACTTCGCCCCGTATACCTTCCGCACGCCCCTTGGCCCCAAGACGACCTTCCTGGGCGGCCCTGCATACCGCTACCACGCCATGGACTGGTACCAGATCCCGCGCGAGCTGGACCGCCTGGAATGGAGCGAGCCCTACTACGACGAGGGCGGCGGCAACTCGCTCATGGCCACCTGCTCGATTCCCTTCCACCGCATCCAGGACGGCAAGCCGCGCGTGGCGGGCATCGTCACGGCGGACGTCTCCCTGCAGTGGCTCAAGCGGCTGGTGGCGGGCACCTCGGTGCTCGATACCGGCTACGCCTTCCTGATAACCCGCAACGGCACCTACGTGACCCACCCGGCCCCGGGCATCGCCTTCAATGAAAGCATCTTCAGCCGGGCCGAGGGGCAGAACGACCCCAACCTCCGGGAGATCGGCAAGGACATGGTGCGCGGCGGCACGCGCTACGTGCCCGTGAAAAGCCACCACACCGGCAAGGAAGGCTTTCTGGTCTACGCGCCCCTGCCCAGCACGGGCTGGTCGCTGGGCGTGTTCTACCCCAGGGACGAGCTGCTGGCCTCGGTGAACCGCCTGGCCCTGGTGACGGCGGCCCTTGGCGGCGGCGGCTTCCTGGCCCTGGCGCTGCTGGTGGCCTTCATCGCCCGGGGCATCACCCTGCCCCTGCGCAGGCTCACCAACGCCGCGCGCGAGGTGGCCGGCGGCAACCTGGACGCGCCCCTGCCCGAACTGGGCGCCAAGGACGAGGTGCGCGAGCTGGCGGAGAGCTTCGGCAACATGCAGTCGAGCCTGCGCGACTACATCCGCGACCTGACCCAGGCCACGGCCAGCCGCGAGCGCATGGAGAGCGAGTTGCGCATCGCCCACGACATCCAGATGGGCATTCTGCCCAAGATCTTCCCGCCCTTCCCGGACCGCAGCGAGATCGATCTCTTCGCCAGCCTGGTCCCCGCGCGCGAGGTGGGCGGCGACTTCTACGATTTCTTCCCCTGCGGGGAGGACCAGTTCTGCTTCCTGATCGGCGACGTTTCGGGCAAGGGCGTGCCCGCGGCCTTCTACATGGCCGTGGCCAAGACGCTCATCAAGGCCGTGGCCGAGAGCTCCAACACCAGCGGCAGCCGCGTGACCGACTACCTGCCGGGCGGCGTGGTGCAGGCCGCCCGGCGCTGCACCAACCCCGGGCGCATCCTGACCAGAGCCAGCAACGACCTGGCCCAGGACAACGAATCGTGCATGTTCGTGACCATCTTCTGCGCCGTGCTGGACATGAAGACCGGCGAACTGCGCTATGCCAGCGCCGGGCACAACCCGCCCGTGCTGTTGCGCGCCGGGGCGGAACCGGAATATCTTGCCACCCGGCAGGAGCCCGTGGCCGGAGCGCTTGAGGGCGTGGAGTACACCACGGACACCCTCACCCTGGCCCCTGGCGACGGAATCCTGCTCTTCACCGACGGCGTCACCGAGGCCATGAACCCGGCCCAGGAGCTGTACGGAGAAGCGCGGCTGCTTGCACAGGCCAGGAGCCTGGGCGGCCTGGAGCCCCAGCCCCTGTGCGAGCGCCTGGGCCAGGACGTGCACGCCTTCGCCGCCGGGGCGGAGCAGTCCGACGACATCACCATGCTGGCCCTGCGCTACCTGGGGCCTGGCGCAAACGCGGGCTGAACCCTGGCCCGCCCAACAGGAGAGATTCATGGACTTCACCCAGACGCAAGAAGGCGCCTTCCTGGTGCTCGCGGCCACCGGTCGCATGGACACCCTCACCGCCCCGCAGTTCGAGGCCAAGTGCCTGGACTGCCTGGAGGCCGGCAGCAAGCGGCTGGTGGTGGACCTCTCAAGCCTTGAGTACATCAGCAGCGCGGGCCTGCGCAGCATCCTGGCCGCGGCCAAGAAGCTCAAGGCCGCTGGCGGCGACATCGCCTTCTGCGCGCTCTCCGGCATCGTGGCCGAGGTCTTCGCCGTGTCCGGCTTCAACAAGCTGCTGCCCGTTTTCGCCACGCGCGAGCAGGCCCTGGCACGCCCCTAGGAGCCCCCGTGCAGCGCCTGCGCCTGCCGGCCAGGGAGGACAGCCTCCCGCAATTCCGCCAGTTCGCCCTGGACTCCGCCGCCCGCGCGGGCCTCGACCAGGCCGCGCGGCAGCGGGTGGAACTGGTGTTGGAGGAGGCCCTGGTCAACGTCATCCGCTATGCCTACGCCGAGGCTGCGCCAGACGCCGAGCGCCCGGTGGAGCTCGCCTGCGCCACCGACCCGGACGGGGTGTTCCGCATGACGCTGACGGACTGGGGCGCGCCCTTCGATCCGGTTGCGCCGACCCGGCCCCTTGCGCCGGACGAGCCCCTGGACACGCCCGCGGCCGAACTGGAGGCCACGCTGCTCAGCAACCTTGAGGCCGACCTGGACCACCGCGCCCTGGGCGGCATGGGGCTCTTCCTCATCAGCAGCATGAGCGAAGCGGCCTACGCCCGGCAGGGGGAAACCAACGAGCTCAGCCTGCGCTTCACCCCCGCCGAGACCTAGGCGACAGCGCAGCCCGCCTAACACACACGTTTTATTTCTTGCCCGCGCGCCTTCCGGACAGTCTGCGATTCCGCCCGGCAGCGTTTGCGAACATTTTGGCACCACACGTTTTTTCATTTCATTAATTCGACGTAATCTTTTTTACACTGTTGCATCCTCCCCAGGCAATTGCTCCTCTGCTTGCCCTTGTCGAATCTTTTGTGCTACGATTCATATGTGTGGCACTCTCCCTAATGCTGCTGAACATTGACACCGATGATGCGAAAGGCGTCCTCCCCAGGCGTCACAACAGGACTGCAACCCCGGCCAGGAGGCTCTATGCCGCGTTCCATCAAACTCCGTCTTGTTTTGGGGCTTGTCGCCGTCATCGCAGTGATCCTTGCGGGCATCCTCGCAATTGTCGCGTACAGCTTCAGCCAGCAATCGCGCGAGTCCTTTCTGCGCGCGGCCAAGGGCGAGATGTCGCAGGTGGACTACGCCATCACCCTCTTTTTGGACGAATGTCTGATGAACGCCGACATGCTGTCGAAAAACCCGCTGGCCCAGCAATTGGACGCGGTAACCACCAGCCACGTGAACACCACGGAGAAGGGCAAGTCCGGCCCGCTGCCGGGAGACGACGCGGGCCGCAGGCTGGTGGACTTCTTCGCCTCGGTGAAGAAGTCCCACCCGGCATACGTCGAAGTGTATCTGGGCAACGAGCGCGGCAGCTTCGTCAGCTTCCCCGAGGACTCCGACATGCCCGGCGGCTATGACCCGCGCAAACGCCCCTGGTATTCCGAGGCCAAGCCCATCCAAGACAAGGCGGTACTCTCCAAGGCCTACATGTCCACCACCGGCGAGGCCGTGACCAGCGCGGCACGCACGGTGTACCGCAACGGCGAGCTTCTGGGCATCACGACCATCGACATCTCGCTCAAGAACCTCACCGAGCTCATCAAGTCCGTCAAGCTGGGCGAAACCGGCTACCTCGTGCTGGTGCAGGACGACGGCGTCATCCTGGCCGAGCCCCGGCACGAGGCCTTCAACTTCAAGAAGGTCGAGGAGATCGAAGCCAAGCACCTGGACGCCCTGTTCAAGATGGAATCCGGCAGCCAGGAGTTCGAGATCGACGGCAAGGACTACCTCGGCATCGTCTACACCTCGCCCAAGACCAAGTGGAAGCTCATGGGCTTCATCGAGCGGGCGGAGATCAACGCCCCGGTGGTGAAGACCCTGTACCTGCTGAGCCTGGTCGGCGCCATCAGCTTGTGCATCATGGCCCTGGCCATCTGGATGGTCACCAACAACTTCATCCTCAAGCCGCTCGGCGCGGTGTCCTCCTTCGTGGCCGGCATCGCCAAGGGCGTGTACGACCACCGCATCCAGCACACCCGCCAGGACGAGATCGGGGAGATCTACAACGCCCTGAACGCCACCGCAGGCGTGCTGGAGCAGAACATCAAGGACATCCAGGCCAAGACCCTGGAGGCCGAGGAAAAGGCCCGCGCCGCGGAAATCGCCAAGGCCGAGGCCGACGAGGCGCGCAAAAACGCGGAGCACGCCAAGAGCGAGGGCATGCTCACCGCCGCCGAGAAGCTGGAGGCCATCGTGGGCATCGTGTCCTCGGCCTCATCCCAGCTCTCCGCCCAGATCGGCGAGTCCAGCCGGGGCGCGGAGCGGCAGGCCATGCGCATCACCGAGACGGCCACGGCCATGGAGGAGATGAACGCCACCGTGCTTGAGGTGGCCAAGAACGCCGGACAGGCGGCCGAGACCTCCGACGGCGCGCGCCAGAAGGCCCAGACCGGGGCCGAGGTGGTCCACAAGGTCATGAGCGGCATGAACGACGTGCAGCAGCAGACCGCCAAGCTCAAGACCGACATGGGCACCCTGGGCGCGCAGGCCGAGGACATCGGCCGCATCATGACCGTCATCACCGACATCGCCGACCAGACCAACCTGCTGGCGCTCAACGCCGCCATCGAGGCCGCGCGCGCGGGCGACGCGGGACGGGGCTTCGCGGTTGTGGCCGACGAGGTGCGCAAGCTGGCCGAAAAGACCATGACCGCCACCAAGGAAGTGGGCGACGCCATCGGCGCAATCCAGCACGGCACAAGGGCCAACGTGGAGGGCGTGGACAAGTCCGTGAAGCTCATCACCGAGGCCACCACCCTGGCCGACCAGTCCGGGCAGGCCTTGAAGGAGATCGTGAACCTGGTGGACGCGGCCTCGGACCAGGTGCGCTCCATCGCCACCGCCAGCGAGGAGCAGTCCGCCGCCAGCGAGGAGATCAGCCACTCCATCGAGCAGGTGAGCTCCATCGCCAACGAGACCTCCCAGGCCATGAACGAGGCGGCCAAGGCCGTTGACGAGCTGGCGCGCCAGGCCCAGATGCTGAACACGCTCATCCACCAGCTGCGCGACGAGGCCGGACAGCGCGGCTAGACTCGCGGCATCCGCATCCACGGGCGGCTCCCCCTCAGCGGGGGGCCGCCTTTTTCACGCCCCGCGCCCGGCTTGAGCTTCGCGCCCGCTTGGCATAGGATGAAAGCGTAACGCCCCCTGCCCACGGAGCCCCCATGAAAGACATTGCCAAGTTCCTTTCCGGATTCAAGATCTTCCAGCGCACCTATTTCTGCGGCGACAACGAGCTGTTCAGCGACCTGAACCGCGCCCAGAATCCCAAGGCGCTGGTCATCGCCTGCTCCGACTCCCGCGTGGACCCGGCGCTCTTGACCGGGTGCGAGCCCGGCGACATGTTCGTGGTGCGCAACGTGGCCAACCTGGTGCCGCCCTACGAGGACGCGCCGGGCCGCCACGGCGTCAGCGCGGCCCTGGAGTATGCGGTGAAGGTGCTGGAGGTGGAGCACGTCATCGTGCTGGGACACTCCTGCTGCGGCGGCATCAACGCCCTCATGTCGCCCAGGCGGCAGGAGCTTGGCGAGTTCATCGCGCCCTGGGTCAAGATCGCCGAAGCCGCCCTGACCGAGGTGGAAAGCAAGCTCGAAGGCAAGGACGAGGCCGTGCGCCAGCGCGCCTGCGAGCAGGCGTCCGTGCTGGTGTCCCTTGAGAACCTGCTGACCTTTCCCTGGCTGTGGGAGCGGGTGATGCAGGAGCGCGTGTATCTGCACGGCTGGTACTTCGACATGCAGAAGGGCGAACTCTTGAGCTACCTGCCAGAGACCGGCACCTTCGAGCCGCTGGTGGCGCGTTGCCCCGCGCCGCCGAAATAGGGGCGCGCTGCGCCACACCGCCCCAATAGCCCCAGAAACAGCCCCAAGACAGAACGGGGCCGCCCGCGTTTCCGCAGCGGCCCCGGCCTATCCGATGCAATATCAGCGTCTAGGCTTTGGCAAGCCGCTGCAAGGCCAGGAACAGGGCCTGGGTGCCCTGGCGGCCCTGGCCCGCCTGCGCGGCCTCGACATACAGGCTGTTCACCAGCGTGAGCCCCGGCAGATTGAGGCCCATGCGCCGGGACTCCTCCAACGCGATGCCCATGTCCTTCACAAAATGGTCGATCATGAACCCGGGCGCGAAGTCGCCCTTGAGGATGCGCGGGGCCAGGTTGTCCAGGCTCCAGCAGCCCGCCGCGCCCTTGGAGATGGCCGCGAGCATGGCCTGCGGGTCCAGTCCGGCGCGGGTGGCGTAGAGCAGGCTCTCGCACACGCCGATCATGCTGCCCGCAATGACGATCTGGTTGCACATCTTGGTGTGCTGCCCCGAGCCCGCCGCGCCCTGGTGCAGGATGATGCGGCCCAGGCGCTCGAACAGCGGCAGAACCGCCTGGAACACGTCCGCCGCGCCGCCCACCATGATGGACAGGGCGGCGTTCTTCGCGCCCACGTCGCCGCCGGAGACCGGGGCGTCCAGGGCGTGCGCGCCGATCGCGCGCGCCGCCGCGTCGATCTCCACGGCCAGGCTGGGGCTGGTGGTGGTCATGTCCACGGCGATCGCGCCCGGGGCCAGGCCCGCCAGCACGCCGTCGGGCTCGAAATACACGCGGCGCACGTCTTCCGGGTAGCCAACGATCGTGAACACCACATCCGACGCCTGGGCCACGGCGCGGGGGCTGTCGGCCCAGGCCGCGCCACGCTCCAGCAGAGGGTCCGCCTTCGCGCGCGTGCGGTTGAAGACCGTGGCCGGGTGGCCTGCGGCCATGAGGTGTCCGCACATGGACACGCCCATGACGCCGGTGCCGATCCAGCCGATGCGGGTGTCCTTGGTGATGCTGGGCAGTGCTGTCATGTCATCGCTCCTTGTGTGGGCCGGGGGTTCCGGCTTGGCCGCTTCGCAGGAGGGTAGCCGGGCCGGGGCCGAAGGGCAAGGCTCCGGCGCTTGTTTCGGCGGCCCGGACGTCTTGTCAACGCTCCCTGCTTGGGGGTATGCGTCAGGGTATACTTTTCCTTAAGCCGTTTCAGCACTTCCGGTTTGTTCGTCAACCAACGCAGACCTGCCCAGGCCGCGTTGTGAACCAAGGAGCACACCATGATCAGCACCACCCTGTTTCCCGGACGCTACGTGCAGGGCGCGGGCGCCCTGGCCCGCCTGGGCACGGAGCTGGCCCGCCTGGGCAAGCGCCATTTCCTGATCTGCTCCCCCAGCCCCCTGGAGCGCCTGCTGCCGCCGCTCTTGCCCGGGCTGAAGCAGGCCGGGACCGTGCAGGTGGAGCGCTTTGGCCGGGAATGCACGGACGCGGAGATCGAGCGTCTGCTCGAAGCGGCCAAGGCCTTCGGCGCGCAGACCATCTGCGCGCTCGGCGGGGGCAAAACTCTTGACGCGGCCAAGGCCGTGGCCGCCCGGGCCGGGCTGCCCGCAGCGGTCGTGCCCACCATCGCCTCCACCGATGCGCCGTGCAGCTCGGTCTGCGTCATCTATACCGAGGACGGCGTGTTTGAGCGCGTGGACCTGCTGCCGCGCAACCCGGACCTGGTGCTGGTGGATACGGCCATCGTGGCCCAGGCCCCGGCCAGGTTCCTGGCCTCCGGCATGGGCGACGCCCTGGCCACCTGGTTCGAGGCCGAGTCCTGCCGGGTGAGCCGGGGCGCGAACATCGCGGGCGACGTCGGCTCCATGACCGCCCACGCCCTGGCCCGGCTGTGCTACGAGACCATCCGCGACTGGGGCCTGGCCGCGCTCACGGCCTGCGAGGCCCGCGTGGTCACCCCGGCGCTGGAGCGCGTGGTGGAGGCCAACACGCTGTTGAGCGGCCTGGGCTTCGAAAGCGGCGGCCTGGGCGCGGCGCACTCCATCCACAACGGGCTCACCGCCCTGCCCGCGGTCCACCACCTGTACCACGGCGAGAAGGTGGCCTTCGGCGTGCTGGCCTCGCTCTTCCTCACGGACAAGCCCCTTGCGCTCATGGACGAGGTCTACGGCCTGTGCGAGACCCTGGGCCTGCCCAGCACCTTCGCCGACCTGGGCCTTGCGGAGGTGACGGACGCGGAGCTCCTGCTGGTGGGGAAAAAATCCTGCGCCGAGGGCGAAAGCATCCACAACGAGCCCGTGGACATCTCCCCGGCCCTGGTCCTCTCCGCCCTCAAGGCGGCGGACGCCGAGGGGCGCAGGCGCAAGCAGGCCTGGAGTCCGGCGTAGGGCGACGGCGGGCGGAGGAAACCCCCTGGCGGGCTTGACGCCGCAATGGGCAGTGCGTAAAAACGCACCCGTTCAAACCTGTTTCGCAGAGAGGTTTTTTTGACCACCAGAGCAATGGATATTGCTGCACCGGTTGCTGGCGAGAGCCACGGCCGGTAAGCACTCCCCAGGCGCACCCCTGCTTTCCTGAAGGGGGCGTTCCGCTGCGGAGCGTTCTCATCCGCCCGTCTTGATCCTGCCCGGCCTCCCCGGGCCGGTCTCTCTTGGTATTCGTCCAGCAACCACTCCCTTGGCGTTTCCCATGCCCATCGCAGGCAACATGCGCCGCATGGGGACGGGCCGCGCGCCCGTCCGCCGCGATCACGCATCGCGCCCACGCAAGAGGAGAAGAGCAATGCTGATTCGAGACGAACGACCTGCCGACGCTTCGCGCATCACGCAGATCCACTATGCCGCCTTCACCAATCATCCGCTCAACCCGCCCGGAGCCGAGCCGGTGGAGCACCGCATCGTCGAGGGCCTGCGCGCCTCCGGCGCTTTGACCCTCTCCCTGCTGGCCGAGATTGACGGGCAGACCATGAGACAGACCGTGGGGCAGGCCGTGGGCCATGTCGCGCTCTCGCCCGCCGTTGTGGGCCAGGAGCAAGGCGGCTGGTTCCTGCTTGGCCCCATCGGCGTGCTGCCGCGCTTCCAGGGCCGGGGCATAGGCTCCGCCCTTGTCCATGAAGCGCTCCGGCGGATGCGCGCCCTGGGGGCCAAGGGCGTCGTGCTGGTGGGCAACCCCGGCTTCTACGCCCGCTTCGGGTTTGTAACCGTGCAGGGGCTCGCCTACCCCGGCGTGCCGGACCAGTTCGTGCTGGCCGTGCGCCTGGGCGACGCGGTCCCCCAGGGGGATATCCTCGCCCACAGGGCCTTTGCCCTGGGCGCGTAGGCTCCCCCCATCCGGGCATCACACCAAAACACACGGGGGGCTCCCGCAGCGGCGGGATGCCCCCTTACGAGAAGAGCAATGAAAATACAAGAACTTGGCTTTGACCAATGGTTTGAGGAACACGCCTCCGGGCTGGATCTGGAGGGCTGCGGCCTGGCCCGCGTGACTGCGGTGGATCGTGGCTCATGCCTGATTACCGACGGCCTGCGCGAAGTCCCGGCGGAGCTGTCCGGGAGGCTCTGCTTCCAGCTGGACAGCCCGGTCGACCTGCCCTGCGTGGGCGACTGGGTGGCGGCGCGCTATTACAACAGCGACGACGCCGCGATCATCCACCGTGTGCTGCCGCGACGGACATTCCTGCGGCGCAAGACCCCTGGCGCGACCGTGGCGCAGCAGATGATCGCCGCCAACATCGACACCGCGTTCCTGGTCCAGTCCTGCCACTTCGACTTCAACCCGAGCCGCCTGGAGCGGTATCTGGTCATGGCGCTGGACGGCCATGTGGACCCGGTGGTCGTCCTCACCAAGACGGACCTGGTCAGCCCGGAGGACCTGGAAGAAAAGCGCGCGGCCATCAGCGCAATCACCCGGGCCAGGGTGATCGCGCTCAGCACTGTCACGGGAAGCGGGCTTGAGGCGTTGCGGCAGACGCTCGCTTCCGGAAAGACGTATTGCCTGCTCGGCTCGTCCGGCGTGGGCAAGACAACGCTCCTGAACCGCCTGCTCGGCCAGCGCGCCTTTGAGACGCGGCCCGTGAGCGGCACCGGGGAAGGCACGCACACCACCACGCGCCGGCAGCTCGTTGTTCTTGAGAGCGGAGCGATGCTGGTGGACACGCCCGGAATGCGGGAGCTCGGCATGGTCGGCACTGGCGAAGGGGTCGAGGCGGGGTTCGAGGAACTGGCGGCGCTGGCCAGGCTGTGCCGCTACGCGGATTGCAGCCACCAGCGCGAGCCCGGCTGCGCCGTCAGGGCCGCCATCGAACAGGGCGAATTGTCCGGGGAGCGATACTCCAGCTACCTCAAGCTCAAGAAGGAGGCGGCGTTCCACGAGCTGTCGCAGCTTGACAGGCGAAAGAAGGACAAGGCCTTCGGGCGCCACAACAAGGCGTCGAAGAAGCTGATGAAGGGCTTAAGACCACGCTGGGCGCAACCGGACGGTGAAAGCCGCCGGTGCGCCCGGCGTTGGGCAAACGGGGCGCGGACCTGCTTCCGGGCGGCTCGATCAGGACGCGGACGACCAGTTTCCGGCAAAGAAAAAGAGCCTGCGGTTCTCACCGGAGGCTCTGTTTTCTTTTTGGTAGCGGGGGCAGGATTTGAACCTACGACCTTCGGGTTATGAGCCCGACGAGCTACCGTACTGCTCCACCCCGCGACACGTCGATGCGGCGTTCCCCGCGTCGAGAAGGGGTATGTAGTCCCCAGCCTGTTCTCTGTCAACGCTTATTTACACCGGCCCGGAAATTTCCTATACCCCGGCCATGCCAAACACCCACAGCGTCTCCATCGTCATCCCCGTGTTCAACGAGGCGGAAAACCTGCCCCTGCTCTTCGAGGAAATCGCCCGCGCCATGCGCCCGCTTGGACGCCAGTGGGAGGTCGTGTTTGTGGATGACGGCAGCACCGACACAAGCCTTGCCGTGCTGAAGGACTTGGCCCAGGCCAACGCCGAGGTGCGCTACCTCGCCTTCACCCGCAACAGGGGCCAGTCCGCGGCCTTCTGCGCCGGGTTCGACGAGGCCAGCCACCCCATCGTGGTCACTCTCGACGCCGACCTGCAGAACGACCCCGGCGACATTCCGGCCATGCTGGCCCTGTTCGATCAGGGCTACGGCATGGCCATCGGCTGGCGCAGGAAGCGCCAGGACAGCTTCAGCAAGCGCTACGCCTCAAAGATCGCCAACGCCATCCGCAACAAGATCACCCGCGAGAGCGTGCGCGACACCGGCTGCTCGCTCAAGGTCATGCGCCGCGACCTGCTCGTGCGCATTCCGCGCTTCAAGGGCATGCACCGCTATTTGCCAACCCTGATGAAGCTGCAAGGCGCCACCGTGGCCGAGATGCCCGTGAACCACCGCGAGCGCCACATGGGCGTGAGCAAGTACGGCAACTGGGAGCGCGCCGTGGCGGGCGTGCGCGACCTCTTTGGCGTGCGCTGGCTGCAGGACCGCCACTTCGGCTACGAGATCCGCGAAAAAAACCGCTAGGACTTCTTGGCCGCCTTCAAGGCCAGGCGCACCTTGCTCTTCAGTTCGGACAGATCCACGGACTTGACCACATAGTAGTCCGCCGCGATACTCTTGAGGTCGTGCTGGAAGGTGTCATAGGCCGTGGACAGAATCACCGGCACATGCGCTCCCTGGTTGCGGATGAGCTGCAACAGGTCCAGG
Source organism: Desulfovibrio sp. (assembly GCA_050251495.1). GTDB lineage: Bacteria > Desulfobacterota > Desulfovibrionia > Desulfovibrionales > Desulfovibrionaceae > Humidesulfovibrio. The sequence goes on along the minus strand of JBFWMQ010000030.1, from coordinate 16,642 downwards.
CCGCAACGGTCCGGCCCCAGGCGGATGTCCAGAATGATCACCTGCGGCTTCTCGCGCTTCAGGAGCTCCAGAATCGGCTCCTCGCCGTCGGACGTGGCCACGGCATAGCCGTCATCCTCCAACTCCTCCTTGTACAACAAGCGGATGTGCTTTTCATCGTCGATCACAAGAATCTTCGGCCTGTCCATAATGGCGCTCCTCTGGGGGGAAGGGCTTCTCTTACTTTGAACTGTATATCCCGTTTCTTTGCGCGGTCAACAGAATTTTGGAATCGTCACGTACTGGCCTCCGCAACGCCGCAGCGCCTTGACAATCCGCCCGGGCTCCGGGCACCACAGGCGGACCAACGCCGCAAGGAGACGTCCCCATGATCACCGTCCATGTGGAACCGGACAACGAAACAATGACCTTTGAGCGGCACAACACCGTGCTGATGCTGCAAAAGCGCCTGGGCCTGCGCGTCAACGACGCGCTCATCATCCGGGGGACCACGCTCCTCACCCCGGACAGCCGGCTTGAGGACGGCGACGAAATCCGCGTCCGCAAAGTCATCAGCCGAGGATAGGAGCCAGCCATGAAATGCCGCAAATGCAAGGCCTTGGCTGAAATTCCCCTGCCGAGCCACAATACCGCCTTCTGCCGCGACTGCTTCGCCGCCTACTTCACCGGCCAGGTGGAAAAGGCCATCCGCCGTCACGGACTCATCAACCCTGGCGAGCGCGTGCTCGTGGCCCTTTCCGGCGGCAAGGACTCGCTGACCCTGATGCTTGAACTCTCGCGCCTGGGCCATGACGTCACCGGCCTGCACGTGGACCTGGGCATCCCGGTGTCGTCCGCCGCGGCGCGGGCCAAGGTGGCGGGCTTCTGCGAACTGCACGGGCTGCCCTTGCGCGTGGTGGAGCTGGAAAAGGAGGGCCTGCCCATCCCGGACGTGAAGCGCTACATCAACCGGCCCATCTGCTCGGCCTGCGGCAAGATCAAGCGGCACTGGTTCAACCGCGTGGCCTTGGAGGACGGCTTCCAGGTGCTGGCCACCGGGCACAACCTGGACGACGAGGTGGCGCGGCTGTTCGCCAACACCCTGCGCTGGGACGCGGGCTACCTGTCGGACCAGGGCCCCTGCCTGGACGCCGAAAGCGGCTTCGCCCGCAAGATCAAGCCGCTGTACCGCCTGACCGAGTTCGAGACCGCCTGCTACGCCTTCCTGAACGGCATCGAGATCCACTCGGCCCCCTGCCCCTATAGCGGCAAGGCCAGCTTCACCGGGCACAAGCGCCTGTGGGCGGATTTGGAGCACACCAGCCCAGGCTCGAAGATCGCCTTTTATGACGGCTTCTTGAAGCGCGGACGGCCCGCCTTTGCCCAGCAGGAGCAGGAAGCGGGCCTGGAGCTTGCCCCGTGCGAGAGCTGCGGCTCGCCCACCAGCACCGGCATCTGCGGCGTGTGCCGACTCGGCATCGCCGTGCGCGAGCGCCGCGCCGCCGACCCGGAACGCCAGTAGCGCGGGAGGGCAGCCCGCGTGCCGTCAAGCGCAACACCAGCCGTCAGCCCACCGGCCGTCAGCCCACCGGCAATCAGTGTGGCCCTGCCCTGCCACAACGCGGCCAGCACCCTGCCCGCCGCCCTGGACAGCCTGCTGGGCCAGACCCTGCGCGACTTCGAAATCATCGCGGCGGACGACGGCAGCGACGACGACACCTGGGACGTGCTCTGCGCCTACGCCAAGCGCGACAGCCGCATTCGGCCCCTGCGCCTGCCGCACCAGGGCGTCGCCCTCACCTGGAACGCCGCCGTGGACGCCTGCCGCGCCCCGCTCATCGCCCGCATGGACGCCGACGACCTCTGCCTGCCCGAGCGCCTGGAGCTGCAAGCCGCCCGGCTGTGCGCCGAGCCGACGCTCGACCTCGTGTCCGGGCTGGTGCGCTTTGGCGGGGACCGGAAAAAGCGCCTGGGCTACGGGTTGCACGTGGACTGGCTGAACACGCTCCGCAGCGTTGAGGACATCTCCCGCAACCGCTTTGTGGAGTCGCCCATCGCCAACCCCTCGGTGATGTTCCGGCGCGCGGCCTGGGAGCGCTTCGGCCCGGCGCGGGCCAACACCGGGCCGCACCCGTTCCCGGAGGACTACGAGCAATGGCTGCGCTGGCTGGCGCAGGGCGCGCGCATGGCCAAGGTCGAGGCCGAAGTGCTCATCTGGAACGACCCGCCGCAAAGGCTCTCGCGCACGCGGGCCGAGTACAGCGTGGAGGCGTTTGCGCGCATCAAGGCCGGGTACCTGTGGGACTGGCTGCGCGAGCAGAACCCGCGCCATCCGCGCGTGTGGGTGTGGGGGGCTGGCCGGGTGAGCCGCAAGCGGCTGGACCCGCTGCTGGCCCTGGGCCTTGAGATCGAGAATTACGTGGACATTGACCCGCGCAAAATGGGCCAGCGCGTGCACGGCATCCCTGTACTTGGGCGCGACTCCGTGCCGCAACGCCATAAGGACTCCTGCCCCGCCGCGCCCGGCGAAACGCCCTTTCTGCTCGTCAACGTGGCCTCACGCGGCGCGCGCGAGGAGATATTGGAGTGGCTGGCTGGCCGGGGCTATGCGGCAGGCGAGGAGTGTGTGGCGGTGGGGTGATTACGCGGCAGGGCGCGGGCGCACCTGCTCGGCGATCTTTTCCGGCAGGTGGTTGTGGCGCGCCACGTCGAGTTCGTAGCGGCTTTGCAGGTTGAGCCAGAACTGCGCGGTGGTGCCGAAATAGCGGGCCAGGCGCAGGGCCGTGTCCGCAGTGATGCCGCGCCTGCCGCGCACAATGTCGCCCACGCGCTGCGGCGGAATGCCCAGGTCGATGCCCAGGCGGTTCTGGCTCAGATCGAGCGGGCGCAAGAATTCCTCCAACAGAATTTCGCCGGGATGGATGGGGCCGAGGGTGGGTTCGCCCGTTGTCTCGTTCATCGTCTTTTCGCTGTCCATGTCTCCCCCTAGTGGTAGTCCACAAGCTCCACGTCTTCGGCGTCGCGCCCGTTCCACACAAAGCAGAGGCGGAACTGGTCGTTCACGCGGATGCTGTATTGCCCGGCGCGGTCGCCCTTCAGGGCCTCCAGGCGGTTGCCGGGCGGCAAACGCAAATCCTGCACGGCCTGGGCCGCGTCGAGCATCACCAGCTTGCGCCGGGCCGCGCGCTGCACCTCCAACGGAAACCGCCGCACGGGCTCCATGTCCCAGATGCGCTCGGTGTCGCGGCACTTGAAGGTGAGGATCATAGGCAGGAAATATAACACATTCCGTGACACGTCAAGCATGATACGAGACACACGATACGCTTAGCAAGCACGCGGCGCGCGCGAGGAGATTCTGGAGTGGCTGGCGGGCCGGGGGTATGTGGCGGAGTTTGCGCTAGTGGTTTAAATGTAAATCACTATGGCGACATTGAACAGGCAAGTTTTCGCAAGTTCTGAGCTTCAGGCTGCGGACCGCCTACTATGCCATATCAAAGGATTACAATCACCGTCGATAAAATCCAAAACGTTATCTACATCGAACGGGATGGCTGCTCCCTTAATTCCAGTTACGTAACTCGCATAATATGCCGAGAGTATTTCGAATGCTATAGATATGCTAATTTTATCACTACGATTCATTGCGACCGCACCAAGCGAAAGCAAAACCGTATCAAGATAAGAATGCAAGTTCTCAATCAGTGTCGTAATGTACGGAAGAGATTGAGCATTGTGCACAACATGATTTCGAGTTGCGTAGATACGTCTCAAATGTCTATCAACCCTGTCTTCATGACTTTTAATGAACTTATACATTGCCTTTGAAGTGCAAAAATTATCATGCAACCAGTTCATTCTGTATATTAATAGCGGGTTATTGCCTATACACGAGTACATCTCTGCTCGTTTGTCTACCAAACTTTCACTCGCGATTAATACAGCCAGCTTCTCCCATCCTTCTTTACCAGACTGGATACCATCCAAGACAGAATATCCTTGAGGAGAGGCACATCTCAACGACTCTGCCGTGGAGATGAACAGCTTAGCAGAGTACGACAAAGTAAGCGTTGGAACAACATACGCTATAATTTTTTCGATTCTTTTTTCGCCATAAACAGGTTGCGGCAACAAGCCTTCAAGAGCCGCCCACAAGTCAATAAGTTGATTCTCAGCGGTCGCAGCGTTGAGAGCGGCTCGGTGAAAATCAAAGGCCTTACGAAACGCAGTCATACTTGAGCTATCAAATCGCAACCCTGCGAGAATCATGATCGAAGTTAATGTATACCCTTCGCTCTCTGCATTCCGAACCAAAACACCCTTTAGCATTGGATTTGGAACATCATCAATCACAAAGCATTTATCGTCATCTCCAATTACTAAAGCAGGCTCTGCAATATCAAGCTGTAACGAATGATTATGAAACATTAAAATCTCTAAAATAGACTCTATGTATTCTTGTGCATAAAGACGCGCCATATGAACATCTTTTGCAGAGACCTCATTCAAGACCAACGTAATATGATACCCATTCGCCTTTTTCGCAAATCTGGACCATCTTTTTCTATCATAAGGGAACTTTAAATCATCTTTTACAACCCCCAATCCAAGCATCTCACACTTATCTGAAATTTCAGCAAAACCATCGGACCCTTTCATTATAACTGTCCATGATCTCTTCTGAAGCGTAAACAATTTCAAAAAATCAGACACAATCGCTGGAGATGCTATTTTCTTTGGCTCGACATTCGGGCTGAAAAAGAATTTTAGCGTTTTGTGATACGCGTAGGATTTACTAATTGATAACTGATCCAGCTCTGATGTGAAGGCAACCGCCAACGATCTGATATCTGATTTTCTACTCGCATTCTTAACGCACGTTTCAATTTGCTGCATCATCGAAGGCCAGTATTTCATGCGAATCTCTGAGAGAAGCGCTTCTGAGGCGACGAGTGCTTCCCTTGGGTTCTTTAATGTTTTCTCAATCTTCTCAGCAATTCCTAGGCATCTCTTTCTCGAATGTGAGTCCAGAACAGTATCTGATTTAACTTTATCAATTAGCTCTTGCAAAGCGAAGGATATTGATTTTTCTGGAACCTCAGAATTAACCAACTTTGATAAGAAATGATTTACTTCTAGCGCACTAGAATGCAAGTTAAGAGCAGGGGACTTGAAACTGTCAAGAGAGTGATCAAACAACAATTCAACAAGGCTCTGTGCAAAAAAGAGCAGACCTTGACAGTCTTCGATGTTTTCCCACTTCGATAGATCCACTCGTTTCATGATAGAACCTTCCTCTCAGAGGCCAGAAAACCGTACAAAAAATCGGGCATGAGCCATCGAAACATCACGGTATAGCAGAACTTTCATTTCTTGCTAATTGCGCGCTCATTCACAATGCCGGACAAGTGCTTGCGCGATACGCCCAGCCGTTCGGCCAGGGCGGTAACGCTCAAGCCCAGCGGCTCCATGTAGTCCAGACGGATGACCGAGCCCGGATGTGTCGGTCTGCAGGTGCGCGTGCGCATGGCGTTTCCCCAACAGCTATGCAACGACACATACACACGGTGGCGACGAAGCACAATCACCCGCAATAAAAACCGCCCGGCCTCCTCCCTCTCTGGGGCGGAAACCGGGCGGTCGTTGGTTCAATGCTTCGCGGGCGGGTCAGCAGATGCGCGGCAACTGCTCGCCTTCCAGCATCCCCAGCAGGCGCTTGCCGCCCAGGCCGGTCTTGAGGATGACCCGGCCCGGCGCATCCGGCTTCTCGTTCGCCACCACCGTGCCGATGCGTTTTGCGCCCGTGCACAGCGGATTGGCGCGCATGAGCGCAAGCGCGGCCTCGGCGTCGGCCTCTGGCAGGATGCACAGGAACTTGCCCTCGTTGGCCAGGTACAGCGGGTCCAGGCCGAGCAGCGAGCAGCCGCCCTTGACCTCCGGCCTGACCGGGATGTCGTCCTCGATGATCTCGCAGGTGACGCACGAGGACAGCGCGATCTCGTTCAGCGTGGTGGCCAGCCCGCCGCGCGTGGGGTCGCGCAGCACGTGCACGTCCGGCAAGCCGCGCAGCAGCGACTCGATGGCGTGGTTCAGGCTGGCGCAGTCCGAGAGCACGGGCGTCTCAAAGGCCAGGCCCTGCCGCGTGGACAGGATCGCCAGGCCGTGGTCGCCCAGGGTGCCGCTGATGAGGATGGCGTCGCCAGGAGCGGCGCGGTCGCCCGCCGGGGCCGGGTCCACAATGACCTCGCCGATGCCGGTGGTGTTGATGAAGATCTTGTCCACCGCGCCCTTGGGCACCACTTTGGTGTCGCCGGTGACGATCCAGACTCCGGCGGCCTTGGCCGCCTCGCCCATGGACTGCACGATGCGCAGGAGGTCGGCCATAAGCAGGCCCTCCTCGATGATGAACCCGCAGGTGAGGTAGCGCGGCACCGCGCCCATCATGGCCACGTCGTTCACCGTGCCGTGCACGGCCAGCGCGCCGATGTCGCCGCCGGGGAAGAAGATCGGGTCCACGGTGAAGGTGTCGGTGCTCACGGCGATCTTGCCGGGCAGGGAGAGCACCGCGCCGTCGTTCATGCGCCGCAGTTCCGGGTTGTCGAAGTGCTTGAGGAACAGCTCGCCGATGAGCCGCTGGGACGCCTTTCCGCCGGAGCCGTAGTCGAGAAGAACCATGTCGCTCATTTAATCCACCTGATATTTGTAGTAGGCCGCGCAGGAGCCCTCGGTTGAGACCATGCACGGCCCGACCGGTTTGGCGGGCGTGCACGCCTTGCCGAACAGCGGGCAAAGGTTGGGCGCGAGCTTGCCCTTGAGCACCTCGCCGCACTTGCAGCCCGGCAGGGGCGGGCAGTCCACGATCTCGATGCCGAAGTCGCGCTTGGCGTCAAAGGCGGCGTAGGTGTCGGAGATCTCCAGGCCGGAGCCGGGGATGAGCCCGATGCCGCGCCACAGGGCGTCCGCCGGGTCGAAGACCTCGGCCATCATGGCGCGGGCCTTGGCGTTGCCCTCGTCGCGCACCACGCGGCGATACAGGTTCGCCACCTCGGCCCGTCCGTCGCGCTTGCACTCGGCCAGAAACAGCAGGGCCTGGAGGATGTCCAGCGGCTCGAACCCGGCGATGACCCCGGACTTTCCATAGCGCGCGGCCAGCGGCAGGTAGGGCGCGAGCCCGATGATGGCCGACACGTGGCCGGGCAGGATGAAGGCGTCGATGTCGGTCTCCGGGTCGGAGAGCAGCACGTCCAGCGCGGGCGGCACCAGCTTGTGGAAGGAGAGCACGCGGTAGTTGCCGATGCCCTGCGCCTTGGCCATCTTGAGGCTGGCGGCCACGCCCGGGGCGGTGGTCTCGAAGCCCACGCCCAGAAACACCACCTTGGCGTCCGGGTTGTCCGCGGCGAGCTTGAGGGCGTCGGGCGGGGAATAGACCACGCTGACGCGCGCGCCTTCGGCCTGGGCGGCCTTGAGGGTGCGGCTTTTGCTGCCTGGAACGCGCATCAGGTCGCCGAAGGTGGCGATGATGACGCCCGGTTTGCCCGCCAGGTCGAGGAAGGCGTTGATCTCGGCCTCGTGGGTGACGCACACCGGGCAGCCAGGGCCGGAGAGGTGCACGATCTCCTTGGGCAGGATGGAGCGCAGGCCGCTGCGGAAAATCGCCACGGTATGCGTTCCGCACACCTCCATGAAGCGCAGGGGGCCGTCGAGGGTGGCGCACAGGCGCTCCAGAACGTTCTTGCACAGGCCGGGGTCGTGGAACTGGTCGAGCATGTCGAGGCTCACGGGCTGCCTTCCTTTGTTTGCTTGGCTGACGCGGTTTCTCCGGGCCGCTGCGGTGGGGCGCACCGCCTCCCGGCCTGAAGGCCATACACCGTGCGGCCGTGCGAGTCCATGCCCGCAGCGGGCTTCGCGCGTGTCACCGAGGGGTTACGCGTGGACGGGCGTCTGCACGATGGGGTGGAGGAGGGCACCAGCCAAGGGATCAAGAAGAGGGCGAGCTGGGCGGCGGCGACAAAAAAAGGGCGGAAGCCGAAGCTCCCGCCCTTTGAGAATCAAAATCGGCGCGGTTGTTACACGCAGCCGGTGGGCTTGGGCAGGCCGGCCATCTTGCAGGCGCCTTTGCCGGGGCCGGAGGGGAACAGCTCGTAGATTTCCTTCAGCTTGAATCCGGTCACCTTGGACAGGATGCGCACCATGGGGGCGATGCCGTTCTTCTTGTAGTAGTCCTGCAGGAAGTCGATGACCTTCTGGTGGCTCTCGGAGATGACGGGGATGCCCTCGCTCTCCTTGACGAACTCGACCCACTCGGGGTTCCACTCTTCGAACTTCAACAGAAAGCCGTCCTCATCAACCTCAAACTTTTTGCCCTTGTACTCGAGAATAGCCATATAAATATCCTCCTCGGTCTAGTTTACACGCTTCGCGCAGTCGGGGCCAACAACACCCGCATCGGGCAGGCAGCCCGTTGCACTCTTCAATTTCCAAATGGGTCTGTAGCCCGAGTCCAGGAATTATTCAAGGGCAATTTCGCTTGCGCCCTGACAGAAACCACCGAAGCCGCGCTTTATTTTTCAGGCCGCTGCTGGTAACACAGCGTTACGCGGTCATTCCGGCAGCGCAAAAACGCGAGAAAGCACAGGCCAGCCTTCCATGCACCCCATGCGCCCAGTCATCCCCATGGCCCCCATGTGGCCGGAACTGCCGCCTCCGCCGTGGCCCGCTGCGGAAACCGCCCGCAGGCCGCCCTGGCGTCCGCCCTCCGAGGCCCGCTGCGTGGCCCTCTGGGACCGCCACGAGATGCCCGAGCACATCCGCGCCCACAGCGCCAAGGTGGCCCTTGTGGCGACCCAGGTGGCCGAGGCCGCGCTGGCCAAGGGCATCGCCGTCTGCGTCGATACCGTGCGCGCCTCGGCCCTGCTGCACGACATCGCCAAGGCCTACTGCATCAAGCACGGCGGGCACCATGGCCAACTGGGGGGGGCCTGGGCCATGGCCGCAACCGGCCATCCGGTGCTGGCCCAGGGCGTCATCCACCACATGTACTGGCCCTTTGAGCTGGACTACGAGCGCTTCCTCACGCCCCTGGCCGTAATCTATGGCGACAAGCGCGTGGCCCACGACCAGATCGTGCCCATCGAGCACCGCTTCGGCGACCTGCTGGACCGCTACGGCAAGACCCAGGAGATCCGCGAGCGCATCGAACTCACCAACAGGCAGGCCAAGACCATCGAGGGCGCCCTGTCCAAACTTTTGGAGAAGGATCTCAATGCGCATGATTTTGATCGCAGGCGGCTGGTCGACTGAGCGCGAGGTGTCCCTGTCCGGCGCGCGCGGCATCCACCAGGCCCTCGTCCGCCTGGGCCACCAGGTGCGCTTCCTGGACCCGGCGCTCGAATTCGCGCAGCTCATCCCCGCCGCCCGCGAGGCAGACTTCGCCTTCCTGAACCTGCACGGCTCCCCGGGCGAGGATGGCCTCATCCAGGCCATGCTTGAGGAAGCGGGCTGCCCCTACCAGGGCGCCGGTCCCAAGGCCTCGTTCCTGGCGCTGAACAAGGCCGCGGCCAAGGCCGTGTACCAGGAGGCCGGTCTGCGCACGCCCGAGTGGCGGCTGTTCACCGGCATCCCGGGCGAGGCGCGGGAATTCGCCAGCGTGGGCCTGCCCTGCCCGCTCTTCGTCAAGCCCAACACCGGAGGCTCCAGCCTGGGCATGAGCCGCGTGGCCGCGCCCGAGGACTTCGCCCCGGCGCTGGCCAAGGTCTTCGCCCTGGGCCAGGCGGCGCTGGTGGAGGCCTGCGTGCCCGGCCTGGAGCTGACCTGCGCCGTGCTGGACGACCGCGCCCTGCCGGTGATCCTCATCCGCCCGCGCCCGGGCGCCGTCTTCTTCGACTACGAAAACAAGTACGCCGCCGACGGGGCCGAGGAGATCTGCCCGGCCCCGGTGGAGGCCAGCCTGACGGCCGAGGTCCAGCGCATGGCGCTGGCCGCGCACAAGGCGCTGGGCATCGACGGCTACAGCCGCTCGGACTTCATGATCGACGCGGCAGGCCAGCCCTTCCTGCTGGAGACCAACACCCTGCCTGGCATGACGCCCACCAGCCTCCTGCCCAGGGCCGCCGCCGCCGCGGGCATGGACTTCGACGCCCTGGTGGCCGACCTGGTGCGACTGGGCCTGGCCGCCCACGCCACACGCAGGGCCGGCGCGTGAGCGCACCCGCCGCGCCGCCCAGGGCCGGGCTTCCGGCTGCCACCCGCGCCATGCTGGGCCTCTACGGCCTGGCCTGGCGCCTGGTCCTGCCCGGGCTCAAGCGCAACGCCCGGCTCAGAGAAGGCTGGGACTGGCGCACCCTTTCCGCCGGGCCGCCGCCCAAGGCCGACCTCTGGCTCCAGGCCGCCTCGGGCGGGGAAGCCTACCTGGCTTGGGAGCTGCTGGCCCGCCTGCCGGAGTTTCTCCCCGTGGGCTGCATCCCGAATGGCCGCAAGCCCGCTGTGCTCGTCAGCACCTTCACCAGCCAGGGCCTGGGCGTGCTGGAGCGCGCCCGCGAGGCCCTGTCCGATCGCCTGGACCTGCTGCCCGCGTGGTTCCCCTTTGATGCGCCGCGCCGGATGGAGCGCGCCCTGGCGGCGGTGGCGCCCAGGGCCGTGGCCCTGCTCGAGACCGAGCTCTGGCCTGGTTTGCTGGCCGCATGCCGCAGGCGGGGCGTTCCGGCCCTGGTCCTGAACGGCCGCATGACGGGCAAGAGCCTCGCGGCCTACCGCCATGTGCCGGGCTTCTGGCGCAGCCTGGGGCCAACGCGCGTGCTGGCCGTGTCCGACGACGACGCGTCCCGCTTCGCCCGGCTGTTTCCCGATGCGCGCACCGGCGTCATGCGCAACATCAAGTTCGACCGCCTGGACTTCGCGCCCGCGCCCGTGCGCCAGGACCTGGCGGCCCTGCTGCCGGGACCTCCGCAGGCGGCGGGCGGCGCGCCCTTCATCGTGCTCGGCAGCGTGCGCAAGCAGGAGGAGGACGCTGTCCTGTCCATCATCAAGGGATTGCGGGAGCGCGTGCCCGGCGCGGTCATCGGCCTGTTCCCCCGGCACATGGAGCGCGTGGAGGCCTGGGACGAGCGGCTCGCGGCGGCTGGCGTCCCCCATGCGCGGCGCAGCGCGGGACAGCCCGCCCGGCCCGGCTCCGTGCTCGTCTGGGACGCCTTCGGCGAGCTTTCCGCCGCCTTTGCCCTGGCCAGCGCCTGCTTCCTGGGCGGCAGCCTGGCCGACCTGGGCGGCCAGAACTTTCTGGAGCCGCTGGCCCACGGCGTGGTGCCGGTCATCGGCCCGTCCTGGTCCAATTTCGCCTGGGTGGGCGAGGAAATCTTCGCCACCGGCCTGGTGCGCCAGGAGGCCGACGCCCAAGGCGTGCTGGACGCCCTGTGCGGCCTTGCGCAAGACATCCCGGACCGGCAGGCCGTGCGGCGGGCGGCGGAAGAGTATGCGCTTTCGCGCCGGGGCGGCGCGGAGGCCGCTTGCCAGGCAGTTGCCGAATGCCTAATTTGCGGGTAAATACCCTGCGGAGTCGTGAAGCGCATGAAGCCCCAGCCCCCCTGTTACGCAATCATCCCGGCACGGTATGATTCCTCGCGCTTTCCCGGCAAGCCGCTGGCGGAGATTCTGGGCGTGCCCATGTGCGTGCGCGTGCACCAGCGCGCCAGCCGTTGCCCGCTCTTCGCCAAGGTGGTGCTCGCCACGGACGACGAACGCATCATGGCGGTCGCCAAGACCTGGAACGTTCCGGCGCTGCTGACGCGGCGCGACCACCAGAGCGGAACGGACCGCGTGCTTGAGGCCGCGCGCCTGCTGGGCGCGGAAGCCGGGAGCGTGGTGGTCAACGTGCAAGGTGACGAACCCGCGCTTGAGCCCGCAATGCTTGAGGAGCTGCTGGCCCCCTTTGCCGGGCCGGACGGGGCGGGCGTGCAGGTGGCCACCCTGGCCACGCCCATGAGCCGCCAGGAGGCGGCCAGCCCGGACCGGGTGAAGGTGGTGCTGGACGCGCAGTCGCGCGCGCTGTATTTTTCTCGCGCCGCCATCCCCTTCAGCCGGGATGCGGGCGACAACGCACAGGGCGAGGCCAGGGATGAGGCCGGGCCGCTCTTGCACGTGGGCCTGTACGCCTTCCGAATGGCGGCCCTGGAACGCTTCGCGGCGCTGCCCCAGGGCCGGCTTGAGCGCACGGAAAAACTGGAGCAGCTGAGGCTTCTGGAAAACGCCATCCCCATCCATGTGGCCATAACCAGCCACACATGCCACGGGGTGGACAGGCCGGAAGACGTGGAACACATCGAAAACATCCTGCGGGAGCAAGAAATATGAAAGCGATTCTGGCCCTTGAAGACGGCGCCTGGTTCGAGGGCGCCTCGTTCACCGGCCCCGGCGAAACCGGCGGAGAGGCGATCTTCAACACCGGCATGACCGGGTATCAGGAGATCCTCACCGACCCCTCCTACGTGGGCCAGATGGTCTGCATGACCTACCCGCTCATCGGCAACTACGGCGTGAACAAAGAGGACGTGGAGTCGCACAAGATCGGGGCGGAGGCGCTCATCGTCAAGGAGTGCTGCAAGGAGCCCTCCAACTGGCGCGCGCACATGTCCCTGCCGGACTACCTGAAGCAGGCCGGGGTCATGGGCATCGAGGGCATCGACACCCGCGCCCTCACCCGCCACCTGCGCCTGAACGGCGCCATGCGCGGCGTCATCTCCACCTCCGGCACGCCCGAGGAGCTGATCAAGAAGGCCCAGGCCCTGCCCAGCATGGAAGGGCTCAACCTGGCCGACAAGGTCAGCGCCGCAAAGCCCTACCTCTGGACCGGGACAGGCACCCGGGACGTGAACCTCGCGGACTTCGCGTGGGCGGGCACGGGTCCGAAGCTCGTGGTCTACGACTTCGGCGTCAAGTGGAACATCCTGCGCCTGCTGGCGGCGGAAGGCTTCGACATGCTCGTCGTGCCCTCCGGCTTCACGCACCAGCAGGTGACCGAACTTGCGCCCGACGCGGTCTTTCTCTCCAACGGACCCGGCGACCCGGCCGTGGTGAAAAACGCCATCGAGGCCACCAAGGTCTTTGCCGACAAGTACCCCGTGGCGGGCATCTGCCTGGGCCACCAGATCATGGGCCTGGCCCTTGGCGGCCGCACCTACAAGCTCAAGTTCGGCCACCACGGCTGCAACCACCCGGTAATGGACATGGAGTCCGGCAAGATCGAGGTCTCCTCCCAGAACCACGGCTTCTGCGTGGACATTGCGCACCTGCCGGAGCTCAAAATTACCCACAAGAACCTGAACGACCAGACCCTTGAGGGCTTCGCCCACAAAAGCAAGCCGCTCATCGCCATCCAGTTCCACCCCGAGGCGGCGCCCGGCCCCCACGACAGCGCCTATTTCTTCCGCCGGTTCCGCGACCTGGTGCGCCAGGCCACAGGCAAGTAAGGCTCCAAGGACCAACAGGGCAACGCCCGCAGCCAGGCGGGCCAGGAGGCACACGCATGTCAGGCGAACTTACCAAGGCCCGCCAGAAGCTCACGGGAATCAACGCGAGCCTCAAGATGGGCAAGTACATGACCGCCGCCCAGGCCCTGAACGACGCCATCGTCATCATGCTCTCCGCGCAGCTCATGAAGAACGAGCGCGAGGAGTTCGCCCAGATGCTCGACTCCACGGTGTACGCCCTGAACAACCACAAGGGGCTGCGCCAAGTCTACCCGCTTCTGCTGCACTACTCCCCAGGCGGGGAGAAGAAGCTCCTCGAGGAAATCTTCGAGATGCGCAAGGTGCTGCAGGAGGACGTGAACGAGAACGCCCAGAGGGATCTTGAGGCCCTTGAGGCGCGCAAGCACGAGAGCCTGGCGCGCGGCCAGCAGCACTTGGACGCAAAGGAATTCGACGAGGCCCGGCAGGTCTTCGACAGGCTCATCGGCGAATTCTCCGGGGACTCCGAGCTCAAGGCCGACATCGCCGACCGCTATTACAAGGCGGGCATGAACCAGGACGCCGTGGGGCACTTGAGCCAGGCCATCAACGAATCGCCGGAGTCCATCCACCTGTACAACCGCATCGGCATGGTGCTGCGCAAGATGCAGGACTACGAGAGCGCGGAGAACTATTTCAAGCGCGCCCTGGGCATCTGCCAGACCGACGAATACCTGTTCTTCAACCTGGGCCGCCTGTACTACGACTGGCAGCAGTGGGGCAAAATGGCCGAGGCGGCGAAGCTGGCCCTCGCCATCAACCCGGACTTCGTGGAGGCCCAAAAGCTTCTCGCCTTTGCCAAGAAGAAGCTCAACGCCTAGAATCCGTCGCCCCCTGGGGGAAGGAGGCCCTGTGCCGCCTGCCGCAGCCACCGCCGACCACGCCTGCCATGTGCTCGTGCTGGGCGCGGGGCTGGCCGGGATGCGCGCCGCCTGGGCCGCCAAAGAGGCCGCGCCAGCCCTCTCCGTCACCCTGCTCTGCCCGCACAGGAAGCCTTCGGGCTCCTCCTTCGCCAACCGCAACAACGCCCTGGGCGTTCAAGCCCCGCTCCCGCACGAGGCCGAGACCTTCGTGGCCGAGGCCCTGCGCCTGGCCCGGCCCGGCGAGGCCGCGCCGGAGCTTGTGCGCGCCCTGGCGGACGACGCCCCGGCCCGGCTGGGCGACCTGCTCAGCCTTGGCCTGAACTTCCGCCGCGAGCCGGACGGCTCGCTCACCCGCTTTCCCGGCTGCTTCAGCGCGGTTCCGCGCGCCGTTGTCTTCGACGGCCTGGCACAGGCCCACGCCGCGTTCCAGGCCAAGGTCCAGGGGCTTGGCGTGCGTCTGGTCCACGGCTTCGAGGCCCTGGAACTGCTCCAGGACGACACTGGCCGCGTGCGCGGAGCGCGGCTGGCGAACCTGCGCAACGGCACGGCCACGACAGTCCGGGCGGACGCGGTGGTCGCGGCCCTGGGCGGGCCGGCCCCGCTCTTCGGCCGCCGCCTCTGCGGGCCTGGCGGCAGCGGCCTTGCCTACGGGCTGCTGCACAGGGCCGGGGCGCGGCTGATGAACGCGCGCTTCCTGCAATTCTTCTGGGGCCGCGCACGCGGCAAGGCCTTCGTGAACCCGGGCGCCCTGCCCTGGCCGGAGGAGCTGGCCTCGCTCGCCGCGGCGCGGCGCACGCACTGCCCGGTGGCCTATGGCCTGCCCGACGCGGCCCTGGACCGCGAACTGCTGGCCCGGCGCGGGGCCGACGGCCTCGTGCGCCTGCCGGGGACGGAGCAGGAGCCGCTGGCGCTCTTCGCCCACGCGGGCAACGGCGGCGCGCGCATCGACGCCCAGGGCCACACCACCACGCCGGGTCTGTATGCCTGCGGCGAGTGCGCCGGGGGCATGCACGGGGCGCAGCGCCTGGGCGGCGGCATGGTGCTCTCGGCGCTTGTCTTTGGGGCGCGGGCCGGGCGCGCCGCAGCCCAGGAGGCCCTCGAAAAGACGGCGTTCGGAAAGGACGCCGCCACGTTGCGGCCTCTGGCCTCTGGGCTGGACCTGCCAGCGGATGCTGCCTTTGTGCGGCGTCTGCGCCGGGGCATGGACCGCCATGCCGCGCCCTTTGCGGAGCGCAGCCCGGCCTTCGCGGCCTGGCTTGCAGTCCAGTCGCACGAGGCCGCGTCCATGCGGCAGCGGCTGCTGGCCCTTTCGGCCCTGCTGGTGCTTGGGGAAGAGAGCTGACGCCAGGTCAGGCGCGGAAGTGCAGCTTAGGCAACGGGAGAATCGGCCAGCGCGCCGCGCAGAAACACCCCGATGGCCGTGGCCAGGAAGTCCTCCGGCGTCACGCCGCAGGGCCCACCGGCGCGGGAGCCGCCGCGCCCCACGGCCTGGGACAGGCGGTGGTTCAGCCGCCGCGAGGACGTGAACCAGTGCTCGATGGCGCAAAGCATGGCCGACAGGAGCGGCAGGGGCTCGACCCCTGGCCGCAGCTGGCCGCGCCGCTGCATCAGCGCAAGCCGGTCGTGGGCCGCGCGCAGCAGGTGCAGGGTGCTCATCTCGCGCCCCGCGTCGTCCAGTTCGTCCAGCCCGGCCACAAGGTCCGGGTCGTTGTGCAGGGAAAGATCCAGGATGCGGTACAGGCGCACGCACTGCTCGTGGCTGTCCAGAAAGCGGAAGTAGGCCGTAAGGGCCGAGGCGATGAAGGCCGCGCCCTCCTCCGGCGTGCCGCCGTCCGGCAGGGCCAGGCCGGGCTGCACGATGTCCTTGAGCCCCTCGTCCAGCTCCGCCAGATAGCCATGCACCGCGCTGACATAGAGTCCCTTCTTGGACCCGAAGTGGTGGTGGATGAGGCTCTGGGTCACACCGGCGCGCCGGGCGATGTCGCTCAGGGAGGCTTGGTGGTAGTCCCCGCGCAGGAACACCTCCTGGGCCGCCTGAAGGATGGCGGCGCGGGTGCGCCCGGCATCGCGCGAGCGTCTGCGCTGCGGGATCGGGGCTTTGCGCGGTCCGGCCATGGCTCCTCCTTGCGAAACGCTATTGGCCGGTCAATCTATTCGTCCGCCGTGCGGTCGTCAAGATTGGCGGAACAAGGCCGGGCCGTCCGGTGACGGACGGCCCGGCCAGCTGGGCGGGATGATGCAGGAATAGAGTCAGGAGGCCCAGCCGGAATGAGCTAGCCCTCGGCGCGCTCGCCCCAGTCCTGC
>JBFWMQ010000029.1:29223-40253 GCA_050251495.1 Desulfovibrio sp. | reverse complement strand
CGCCAGCCCGGACACCCCGCCGCAGGCGCCTCGGGCGGGCGGACGTTCTTTTGCCGTACCCCTCCACAATCGCAGCGGCCTGTTTCGAGCTTTGATCCAAACAGGCCGCTGCGATTGCATGAGGGGGTTTGGGGGGAATCATTCCCCCCAAGAAAAATATTCTCTTCGCCTTTCTTCCTTCAGCCTCAGGCATCGCCCCGCAACGCGGCGATGGGGTCGAGCTGCGCGGCGGCGCGGGCGGGCTTGATGCCGAAGACGAAGCCGATGGCGAGCGCGCTGCCCAGGGACATGAAGAAGACCTTCCAGGAGAAGAGGATCTGCAGCATGCCCAGGCGGGTGAGCAGCTGGCCGAGGCCCAGGCCCAGGGCCAGGCCCACGAGTCCGCCGATGGCGGTGAGCATGGCGGCCTCGAGCAGGAACTGGGCGAGGATGGCGTTTTGCGTGGCCCCAAGGGCCTTCTTGAGCCCTATTTCGCGGCTGCGTTCACTGACGCTGATGGAAAAGAGGTTGGCCAGGACGAAGCCGCCCACGGACATGCTTGCCGCCGCGGTGACGCCCAGGAAGGCGACGAGTCCGCCCTTGAAGGCCGAGAGGAACTTGAGGATTTCGTCGGCGGTGATGATGGAGAAGTCGTCGTCGTCGGCCGGGCCGAGGTTGTGGCTCATGCGCAGGAAGGCGCGCAGGTTCTCAACATGGGTCTCCATGCGCTGGGGTTCCAGGAACTTGATGCGCATGGCGCGAAAGTACTTGCGGTCCAGGTTGAAGCGGCTGGTGAGGGTGGTGATGGGAATGATGATGCGGTCGTCCACCTCGCCGCCGCCGCCGGAGGCGCCCCGGTACTTGAGCCGTCCGATGACCTGCACCTGGAACTTGTCCAGCTGGAAGGTGCGGCCCACGGGCGAGGCGTCGCCAAAGAGCTCGCGGGCGGGCTTGTCGCCCAGCAGGGCCACGCGCGCGCCCAGGCGCACGTCCTCGCTCGAGATGTCGCGGCCTTCCACAAGGGGCCAGTTCCAGGCCTGGGCGTAGTTTTCAGTCGCGCCAATGACCAGGCTGCCGGGCAGATTGTTGTCCTGGTAGCGCATGGGCACGTCGGACTTGCTGCGCATGGGCACCACCAGCGAGACGCCGGGCAGGGACTGGCTGATGGTGCGGATGTCGTCCTGGGTGAGGGTGTTGGTGCGCGCGCCCACCGCGCGTTTCTTGAAGTTGCCGCCGAAGACGAGCGCCGCGTCCGGCCCGAACCATTCCACCAGCTCCACGGCCTTGCGCTCGGCCCCGTCCACGGCGGTGACGATGAGGGTGAGCGAGGCCACGCCGAAGCCCACGCCCAGGATCACGAAGAGCGAGCGGGCCTTGTAGGCCCAGACCGCGGCCAGGGCCATGCGGCGCAGCCGCGCCAGGAGGGTCGGCCAGCCCGCGCTCATGCTCCCGCGCAGGCCGCGGCCCCGGTCATGCGGGCTTCGCCCGTGCAGGCCTCGGCCATACAGGCTTCAATGCAGGCCCCCAGGCGCTTGATGCCTTCGTTGATGGTCGGCACGTCGGCGTTGGAGAAGTTCAGGCGCAGGGTGTTTTCGCCCGTGCCGTCCACAAAGAACGCCGCGCCGGGCACAAAGGCCACCTTGCATTCCACGGCGCGCTTCAAGAGCTCCGTGGCCGAGAGCTTCTCCGGCAGGGTGGCCCAGAGGAACATGCCGCCATCGGGATCGGTGACCTGCACGTTCTTGGGAAAGTGCCGGGCGATGGCGGCTTGCATGGCCCGGCACTGGCTGCCGTACAGTTCGCTGATGCGCGCCACGTGGGCCTCGAAGTCGTTGTCGGCCAGGAAGCGGTGGACGATCATCTGGTCCAGGGAGCCGGTGTGCAGGTCGGCCGCCTGCTTGGCGATGACGAGGCGCTCCATGATCTCGCCCCTGGCCACGATCCAGCCCAGGCGGAAGCCGGGCGCGGCCACCTTGGAGAAGGTGCCCAGCAGCATGGAGTGCTCAGGCCGCTTTTTGTACACCGGCGGCAGGGCGCGGCCCTTGAAGCGCAGCTCGCCATAGGGGTCGTCCTCCAGGAAGAAGACCTTGTGGCGGGCGAGGATCTCGGCCACGTGCGCGCGCTTTTCCTCCGAGTAGGACAGGCCGGACGGGTTCTGGAAACTGGTGACGGCGTAGAAGAGCTTGGCCCCGGCCAGGGCGGCTTCCAGGGCGGCGAGGTCCGGGCCGTCGTCCTCCAGGGGCACGGAGCGCCAGCTGGGCCGGAAGATGGTGAAGGCCTGGATTGCGCCCAGGTAGCCGGGCTTTTCCATGACCACGACGTCGCCCGCGTTGACCATGATCTTGGCCACCAGGTCGAGGGCCTGCTGGGAGCCGGTGGTGATGAGGATGTCCTGCGCGTTCACGTCCATGCCCATGCGCGTCCGGTAGCGGTTGGCGATCCACTCCCGCAGGGGCGCATAGCCCTCGGTGGTGGAGTATTGCAGGGCGCTGGGGCCGGACTCGTACAGCACCTTGGCCGCTGCGGCGGCGATTTCCGGCACCGGGAACGAGGCCGGGTTGGGCAGGCCACCGGCAAAGGAGATGACGGACGGGTCGGCGGTGACCTTCAATATCTCGCGGATGAAGGAGCGCTGGGCCTTGGCGACGCGATCGGCGAACTGGGGCATGGGGGGAGGTCTCCTTGTGCGTGTCGTTTCGCTGGACTGTAGGCTTGCGCCTGCCGGATTTCAAGCCTCCCCGGCTTGACAAGCGCCGGGCAAGCGGAGATTCATGCCAGAGATACGCCTGTGACCGGAGACCGCGCCATGACCGACGCCGAAAAGGTATTCAACGACATCGAGGCCATACGGGCCAAGAACCCCGTCATCCTGTCCATAACCAACTACGTGGTGACCAACACCACGGCCAACGCCCTGCTGGCCCTGGGCGCCTCGCCCATCATGAGCCACGCGGTGGAGGAGATGGCCGAGCTGCTCGCCATTTCCAGCGGCGTGGTCATCAACCTGGGCACGGTGGCCTCGGAATACCTGGCCGCCATGGCCCCCGCCTGGACCGCGGCGGACGAGGCCCGCGTGCCCGTGGTGCTCGATCCCGTGGGCGCCGGGGCGAGCATGTTGCGCACCGTCACCCCCCTGGCGCTTTTGGGCACGCACCGCCCGTTCATCATCCGGGGGAACGCCTCGGAGATCATGGCCCTGGCGGGCGACAGCGCCTCGGTCGCGCGCGGGGTGGACTCCACGGCGGGCAGCGACGCGGCGGCCAAGGCGGCCGGAATCCTGTCCGCGAAGCACGCCTGCGCCGTGGCTGTCAGCGGCGAGGCCGACCTCGTCGCCTGCGGCGGGGCGCGGGTGCGCGTGCTGGGCGGCAGCGCGCTCATGCCGCGCGTCACCGGCCTTGGCTGCACGGCCACGGCCCTGTGCGCCGCCTTTGCCGCGGTGAACGCGGACCCGCTGGAGGCGGCGCTCCATGCCTGCGTGACCATGAAGGTGGCGGGCGAGATGGCCGCGGCCAAGGCCAGCGGGCCAGGCACCCTGCAGCTCCATCTGTACGACGCCCTGTTCGGCATGTCCGCCCAGGACATCCGCGAGCGCATCAAGGTGGCGCGCTGACCGTGCGCGGCCGACAAGCCCTCGACCTCGGCCTGTACCTCGTCACCGACCGCGCCCTGTGCCTGGGGCGGCCGCTTGTGGACGTGGTGGCGCGCGCCGTGGCCGGAGGCGTGCGCGTGGTGCAGCTGCGCGAGAAGCACGCCCCCACCCGCGAGTTCGTGGAGCTTGGCCGGGCGCTGCTCGCGCTGCTGGCCCCGCTGGGCGTGCCGCTGATCATCAACGACCGCCTGGACGTGGCCCTGGCCATCGGCGCGCAGGGCGCGCACCTGGGACAGAGCGACATGCCCGTGGCCGAGGCCCGGCGGCTGCTCGGCCCGCAGGCGATCCTCGGGCTCTCGGTGGAGACTTTGGACCAGCTGCGCGAGGCCGAAGGCCTGCCGCCCGGGCTGGTGGACTACTACGGGCTCTCGCCCATCTTTCAGACGCCCACCAAGACCGATGCCGGGCCGGGCTGGGGCCTGGCCAGACTGGGCCAGGCGCGCGCCACGGTGGACGCGGGCAGCGGACGCCCGCTGGTGGCCATCGGCGGCATCGGGGCGGAGAACGCGGCCAGCGTGCTGCGTTGCGGCGCCCATGGTCTGGCCGTGGTCTCGGCCATCTGCTCCGCGCCGGACCCCGAAGCCGCCAGCCGAGCCCTGCTGGACGTTTTGCGCCGGGAGCGCGGCGGCGCGGGCGAGCCATAGGGCCGGGAGATTTTTTGAGCGCACGGCGGCCAGCGCCGAGGCGGCGACACGTTCGGCACAGCTGAAACCATCAGGAGGTTCGACATGGAAGGCTACGTCATCCGCCGCATGAAGCGGCCCGAGCTGGACGAGACCCTGAAGCGGGCCGCGAGCGAGGGCTGGAACCCCGGCCTGAGCGATGCCGAGGCCTTCTGGCGCGCGGACGAGGACGGCTTCTTCGTCGGCGAGCTGACCGCGAATGGAGCGGCCCAGACCGCGGCGACCATCTCCGCCGTGCGCTACGCTGGCGACGGGCAAGGCCCGGACTTCGGCTTCGTCGGCCTGTACATCGTGCGCAAGGAGCTGCGCGGGCGGGGCCTGGGCCTGCGCCTGTGGAACGAGGCTTTGGCCAGCCTGGACGACGTGCCGAGCATCGGCCTGGATTCCGTGCTGGCCCAGATCGACACCTACGTGAAGGACGGCTATGTCCTGGCCCGGCGCAGCGTGCGCTACGAAGGCTCCTTTGGGGGCAATGGCCACGGCGTGGGCGAGATGTCTGCGGACCTGCACCCCCTGGCCCAGACGCCCTTTGAGGAGGTGCTGGCCTATGACCGGCGCTGCTTCCCGGCCCGGCGCGAGGCCTTCTTGCGGCCCTGGCTGAGCCTGCCCGGACACGTGGCCCTGGGCGTCACGCGCTCTGGCCGTCTGGCCGGGTTCGGCGTGGTGCGGCCCTGCGGCGTGGGCAGTAAAATCGGCCCGCTCTTCGCCGATGACGACGCGGCGGCCCACAGCCTGTTCCGCGGGCTGTGCGCCAGCGCGGCCAAGGGCCCGGTGTTCTACGACGTGCCCATGAACCACGCCGGGGCCGTGCGCCTGGCCGAGTCCCACAATATGCGGCCCATGTTCGAAACCGGGCGGCTGTATCGCGGCCCGGCCCCGGAGTACGACCTGGGCCGCGAGTTCGGCGTCACCACGTTTGAGCTGGGCTAGGGGCCGAGGGCCTACAGGCTCAAAACGCCGACAATCACCACGATGAGCCGCGCCACGGCGTCCAGGGCCGTCGCGATTTCCGCGATGGCCTCTCCGGGCCTGGCCAGGGCTTGGCTTGCCTGCTCCAGGGCCTTGCCGGACTTCTCCATCTCGGCGGCGATGGCGGCGTAGCCTTCCGTTCCCTTGCGCAAGGCCCGCAGGGACGCCTTGCTGGCATAATAACGGCAGTCCTGCGCCCGCTCAAAGGCCCGCTCGCTTTCCTCGCCCGTGGTTGCGCAGGCGAGCTTCGTCATCTGCGCGGCCTGGTCCAACAAGCGGTCGGCCAAAGATTTCGGCATGGCCCGCCCTCCTCGGCGTTAGATTTTCTTGATCTGCTGCGCGATGACCAAGGCCTGCTCCACTGCCGCCACAAAGGCCTCCAGCCTCTCGAGCGGCGCTGCCGGCTTGTCCAGGCTCTCCAGCAATTCGGCGTGGGCCAGGGGCAGGGCCGCCACCGCCTTGTCCATGGCCTGCAGGGCGGCAATGAGGCCCAGCCCGGTCTTGTACCGTTGCAACACCTTGGCGTCGTAGACGAGGCGCTTCTCGTAGTCGACAGGGCGCGTTCTGCCAGCCTCGCCCACAAGGAACTCCAGATCGGCCCTGGTGAGCGACACGACGTGAACGCTGTCGAGGAGCAGCTTTTCCGAAAGGATCGCGATGTCGTCTTGCGAGTCCGCGAGGATTGCGCGCAGGGCCTTCTTGCGCTCACCCTCCACGTACAGCCGTCCAGCGGCCTTGACCGCCGTGCCCAGGAGGGTGGCGGCGTTCTGCAGCTCCGCCGCCTCCGGCACCAGCGGGGTCAGGCTGCCTTGCAGGCTCTCCAGGCTCGCGCTGAGCTTGGCCGTTGAGGCGGTTACCCCGCCGACGTAGTCCGTGCTGGCGAGGGTGTTCAACAGCGCGGCATAGTTGACCAAGGCATGCATCGCCTTGAGCCGCGCATCGAGCACGGGTCCGGGGTCATCGAACCGCCGCACCCTGCCTGCGGAGTCCTTGCCGCAGGGAACGCCGCCGCCGCCGGGAAGAAGGTGATTGTAGTTCGCTTCGTTGCGCGGCATGGCCAGGCACTGGGCGTTGAGCTCCTCCCACAGGCCCTCGACTCCGGCGTAGTTCGCCTGCGCGTCCTGGGCCAGGGCCGCCGTGGCGGTCTTGAAGGCCACGTACTGTGTGCGCTGCACCGTGGCGCCCGCGCACCCCGCCAGCGCCAGGGCGAAAAGCAGCCCAAGCAGGGACACGAATCGTTTCACCCTTCGCATGGCCCCCCTCCATGGAGCCCGGTCCGCGCGCGGCCCTCCCGCGTGCGCCGGGTATCCTCCAACGCATATCCCACCGCGCATACAAAGAGTCAATATCCTGGAGGCGCGGAGGCGGAAAATACATGGCGGTACGGCGGCGCGGCGGCGGCAAGCGTGCCGAAACGATTGATTCCCTGGCAGTATGCAGCGCCAAGCGGGCACGGGGCAGGGCAAAAAAAGGCCGGACCCCGCGCAGGAGTCCGGCCTTTCTGTGTGCGGAATAGAGCGGGGCTAGTAGCCCATCTTCTTGGCCTGGCCCGGAGGCATGCCCTTTTTCCAGCCCTTCTTCTTGCCCCTGTTCGCGACCTTGGCGTAGCCCTTGCCCGTGAGGTCCTTGCCGTCCGGGCCGACGCCCACGATGTCCACGTTGATGCCCAGGTCGCGGGCGATTTCGCCCCAGCCCCGGCCCGCGTCGCGCATGACCGCGATCTTGTCGCGGCTGATGCCCGAGGACGCGCTCAAAACGTCGATGCGGGCGCGCTCCAGCTCGGCCTGCCGCTGGCTCAGGATGTCCTTGGCCCTGGCCACGTCGCTGGTGCTGGATTTCCCTGTGAGAATTTCCCTGGCCTTGTCCACGTCGGTCAGGATGCGCTCGATGCGCCCCAGTCCCTCGTCCAGCGAACCAGCAGTGCTGGCTGCCAGGGCCGGGGCGGAGCACAAGAGCGCCGCCAGGGCGACGAACGTCACGACAAAAGCGTTCTTCTTCATGGCCAAGCCTCCTGTTGCGGTGTGCCGTGGAGCTTAACCCGACCGCTCCGGATCAGGTTCTCCCTTCCTTCAGTACCCGTGCCGCACATACTGCCTGTCCACGCGGTTGATGAGCTGGCTGTAGCGGAAGCCGCCCCTGGCCTGGGCCTCCTCGTAGATCTCCAGGCCGCGCTGGCGGCAGTCCGGGCAGGCGTCCACGGGAATCTCCACGCCCAGGCAGTCCGGGTTCTTGGTGGACCGGCTCAGTATCTTCATAAGCCCACGGCAGGAATTGCACAAGAGAATCGACTCGGTCTGTGCCTCGGTGATGGAGTCGGTGTCGTAGTAGATGTCCTTGTGGCGCACGAACCACTCGCTGCCGTCGGACTTGGTGATGCTCCCGCCGCCCTCGCCCAGCAGCTCGCCCAGCTTCGGCGGGTTGAAGTACACCTCGGGCAGGGTGTCGCAGAGCCTGGCCAGGTATTCGGCGATCTGCGGGCGTTGGGCGTGGCGCACGGCGTCGAAGCCGGGCTCGCGCACGCCGGAGTAGTCCAGGCCCGCCATGGACAGGCAGATGCCCAGGTTCACATAGGGCAGCGCGCCCTGGATGGAATAGCCCCCCTCCAGCACGGCGATGTCGGCCTGGAGCAGCTCGGTCAGGCGCGCATAGCCCTGGGCCGTCAGGTTCATGTTGGTGATGGGATCGGTGAAATGGTTGTCCTGGCCCGCGGAGTTGATGACCAGCTCGGGCTTGAAGTCCCGCAGGATGGGCATGACCACGCGCTCCATGGCCATCAGGTAGCCCTCGTCGGACGTGCCCGGCGGCAGGGGGATGTTGATGGTGCGGCCCAGGGCCTTTGGCCCGCCGCAGTCCTGCGGGAAACCGGTGCCGGGATAGAGGGTGCGGCCGTCCTGGTGCAGCGAGATGAACAGGACGTCCGGGTCGTGCCAGTAGATGTCCTGGGTGCCGTCGCCGTGGTGGCAGTCGGTATCGACCACGGCGATGCGCCGCTTGCCGTAATTCTCTCGCAGGTGCTCGATCATCACGGCTTCGATGTTGATGTTGCAGAACCCGCGCGAGCCGTGGACCACCTTCATGGCGTGGTGGCCCGGCGGGCGCACCAGGGCAAAGGCCTTTTGGGACCGGCCCTGCATCACCAGGTCGGCCGCGGTGATGCAGCCGCCCGCGGCCACCAGGTGCGAGCGCGTGACCACGGCCTCCATCTCCGGGAAGCAGAAGTGCGTGCGCTCCACGTCCTCGCGCCCGGCCACGCCGGGCTTGTGCTCGTCCACGCCCTCGAAGTCGAAGATGCCCTCCTCCTTCAGCTGGTCCTGCGTGTACAGCAGGCGCTCCTCGCGCTCCGGGTGGGTGGGCGAGATGCTCCAGTCAAAGGCCGGAAAGAGGATGACCCCCAGGCTGTTCTTGGCCTCGTGCATGGCCTACCTCCCACCTTTTTGATCGGCCTGCGGGGCGAAGGCGAAGGCCACGCCGGGCTTGATCTGGCATTTCACGCGGATGTTGCGGCCGGTCGTGGCGCCGTCGGAAACCATGTTGAAGCTTGAGGCGTGGTTCACCTGGGCGTTGTCCCGGTCGGCGAACACGCCCATCTCGGACAAATGCGCCAGCAGGTGGTTCAGGGCGTCGCGTTCCGCCTCCTTGAGGCTGTAGTTGCGCGGCACGTTCTCCCTGTGGCGCAGGGCCGGGATGAACATCACGCCCTTTTCCGTGTCCGCGAAGAGCTCCAGGCTGGCGGTGTTGCGCGTCAGCGCCGCGCCGATGGCGTTGGCCACGCGGGCGTGCTCCGGCACCACGGTGAACAGCTCGAAGCGCTGGCGCACCGGCTCCTTCATGGCCTGGGCCGGGCCGCCCATGATGTACACGCGCCGGGGCGCCACGCGGCGGCCCTCCAGCAGTTCGTGGATGGTGTAGACCGGCTTGTCGTTGATTTCCTCTATGAGTTCGCGCGTGGCCGCGTAGATGGCCTCGGAGGCCGCCTCCACGGCGCTTTTGGCCAGCACCTCCGCCGCGATGGAGTGCCGCGCCGCGAACTGGGCCACGGCCTGGCGCGAGGCCGCCACATTGCCGTGGGCGCAGGCCCCGGTGCAGTTCTGGGCGTCGATGAGCGTTGGCCGGGCGTCCGGCGCGTTGGCTGCGCCTTCCGGCACGCTGTCGGCCTGGGTGGGGCCGAGCCGGTTCGGCCCCACGCGCACCACCTCGCCCAGCACGCTGATGGCCGAGTCGCCGCCGATGCCGATGGAGCGCACCTTGAGGGCGCGCACCAGGGTGGGGTGGCTGCCGATGTGGATGCCGTCGTGCTCCACCAGGGGCTGGCCGTCCAGAAACACCGCGATGTCCGTGGTGGTGCCGCCGATGTCCAGGATCACCGAGTCGTGGGTGATGCTGCACAGGGCGATGATGCCCATGACGCTGGCCGCCGGGCCGGAGAAGATGCTCTGCACGGGCATCTTGCGCGCCTGGGCCAGCGGAAAGGTGCCGCCGTCGGCCTTGAGCGTGTTCACGCGCACGTGGCCAAGGCCCAGACGCTCCAGGCTCTTTTCCACGGCGTCGGCAAAGGCCCCGAACACGCGCCAGACCGCGCAGTTGAAATAGGCGGTCGCCAGCCTGCGCGGAAAATTGAGCCGCCCGCCCAGCTCGTGGCCCAGGGTCACCTCGTCGGCGCCGCCTTCGCCCAATGGGCCGATGAACTGGCGGATGGTGTTCTCGTGCAGGGGATTGCGCGTGCTGAACTTGCCCACGCAGCCGAACACCCGCACGCCCGCCTCGCGGCAGGCCGCGATGGCCGCCTTGACCTCGGCCTCGTCCAGGCGCTCGATCTCGCTGCCGCGGTGGTCGATGGAGCCCTTGAGGGGGTGGTAGTCGCGGCAGAGCATGAACTCGCTGGCGTGGATGCCCGTGCCCGCGACAACCAGCATGCCCACGTCCTCGGTGAGGCCCTGGACGATGGCGTTGGTGGAGAGCGTGGTGGAGAGGTTCAGCTGGCGCACGTCCCGCGGGTCCACGCTGGCGAGGATGCCGGCCAGGGCCGCGTTCACCGAAGCCAGCAGGTCGTGATGGTCGGTCTTGACCTTCACCTGGGCGGCGATGCCCGATTCGTCGAGCGCCACGGCGTCCGTGTGCGTGCCGCCTACATCGATGCCGAGATACATGGGCAGGCCCCCTTGACTGGTTGAAGGCTTCGGCAATGCTTTCCGGCGCATAGCACCTCTGGCGCCGCAGCGTAAAGGGGCCTTTGGCGCGGCATCGGCGGGCGGTCGGCCAGGGTCGGTGGGTGGCGTGGGCCGAACCAAAAGAAATGAATAGAGATTTGCCGCCCCACGGCCTCGATTCCCGGCAGCGGTCTTTTGCCGGAACGCTCGCGGGGGAAGGTTCGCCGCGCAGCCGCCACTTTTTCCGCGTGCGCAAGCGGCCCCCCCCTTGCTTCACCCAAAAATGCCTATGAAAAAACTGTGGAACCTCTCGCGTTTTTCTCTAACGTGTCCAGATCAAAGGTTTTCGCCAAAGATAGCCAGAATTGATCCCGCCAGCGCCAAGTTCCGCGTCTTCTGCCCGGCCAGGCCAGCGCCCCGCCAGAATATGTTCCGCCTGCCCCAAGAACCATCCGCCTGTGCCGCCTCTGCCCGCCCAGGATGCCCCTTCTCCGCGCCCTCTGCCGCTCCAGAACTTCCCTTCCCTCCGGCCCCGGGCGCTGGCGCTCGAAACACCTGCGGCGGGGTGTCCCGGCGGGCTTTGCAGACCCGACCACCCGCCCC
>JBFWMQ010000029.1:0-29213 GCA_050251495.1 Desulfovibrio sp. | reverse complement strand
CCCCGTCACACCCCGCCGCCATGGGGATTCCAAAGGGACTGCGTCCCTTTGGCGGGGGTGCAGGGGGCGGCGCCCCCTGCATTTTCCCCTTACAACACGGGCAGATACTTGTCGATCTCGTACTGCGTGACCTGGGTGCGGTAGCGGTCCCACTCCATGATCTTGTTCTCGTACAGCTTGGTGAAGATGTGGTCGCCCAAGGTCTCACGCACGAGTTCGCTCTGCCGCATCTCCTCGGCGGCCTCGAACAGGCTGCCCGGCAGGGAGTTGATGCCGTGCATGTCCAGGGTGTCCTGGTCCATGTGGAAGATGTCGGCCTCGACGGGTTCCGGCAGTTCGTAGTTCTGCTCCATGCCCTTGAGTCCGGCGGCGAGCATGACGGCGAAGGTGAGATAGGGGTTGGCGGCCGGGTCCGGGCAGCGCAGCTCCATGCGGGTGGCAGCCTCCTTGCCGGGCTTGTACATGGGCACGCGCACCAGCGCGGAGCGGTTGCGCCGCGCCCAGGCGATGTAGACCGGGGCCTCGTAGCCGGGCACCAGGCGCTTGTAGGAGTTCACCCACTGGTTGGTGACGCAGGCGAACTCGCGGGCGTGCTTCAGGATGCCGGCGATGTAGCTCTTGCCTTCGCTTGACAGGTGGTACTTGTCGGACGGGTCGAAGAAGAGGTTCTTGCCGTTCTTGAACAAGGACTGGTGCACGTGCATGCCGGAGCCGTTCTGGCCGTAGATGGGCTTGGGCATGAAGGTGGCGTAGACGCCGTGCTTGCGGGCGACCTCCTTCACCACCACGCGGTAGGTCATGGTGATGTCGGCCATTTTGAGGGCCTCGGCGTAGCGCATGTCGATCTCATGCTGGCTGGGCGCGACCTCGTGGTGGCTGTACTCGATGGCCACGCCCATCTGCTCCAGGGCGAAGATGATGTCGCGGCGGATGCTGTTGCCCAGATCCAGCGGCGGGGCGTCGAAATAGCCGCCGTGGTCCAGAAGCTCTGTGCTGCGGTCGTTGGCGAAGAGGAAGAACTCCAGCTCCGGGCCGCAGTAGTAGGTGTAGCCTTTTTCGGCGCATTTGCGCAGCACGCGGCGCAGGCAGTAGCGGGAGTCCGCGGCGTAGGGCTGGCCGTCCGGGGTGTGGATGTCGCAGAACATGCGCGCAACGGGGCGTTCGGTGGGCCGCCAGGCCAGCACCTGGAAGGAGGTGGGGTCGGGGATGGCGATCATGTCCGACTCCTCCACGCGGGCAAAGCCCAGGATGGAGGAGCCGTCGAAGCCCATGCCCTCCTCAAAGGCCGCCTCAAGCTCGCGGGGGGTCACCTGGAAGCTCTTGAGCGTTCCCAGGATGTCCACGAACCAGAACTGGACGAAGCTGATGTCGTACTCCTTGACCGCCTTGAGCACGTCGTCGGCGTTGCGGCAATTGAAGATGGGGATGTCCACGGCTGCCTCCTCGAATACGTTGGTGCATGCGCCCAAGCCGTGGCCTGGCGCGCGAAGGACTGTCCTTTGGACCGGGCGCCGAGCTGCTTGGGGGATGGTATTTGCTGGCTTCTTTCATTCTAGACGCGCGGCGGGCATCTGTAAAGCACGGCGCGGAAAGGCTGGCCCGCTTCGGGAGATTGTCCCGCGCGCTCCCGGGCGGGCAAGGCTTGCGGAGCATCCGCGCATGGGCTAGGGGGAGCCATGAATATCGAACCGCGCAGCGCCATCGTCGCCGGAGGGGTTTTGCACCTGTGCTGGGCCATGTTCCATCTGCGCTTTCCCCGCATGTTCAAATGGAACAGCGCCCTGGCCGGGCTGGACCCCATCAACCGGGGCGTGATGCGGGTGCTGAACCTGTGCCTGACCTTCCTGCTTCTGGCCTTTGCCAGCCTGTCCTTCAACTATGCGGACGCGTTGGCGGAAACGCCGCTGGGCCGGGCGGTCTGCGCGGGCCTGGCCTGCTTCTGGCTGCTGCGCCTGGGGCTCCAGTTCACGCACTTCCGCGCCCTGGCCCCGCGTTCGCTCGTGCTCGATGTCTTCTTCGCCGCCACCGGCGCCTGCTACGCCGCGCCGCTTTTTTTCCCCGTACCCTAAGGACCCTGCCGCCGCCCCTGTCTCAAGGAACCTGGACGCCCGCGGGGTTTCCGGCTAGAAAGCACAGGTTCCCCCCAAGGCAACCAAGGAGCAGCGGTGCGCAACACCATCCTGAAAATCGCAGGCCTTGTCCTGTTCGCGGCCCTGGCCTATCTGGGCTCGTTCTTCATTTCCCCGGACGTGGGCGCGCTGGCCAGGCAGAACCCGGACAAGACGGCCTTCATGCAGTGGCGCGAGGCCCAATGGGCCGAAAAGGGCGAGAAGAAGCGCATCACCAAGCGCTGGGTGCCCCTCAGCCGGGTGTCGCCGCTGCTCATCAAGGCCGTGCTCATCGGCGAGGACGACAAGTTCTACCAGCACGAGGGTTTTGACTACGAGGCGCTGGAGCAGGCCTTTGAGAAGAACCTGAAGCAGGGGCGCTTCGCGGCCGGGGCCAGCACCATCAGCCAGCAGCTGACCAAGAACCTGTTCCTTTCGCCGGAAAAGAGCCTGACGCGCAAGGCCAAGGAGGCCATCCTCACCTGGCGGCTGGAGAACGCCCTGTCCAAGCGGCGCATTCTGGAGCTGTACGTCAACGTGGCCGAATGGGGCGACGGCATCTTCGGCGTCGAGGCCGCCTCGCGGCACTATTTCCACAAGCCGGCAAGCGCGCTCACCAGCATGGAGGCCGCGCGCCTGGCCGCTGTCCTGCCCAACCCGATACGCTTCAGCGCCGTGGGCAACCAGCGCTATGTCACCTTCCGCGCAAACCTCATCCATGCCATCATGGTGCGCCGCGGCGTGGCCGTGGCGGACTTCGACGAGGTCATGCGCGGCACGGACGAGACGGCGCCGCAGCCTGCCGAGGACGCGGCCGGGGAGAACGCGACAGGCCAGGAAACGGGCCAGAATGCAGGCCAGGCGGCCCCGCCGCAGGACGCGCCGGCGCAGTCCGGCCAGGACGTCGCACCGGCCGCGCCCACAGGCCCGGACGCTGCCCCGGCCAAGCCCTAAACCCGCCAAGGAGTGTCCATGCGTCCAATGATCATGCTCACCGCCCTCGTCGCCGGGGCGCTCATGCCGGTCCAGGCGGGCGTCAACGCGCGCCTGCGCGACTCCCTTGGCGACCCGCTCATGGCCTCGCTGGTGAGCTTCTGCGTGGGCACGGCGGCCCTGCTGGCCTTCATCCTGGTCACGCGCACGCCCTGGCCCGGGCTTGCCGCCGCCTCGGCCGCGCCGTGGTGGTCCTGGTGCGGCGGCGCGCTGGGCGCGTTCTTCGTGGCCGTCACCATCATCCTGGCCTTCAAGCTCGGGGCCACGGGCCTCATGGCCTGGATCATCGCCGGACAGCTCATCGGCTCCGTGCTGCTGGACCACTACGGAGCCCTGGGCTTCGCCGTGCGCGAGGTCTCCTGGCAGCGTCTGGCCGGGGTGCTGCTGCTGTTCGCCGGGGCCGTGCTTGTCAACGAATACTAAAGGACACCGACAATGAGCGTGTTTCGCGACACCCTGGCCGTGTGCCGCATGATCAAGATCGAGCACTCGGTGTTCGCCCTGCCCTTTGCCTTCACCGGGGCCTTTTTGGCCCAAAAGCCCGGACCGGACTGGAGCGCGCCCTCCTGGCGGGTGCTGCTTCCCCTTGTGGTCGCCATGGTGGCCGTGCGCTCCTTCGCCATGGCCTACAACCGCCTGGCCGACCTGGACATCGACCGCCTGAACCCGCGCACGCAGGGCCGCCCGCTGGTGACCGGCGAGCTCTCCGTGGCCTTCACCAAGCGCTTCCTGTTCGCCTGCGCCATCATCTTCACCGCGGCCTGCGCGGCCATGAACAGCACCTGCCTGCTGCTCTCGCCCGTGGCGCTGGCCTGGAGCGCCTTCTACAGCCATACCAAGCGCTTCACGCCGCTGTGCCACTTCGCCCTGGGCAGCGTGCTGGGCCTGGCCCCGGTGGCCGGCTGGCTGGCGGTCTCGCCCGCGCACCTGGGGTTCCCGGCGGTGCTGCTGTTCTTCGCCGTCAGCCTCTGGGTGGCCGGGTTCGACATCCTCTACGCCTGCCAGGACGCGGACTTCGACCGCGGCCAGGGGCTGTTTTCCCTGCCCGCGCACCAGGGCGTGCCGCGCGCCCTGTTCACCGCCGCGGCCACCCACGCCTCGGCCGCGCTGCTCTTTCCCATGGCCGGGCTGGCCGCCGGGCTGGGCATCCTCTTCCTCGGCGTCAGCCTCGCCATCGGCGGCATCCTGGTGTGGGAGCACCGGCTCATCTCGGCCGAGGACCTTTCGCGCATCAACGTGGCCTTCTTCACCCTGAACGGCGTCATCGCGGTGTTCGTGTTCCTGGGCGCCTGGGCGGACCTCGCCCTGGGCTCGGCCTGGATGTTCACCCTCTAGCGCCAGACCCGGCGGCGCGCCGCCGCAGCAAGGAGCCGCAATGGCGGAGATCATCTTTACCGGCAACGCGCACAAGCTCACCGAACACGCCCTGGCGTGGTTCCACCAGCACCTGGCCAGCGAGGCCGCGCTGCTGCAGCTGCTGCTGGGCCTGGGCCTGTGGCTGGCGGCCTGGGGCCTGTGCCGCGTCATGGGCCTTGGGGGAACGCCGAAAGCACCGGACACCGGCTGGAAGGCCGACGCCCTCGTCGCGCCGCTGCTGCGCAAGCTGCGGGCCAACGCCTGGCCCGGCGTGGCCGGGCTTCTCTTGCTGCTGGCCGATGCCGTGGCCATCCATTTCGAGCTGCCGCACCAGGTGCTCGCCATCGCCAGCGCCATCGCCCTGGCCTGGGTGGTGGCCCATGTGGCCAGCGCGCTCATCCGCAACCGCCCCCTGCGCCGCCTCGCGGCCTGGTCCATCTGGCTCATGGCCGTGCTGCACGCCATCGGCCTGCTGCACACGGCCAGGGTGTTCCTGGACGAGATCGCCCTGAACATCGGCCATGCGCGCATTTCGCTCCTGCTCGTGCTGAAGGGGCTCGCGCTCTTCGTGCTGCTCTTCCAGGCGGCGCGCCTGACGTCGAGCCTGCTGGACGACCGCCTGCGGGCCACCGACGGCATCTCGCCCTCGGCCCAGGCGCTCTTGAGCAAGGGCGCGCGCTTCGGCATGTATGTCCTGGCCCTGGGCATCACCCTGTCCAGCGTGGGCGTGGACCTGACCACCCTCACGGTGTTCAGCGGCGCGGTGGGCGTGGGCGTGGGCTTCGGCCTGCAGAAGATCTTCTCCAATCTCGTGTCCGGCGTCATCCTGCTGGTGGACAAGTCCCTCAAGCCGGGCGACGTCATCGAGGTGGGCGGCGTGCAGGGCCGCATCGCCCAGATCAACGCCCGCTACGCCTCCATCGAGACCCTGGACGGCAAGGCCTACCTCATCCCCAATGAGAGCCTCATCAGCAACGAGGTCATCAACCTGAGCTACAGCAACTCGCAGCAGCTGCTGAAGGCCGAGGTGGGCGTGGCCTACGGCGGCGACCCGCGCCAGGCCATGGCGCTCATGGAGCGGGCGGCCGGGAGCGTGCCCCGGGTGCTCAAGGACCCCGCCCCGGCGGCCCGTCTGGCGGCCTTCGGCGACTCCAGCGTGAACCTGTTCGTGGGCTTCTGGATCGACGATCCGGAGAACGGCACGGCCAACGTGCGCAGCGACGTGCTGCTGGCCATCTGGGACGCGTTCCAGCAGGCCGGGATCCAGATTCCCTTCCCGCAGCGCGAGGTGCGCATGCTCACGGACGGCCAGGAGTCAGGCGGCCTGCCGACAGGCAACAAGTCCTAGACAACTGCGGGGGTGGCGAAACGCCCCGGATGCTCCGAGAATTGGCGCGCAGCGGCAAGGCGGTTCATCTGACCGCTTGCGGGCGGTCTTCCGCGTCTGCCCCGGCCTTCAAACAAAAGAGCCAGCGAGTCGTCCCGCTGGCTCCTTCAGTCTGCTTTTCAAGCAATCACTCTGCTAGGCCGCGTCCTTCTGGGCCTCGCGGGCCAGGGCCAGCTCCGCGGCGGAGAAGATGCGCCCGATGTCCAGGATGATGATGAACAGGTCGTCCTGCTTGCCGATGCCCTTGATGTAGTCGGTGCTGATGGACGTGCCCATGCGCGGCGCGCTCTCGATGCGGTCGGTGGGCAGCTCGAACACCTCGCGCACGGAATCGACCATGCCGCCCATGATGATGCGGTCGCCCTCGAAGTCCACCTCCACGATGATGATGCAGGTGTCCACCGTGGCCTCGGCCTTGGGCATGCCGAACTTGAGCCGCAGGTCCATGACCGGCACGGCGTGGCCGCGCAGGTTGATGACCCCGCGCATGAACTCCGGGGTGCGCGGAATCTTGGTGATCGCCGTGAGCTCAAGGACCTCCCGCACGCTGGCGATATCCAGGGCGAAGACCTCCTTGCCCAGGGTGAAGGTCAGGTGCTGGCTGCTTTCGACGGAGCTTTTTTCTGCCATGATGCGTCTCCTAGCGGTCGCTCGGCGCGGCCTTAGAACTTCTCGAACTCGCCATCTTCCGAGTCCGGGCTCAGGTCAAGCTCGATGCCGCCCTTCTTGGCCGCCGCGTGTCCTCTCGGCGCGGGGTCGCTCGGCGCAGGGCGCGGGACGGGCTTGGGCGCCGTCCTGGGGGCGGAGGAGGGCCCGGCGGGCAGGGCGCGGGGCTTGTGGACCCGCATGGCGGACGCCCCGTCGTCGACGCGGAAGAAGCTCATGGTCTGCTGCAGCTGCTGGGCCTGGCTGGAGAGCTCCTCGCTGGTGGAGGCCATTTCCTCGGAGGCCGAGGCGTTCTGCTGGATGACCTGGTCAAGCTGCTGGATGGCCTTGTTGATCTGCTCGGCCCCGGAGTTCTGCTCGCCCGTGGCCGCGGCGATCTCCTGCACCAGCTCGGCCGTGCGCTGGATGTCCGGCACGAGCTTCATGAGCATCTCCCCGGCCTTCTCGCTCACGGTGACGGTGGAGCTGGAGAGCTCGCTGATCTCGCCCGCGGCGTTGCCGCTGCGCTCGGCCAGCTTGCGCACCTCCGCGGCCACCACCGCGAAGCCCTTGCCGTGTTCCCCGGCTCTGGCCGCCTCGATCGCCGCGTTGAGCGCCAGCAGGTTGGTCTGCCGGGCGATCTCCTCGATGATGGAAATCTTCTCGGCGATGTTCTTCATGGCCACCACGGCCTGGCCCACGGCCACGCCGCCCTCCTGGGCGTCCTTGGCGGCCTGCAGGGCGATGCGCTCGGTCTGCTGGGCGTTGTCGGCGTTCTGGCGGATGTTGGCGGCCATCTCCTCGATGCTGGAGGAGACCTCCTCGATGGCGGCGGCCTGCTCGGTGGCGCCCTGCGACAGGGACTCGCT
Organism: Desulfovibrio sp.; assembly: GCA_050251495.1. Taxonomy (GTDB): domain Bacteria; phylum Desulfobacterota; class Desulfovibrionia; order Desulfovibrionales; family Desulfovibrionaceae; genus Humidesulfovibrio. Next base: position 21,855 of record JBFWMQ010000029.1, on the reverse strand, counting down.
GGAGGCGGAGAGCTCCTCCGAGCCGGAGGCCACGTTGTCCGTGGCGCTGCGCACATCGGCCACAACCACGCGCAGGCGGCCCACCATGTCGTTCAGCGCGCGGGCCAGCACGCCGATCTCGTCCCGCTGGTCGATCTCAAGCCGTCCGGTGAAGTCGCCCTCGGCCATGCGCTTGGCGAAGTCCACGCCCTGAAGCACCGGCCCGGTGATGCTGCGCGTCAGCGTGATGCCCAGGATCACCGCCAGGACGACGCCCAGCAGCACGCCCACGAGGACCACGGTCTCGCTGATCGCAGCGCTGGCGACAAGCTCCTTCGATGCGGCCTCGGCCTCTGCCTTGTGATAGCTCGACAGGGCGTCGGCGGCCTCAATCGCGGCGTTCATGCGCGTGCGGGAATCTCCGAGAAGCACCGCCGCCATGTCCGCGAACAGCGCCTGGCTCTTGGCGGCCTCGTCGCGCATCACGCGGAACTGCTCAAAGGTCTGCTCCGCCGCGGGCATGATGGCCCCGCTGTACAGGGCCTTGGCCTTGGCCACCCCGCCTGCGCCGCCGACCATGAGCTTCTTGGCCTCGGCCACGGACTGGTGGAAACGCTGGTGCGAGGCCAGGATGCTCGCCAGGGCGCCCGCAACGGTCTTGTTCTCGGTCTTGAATCCGGCCACCCACTTGCCGAAGCCGCAGGCGGTGTGGTCCTCGCCGCCCTCAAAGCTCTTGCCGAAGATGATCATGGTGCCCACCTGGTCGGCGAGCCTGTAATGGTCGCCACGGAACTGCTGCAAGTCCGCCTGGAGCACGTCGGGCTGGAGCAGGTCGGAGGCGATGAGCTGGGCGGCCATTTCCTGCGCCTTGTTGTTGGCGTCGCGCGTGGCGGCGATCTTCGCCTTGAGGTCCTCGAACAGGGCCTTGGCCTTGTCGTCCACGGCCAGCTTGGAATAGGCCTCCAGGTTGGCCGCGATGCGCTCGCGTGAGTGCTTGATGTTCTCGAACTGCCGCAGGCGGACGTCCTTGGGAACCTCCGCGCTCATGAGCGTGCGCAGGGCCTGGCCGACCGTGTACACCTCCGCCTTGAGGCTCAGGGACTCCTGGACGCCGGGCAGGTCGACGCTGCTGATCTTCGCGCTCTTGTCGGCCAGCGAGCTCAACTGGTAGAAGGCCAGGCCCCCGACAATGAGGGTGAGGGTTGCGACGATGAGAAAGCCGCCCAAGAGTTTTGCGCGAAGACTCAGATTCTTCAGCATGGCCCCCTCCGCAGGGAAAGTCGCCCAGCCGCGCAGTGCGCGCTCCGGGAATCGTGTTGATGAACGACCGAAGAAATGAAGCGTCTGACTGAAAAGAAACAACTTTTCAGCCAAACCGAAAATCGACAGGCCTCTGCCTATCGTCCTCCACTTCTTCCAGCTTTAGACCATGGCGGCGGTTCGCACAAGGAGTCTGCAAAAAATAAATGGAACGATTTACTGCGGGGCGTGCGGATTTTTGAGGAGACTTTGCAGGGTGTGGGCGTCCAGGGTCTGGAGCATGACGGCGCTGGCCTGCTCCCAGACGTCCTTGGTGGGACAGGTGTCCACCCGCGAGCAGGTGGCGCAGGTGTCCTTGCTGATGGAGCAGCCCTTGAGCACCACCCAGTCCTCCAGGGCGCGCACGACGTCGCCCACGGTGATGCTGTCGGCCGGGCGGGCCAGGGCGTGGCCGCCCTTGGGGCCGCGCTTGGAGAGCACCAGTCCGGCCTTTTTCAGGCGGCGGATGACCTTCTCCATGTACTTTTCGCTGATGCCCGTGCGGGCGGCGATCTCTGCCACCGAAACCGGCCCGCGGTGGCAGTTCTCGGCGATGTCGAGGAGCATCCGGGTGCCATAGCGGCTCTTTGTGCTCAGGCGCATGACCTCTCCGAGTGGCGGAACGTTGTTGAAAGGGCGGGGGAGCGGCCCAAGGGCGCGCCCCCCCGCGCGTGCGGCGTCGCTATTCTTCTTCCTGGGGCTTCAGGTGCTCGGGCACTTCCATCATGTGGATGACCAGGGGCTTGAGGAAGCTCCAGCGGATCCCGATCTTGAACTCTTCCTCAAGGTCGCGGATGGCGTCCCAGCAGTTGTGGCAGGGGGCGATGACCAGCTTGGCGCCGGTGGCCAGGATCTGGTCGCGCTTCATCATCAGGGCGCGGTTGCGCTGCTTGCGGAACCGGCCGATGCCGTTGAAGCCGCCGCCGCCGCCGCAGCAGTAGTTGTGCTCCTTGTTGGGGCTCATCTCCACGAAGTAGCCGGGCTCCACGATGTGGCTGATGATCTCGCGGGTGATCTCCTTCAGGCCGTGGTTGCGGATGTAGTTGCAGGAGTCCTGCAAGGTCACCAGCTCCTTGATGCGCTTGGCCGGGTCGATCTTGATCTTGCCCAGGCGCAGGGCCTCGGCCAGCCACTCCACGTAGTGCAGGTACGGCTTGGGGGTCAGGCCGTCGGGGCGTCCGGCCCAGTAGGGGCCTTCGATGACCGTGGCGCGGTGGGCGTGGCCGCACTCGGTGCCGACGCAGCGCTTGGGGTTCAGGCGGTCAACGGCCGCGTACACGTGCTTCACCTGCATGGTGCAGGCTTCCCAGTCGCCCGCGAACATGGACAGGCTGGTCTGCTCCCAGCCGGAGCTGGGCACGGTCCAGTTCTCGCCGGCCACGTGGAAGAGCACGGCCGCCTCGGAGACGTCCTCCGGGTAGTGCTTGGGCTCGCGCGCGTTCACCGTGTACATGATGTCCGCGTCCTGCTTGTCGATGGGAATCTCAAGGCCGGGCCATTCGTCCTGGGCCTCCTCGGCCATCCACTCGCAGGTCTCGGTCCAGTCCTCGTCGGTGACGTTCATCTGGGCCTTGTACACGCGGTGCATGCCCGCGCCGATCTTGAGCTCCCAGGGCACGAAGCCCTGCGAGTACAAGAGGCCGCGCAGGTAGCCGAACATCACGCCCATGTCGATGCCGTAGGGGCAGTACTGGCCGCAGCGGTTGCAGCAGGTGCACTGGCTCCAGGCCACTTCCATGGCGTTGCGCATGAAGGCGTTGTCCACGTCGCCGTTTCTCTTGACGATCTCGCCAAGGGTGGACTGGATCTTGTAGGCCGGAACCTGCTTCGGGTCGCGGTTGTTCACCAGGTACAAGAAGCAGGAGTCGGCGCAGAGCCCGCAGTGGGCGCACATTTCAAGCCAGGTGCGCGTGCGGGATTTGCAGGTGTTCTTCAGCGACGCGGCAAGCTTGGCCTTGTCCACGTCGAGCGCTTCCATTTCCTCGTAGTATTGCTTGCCGCCCTTGTCGGCCAGGAGGGCCTCAAGGTCCTCCTGGGTGTTCACGGGCGTGCGATTGCAGAACTTACCTTCGGGCATTGTCTTCGTCTCCTTGACTGCTTTGGGTGGCGTGGCGGCGTGAAGCCTACCAGGCCATGTTCGTGCCCTTCATGCCGCCGCGCTTGATGCCGTAGTCCATGCCCAGCTGGCCGCGCGAGAGGAAGAAGCCCACCACGTGGAACAGCTTGGTGAAGGGAATGGCCAGGAGCATCAGTTCGCCGGAGAGGATGTGCGCATAGAGCCAGAACGTGTAGTCCCCGCCCAGCTGGTGCACGGCCATGAACCCGGTGAAGAACGGGGCGATGGTGATGACCAGCAGCAGGTAGTCGTACAGGCTCGTGATGATGCGCACTTCCGGCAGGGCGATGCGGCGCACGATGATGAACGCGCCGGCGCACATCATGGCCACGGTCAGGACGTCGGCCACGGCCATGGGCAGCGCGGGCCAGCCCAGGCCGAAGCGCATCTTCACGATCTCCGCGTGGCCCAAGAGGAACAGCGGGGTGATGACGATGCCGATGTGGAAGACGAAGAACAGGATGGTGAAGATGGGCTTCACCTTCCAGCCCTGGGAGCCGAAGGGCACGATCCAGGCCGCGATGCTGCGGGCCGCGCCGCGCACGCCATAGGCGGTCTGGGTGCCGTAGGCCACGCGGTCGAGCTTCCAGTCAAGGCCCTTGATGTAGGTGTAGACGCGCCAGGCCAAGCCTCCCACAAAAACCAGGAAGGTCAGCCAGAGCAGGGGTCCGGTGATGATCTGGTACATGGCTTACTCCTTGTCGTGCTCGGGAAACTTGTGAATTTCCTCGTCACGCGAGGTCATGAACGCCCAGATGCCCCAGAAGCCAAGCACGAACAGTCCCATGAGGATGTAGGTGATGCTCTTGGTGTGCATCATGAAGTCGTGATAAACGTAGTAGTCCACGATGCGCCTCCTTTAGTGGGCGTCCTTGTATTCAGGGTGCTCGAAGAAGATGGGCATGCGGCTGACGATGAACCGGTACACCGTCACGCCCACTGTCACCACGAAGATGGAGAGCATGATCTCAAGGAAGCTGGGGAAGTAGCGCTGGTCAGCGGGCAGCTGCCAATTGAAGGCCACCATGGACACGTTGAAGCGGTTCAGGATGATGCCGAACACGGTGAGGGCAGCGGTCCACTTGATGAGCTTGATGTTCTTCTCGCGGGAGCCGATGGCGTACAAGAGGCTCGGCAGGGCCACGAAGCCCAGGACCTCGAGGAGCCACCACGCGCCCCAGCCGGTGGCCAGGTAGTGCCAGTTGTTGTCGTAGGCCACGGCCACCAGCTTCACGCAGAAGTAGGCGGCCAGCGCGATGGAGGCGCCGCGGGCGAAGCCCAGGATCACGCCCTCGCTCTCGTCCAGGTGGGTCTTGTCCATCTTGTGGTGCCAGGCCTTGTGGGCCAGGGTGCCCTCGAAGATGACCATGGACAGGCCCGCCGGGATGCTCGACACGAAGAAGAGCACGGCCAGGTACTGCGAGTACCAGAGCGGATGCAGCTTGCTCGGGGCGGCGATGTACAGGGCGCCAAGGGAGCTCTGGTGCAGGGTGGAGAGCACCACGCCGAACACGGTGAGGGCCAGGGTGAGCTTGTGCACGGTGTTGCGCAGCTTCTTCATGCCCAGCCACTCGAGTGCGGCGGGGCTGAACTCGATGGCCAGCACCGTGACGTAGAGGAACACGCACAGGCCCACTTCGTACAACAGGGACGTGGTGCCCGGCTGCAGGAAGATGGGGTAGACCAGGCGGTAGGGGCGGCCCACATCGTAGTGCAGGGCGAAGACCACCAGGGCGTAGCCCAGGAACGCGGTCAGGATGGCCGGGCGCACCGCGGAGTGGTAGCGCTTCATGCCGAACAGGTAGCAGGCGGCGCTGGTGGTGTAGCCGCCGGCGGCCAGGGCGACGCCGCACAAGAGGTCAAAGCCGATCCAGATGCCCCAGGGGTTGTTCTGGTCGAGGTTGGTCACCGCGCTTAAGCCGCCGGTGAACCGCAGCACGGTGATGTACAGGCCGATGGCCAGTATGATCGCCGTGACGATGTTCGCCGGGGTCATGAGAGACTTGTTTTCGGTAGTCATTTAAGCCCCCTCCCCGTCTTTGTCGGAGGTGTCGGTTTTGGCGGCTTCGGCCTCCTTGCGGGCGGCTTCCGCCTCCTCAAGGGCGCGCTTCACCTCGCGCTCCACGGCCTGGGCCTTGTCGCGCTCGGCGCTTTCCAGGGCCTTGGCCAGCTTGGCCTCGGCCTCGGCCTTGGTGGCGGCCTTGGCGGCCTTCACGGCGGCCTTCTGCTCTTCCTCGGCCACCTTTTCCTTGCGCTTGTTCATGGCCCACACGCCGCCGAGCAAGGCGGGCCAGAGGGCCGCGACCATGGGCACGACGGAGAGCGGACCGGCGCTCATGGCGGGCACGCTGGTGGTGCCGAGGTCCTCGCGCATGCCAAGGGTGCTGAAGCTCTCGCCGGAGATGTACAGCCAGTTGGTGCCGCCCATCTCCTTCTCGCCGTAGATGTGCTTGACGTAGCGGCCCGGATTGGCGCGCATGCGCTCGCGGGCGATCTCAAGCAGGTCTTCGCGCCTGCCGTAGGTGAGCGCCTCCTTGGGGCAGGCGCCGACGCAGCCCGGAGCGGTGAGCTCGCCCTTGGCGATCTGGTCGTGGCACATGGTGCACTTCATCACGCGCGGGGTGAGGGGGTCGTCGTACTCGTAGGCCGGGACGTTGAACGGGCAGGCCACCATGCAGTAGCGGCAGCCCACGCACACGCTGGCGTCGTAGGTCACCGAGCCGTCGGGGTTCTTCTTGAAGGCCTGCACGAAGCAGACCGAGGCGCAGGCGGGCTCCATGCAGTGGTTGCACTGGAGCTTGCGGAACACAGGGCCGTTCTTGCCCTGGTACTTGTTGACGACCGTATAGGTCTTCTCGTCGGTGCGGCGCTCCTTGTCGAGGACGGTCAGGTCCGCGAAAGGCTTGGACGGCGCGGGCAGCTTGTTGACCGTGTTGCAGCCGGCTTCGCACTTGCGGCAGCCGATGCAGCGCGTGGCGTCGAAAAGGACGCCCTTGGCATCGGGATAGCCGTCAAAGGATTTTCCGCCAGCGGCTTGCGCGGTCGTGCCCAGGGTAGCCGTGATCCCCGCGGCGCCCAGCAAGCCGAGAAACTGTCTTCTCTTCATGGACGTGCTCCTTGATTATGCCGGGGACCGGCCTACTTCTTCCGTTCCTTGTGACAGCCCGCGCAATCCGTATTGAGGGGCTTCTTCAGCGCCATGGACGTATGGCAGCTCATGCACTGGCCGTGGTAGGCGGCCTTGAGGCCCGGACGGCCAGGGGTCTTCGCGTCAAAGGGCTTGCCGTGGCAGTTCACGCACTTGGGCGGCTTCTTGCTGGCCGGGCTGTTGTGATGGCAGGCCTGGCACAGGGCGCCGGGATCGGAGTGGAACACGCCGGACAGCTTCGAGTCCTTCATGTTCTCCGCCATCTTGAGCACGATCTTGCGGTGCGGCATCTCGGAGGCCTCGAACTCGTTGACCATGGAGTTGATCACGACCTTCTCGGGGATGTCGTCGATGGTGTAGATGTCGGCCTTGTCGGCGCGGCCGGACATGAGGGACTGGGCCGCCGCGGCCTTCTCCTCGGGCTTCATGTCCCAGTAGGCGGGCATGGAGCCGGGCTCGGCGGGAACGGCGAGCTTGCCGCCGATGTGGCACTTGTTGCAGCTGGCGCTGGGCGGATTCTTGCGCGCCTTCATCTGGTCGTGGCAGCCGGCGCACTTGGGCTCGGCCTTTTTGGCGTTGTGGCAGCCCACGCAGCTCTGCTTCGCGCTGGCGCGGTGCATGGCCTGCTCAAGCTGGACAAAGCCGCCTTCCTTCTTGCCGTCGAGGGTGTGGCAGGTGTTGCAGGCCTTCAGCTCCTTGTGGTGGCAGCTGCGGCAGGTGTCCACGTTCTTCTCGTGGGCCTTGTGGTTGAACACCGCCGGGCTCATGGCCAGCGGCTTCTGGCCCTGGGCGGGCTTGTTGATGCTCATGAGGGTCAGGTCGGGCTGCTTGCGGTCGATGAGGCGAGCGCCCTCGGGGGCCTTGGCCACGGCCGCCTTGTTCTTGGCCGCGATCTTCTCCTGGGCCTCCTTGCCGTGGCAGCCGGCGCACTCGACCGGTCCGGTCTCCTTCTTGCCGGCCTTGGCAAGGGAGAGGTGGCAGCTCACACAGGAGGAGTGGGAGGCTTCGGCCATGCTGCGGGAATCCTTGGTGGCCTTCTCCAGGTGGCAGGAGCGGCAGGACTCCTCCTTGCCCTTGGCGTAGAAGGTCTTCTTGGTTTCCTTGTTGTAGTCGTGGTGGCAGCGGTCGCAGTTTTCCTTCAGCGCCTCGCCGGTCTCGCCCTTCAGAGCCGAGGGAATCTCCTTGGTCTCGGTGTGGCGGAAGTGCAGGGCGTTGTTGAAGCCCGCAGGCTGCTTCGCGGAGACGATTTTGCTCTTGGCGTCGTGGCAGGAGCGGCAGTCGCCGTCCAGCGGACCGGTCTTCTGGCCCTTGTCGGCCAGCTCGGTGTGACAGCCGATGCAGTTCTTGTGGTAAATGGTTTTCACCTCGGCAGAGGAGGTATCCTTTTCACGCATGAACTTGACCACGAGCTTGCCGTCCTTTTCCAGGTGGCAGGACTTGCAGTCCTTGCCGGCCTTCTGGATGGCGACGGTATGCTTGTCGTGCAAGAACGTGACAGGCGGCAACTCAAGCGCGCCCAGGGCCTGCATGGCGTCAATCCTCACCACGTCGGCCCTGACGGCTGCGTTTGCCTGCGCCTCCCCGACCCCCTGCGCCTCAAGGCTCAGGATCGAGACCACGGCCAGGACGAACACGGTCCCGGCGCTCAGCAGCAGCACTCTTCCTTTATCCATGTTGTTGTTCCTTGCCTCGTACGTTTGAGAGGGGTTGCCTCGACCTGTGAAACAAGACCCGCACGACCCCTGAAAGGAGGCCGCCGCGAAATTCCGCCCTTGGAACGAAGTAATCGTATCGCCTCGCTGACTATCTAATTCATACCGTTCAGTCAAGGTTTTCCCGGCAAAAACACCGCCTTTCGTATGAAATAATTATCGCGATATACCAGCAGGATGCGAGAAAGCTGTCCCGGCGGAGCCCGTGGGCCAAGGCCAATAACCCCCAATAACGGGGGAAATTTTCTGATTTTCTCCGCGTTGGACAACAAGGGCTGGATTGCGTATACCCGCTCTCGCTGCGCGGGGGGGAACGCCCGCGACGCAGACGATTCTTCGCGAGGTTTTCATGCTCAGACCTGATTTTGCCAAATGCGGCGGCCTGGTGCCGGTCATCGCCCAGGAGGCCGGGACAGGCGAGGTGCTCATGCTGGCCTATATGAACGAGGAGGCATGGGACAAGACGCTCGAAACGGGCGAGGTCCACTATTTCAGCCGCAGCCGCAAGACGCTGTGGCACAAGGGCGGCACCTCCGGCCACGTGCAAAAGGTCCATACCATCCGCCTGGATTGTGACGCCGACACGGTGCTCATCCAGGTGACCCAGTTGGGCGGGGCGGCCTGTCACACGGGCCGCAAAAGCTGTTTCTACCGCGAACTTGCCGGCGACACCGAACGCGAGTGTTCGCCCATGGTATTCGACCCCAAGGAGGTCTACGGAAAATGAGCGAGAACAAACTGAAGCTGGGCATCCCCAAAGGCTCCCTGCAAGACGCCACCATCAAGCTGTTCGAAAAGAGCGGCTGGAAGATCCGCCTGCACTCCCGCAACTACTTCCCGGAGATCGACGACGACGAGATCTCGTGCAGCATGTGCCGCGCCCAGGAGATGAGCATCTACGTGGAGCAGGGCACGCTCGACGTCGGCCTGACCGGCAAGGACTGGATCCTTGAGAACAACTCCGACGTGGTGGTGGTCTCCGACCTGGTCTACTCCAAGGTGAGCAACCGGCCCGCGCGCTGGGTGCTGGCCGTGGCCGGAGACTCCGGCTACACCAAGCCCGAGGACCTGGCGGGCAAGAAGATCGCCACCGAACTGGTGAACTTCACCAAGAACTACTTCGCCGAGCGGAACATCCCGGTGGAGGTGGCCTTCTCCTGGGGCGCCACCGAGGCCAAGGTGGTCGAGGGCCTGTGCGACGCCATCGTGGAGGTGACCGAGACCGGCACCACCATCCGCGCCCACGGCCTGAAAATAATAAAGGACCTGCTGCTCACCAACACCCGGCTCATCGCCAACAAGAAGGCCTGGGAAGACCCCTTCAAGCGCGCCAAGATCGAGAAGATGAACATGCTTCTGCAGGGCGCGCTCAAGGCCGAGCGCATGGTGGGCCTCAAAATGAACATGCCCAAGGCCAAGATGGACGAGGCCTCCACGCTGCTGCCGAGCCTCACCTCGCCCACGGTCAGCGCCCTGTCCGACCCGGCCTGGATGTCGGTCGAGATCGTGGTGGACGAGAGCATCGTCCGCGACTTGATCCCGGAACTCAAGGCCCTGGGTGCGGAAGGCATCATCGAGTACCCGCTGAACAAGGTCATCTAGCTGACGCGAAACGGGGCGGCCCTCCCGCGCGGAGCACCGCCCCGCCTTCCCGCATCACCGCCCACGCGGGCATCCGGGGGTGACACGAGTGTTCTCCATCTCCAAGGTCGCCATACTCATCGGGCTGGTGCTGCTGTTCGTGGGCTACCGCTGGGGCAAGCGCAAGACCCTTGAGCGCCTCCAGCCGCCGCCTGTCCAGGCCCCGCCGCCGCCCCAAAACGCCGCGCCCAGGCAGCCGTCCTGGCTCTCGGTCAAGCTGCTGCTCATCATCGTCATCGTGCTCTTGTGCGTGGCGATTTTAAGCAGCCTGAACCTGCGCGCCTAAGCCCGCCCCAGCCCCGCCGCACGCAAAAACGGCCCGCCCCGGCATGGGACGAGCCGCCATTCATTATAGAGCAAGAAGCCCAGACGGGTCAGTCGGTCGCCAGTTCGGCCAGTTCGGCCAGCTTCCTGCCTACGACATTCAGGCGGATGTTCTTGGCCTCGCGCACGGAGCCGACGGCGCGGAAGCCCTCCGGGGTGATCTCCGAGACCTCGAGGTCCAGGTTGACGGCGTCCAGCGGTCCAAAAGACGGATATTTTTCGCCCTGCAAGTGGCGGATCTCGACCATCAGGCGCAGGGCCTCGTCCTCCCCGGCCTGCAGACCGCGAAACACGTGCGTCTCATTCGCCCCGTGCACGCCGCAGGCGTCGAACACGACAACGCCTTCACCCACGGTGGCCAGGCTGGACTGGAAGGTGACGTGATAGATTCCTTGGAGCATCTGGGGGGACCTCTCTGGAACGTTATTGCCTGACACGATACAGGAAAACCAGCGGCAAGGCCAGCCTTTGCCGAAAAAACGTCACAACGGGCCGTCGCGCCAGATGAGCGACATCATGCGCCCGGTCTCGCGCGCGGCCCGGTAGGAGAAAAAGTCCTCCGGGTTCGCCCGGGTGCACCGGTCGATGCCGAAGATGTGCGCGGGTTCAAGCCCTGCGGCCTCAAGCTGGCTGCGCGTCAGCCGCCACAAATCCACGGTCTCGGTCCGGCGGTCGAAAAAGGGCATGAAGTCCTCGCCGAACTCCTCCGCGAAACGGAGAAACTGCGCCTGCTCCGGGCCAAGGCTCGGGCCGCGCACGGCGAAGAGCTCCCCCGGCGCGCAGCCATACCGCGCGCACAGCCGCGCCACCGCGCTGCCCGGCAGGTTGATGACGTTGCCGCGCCAGCCCACGTGGAGCGCGGCCACGAAGCGCCCGGTCTCGTGCGCGAGCAGCACGGGCTGGCAGTCCGCCGTCTTGATGCACAGGGCCACCCCAGGCGCGGAGGTGGCCAGGGCGTCGCCCTCAAGGCTCGAGGCCGTGGTGGCGAACATCTCCAAGGGCGCGGGCACTGGTTCCAGGTGCAGCGCGTCGCCATGCACCTGCTTGAGTTCGCAGAAGGCGCCCAGGCCGGCAGACGCGGCCAGGGCGCGGCGGTTGGCGGACACATGCGCGGGCTCGTCGCCCACATCAAAGGACAGGTTCGCCCCGTCAAAGGGCGGCAGGCTTTGCCCGCCCCGGCGGGTGGTGAACAGGCACGACACTCCGGCAAGGCCGGGAAAGCGGAACGCCACGGTCTCCACAGGCGTCTCCCCGGTGGCTTCGCCCCCGGCTGGGGAGCCTAGCGGAACCATTTCAGCTCGCGTTCCGTGCACACGGCCTGCACCGGCTCGTCCCAGGCGTTTGTGGGCAGCACGGGCAGGCGCTGAAACTCGTAGCACAGGCCGATGGTCACGGCCTCGTCCATCTCCGGCTTGGCCAGCAGCCGGTCGTAGTAGCCGCCGCCAAAGCCCAGGCGGTAGCCGTGGGAGTCGAAGGCCACGGCGGGCACCAGCACCAGGTCGGGCACAAAGGGCTCGCCGGAGTCCTCGCGCGTGGCGCAGCAGGGCGCCGGCTCCATGATGTTGAAGGAGCCCTCGGTGAGGTCCTCCTCGCAGGCGCAGGCGCACAGGTCCATGAAGCCCGGCTGCTCCGGCCGGCAGCGCGGCAGGAGGGCAATGGCCCCGCGCGCCCACAGCTCGGCCAGAAGCGGCCTGGTGTCCACCTCGTTCTTGATGGGCCAGTACAGCAGCACGGACCAGGCGTTCTTCCATTCCGGCAGGGCGCGAAGCCGCTCGGCCACGGCCAGGCTGTGCCGTGCGACCTCTTCCGGCGAGAGCGCCATGCGCTGCTCCACCAACATCTTGCGTAGCCGATCTTTTTCCTGACTCGCCTCGTTCATTCTCCCCCCTGAAACGCCGAATTTCGGGCGCCCCCGCACCCTTTGCGCAGCCATTTTGTGTATGCTATGACCGCCCGGAATGGAAGTGAAATAATACGCAGGCCCCGGCTGGAAAGCGCGCCACGCCTCGATTTTCGTGGGCAACCACGCCGTATTTCTCACCAACCCGAAGGGAGCTGGCACATGGACTGGATCGTGGTGGGCGACGTGCACGAGAGCCTCGGCGTGTTCGAGCGTCTTCCGGGCGTCGGCCAGGCCGAGGCGCTCATCATCTCCGGCGACCTGACCACCCGGGGCGGCCCGGGCAAGGCCGACGCGGTGCTTGAGGCCGCCCTGCGCGCCAATCCCCGCGTGCTGGCCCAACTGGGCAACATGGACCAGCCGGGCGTCACCACGCACCTCGCCGCCAGGGGCATGAACATCCACCGCGAGGCCCGGCTGCTTGCGCCGGGCCTGGCGCTCATGGGCGTGGGCTGGTCCACCCCCACGCCCTTCGGCACTCCCAGCGAGACCAGCGAAGAGCAGCTGGCCGCGTGGCTGGACGAGACCCACGCCAAGGCCATAACCCTTGCCGGACCCGCCGGACGCGTGCTGGCCGTCATCCACAACGCGCCCCACGGCACCCGCCTGGACCTGCTGCCAAGCGGCGCGCACGTGGGCAGCACCGCCGTGCGCTCGTTTCTGGAGTCCGCACAGCCGGATGTCTGCGTGTGCGGGCACATCCACGAGGCGCGGGGCGAGGAACGCCTGGGCCGCTGCCATGTTCTCAACCCCGGGGCGCTGGCAAGCGGGGGCTTTGTCCGCGTCAGCCTGGAGCACGGCGCGCTCGCCGCCTGCCTGGGGCAGGCATAGATGGCCGCCGGGCTGGGCTGCCTCTTTGTGGGCAAATGCCGCGAGGCCTGCCTGCGCGAGGCGGCGGAGCTCTATGCGCTCAAGCTCTCGCGCCTGGCGCGCTGCGAGGTGCTGACGGTCAAGGACGCGCCCGCGGCCTGCCCTCCGGCGGAAAAGTCGCTGCGCGAGGGCCGCGACCTGCTGTCCCGCCTTGTCCCTGGCGCGGTGCCGGTGATCCTGGACGAGCGCGGCGAGACCTGGTCCAGCCGCGAGCTGGCGGGAAAGCTGAAGGCCTGGGAGGACGCGGCGCGCACGCCCTGGTTCATCGTGGGTGGGGCCTTCGGCCTGTCGGACGAGGTGCGCGAGCGGGCGCGCTCCGGCGGGGCCATGTTCTCCCTCGGGCGCATCACCCTGCCGCACGAACTGGCCCGCGTGGTGCTGCTGGAGCAGCTCTACCGCGCCGCAAGCATCAACAAGGGCCTGCCCTACCACCACGACTAGGGCCGCAACGACTCCGTCCGGCGCAGCCGACAAAGGAAAACCCATGCTCGACCAAGCCTACCTGGACAAGCTCTCGGAATACTTCGCTTCCGGCGATCTGGCCTTTGATTTTGAACACGGGGACGAGGAGCGGCGGCAGGCCATTCTCGGCTATCTGGAAAAGCTCATGGACCTGGCCGACCAGGCCGATGAGCTGGCCACCAAGCTCATCTTCAAGGGCGGGATGCTTCAGGGCCTGGCCGGGGCCAACGACCAGAAGTAGCGGCTGCGGCCGTCCGCCGGGTATTCCTGGCTGTCCGCGAGCCGGAAGCCCTGCGCCCCTTCCGAGAGTTCCGAGGGTGGCGGCTCGTTGGCCAGCACCACCAGCCTGCCTGTCCCGGCCAGCAGTTCCGCGGCCAGGGGCAACAGCTGCGGCCAGGGCATGAAGGCCCGGCTGAGCACCAAGTCCGCGCGCTCATGGGGCTGGCCAAGCTTGAGCCCCGGCATGGCGGCCAGGGCGGTCTCGGCCCGGCCATGCAGCGTAAAGGTGCGCGCCAGCTTGAGCGCGGCGACCGTCTGGGACAAAAAGATCGCCCGCTTCTCGCGCAGTTCCACCAGCACATAGTCGCCGTCCGGCCAGAGCACCCGCAAGGGGATGCCCGGCAGGCCCGCGCCCGCGCCCAGGTCCAGGGTCAGCGGCTGCTCCGGCAGGCCCGGTCGCTTCAGGAATTCCGCCAGGTGCAGGCTGTCCGCGACCAGGTCGCGGAACACGCCCGGCCAGTCGGCCCGGCCCACCAGATTCATGGCCTTGTTCCACTTGAGCAGCAGGGTCAGGTACCGCGAAAGCTGCTCCGCCTGCTGCGGCGCGAGCTTGAAGCCCGCGCGCCGGGCCTCGCCCGAGACCTCGCCAGGGGCCGGGGCATAGGCGCTTGGTTCCTTGCGTTTGTTGATCATGGCCGCGTTCTACCCGGCGCGGCGCGGGCGCGCAAGGGGACGCCGCCGCGCCTCCGAACGCAAGCAAAAGGGCCAGCGAGTCGCACCGCTGGCCCCATCAAGACAAGCATCCAAAGAATCACGTGGCGTTACAGGGCGAGGACAGCCTGAAGCCGAACCGGAAAGGCTGTGGACAACGCCTCGCGCCTTGGCGGCTAGTTCTTGAGGTCGGCCTCCGCCCCCGGAGTCGCGGCGGGCGCGGCGGGCTGGGCCTGGGGCACGCCGGGCGAGGGGTTGATGATTTCCACCGGATCCTCGGCCGGGGCCGGGGCGGCCTTGACCGCTGGCTGGGGCGCCGGGGCCGCGTTGCCGCGCCGCGACTTGAAGTCGGCCACGACCTTCTCCTTCTGGGCCACGCGCTGGGTCCAGTCGCGCACGAAGAGCGTGGCCTGATGGATCTTGGTCTTCAACTCGCCCTGGTCGGCCTCGTTCTTGGCGCGGTCGGTGGTGAGCCCCTCCAGCACCTCGCGATTGTCCTCGGCCTTGCCCAGCTTGTTGGCCATGATGGCCTCCATCTTGGCGATGTCCAGGTTGATCTCCGCCGCGCGGGCCTTGGCCTTGGCGAACTTGGTGTTCAGATTTGCCAGATCGTCCTGGCGGTCGGCCAGCTCCTCTTTCAGCTCGGCCAGCTCCACGTCCTGCCTGGCGCAGGCCAGCTCATAGTCGGCCTTGTTGATGGCCGCGCGCTTGTCCTGCGGCACCTGGGCCGCCAGCTCCGCGTCCACGGGCGAGCCGAACAGCCCGCCAAGGCTCAGCGCCCGCGCGGGAGCCGCCGGGGCCAGCAGGCAGACGCAAAGGGCCAGGGACGAGAACACTATGACGAAGTTGGTGCGCATGGGCTCCTCCTTGTGTGTGGGAACGGCGGACTAAGGCCGGTGCCGGTACGGCAGAATTCAAGGCTAGCGAAAAGCGCCGGGCATGGCAACGGCCTTGCCGTGGGGGGAGGACGGCTGACCGCCCTGCCGCATCAGCGGGCCACGGTGAGCAGGGCTTCCTTGAGCGCCTCCAGCCGGTCCGGGTCGGTGAGCTTCCGGCCCTCGGAGTCGCGCACATAGAACACGTCGTGGATGCGCCCGGCGCTGGTGGCGATGCGCGCCAGATGGATGCGCAGTCCATGGGCGCACAGGGTCAAGGCCAAGTCGTGCAGCAGCCCCAGGCGGTCCGGCGCGGCCACCTCCACAAGGCTGAAAAAGTCGCTCTGCTCATTGTCCACCCGCACCTTGCGGCGGCTCTTGGGCGCGCGCGAGGGCGCGGCCAGCGGCGAGGAGCGCTTCTGCTCCAGGCGGTACTCCAGGGACAGCTTGCCCGTGAGCGCATAGGACACGGCGCGCTTGACCCGCTCCCACAGGTCGTCCAGGCACAGGCCCGCCTCCGGCTCCCGCACCAGGAACACGTCCACGGCCAGACTCTCTCCCGCTCCGGCGGAGCCGACCTGCCAGGTGAGCACCTCGGCGGAGAGGATGTTCAAATCGTGCAGGGCCAGCACCCCGGCCATGACCGCGAAGAGCCCCGGCCTGTCGAGCGCGGCGATGCTCACCTGGAAGGCCCGGCCCTGGACGCCCACGGCGTCGATCTCCGTGACGCCGAGGCCCGCCTTGGCGGCGGGCTTGCGCACGCGGTCCTCGGCAAGGCTCTGCTGGAAGCGCCAGGCCAGGCGCATGTGCCGGGCGATGGTCGGCGCATCGAGGACCAGGAAGGCGCGGGCGGGCATGCGCTCCAGGCAGCGCCCGGCAAACCCCGCCTCAAGGGGCGGCTCCTGGCCGAGCGGTCCGGCAAAGGGTTCGCGGGCCAGGGCCAGGGCGGCCTCGCGCACCTGCCTGCCCCGGTCCACGGCCCGCGGCTCGGCCAGAGGCCCGGCAACGAGCAGACGCCTGGCCTTGCGCGCCAGCTCGTCGATGAGCGAGGCCGTCCAGGGGCTCCAGGCGCGCGGGCCGGTGGACCGGCTGTCGGCCACGGCCAGCAGGTGCAGCATGTCCAGCCGCTCCACGCCGCCGCAAATCTCGGCCACGCTGGCCGCCACGGACTCGTCGGCCAGGTCGCGCCGGGTGGCCACCTTGGGCATGAGCAGGTGCTCCCGGACCAGAAAGGCCACGTCGGCCTGGGTGGCCGCGTCCGCGCCGAGCCTGGCCAGCAGGGCCGTGGCCAGAGCCGCGCCGCTGGCGCTGTGGTCGCGGTCGGGCTTGGCCAGGTCGTGGCAGAACCCGGCCAGCAAGAGGCGGTCATAATGCGGCAGCTCCGCAGCGCGCGCCCGCAGCTCCGGCGAGAGGTCGCCCAGGACCGCGCTTTCCGTGGCCTCTGAGCGCATGGCGGCCAGGGCGCGCACCACCTCAAGGGTGTGCTTGCCCACGGGGTGGATGTGGAAGTCGTCGAACTGCACCAGATGCTCCACCGGGCCGAACTCCGGCACCAGGGCGCCCATGAGCCCGGTATCGAGCATGGATTGCAGGGCCGTGGCCACGGCCGGGGCCATGTCCTGGCTCGTTGCGGACGGGCCGCCCTCCTGTGTGGTTTCCGGCGCCGGCGCGAAGAACCGCCGGATGACCCCGGCCAGTCCGCCCCTGTCCCGGCTCGCCCCGGAGTGGGACCCTGGGGCGGCCTCGGGCGGGCTGCTCTCCGTGTCCTGGCCCGAGGCCCGGAAGATCTCAATGAGCGCGGGCAGGATGCCCGGCAGGCTGGAAAAGGCCGCGCGTTGCGCCGGGTCGGCCAGGGCGGCGCGGGTGGCGCGCAGGGCGGACCAGCACAGGGGCCGGGCCAGGCGCGCCGCGGCCACGTACAGCTCCAGCAGCAGCGCCGGGTCGCGGGTCGCGGCGTCCGGATCGCGCAGGGCCATGCCCGTGGGGCCGCAGAAGATGGCGGGCGAGACGGCGGCCGGCTGCTGGCAGGCGGAGTCGCGGGGCGGAAAGGCTTCCAGCCAGCAGGCCTGGCGCATGGCGCGGATGCGCGTCATGCACTGGTGCAGGCGCGAGAGGAAATCCTCCACCGCCAATCCCGTGGCCAGGCCGGGCGGCCGCTCCTCTTCCGGGGAGGCGGGCGCGGCTCCGGAAAAGCCCAGGAAGCTCGCCACCGTGGGCTGGAGGTCAAAGCGCAGGCAATCGCTCTTGCGCCCGGCGGCCAGGTGCAGGGCCGTGCGCGCGGCCAGCACAAAGGCCGCGTCCGCCTCAAGCTGGGCCAGATCGGACGGGGTGAAGGGCGCGGGCGCGCCGGAACGCCCCTGCGCCAGCCAGGGCAGCAGGCGCAGGAGCCAGCGCACCTGATGCGCGTCGCGCAGGCCGCCCAGCCCGTTCTTCAGGTCCGGCTCCAGCAGGCCGCTGGAGTCGCCGTACGCGGCGCGGCGATCGGCGTTGTGCGCCAGCACCCACTGGCCGAAGCTCGCGGCGCGGCCCGGCAGCACCCCGGCGGCGAGCTCCGCGTCCAGCCGCCCGGCCAGGGCTTCCGACCCGGCGATGCGCCGCGTGTCCAAAAGCGAGGTGAGCACCTGCGGGTCCTCCCGGGCCAGGCGCAGGCAGTCGGCCAGCACGCGCACGCCGTGGCCCAGGTCCAGGCGCAGGTCCCAGAGGGGATGAAACAGCCCGCGCGACAGCTCCTCGGCGGTCTTGGGGATGGCGCTCTCGTAGAGCAGCAGCACGTCCACGTCCGAGGCCGGGCAGAGCTCGGCGCGGCCATAGCCGCCCACGGCGATGAGCGCGAAGGGCGCGGCGAAGAGGCCGGGAGCTTCGGCGCGCAGTTCCTCCAGGCGGTCGCGGAAGTACGCGTCCATCAGGCCCGAACTGGCGGCGGGATAGCTGGCGAGAGTATCCTGGCTGGCGGACTCGGCCAACGCGAGGCGGCCCTGCCGCAGCCTTTGAGCGGCTGGCGGCAGGGCCGGAGTGTTTCGCGCCGTGTCGTCCACTGGGGGAGGACGCCTGTCTGTTCGCTGGCTGCGGGCTAGACGGCGGCGTCGCCGGTTTCGCCGGTGCGGATGCGCACCACCTCGTCGACGGGCAGGACGAAGATCTTGCCGTCGCCCACCTGGCCGGTGCGGGCGGCCTTGGTGGCCGCGGCGATGACATCGGCCACGCGGGCGTCCTCCACCACGACCTCGATCTTGACCTTGACCACGAAGTCCACCTGATACTCGGCGCCGCGATAGACTTCCTTGTGTCCGCCCTGGCGGCCAAAGCCCTTCACTTCGCTCACGGTCATGCCCTTGATGCCGATTTCGGACAAGGCGGCCTTGATGTCATCCAGCTTGAAGGTGCGGGTGATGATTTCGACTTTCTTCATGACGCGTACTCCTTGGCAGCCGGGCTACGCCTGGTAGCCGGTCTCGTTGTGCTGGGAGATGTCCAGGCCGCGGTCTTCCTCTTCCGCGCTGGCGCGCAGGCCCACTGTGGCGTCCACCAGCTTGAAGAGAAGGAGGCTGGCGATGAAGCAGAAGGCCCAGGTGGCGGCCACTGAAGCCAACTGTATCCAAAGCTGGGACGGATTGCCATAGAAAAGCCCGGTGGCCTTGTTGATGCTGGCGAAAAGACCGGTGGCGATGGCGCCCCAGGTGCCGCCCACGCCGTGCACGCCGACCACGTCCAGGGAGTCGTCGTAGCCGAGCTTGCCCTTGAGGATGACGCCGAGGAAGCAGAACACGCCGCCG
Source organism: Desulfovibrio sp. (assembly GCA_050251495.1). GTDB lineage: Bacteria > Desulfobacterota > Desulfovibrionia > Desulfovibrionales > Desulfovibrionaceae > Humidesulfovibrio. The sequence goes on along the minus strand of JBFWMQ010000029.1, from coordinate 2,826 downwards.
CCCAGGCCGATGAGGATGGCGGGCATGACGGTGACGAAGCCCGCGGCCGGGGTGATGGCCACCAGGCCGGCCACAGCGCCGGAGGCCGCGCCCAGGGTGGTCGCCTTGCCGGAGTGCAGCTTCTCCATGAGGATCCAGCCCAGGGCGGCGGCGGCGGCGGCCATGTGCGTGGTGACGAAGGCGTTGACCGCGAAGCCGTCCGCCGCCAGGGCCGAGCCGGCGTTGAAGCCGAACCAGCCGAACCAGAGGATCGCCGCGCCGAGCACCGTCATGGGCAGGTTGTGCGGAATGAACGGGGTGCTGCCAAAGCCCTTGCGCTTGCCCAGGACCACCGTGGCGGCCAGGGCCGCGGCGGCGGAGCTCATGTGCACCACCGCGCCGCCAGCGAAGTCAAGCGCGCCCATGTCGGCCATCCAGCCCTTGCCCCAGACCCAGTGGGCCATGGGGCAATAGACCACCAGAAGCCAGAGGGTGGTGAACACCAGAAAGCCGCCGAACTTCATGCGCTCGGCATAGGCGCCGGTGATGAGCGCGGGGGTGATGACCGCGAACATGCACTGGAAGACCATGAACAAGAGGTGCGGGATGTTCTCCACCGGCCCGCCCGTCGCGTCCATGCCCACCCCGTTCAGGAACAGGAAATCCATGCCGCCGATGATGCCGCCCACGTCGGTGCCGAAGGCCAGGGTGTAGCCCAGCACGGCCCAGACCACCGAAACGAGCCCGACGATGATGAAGCTTTGCATGATGGTGGCGAGCACGTTTTTGCTGCGCACCATGCCGCCGTAGAACAGTCCCAGGCCAGGGGTCATGAACATGACCAGGGCCGCGCAGATAAGCACAAATGCAGTGTCCGCCGCATTCATTGAGGTTCCTCCCGTGCGTTGTTCTCAATATGCTGCCCTTCACGTGGTCACCCACTCGAACCAGGGCGCTGCCTTCACAATTCCGTCAATATCGCTGCCATTCGCTGAAAAGTAGCCATATCCCTAACAATTCAGAAGCACCATTTGCCGCAAGGCCGCCTCGTCTCTCTCTTCAAGGCCTCGCCATCATCACAAAATCACATTTGTCATTTCAACTTCACTTTCGTCGGAACGCACAGGACTTAGCAAAAGCCGGGCCACGGCAAAATAATCCTCACAACATTTCGAATTTAAAAAATAATATGCGCAAAGACCAAGGCCAGCGACGGCGTGTCGGTGTTCCAAGAGTGGCAAATTCAAACCAGCCAACTACAAAAACGTAAATATTGCTGCCAGGACGCAAAAAAGCCGGGCCGGAGTTCAAGTCCGGCCCGGCCTCTGCAGGGGATCTGTAAAATGGGGGACTTCCGAAACCGGGCGGCCTCAGCCCGGCAGGGCGGTGACCACGGCCACGGCCTTGAGGCCGCGCTTCTCGCCCGTGAAGCCAAGCCCCTCCTCGGTGGTGGCCTTGACGTTCACGGCTCCCGGCGGCAGCTCCAGCAGCTGCGCCACCTGCGCGGCGATGCGCGCCTTGTGCGGCGCGAGCTTGGGCGTCTGGGCGATGACGGTGAGGTCCGCGTGCACGGGCGCGAAGCCCGCCTGCCGCACGCGCCGCAGCGCCTCGGCGACAAAAACGGCGCTGGGCATGTTCTCAAAGGCCGCGTCCGTGTCCGGGAAGAGCTGGCCGATGTCGCCCGCGCAGGCAATGCCGAGCAGGGCGTCCGTGAGCGCATGCAGCAGCACGTCGCCGTCGGAATGGGCCAGCACCTTGGGCGCTCCGGCAATGGCCACGCCGCCGAGCATCATGGGCCGGGCCGTGGCCAGAACCTTGGGGTTGTCCTCCCCCTGGGCCAGATAGCGGTGCACGTCGTAGCCCCAGCCGGTGCGCGGCGCGAGGCAGGCCTTGGGCCGCAACAGCTCCAGGTCCGCCGGAGTGGTGATCTTCACATTGGCCTCCTCGCCTTCGACGACAACAACCCGGTGCCCGGCGCGCTCCATGAGCGCCGCGTCGTCCGTGACCTCCCAGCCCTCGGCCTGGGCGCGGTCGTGCGCCTCCAAAAGGGGCGCCAGCTCAAAGCCCTGGGGCGTCTGCACCGCCCGCAGCGTCGCCCTGTCCGGCGTATCTACAATAATGTCATTTTCGCCCACGCGCTTGATGGTGTCCGTCACCGCCACGCCCGGAATGGCCGCGCACACCGGCTCCGCCACCGCGTCCAGCACGCGCCGGGCAAGGGCCGCGCTGACAAAGGGCCGCGCCGCGTCGTGCACCAGCACCCGGTCCACCCCGGCATCGAGCGCCGCCAGGCCCAGGCGCACGGAGTCCTGCCGCCGCGCCCCGCCCGCGCACGCGCGCCAGGGCAGTCCCAGGGGGTCGCGCTCATACAGTTCGGCAACGGCGCGGGTCATGCGCTCCAGGTCCTCGACCGGAAAAACGAACACCAGCCCCTGAACGGCCTGAAGCCGCGCAAAGGTCTTGGCGCTGCGCCAGAACAAGGGCACGCCGTCCAATTCAAGATACTGCTTGCGCTGCGGGCCGCCAGCCTCCGCCAGGGCGGGGGCCAGGCGCGTGCCGCTGCCCGCGGCCAGAATCACGGCCCAGGCGTTCGATGTGTGCGTGTGCGCGGCTGTCATGTGGTGAAGCCTTTGTGGTGGTGCGTGGCGTGAGGGGACTCTGGAGAAAACGGGGGGCCAGCCCCCCGGCCCCCGCAAGGGAGCTTCGCCCCCTTGACCCCAGTATCGGGGGCTTTGCCCGGCGGCGTGTTACGCCGCCCGGCAAAGCCCCCCCCGAGGGTTACAAGGGGGGATCCCCGTGGCGGTGGGGGTCCGGGGGAGGCGGAGACACCCCCCGTGCATCAGAAAT
>JBFWMQ010000028.1:0-40348 GCA_050251495.1 Desulfovibrio sp. | reverse complement strand
TGCGATCGCCGATCTTCAGGTTGTTGATCATCTCCTTGTGTTGCTTGGCCTTTTTCTGCTGAGGCCGAATGAGCAGGAAATAGAAGATGGCAAACATGAGGATGAGCGGAACAAACGCGCCGAGGGGATTGCCCGACGCGCCACCGTTGCCGGCGGCTCCACCCATGGCGAAAGCAAGATTATCAAACAGCATTGGATCCTCCTGGATGGTGGGGCCTTGGACGAAATGCCCTGCTCCCCGCCCTCCCCAGCCTTACGCCGGCACGTACAAATTGCCGTACGGGCGGTGCGAGAAGGGTTTGATCTTCACGAAATCCGCCGCCAGGATCTCCTTGGCATCAAGATGAAGCTCCTTGGCGTACTCCTTGACGATGCCCGCGATGACCGCCTTGTCGGAGTCATCAAGAGGCTGCGCAGAGAGGCCGGGGCCGATCTGCTCCTTGGGAACCTCGCCGCGCACATAAATCACGCCGCCGTGCATCCCTGTTCCCAGGCTGCGACCGGCGATCGGTTCAGACGGCTTATCAGAATACATTCCAAGAAGCAAAAGGATTCCACCTGCCATATATTCGCCGAGGAAGTCGCCCGCCTTGCCGCCGATGACGATGGTGGGCAGTTTGTCCATGTATGCTTTCATATGGATTCCAACGCGGTAGCCGACATCGCCCTTGATGAAGATCTTGCCGCCGCGCATGGCGTAGCCCACAACATCGCCGGCCAGGCCCTCGATGACGATGGTGCCGTCGTCCATGGTGTTGCCCACGCCGTCCTGGGCGTTGGCCTTTACGCGGACCTTGGGGCCGCGCATGAAGGAGCACATGTCCTGGCCGGGCACGCCCTGCACCTCGAAGCTCACATTGCCTGTCATGGCGCCAGCGATGTAGCGCTGTCCATTGACGTTTTTCAAAACGACATGCGTGGCGCCCGCGGCCACGGCTTCGCGAATCTGCTCATTGAGCTGGCGGTAGTAGACGCCGCCCGCGTCCAGGGTAACAGTCTTGGCCATTTTCCTACGCCTCCAGATGCACGATGACCGGTTCGCCAGCCTTGGGCATCCACACGCGGTCCAGTTCGGACTGGACTTCGCGGATGGAGCTCTCCTCGCTCGACATGAAGACCATGTCGTCCTTTTCGGCAACAACCAGCGGCCGCAGCTTGATGCGGTCGTTGAGACCGAAGAGGCCGGTGCTGTCGGCCACGAGGATGGCGAAGGGGCCGTTCAGAAGCGCCTGGCCGTACACCATGCGCAGGGCGGTGTAGGCGTCCTTTTCCTGTTTGGGCATCCGCGCAATCTCGTCCCAGAAGGGCGGGGCGAAGACCTTGCAGGCCATCTCCTTGGAGAGACCGTGCTTGCGGATGAGCAGGTCCAGCTCGTAGGCCACGACCTCGGTGTCGGTCATGAGCGTGCACAGGTAGTTGTGCTCGCACAGGTAGCGGCGGTTGATGCCATAGGAGCTGATCTCGCCGTTGTGGACAATGGACCAGTCCAGCAGGGTGAAGGGATGCGCCCCGCCCCACCAGCCAGGGGTGTTGGTCGGAAAGCGGTTGTGCCCGGTCCAGATGTAGGCGCTGTATTCCTCCAGGCGGAAGAAGTCGGCGATGTCCTCCGGGAAGCCCACGCCCTTGAAGGCGCCCATGTTCTTGCCGCTGGAGAAGACGAAGGCGCCGGGCACCTTGTGGTTGATGTGCATCACCGCGCCGACGACATAGTCCTGCTCGCCGAGCTCACGCACCTCCTCGGGACGATCCTTCTTGATGGACAGGAAGTACCGGGTCACGATGGGCGGATTCTTGATGGTCACGACCTTGCGGGTCGGGATGGGATGATACTCATGGACCGTAAAGTAATGCTTGATCACCTGCTCGGCGCTGTCCAGCGCCGCCTGGGTGTCGCACATCAGGTGGAAGGCGTACTTGTCGGCCAGGTCGGGATAGATGCCATAGGCCGCGAAGCCGCCGCCCAGGCCGTTGCCCCGGTCGTGCATGCAGGCCATGGCCCGGATGGGCATGTCGCCGGGAATGAGCCCACGCTGCTTGTGGATCACCCCGAAGACGCCGCAACCGGAGATGTCCTTTTGGAAGTCATAATACCGTTCAGGTGCTTTCATCCTAATCGTGCTCCTACGCGGATGTTTGCAGGGATGCCTGCCGGACTAGCGTGCGGCCTTTGCCGGCACGGGGTTCCAGGTCTGGTCGAACAGCTCGGCCGGCCAGAGGAAGACCTCGGGACCGGCGTTGATGAGCTTGTCCTTGGCCTCGCCGGCTAGCGGCATCTCGAACTTGATGAAGGCGGTGTACATGCCGGCCTTGTCGATGTCGCCCACGAGCACGTAGCCCACCAGCTTCTCGTCGCGGAACACGAGCTTGCGGTAGGTTTCCCTTTCCTCGTCAAGCAGGGCGTGGACCTCAAAGGCCGTGTCGCCCTCGGGCGGGTTGACCACGCCAACGGAGATGGTCGGCAGGCCATAAAAGCTGATGGAGTTCATGGGCAGGCCGCCCAGGTACGGCTGCTTGGCCCCGGCCATGTTGCGTCCGGATGCGTAGCCCTGGTTGTAGGCATTGGGCCAGATGGGCACCACGCGATGCTCGCCGGTGATCTGGTCCAGCGCCTGGGCCACGTCGCCCGCGGCGTATACGTCCTTGGCGCTGGTCATGAGCTTGCCATCCACCATGATGCCGCGCTCGACCTTGATTCCGGCCTCCTTGGCAATGGCGCTGTGGGGCACCACGCCGATGGCCACCACCACCACGTCGCACTCCAGAAAGCGTCCGTCGGTCAAGAGCACGCCCTTGACGCGACCGTCCTTGGTGCGCTGGATCTCCTTGGCGGTGACGCCGCAGTTGACCTCGATGCCGACCTTCTTCAGGCGGTTGGCGGCCAACCGGCCCGCCTTCTCGTCAAAACCGCCGGAGAGGATGCGCGGGGCCAGCTCCACTATGGTCACGGCCACGCCGCGGTCAAAGAGGCTCTCCGCCGCCTTGAGGCCGATGAGCCCGCCGCCGATGACCACCGCGCGCTTGATGGTGCTCGAAAGCTCGATGAGCGTGTTGGCGTGGGCCAGGGTGGTGAAGGAATATATGTCTGCCCCTTGCACACCTGGAATGGGCGGGACAAAGGGGATGCCGCCGGTGGCGATGAGCAGGCGATCATACTTGACCGTCTCGCCCGTGTCGGTGGCCACGGTCTTCTTGGCTGTGTCGATGCCGGTCGCCGTGGTGCCGAGCTTCAGCTCCACGCCGTTTCTGGCGTAGTAGTCCTCGCCGCGCAAGGCCAGGCGATCCGGGCCGATCTTGCCGGCCAAGAGATAGGAGATGAGCGGGCGGCCATAGGCAGCGGTGTCTTCCGCTCCGATGACGACGATGCGTCCTTCCTTGTCGTGCCGCCGAATGCCCTCGATTGCTCCGATGGAGGCAACGCCGTTGCCGATGATCACATAAGTCATGTTAGCGCTCCTCCTGCTTCAGAGCCTTGTTGGGGCAGGCTTCGACGCAGGCCGGACCGCCGGGGCGGTCAAAGCACAGGTCGCACTTGACGATCTTGGCCTCCAGCGGGTGCCGGGCAATGGCCCCGTACGGGCAGGCCATCAGGCAGGACCAGCAGCCCACGCATTTGTCGCGGTCATAGACCGTGCGTCCGGTTTCGGGATCCTTCTGCAAGGCGCCGGAGATGCAGGCGGCCACGCAGGCGGGTTCGTCACAGTGGCGACAGGACAGGGCCACGCAGGTGGGGCCGCCCTCGTGCACGCGCTTGCAGGAGGCCAGGCCGCTCTGGCCGCGTTCCACCGTGTATGCCAGGATCAGATCCTTGCTTTTGGAGTGCGCGGTCAGGCAGGCCAGCTCGCAAATGTGGCAGCCGATGCAGAAGTCCTTGTCGGGGTAGACGCGTTTCATTGTATTCTCGCCCCCTTGTTAGCGACCGGCGTGCTTGACGCCGAGGATGTCCATCTCGGTGTCGGAAAGGCCAACCGCACGGAGCTTGTCGCGGTTGCCGCGCAGGCTCTCGATGGAGTTGAGGCCCATGCCGCCGAGCATTTCTTCAATTTCATGGCCCCAGGCGCGCACCAGGTTGACCATCTTCTTGGCCGCGACTTCCGGGTTCTGGCGCTTGGCCAGGCGGGCGTCGTTGGTGGCGATGCCCCAGGGGCACTTGCCGGTGTAGCATTTGGCGCACAGCGTGCAGCCAACGGCCAGAAGCGCGGAGGTGGCGATGTAGCAGGCGTCCGCGCCAAGGGCGATGGCCTTGACCACGTCGGCCGAACAGCGCATCCCGCCCGCCGCCACGATGGACGCGCGGTTGCGAATGCCCTCGTCGCGCAGGCGCTGGTCGACAGCGGCAAGGGCCAGCTCGATGGGAATGCCCACGTTGTCGCGGATCATGCCCGGGGCCGCGCCCGTTCCGCCGCGCACGCCGTCGATGGCCACGATGTCCGCGCCTGCGCGCACGATGCCCGAAGCGATGGCGGCAACGTTGTGCACGGCTGCGATCTTCACGCTGACAGGCACGCGATACTCGCTGGCCTCCTTCAGGGCGAAGATGAGCTGGTGCAGGTCTTCAATGGAGTAGATGTCGTGGTGCGGGGCCGGGGAGATGGCATCGGAGCCAAGCGGCACCATGCGCGTCTCGGAGACCATGGCGTTGATCTTTTCGCCGGGCAGATGCCCGCCAATGCCGGGCTTCGCGCCCTGGCCCACCTTGATCTCGATGCCCGCGCCCGCGTTCAGGAAGTCGCGGTGCACGCCGAAGCGGCCCGAAGCGACCTGGACGATGGTGTTTTTGCCGTACTGGTACAGGCTCTTGTGCAGCCCGCCCTCACCGGTGTTGTAGCAGATGCCGAGTTCGGTGGCGGCGCGCGCCATGGCGATGTGCAGGTTGAAATTGATGGACCCGAAGCTCATGGCGGAGAACATGAGCGGATAGTTCAGCTCAATCTGCGGGGCCAGCTTGGTCTTGAGCTTGGGGCTGCCGTCCTTGGTCTTGCCGAACTCAAGCTTGTCGGGCTTGGAGCCGAGGAAGGTCTTGAGCTCCATGGGCTCGCGCAAGGGGTCGATGGAGGGGTTCGTCACCTGGCTGGCGTCGAGCAGGAGTTTCTCCCAGTACACCGGGATATTCACCGGGCTTCCCATGCCGGTCAGGAGCACGCCGCCAGAATCGGCCTGCTTGTAAATGTACTTGATGTACTCGGGACGCCAGAGCGCATTATCTTTAAAATCAGAGTGCTTCTTCTGTATCAACAACGCGGAGGTTGGACAGAATGCTTCACAACGGTGACAGCCGACGCACTTCGCGTTGTCGTGCATGACCTTCTGGCGCGCCTCGTCCCAATAATGGGCCTCGTACGAGCACTGGCGAACACAGACCTTGCAGTTGATGCACAGGTCCTTGTCGCGGACAATGGAGAAATCGTGATAGTTTCGGTTGATTGGCTGAAAGAGCAAAACCGTTACCTCGCTCCAAGTGGTTTGGATGAATGCGCACGGGGCCGCAGGCCTTCTCCCGCTTCATCGTCAAGCCCGGATCTCCCGGGAAGGCAAGAAAACCATAACGGTCATTGGCTGTCAACAAACTATCACGAAACCTGATCCAGATTGACATAATTGTAATTTTTCGCTGACATGCACAGGTTGCAGTCGTGACAAAAATGACGAAAGCCGGGCGCAAGAAAGCCGCCTCCCCCGAGGGAAAGGCGGCTTTCATTACGTAATTCTAGATGGTTGCCCAGTGAATTAATCCCAAAGCGTGGGAATCCATCAGCAGGGGGTGGTGGGGCAAAATCCTAAGAGTGAACCCGAAACGTCCCGCTTCTGGGGGCATCACCTCTCCGCGGTAAAGATGCCAGCCGTCTCCCAGGTCTTTTTCCGGGGACATGGGAGTCGTGCGGCGCAGGGTGAAGGCGCTATCCTGGCTCACGGGACCGTGATAGATTTCGACGCGCACGTCGGCCGGGGACAGGCCGTCCAGGCGCACGCGCGCTTCTATAAGGATGGGCTCCTCGACAAATACTGTGGCGTGGGTCTCGGTGCGGATGTCGGCGATGGCGAGGTTGCCCCAGCGGGTCATCAGGCGCATGCGCCAGTCGGCCAGTTCCTTGGCGGCCCGGAAGTCATCCTTCACAAGGCTCACATAATTGCGGCAGGACGGCAGATAGGCCCGGTCGACATACTCCTCCACCATGCGATGGGCATTGAACAGAGGCCCGAGCTGGCGCAAGGCCGTCTTCATCTTGCGAATCCAGTTGCGGGGCAGGTTCCCGCGCCCCCGGTCGTAGAACTCCGGCAGGATGTCATTCTCCAACAGGTTGAACAAGGTCTGGCTCTCCACAAAATCCTGGTAGGCGAGGTCGTCGTACTCCTCTCCCCTGCCGATGGCCCAGCCCAGGCTGTTGTCCGGCCGATAGGCCTCGTCCCACCAACCGTCCAGGGTGGAGACCTGGAGCACGCCGTTGATCATGGCCTTCATGCCGCTGGTGCCGCAGGCCTCCAGCGGGCGGCGCGGATTGTTCAGCCACACGTCGCACCCCTGCACCATGCGGCTGGCTATCTTCACGTCGTAGTCTTCCAGGAACACCATGCTCAGGCGGCAGTCATCCCTGCGGCAAAGCTGCTGCAACTCCTGGATGATCTTCTTGCCCTCATTGTCATTGGGGTGCGCCTTGCCCGCGAAGATGAACTGCACGCGACGTCCGGTATCGTTCAAAAGGCGCACCAGCCGCTCCTTGTCCATGAGCAGCAGATTGGCGCGCTTGTAGGTGGCGAAGCGACGCGCAAAGCCGATGGTCAGGGCTTGGGGGTCCAGCACCTCGTCCGCCACCTGCATCTCCTTGTGCCGGGCACCCTTGTCCTTCAACTGCTTACGCAGACGCTTGCGCACGAAGTCCACAAGACGTTCGCGCAGGCGCTCGTGCGTGCGCCAGAGCTCAGCGTCAGGAATGCTCTCCGTCTGCTCCCAGATGCGGCCACAGTCCGGGTCCTCGCGCCAGTTGCCCAGGTAGCGGTCATAGAGGATCGCCATGTCCGTGGCCACCCAGGTGGCCGCGTGGACACCGTTGGTTATGGACCCGATGGGCACGTCCTCCACCGGGTTCTGCGGCCACACCCGCCGCCACATATGGCGCGAAACCTCTCCGTGCAGCTTGGAGACTCCGTTGCTGAAGCGCGAAAGCCTGAGGGCCAGCACGGTCATGCAGAACTGCTCCCCCTCATCACGCGGGTCTTCGCGCCCAAGGGCCATGAAGACCTTGAAGGCCAGTCCGAGCTTGCCGGCGTAGTCCTCGAAATAGGTGTGCATAAGCTCCGGGGGGAAGCGGTCGTTGCCGGCCGGAACCGGGGTATGCGTGGTGAACACGCTGGAGGAGGCCGTGAGCTCAGTCGCCGCCTCGAAGGACAGGCCGTGGTCCTGCATATACACCCGGATGCGCTCCAAACCGGCGAAGGCCGAGTGCCCTTCATTCATATGGATGACCATGGGCTCAATGCCCATGGCGGTGAGCGCCTTGATGCCGCCGATGCCAAGGAGGATCTCCTGCCACAGGCGCATCTCCAGGCCGCCGCCATACAGCCGGGCCGTGACCTGCCGGAACTCCGAAGAGTTCTCGGGCAGGTTGGTGTCGAGCAGGAACAGGCGGACCTTGCCCACGTGGGCCTCCCAGAGTCTGGCGCACAGACTCTGCCCGGCCAGGTCAACGCAGATGCGCAGCTGGTTTCCCAGGGTGTCGAGCACGGGCTTGAGCGGCATCTGCTCGAAGTCGTGGTCCGGATACCGCTCCTGCTGCCAGCCGTCCGGGGTCATGTACTGGCGGAAATAGCCCTCGCGGTACAGCAGGCCCACAGCCACCAGGGGCACGTTCAGGTCGCTGGCGCTCTTCAGGTGATCGCCCGCAAGCACGCCCAGCCCACCGGAATAGATGGGCAGGCACATGGCGATGCCATACTCCAGGCTGAAATAGGCGACCGCCATATTGCGGTCTGGCAGGGCCGGGAACTTGAAAGGAGAATGACGGCGCGCAAGATAATGGTCCAGGGAGCGCTTGGCGTCGCTCAGGCGTTGCAAAAAAAAGTCATCCCGAGCAAGCTCCTCGATGCGACGCTGCGGCAAGCGATTGAGCAGCTTGATGGGGTTCTGGTCGCATTCGGTCCAGAGGCCGTGGTCGATCGATGTGAAGATGTTGGTCAGGTCATCGTTCCAGGAAAACCAAAGATTATAAGCGATGTCCCAAAGAACTTCCAGCCGGGGCGGAAGTTTGGGAACAACGCTGAACACGCGCAGCGCCTGCATGGAGTCTCCTTGAAATGGGGGCGGTAGAGTTTTTGGGCGTCTACAGACTATAAAGCGCGCGGAGAAAATGCAAGGCTCAGCCTTCCACATTCCTGGCAAGGCCAGATTCATTGACAGGGCAGGCATTTCGATGGAAAGAAAATCCGCTTCATGCGCACGATAAGGAGAACGACATGACGGATCACCGCGCCACAGCGGCCTTGGATGCACTGGAAGTCCGGGTGCGCTTTCTGCACCCCGTCTGGACGGAACACGCTCTGGAGTACGCCACGGCCACTTCGGCCGGTCTCGATCTGCGCGCCTGCATCGACGCAAAGACCTTGGAGATTCCCATCGGATGCCGGGCCGCCATCCCTGCCGGGCTGGCCATCGAGATCATGCGCCCGGGCATTGCCGGGTTCGTGTTTTCGCGCAGCGGCCTGGGAGCAAAGGAAGGCCTCACCGTGAGCCAGGGCGTGGGCGTCATCGACCCGGACTACAGGGGCGAGATCATCGTGTCGCTGTTGAACACCTCAGGCCAGTCGCGAACCATCGAACGAGGTCAGCGCATCGCGCAGTTGGTGTTCATGCCGGTGTTCACCGCCCGGCTCGCCGCTGTGGATGCGCTTGGCGAAACCGCGCGCGGCGCGGGCGGCTTTGGTCATACCGGAAAGGTGTAGGCACACGTTCATTTCGCAAGGAGCAAGCAGCATGAGCGACAAATACGACGCGTTGGTGGCCAGGGAGAAGAAGGTCCTCTGCCAGACCTATGGCCGCTATCCCCTGGCCGTTGAAAAGGCCCTGGGCGCGCGCATGATTGATGTTGACGGCAAGGAATACGTGGATCTTCTGGCGGGCATCGCCGTGGCCAACCTGGGCCACAGCCACCCGGAACTGCTTGAAGTCATGGCCGCCCAGGCCGAAGAACTCCTGCACGTCAGCAACCTGTTCTATCAGCCCAGGCAGGTGGAGCTGGCCGAAATCCTGCTGACCACCTGCGCCTGCGACCGGGTGTTCTTCTGCAACTCCGGGGCGGAAGCCAACGAGGCCGCCATCAAGCTGGCGCGGCGCTACATGCGCACGGTCCGCTACAAGGATGCGGGCGAGATCATCACCCTCTCGGGCTCGTTCCATGGCCGCACCCTGGCGACCCTAACCGCCACCGGCCAGGCCGGGCGGATCAAGGAAGGCTTTGATCCCCTGCCGGATGGCTTTACCTGCGTTCCCTTCGGCGACATTGACGCCCTCAGGGACGCGGTGACGCAAAAGACCGCCGCAGTGCTGATCGAGATGGTCCAGGGCGAAGGCGGCGTGCTGCCTCTGACCGAGGCCTATGCCAGGCAGGTCGAGCAGCTCTGCCAGGAGGCGGGCTGCCTGTTCATGGTGGACGAGGTGCAGACCGGCCTGTGCCGCACCGGGAAATTCTGGGCGCACCAGCATTACGGCCTCGCCCCGGACGTGTTCACAACGTCCAAGGCCCTGGCCAACGGCCTGCCCATGGGCGCAATGCTTGCCAAGGAGCACGTGGCCAAGGGCTTCGTTCCCGGCGCACACGCCACAACCTTCGGCGGCGGGGGCGTGCTCTCCGCCGTGGCGGCCAAGGTCATTGAGATCATGAAGCGCGACGACATCGCCGGACGCGCCCGCGACCTGGGCCAGCTTGCCATGGACGCCTTCCGCAAGGTCCATGCGAAACACCCGGAACGCATCAACACCGTGCGCGGCCTGGGGCTGATGATCGGCATAGAACTCTCCGCCCCAGGCGAGAAGATCCATGCGGAACTGCGCGACCGGGGTTTCGTCTGCAACCTGGCCCACGGCAAGGTGCTGCGCCTGCTTCCGCCGCTGATCATCGACGCGGAAGATCTGCTTGCCTTTGCCTCGGCCCTGGATGATATTCTCACAAGGGACAACGGTTCCGCAAAGAGTTAAACCAGAGATTGAACCCAGGGGCAGAAATGACGGAGATTGCTCCCATTTCCAAGGGCGCGGCTTTCGAAAGCCCGGTGCAGAACGCCACCGTGCCCGATGAGCCGCGCCAGCCCATGGGTCATCAACTCACCTCGGTGCAGCCGCATCCCACCCCGCTCGTCGCGGCCGTGGAACAACCGCAGCCCGTTGTGGACGACAACGCCAAGCAGTTGCATGTGGCTCAAATGCGCGCTGACATTACCGGCACAGGAAGCATTGTCGACGCCATCGTCTGACGGACCAAAAACCTCAAGCGCAATGGAACAGAACCACCCATGACCCAGGACCTGCTCAGGATCGAATTCTCCCTGCCCGAAGCCGACTATGACGCCGCCGTTGTCTTTCTTTCCGGCGCCATCCAACACGGCTGGGAAGAATCCCAAGCCGTGGACGGCACCACGCACTTCAGCACCTACCTTGAGAATCACGAGGCCGGACGAGAGGTCGCCCGCCAGATAGGCGAACTCTGGCCTCATTCGGGCATCCGCACGGAGGAGAGCAGGAGCCAGGACTGGGGCCAGTCGTGGCGCGAGTTTTTCACGCCCATCGAATGCGGGGGCCGCTTCGAGATCCTGCCGCCGTGGCTCTCCGGGGAGCAGCACGCCGAGTTCACGCCGATCATCATCGAGCCCAAAATGGCCTTCGGCACCGGGCACCACCCCACCACGGCCCTCTGCCTCACCTGCATCGCGGACCTGCACCGCGCCGGGGCCATCGCCTCGGGCCTGGAGTTCCTGGACCTGGGCACCGGCTCGGGCATCCTGGGAATTGGGCTGGCCAAGCTCGGCCTCACCGGCCTTGGCCTGGACATCGACCCCCAGGCCATCGCCTGCGCGGACGAGAACGCCGGCATCAACAATGTGGCCGACACCTTCAAGGTGGCCGTGGGCGGCATCAACACCCTGCCGGACGACAGGCAGTTCCAGGTCATCGTCGCCAACATCCTGTCCAAGCCGCTGATCTTCATGGCCAAGGACATTCTGCGCCATCTCGCACCTGGCGGCTGCCTGGCCCTGTCCGGCATCCTGGTCGAGCAGGCGCCGGACGTCATCCGCGCCTACAAGCGCCTGGGCCTGCCCGATCCGGTGCAGCGCAACGAGGGCGAATGGTGCGGCCTGCTCTGGACGAACGTGGTGGCCAACGCATCCGGCAGCGCGGAGAGCGTGGAGGCCTGATGTCGCGCCCGGGGGACGCCATCCGGGGACTCTACGAGTCCTTTGCCCAGACCCTGGGTCCGAGCCGCTGGTGGCCCGGCGAAACGCCTTTCGAAGTGGCCGTCGGGGCCATCCTGACCCAGAACACCAACTGGAAGAACGTGGAGCGCGCCATCGCCAACCTGAAACAGGCCGGCGCCATGACCGAAACCGGACTGCGCGCCCTGCCCCCGGAACGGCTGGAGGAACTCATTCGCCCAGCCGGTTATTTTCGTATTAAGACCAAACGGTTGACAGATTTTCTCGATTTTCTTGATCAAGAATCTGGTCTGAACATTGATGCGCTGGCTCACCAGAACCTCCACGACCTGCGTCCAAAGCTGCTCTCCGTGCGCGGCATCGGACCAGAGACCGCGGACTCCATCCTCTGCTACGCGCTGGGCAAGCCGGTGTTTGTGGTCGATGCCTACACCGTCCGCATGTTCGGTCGCCACGGGCTCATTCCAGAACAGACCGACTACCACGAAGTCCAGGAGATCATCCAGGACGCTTTGACGCAAAGCGTTCAGGATTACAACGAGTTCCACGCGCTCATCGTCCGAGCTTCCAAGGAGTGGTGCAGCAAATCAAATCCCAAGTGCGCCGCCTGCCCGGGCCGCGGCCTGCTCCCAGACCCGGAGCGGTTGCCCCAATGATCCGTCCAGCCGCCCTCAGCCTTGGTCTTGCCTGCGCCTTGGTTCTTCTGGCCGGTCCATGCCTGGGGCAGACGGGGCAGCTTGAAAAGACCCTGCAATCCGAACGCAAGAAGGCCGATGAGCGCAAAAGCGTCGCGCAGAAGCTGGCCGAGCGCGAGAAGGCGTTGACCGGAAGGCTCGACGAGATCGAGTCGCGCATGAAGGCCGCGCAAGCGCGCATCATCAAACAGGAGGAGGCGCTGGACGTCATCCGCAAGGAGGAGGCCCGCTATGCCGAGGAGTACGAGCGGGTGCGGGTCAAGCGGGAGCAATCCGTGCGCGAGCTGCGCCGTCTGCTGGAGCTGCTCTGGCCCATCAACGCTCAAGGAATGCACGAAGGCGCGCGCCTGGCCGACAGCTGGGACAGCGCCGACCGCCGCTTCCAGTGGAACAGCGCGGCTTATGGTCGCGCCAGGGCCATGCTTGAGGACGTGCGCAGCCAGGAACGGGAACTCGCTGGCGTGCTGGCCCGGCAAAAGGAGCTTGAAGCCCAGGTGGACCGCCAGCTTGCGGTCATCAATGCGGACAAGGACGTCCTGCTCCGCGACAGGCTCGCCGTAAACGCGCGCATACGCCATGTGAGCACGCAGCGCCGCGATATCGAAGGCGAGCTGCAGGCCATCATCAAGACCATCCAGCAGCTGAACTACCAGCTCGTAAGCCAGCGCAGCCGCAAGTTCGACTCCTTCAAGGCCGCCCTCCCCTGGCCCGTGGCCGGACGAGTGGTCACGGCATTCGCCCCGGAGGGCAAGCCTGCCCGCAGGGGCATCGGGCTGGCCACAGGCGCTGGAGCAACGGTGCGCAGCGTGTTCTGGGGCAAGGTCGTGCACAACGACGTGCTGCGGGGGCTGGGCAAGGTGGTGATCCTGTACCACAGCGGCGACTACTACAGCCTGTATGCGTACCTTTCGGACGTCAACGTCGAGACCGGGCAAGACGTGGAAAAGGATGAGCCCATCGGCCATGCCGGGTATTATCCGGAAGCGCACGGCAACGGTCTTTATTTCGAATTGCGTTTTCGCCAGAAACCCATTAATCCCCAGCTGTGGCTCATGCCCGCCCAATAGCGGCCGGAACCCCCGGCCTGGTTGATTCCGGAGGAAATATGCGCGTCGGCATCTGGTTTGTCTGCTTCATCATGCTTTTGACCCTTACCGTGGCCCCGGCCCCGCTTGGCGCCGCCTCGGGCAAGGATGATCAGTTCGACGCCCTGCGCAGGTTCAGCCAGGTCCTGGACATGGTGGAGACGAACTACGTCAAGCCGGTGACCAAGGCCGAGCTTATCCAGAACTCCATCAAGGGGATGCTTGAACAGCTTGATCCCCATTCCGCCTTCCTGTCCCCAGAGGACTTCAAGGAATTGCAGACATCGTCCAGCGGAGCCTTCCACGGTATCGGCATCGAGATCAGCTCCGAGAATGGTCGGCTCATTGTCGTGTCCCCCATCGAGGACACCCCGGCCTACAAGGCCGGCCTCAAGAGCGGCGACATCATCCTTGAGATCGATGGTGAGTCCACCATGGAGCTCGGCATGAACGAGGCCGTGAAAAAGATTCGCGGCCCGCAAGGCACCAGCGTCACCCTGACCATCCTGCACAAGGGCGCCCAGCAGCCTGTGGACGTCACCATCTCGCGCGGCACCATCCCCATCATCAGCGTGAAGACCCAGGAGCTTGAAAAGGGGTACCTCCTATGCCGCATCACCCGCTTCAACGAGCACACGACCAAGGAACTGCGCGAAAAGATTTCTGAATACAGCAAGAAGACCCCGGTTCAGGGCATTGTGCTTGATCTGCGCAACAACCCCGGCGGACTGCTTGACCAGGCCGTCACCGTGGCGGACACCTTCCTTGGCGACGGGCTCATCGTGTACATCCAGGGCAAGGACCCGCAGACCCGGCGGGACTTCACGGGCCGCAAGTCCGAGGACGACCTGATCCAGGTGCCCATCGTGACGCTCATCAACGCAGGAAGCGCCTCGGCCTCGGAGATCGTGGCCGGCGCCCTGCAGGACCGCAAGCGCTCCCTGCTCATCGGCGAGAAAACCTTTGGCAAGGGTTCGGTGCAGACCGTAGTCCCCATGCAGGACGGCTCCGGCATCAAGCTCACCACCGCGCTGTACTACACGCCCAATGGCCGCTCCATCCAGGCCGAGGGCATCGTGCCGGATCTCGAAATCCCCTTTGTGGCTCCGCCCTCTGACGAGGACAAGAACTTGAAGGACCGCTTCACCTTCCGCGAAAAGGACTTCTCGCGCCACCTGGAAAACGGCAGCGCCAAGAAGCCCAAGAAGGGCGGTTCAAAATCCGGCGACGACAACGATACCGCACGGTTCATGATTGAGAAGGACAACCAACTTCGCCTGGGCCTGGAGATGGTCAAGACCTTGCCCAAAATCCGGGACATCCGCTAAGCCAGCCTGTTCATGACAAAGCACCCGAAACACAAGGGCCAAGCCGCTTCATCCCGGCTTGGTCCTTTCTCTTCCAGGTACCTCAACAGGACCGCGGGGTGGATAGCCCTGGCCCTGCTCGTCGGCCTGGCCGGGGGCTTTTTCCTTTCACGCCAGTTTCCGCCCTCCCCCGCCCCACCCGCGCAGAACGCCACCCTGGATGAACAGCGCCCAGGAGTGCTTGCGGGCTTGGCGGAGCAAGCCGACCAAGCGCTGCGCCGTGCCCTCACGGCCGCCTCTCCGGTTGACGCCCCGGCCCCCCGAATCGTTTCGGAACAGCGCGAACACGCCGGGCAGGAGTACACGTTCAAGACTCTGCGCCTGACGCATGTGCAGGAACAGCTCCTGCATGACCGGCTCGTCAGGGAGTTGGCAGTCCTTGCGCCAAGTGCACAGCTGCTGCGCGTCAATCCACAGACATGGGACATCGTCATCGACGGCATGCCGACGCACCGCCTGCTGCTGCCCGAGGAAGACGCCAGGCCGGATGATGCCGCCAAACGTGCCAAGGGCCGTCTGGCCATCGTCATCGACGACATGGGCGAGGATGTCGGGCTTGCGCGCGAGCTTGCGAGGCTTGGCGTGCCCGTGGCCTTCTCCATCTGGCCCGACAGCAGCCACCGCGAGGATGTGCTCAAGATCGCCAAGGCCTCTGGCCGTGAAATATTCATCCATCTTCCGATGCAGCCCATCGGCTACCCCAAGGTCGCCCCGGGTCCGCACGCGCTGCTCACCACCATGACCGCGGACCAGATCAGGGACGCGGTCCGCCGCTCTGTCGCTCGCGTGCATGGCGCCATCGCCGTCAACAACCACATGGGCTCGGAGTTTACGCAATCGCCCTACGGCATGCGCGCGGCCCTGAGCGCAATGAAGGACGAGGGCCTGTTCTTCCTCGACAGCCGCACCACCGCTGCCAGCGTCGGCGTAGCCGAGGCCAAGCGCCTGGGAATGCGCGTGCACCAGCGCGATGTGTTCCTGGACAATGAGCTTTCGGTCCCGGCGATCATAAGGCAGTTGCGCACGGCCGAGGCCGCCGCCAGACAGCATGGACACGCCATCGCCATCGGCCACCCGCACAAGGAGACAGTGGCCGCGCTGCGCGCTTGGCTCAAGGAAAAAGACGGCGCGGTGCAGGTCGTCACAGTGACCTCCCTACCGACCCGGTGATGCGCCTTGCCAAGGCCGTCCAGGTCAGGCTATGTGAAAAGCATCATTTCCCGCTATAGTTGAAGCAGCTTCGGTCCGATTATTGCTATCATCCTGACCAGACGGCCATTTTCGCCCAGTCAAATCATGCGGGCCAAGAGGAATCGCAGAGATGAGCAAAATTCTTGAACAAGATGAAGTAGATGCCCTTCTGCGCGGTCTTTCTGGCGGCGAGGTGGAAACCACGCCGGACATACCGGAAGATGATTCCGGCATTGTCCCCTTTGACCTGACCAACCAGGACCGCATCATCCGTGGCCGGATGCCGGTCTTGGAAATCGTCAACGACCGCTTCGCCCGACTGTGCACCAACGCCCTGGCCAACACCATGCGCAAGCGCGTGGACATCAACCCCATCTCCATCGACATGAGCAAATTCGGGGATTTCATGCGCTCGCTCCCCGTGCCCACCAGCATCTCCATCTTCAAGATGGAGCCCCTGCGGGGCAACGCGCTGCTCGTGGTGGACTCGCGCCTGGTCTTCGCCCTGGTGGAGAACTTCTTCGGCGGGGCTGGCTCGCAGCCCAAGGTGGAGGGCCGCGACTTCACGCCCATTGAGCAGGCCATCGTGGACAAGGTGGTCAAGGTGGCCCTGGCCAACATGGAGGAGTCCTGGAAGCCGGTGCACGAGGTGCACATCGAGGTGGTCCGCTCCGAGGTCAACCCGCAGTTCGCCGCCATCGTGCCTCCCAGCGACGTGGTCATCGTCATCACCTTCGAGGTGGAACTGGAGAACGCCATCGGCTCGCTCATCTGCTGCCTGCCCTACGCCACCATGGAGCCCATCCGCTCCAAGCTGCACGCCTCCTTCCAGTCCGAACGCCTGGAAGTGGACCATGTGTGGATCAACCGCTTCAAGGAGCGCCTGTTCGAGACTCCGGTGGAGTTCCTGGTGCGCCTCGGCAAGACGCGGATCACCGGGCGGCAGCTCTTGAACCTCGACGTGGGCGACATCATGCTGCTCGACACCGACGCCGAGGACCTGCTCGAGGTCGAGATCGAGGGCGTGCGCAAGTACTACGGCACCCCAGGACGGGTGAAAGGCAACAAAAGCTTCAAAATCATCAAGGACGAGCAGCTGCATTTCTAGCTTTCCCCTTGCCCACAGCTCCTTCAGAGGCCGCCCAGCGCGGCCTCTTTTTTTGAAAGCCCTTGACTTCGCACGCCGCCTCGGTGCATTTCCCCAGCACACGAACAGAAGCGGCGCACCTGACCGCTTTCATCACACATTCCCTCGGAGGACACCCAAATGACCCAGCGCACCTTCTCCATCATCAAGCCTGACGCCGTTGCCGCCAAGCAGACCGGCGCCATCCTGCAGATGATCCTCGACGCCGGCCTCACCGTGAAGGCCATGAAGATGATCCAGCTGACCCGCGAGCAGGCCGAAGGCTTCTACGCCGTGCACAGCGCCCGCCCCTTCTTCAAGGATCTCGTGGAGTACATGATCTCCGGCCCGGTGGTCGTGAGCTGCCTTGAGGGCGAAGACGCCATCGCCCGCTACCGCGACCTCATGGGCGCCACCGACCCGGCCAAGGCCGCGGAGGGCACCATCCGCAAGAACTTCGGCAAGAGCATCGAGGCCAACGCCTGCCACGGCTCCGATGGCCCCGACACCGCCAAGGTGGAAGTGTCCTACTTCTTCAGCTCCTTGGAGCTGGTGGGCTAAAGCCATGAACACGAGCGTCGGCTTCATCGGCGTCGGGAACATGGGCACGGCCATCATCAAGGGACTGGCCGCGCAGAACATCCAGGTCCACGGCTATGACCTGGACAAGGCCAAACTCGAAAAGCTGAGCCAGGAAGTTGGCCTCAAGCCGGAGGCCTCGCCCAAAAACCTGGTGAAGCACTGCCGCTACGTGCTCTTAGCCGTGAAGCCCCAGCACCTGCCGAGCGTCCTTGAGGAGATCGGCCCGGAGCTGACCGCTGGGCACTGCCTGCTGTCCATCGCCGCGGGCATCACCATGAAGCGGCTGACGGAGCTTTCCGGCGGTCGCTGTCCCGTGGTGCGCATCATGCCGAACACCCCCGCCCTGGTGGGCGCCGGCGTATTCGCCCTGTGCTTCGACGACACGAGCCTGGATGACGAGCGCCGCGAGTTCATCCGCGCCATGCACAAGCCGCTCGGCCAGGTGCACGAGCTGCCCGAGAAGCTCTTTGACGCCTTCACCAGCGTCGCGGGCTGCGGCCCGGCTTATGTGTTCTACGTCATGGACGCCATCGTGGAGGCCGGGGTGAACCTTGGCCTGCCGCGCGCCCAGTCCACGGAGATCGTAAAGGCGCTTTTCAGCGGCTCGGCAAAACTCGCGGAGGAAGGCGGCATGCATCTGGCAGAGCTTCGCGAGATGGTCACCTCTCCCGCCGGGTCCACCATACGCGCCACCATGCACTTTGATCGCATGGCCATGCGCGGGACAATCATCGACGCGGTCCGCGAGGCCTATGACCGGAACGTCGAACTCGGCTAGAAGACGCTTCCATTCAAATGCACAGGCCGACAGGGTTCTCCCTGTCGGCCTTTTTGCGTCCGCGTCTGGACCTGTTTTTGAGATCACGTGACCGGACCGATATCGGGAAACGGCTTTTGGCTGGGCATGGGACACAGTCAAAAACAGGAAAAGGGTGCTCCGGACACGGGGAAAACCGCAGGCTACCAGAAGAGACGAGAGAGAGGTCCGAGAGCAAGCACCTTGGCCAGCTGCATCAAGACGACGCCAGAGACCCCTGAGAAGAGAACGAGTCTAGAGAGTTTTGAGAGTTTATTTAAAGTCCAGGGAGCACCTTTTGGACCAAGCACGGGCTTCAACTTGACCTCTCCGAAGTAGGTCGCCGGGCCGCCCATGCCACCCTGAACAAGCCAAGCGCATGCCGCCATGGGCCAGCCCGCGTTGGGGCTGTCCATGGTCGCGGCATCGGCCCAGACGCGCTCCAGAGCCTGCCGCCAGTTCAGCCCCATAAGCGCGCCGACGCTTATGAGCAGCACCGCCGACAGCCGCGCCGGAACGTAGGCCAGGGCATCATCGCAGCGGGCCGCGGCCCAGCCGAGGTCTCGAAAGCGTTCCGTCCTATAGCCCCACATGGAGTCCATGGTGCTGACCGCCTTGTACGCCCACATGAGGGCCGGACCGCCCAACACAAGATAGAGCATGGGCGCGACGAAGGCGTCGCAGAAGTTCTCGCTCACGGTTTCGGCAAGGGTCTTACGCAGTTCCTCCGCGTTCATGTCGACCGTGCTGCGGCTCACCAGCATCCCTACAGCCTCGCGGGCCTCGTCCAGCCGCTCCTCGTCCTCGATGCGCCGCAGGGCCTGGCGCGCGCTGGACAGAAGCTCGCCCAGGGCCAGGCCGGCATAGGCGAAATAAAGCAGCAAAATCATGCCGAAGTATTCGATGCCGCACAGGAAATCAACCAGAACATAAACCCCGCAAGCCGTAACGAACACGCACAAGGTCCCGGCTGCGCGCAGGGGCAGGCCAATGCATCGGGCTTGCCGCTCCAGCCAGTCGAGCCAGCGCCCGATGAGCCGGACAGGGTGCGGCAGGCGTTGCGGATCGCCCAGAAGAAGGTCGAGGAGAAAGGCGAGGAAGGGCAGGCTGAACAGGGTCAGGACCAGGATGTTCACGGGGGGCTCCGTGTGTGGGAAGAAGAAAGGCGGGGAAGGCACTGCGCGCCCTCCCCGCCAATGGCAGCTGGTCTAGTTTTCGAAGTAGGAGCGGAGCACCGAACTGCGCACCGGATGGCGCAGCTTGCGCAGGGCCTTGGCCTCGATCTGGCGGATGCGCTCGCGGGTGACATTGAACAGCTTGCCCACCTCCTCAAGGGTGTGGTCGCTCTTCTCGCCGATGCCGAAACGCTTGCGCAGCACCTGCTCCTCGCGCGGGGTCAGGTCGGCCAGCACCTTGGCGATCTGCTCGGAGAGCTTGGTGCTCACCACTTCCTCGGCCGGGGCCGTGGCCTTCTTGTCCTCGATGAAATCGCCCAGGTTCGAATCCTCTTCGTCGCCGATGGGCGTTTCGAGGCTGATGGGCTCCTTGGCGATCTTGAGCACCTTCTTGACCTTCTCCACAGGGTAATCCATGCGCTCGGCGATTTCTTCCGGCGAAGGATCGCGGCCAAGTTCCTGCACCAGATAGCGCGAGGTGCGGATGAGCTTGTTGATGGTCTCGATCATGTGCACCGGGATGCGGATGGTGCGGGCCTGATCCGCGATGGCGCGGGTGATGGCCTGCCGGATCCACCAGGTGGCGTAGGTGCTGAACTTGTAGCCGCGCTGGTACTCGAACTTGTCCACGGCCTTCATCAGACCGATGTTGCCTTCCTGAATCAAATCAAGGAACTGCAGGCCACGGTTGGTGTACTTCTTGGCGATGGACACGACCAGGCGCAGGTTGGCGCGGATGAGCTCCTGCTTGGCGCGCATGGCGGCCAGGTTGCCGCGCTTGATGCGCCAGAGCACCTCCTCCAGGTCGTCCACGTTGTGGCAGCACTTGTCCTGCAGGCGAGTGATGATCTCCATCTTGCCGGAGAGCATTTCCTTGAAGGAGAAGAACTCCTCAACCGTCATGCCCAGGGCGTCGGAGGCGTTCACCGGGTTCATCTCGCGCTCGTCCACGGCGTGGAAGATGCGCACGATCTCGTCGCGGTTCTTGCCGACCGAGAGGATGTAGGCCGAGAGGTCGCGCTGGCAGTTGTGCATCTGGCGCACGTAGTCGGAAACCGTCTCGATGATGCGGTCGATGAGCGTTTTCTCGATCTTGATGTCGCGCAGGCGCGTGACGATCTCTTCCTTGTAGGAGAGGATCTCGTTCTGCACGGCGGTGACGCGGCGGTCGAGCTGGGCGCAGGCGTCTAGCTTGTCATAGATCTTGCGCTTCTTCTTGAACAACGCCTTGACCTCGTCGAGCAGGAAAATGACCCGCTGGCGCTGGTTCATCTCGTCCTCGGTGGGGTCGTCCTCCTCAATGGTCTTGACCACGTCCTTGAGTTTGATGCGGGTATTCTTGAGGTCCTCGCCCACCTGGACGAGTTCCTCCACGGCCACCGGCACTTCCACCAGGGCATAGAGCACCTCGAGCTCGCCGTTCTCAATCTTCTTGGCGATGACCACCTCGCCCTCGCGATCAAGCAGGGGCACGGCGCCCATCTCGCGCAGGTACATGCGCACGGGATCGGTGCTGCGGGAGGAATAGTCGGCGGCGTCGTCGCCCTCGCTGGGGACCAGATCAAGCTCCTCGTCGGTGTCGGCGGTCTCGGAGGTCAGCTTCTTGCCGTTCTCCTCGCTGTCCACGATGACGATGTTCATCTGGTCGAAGATGCTCATCACTTCTTCGAGCTGGTCCGGGGTGGTCATCTCCGTGGGCAGCGTCTTGCCCACTTCCTCAAAGGTCAGAAATCCATTCTTTTTGCCCTTGGCGATCAGGAGCTTGATTTGCTGGATTTCTTTGAGATTATTCATTCTTCCTCCCTGCTGGGGGCATTGAGATCAGTAAGGGCCGCCATGAGCCGTTTCACTTCTTCCATATCGCCAACCTGGCTGGCCAGGCGGATCTGCTCCATCAGTTGATCGCGCGACTGGTGCACTCCGGCCTGTTCGATGCGCTGGCACACATGCAGCCATTCATCCGCAAGGGCATCGCCTTCAGGCTTCTCCTCGCTGCGGGTCCTGGCCCAGAAGCTCTTCTCGTCATCATCAAGCAGCGGGACAACGTCTCCACTCTGCCCGGCCACGAGCTTCTTCCAGAGCCCATGGCCGAAGTCCGTCACCAGAATCCGCTCAAAACCCCGCTTCACCAGCTCAGGGATGTATTCCGGATACTGGATGGTGAAGCGCAGGAAATAGCGGTCATCGCGCTCGTCGCGACCCACCGCCGGAGCCCGCTGCTGCGCCGCAGACGGCGCACCGCGCTGCCCCTGCACGGCTCCAAATGGAGCCTGCCCGCCAAGCCTGCCCTGCCCGCCGCCGAAGCGGCGCAGGTCCTGCTCGGCGATGCCGAGTCCCTGGGCCAGGCGCGGCAGGTAAAACGGCCGCAAGGAATTATCGGCCAGATGCGCCAAAAACCCATTGGCCCAGCCCACAATTTCGCGGGGCGAAAACGCCTCGCGCACGACAGAGAGGCAGTAGTCCAGCCCATCCACGGCGTTGTTCAAACGAGCGTCCAAGCCTTCGCGCCCCATCATCTGGAGCAGGCTGTCCACGTCCTCGCCGTCCGGCATGAGCACGACACTGCACTTTGTCCCGTACTGCAGGATCATCTCCGCGCTGCGCAGCGCAGCCTTGCGGCCCGCCGTGTCTCCGTCAAAGATCAAAACCATGCGCGAGCAAAATCCCGCTAGCCGCTTCACCTGGTCCTGGGTGAGCGCGGTGCCGAGGACTCCGCAGGCGTCCGTGTAGCCGAACTGGTGCAGCGACAGCACATCCATATACCCTTCCGTGAGTATCGCCCGCTTGCTGCGGGTCATGGCCTGGCGGGCCTGGAAGAGTCCGTAGAGGTGTTCCCCCTTTTTATAGATGGGCGTGTCGCTGCTGTTCAGATACTTGGGTTCACCATCTGTAAGTATTCTTCCGCCAAAGGCAATAACCTGACCTGATAAATTCTGTATCGGAAAGATGAGCCGCCCGCGAAAACGGTCGTAAATTTTGCCGCGATCGTTCTGCGCCAACAGCCCGGCCTGCACGCCCTGCTCCGGGGAATAGCCGCGCGATTTGAGAAAATTCGCCAGCCCCTGCCAGTCATCCGGGCTGGCGCCCAGGCCGAAGGAGGCCACGGCCTCGTCGGCCGCGCCGCGCTTGCGCAGATAGGCCCGGGCCACATCGCCCGTGGACTGGCTCAAATTGCGGCGATAATACTCCTGCGCGGCCTCATGCATCTCGTGGCACAGGCGCTTGAGCTTCTGGCGCTCGTCATACTCCGGGTCCGGCTTGAAGGCCTTGAGCTCTATGCCCGCCTCCGCAGCCAGCTGCTCCAGGGCGTCCTTGAACTCCAAGCCGTTGACGCGCTGGTAGAAGTCCAGCACATCACCACCGGCCTGACAGCCGAAGCAGTAGAAAAAACCCTCGGCCTCGTTGACGCTGAAGGACGGCGTCTTTTCCTGATGAAAGGGGCAAAGCCCCATCTGTCGGCCTCCGCCGGGCCGAAGCGAAACATAGCGCCGCACCACATCAACGATGTTGAGCCGCTGCTTGAGAGTCTGGATGACCTGCCTGTCCATGGGTTGAAATCCCCTTGAAGCGAGACGCTATTTCAGCGTCACTTCGGTCATGCCGTCGCCGCCGCGATCCTCATTGGCCAGGGCGAACGAGGCCACGCCAGGGGCCGTGCGCAAGTACGCGTGGATCTCCTTGCGCAGCGCGCCGGTGCCCCGGCCATGCACGATTTCAACGCCGCTTGCGCCCCGCAGAAGCGAGGCGTCCAGGAACTGCCCCAGCGCGGCAAGGGCCTCGTCGGCGCGCTGTCCGCGCACGTCCAGGCGCGGAGTGAAGCCGAGGTCGGCCGGGACGCCCTGCTGGGAGCGGGCAGCCTCGCGCGGGGCTTTTCCGTCAAGGGTCAGCTCGGAAAAGGCCACCCACATGGCAACTCCGGAAAAATCAACCTTCACCTGGCGCTTGCGCTCGTCCTTCTCAACCACGGTTCCGGACTTGCTCCAGGCCTTGTAGCCCACCCGCGTTCCGGGCGCGACCTCCGCCCAGTCCAGGGCGGGACTGTCCGGTCCGGATTCCTCTCTGGTCACGGGCTCAAGACGCTCGCGGACATCAGCAAGCTTCTTGAGGGCCTGCTTGCGGCCGATGCGCTCGGACTTCCATTCGCGCAGCACGCTCTGGGCCAGCTCGCGCACCTCGGAGAGCACCTTGACGCGCTCCTTCTCATAGCGCGCCTCAAGGCTGTCGCGCTTCTTGCGCAGGGCCGCGCGCTCCTCGGCCAGGGCATCGTTCTCGCGCTCGCGCTTCACGGCCAGGCTGTTCAGGCGGTCCAGCACGGCGCTGGTGTCCGAGCCGTCCAGCAGCAGGTACTGCTCAGCGCGGGAAAGGATGGCGCGCGGCAGCCCGTGCTCGCGGGCCACGTCCAGGGCGATGCTCGCGCCCACCTGGTCATAGGCCAGCCGGAACAAGGGCTTCTTGGTGCTGGGGTCAAAAAGCACGCTGGCGGCGCGCACGCGGTCGGTCGCCAGGGCGTAGGCCTTGAGCGCCGGGAAGTGCGTTGCGGCAAAGCTGGCCGCGCCACGGTCCAGCAGGCCGTCGATGACCGCCTGGGCAAGCGCCGCGCCCTGGGTCGGGTCGGTGCCTGCGCCAAACTCATCAAGGAGGAACAGGGTGTTGTGGTCAACGCGATCCCAGACGCGGGAAATGTACTGGATCTGGGCCGTGAAGGTGCTCACGTGCTCTTCAAGACTCTGCTCGTCGCCCAGGACAACGAAGATGTTCGTCCACAGGGGCAGCGACGACCCCTCGGCAACAGGCACGGGCAGGCCGGAAAAGGCCATCAGCGCGATGAGGCCCACGGTCTTGAGGCAGACCGTCTTGCCGCCGGCGTTACCGCCGCTGACGATGAGGGCGAGCTGGCCTTCCTGGAGCTTGATGTCCAGCGGCTGGGTGTCCGGGTTGTGCAGGGCCAAGAGCGGGTGCCGGGCTTTGATGAGCCGCGCGGGCAGGCCCTCGCCGATGTCGAGGGCCCGGGCGTTCGTGGCATCGGCCAGCCGGGCCTTGGCCATGAGCAGGTCAAGCTGCACCAGGCTCTCATAGCTGGCGACAACGCCTGGCCGCTCCTGGCGGATAAGCCCGGTCAAGTACTCCAGGACCTTGCGTTCCTCGGCACGCTCTTCGCGCTTCAGCTCCTGCAGGGTGTTGTTGATCTCAACCAGGAACATGGGCTCGAAATAACAGGTCTCGCCGGTCTGGGAGTAGTCGTGGATGATGCCCGGAAAGCGGTTCTTGAAGTTCACCTTGAGGGGCAGCACGTAGCGGTCCGACGAGATCGTGATGTAGTCATCCTGCAGATAATGCGAGATATTTTCTGAGAGGACAAAGTCCTTCACGCGCTTTGTGCAGCGCTGATGGATGCCGCGGATCTCCTGGCGCACGGAAAACAGGCCCGGCGAGCTTTCGTCCTTCAAGCGCCCGTCCTGGTCAAGGCAGCGCTTGAGCCCTGACCAGGTGGCCTGCGGCCAGGGAGCCCCGGCCACGGCCTCAACGAGATCATCCCAGCCGCGCTCCGCGTATGGCTCAAGGAGGTCGCGAGCGTGGCGAGCCTGCTCGAGGGTCAGGGACAGGGCGAACAGCGCGTCCAGGTCCAGCACCCGGTGCGGCACATCGAGTTCAGGAAAGAAGTTGGCGAAATCAGGGAAGGCGACAAGGCGAAAGCCGGACTCGCGCACCCAGCGCAGGGCCTGGTCGAGCAGGCTCAGCTGCCGCTGGACGGCCTGGGACGTCGCCAAAGGGTGCAGGGCAAGACAGGCCGCAGCTCCGGGTTCGGAGACGGCGAATCCCGAAAGCTCCTTCAGGACCTTCGGGAACTCCAGCAGGTGCAGGGTTCTCGGTTCCATGAAGGCCGCCGGTTACGAGGACAGTCTGGCGCGGACGGCCTCGCTGGCCTTCTTGCCGTCGTAGCGGCCCTTGTAGGCGAGGGTCAGGGCTTGCATGACCCTGCCCATGTCCTTGGGACCTTGCGCGCCGGTCTGGACTGCGAGGGCGTCGATGGCCTGAGCGAGTTCGGCATCAGTGAGCGGCGCGGGCATGTACTCAAGCAGCACCTTCAGTTCAGCGGCCTCGATGGAGGCCAATTCGGACCGGCCATGCTTCTCGTACTGCTCGATGGACTCGCGATGCTGCTTGATCTGGCGGGAAAGGAGTTCAAGGTAGTCGTCATCGGTAAGCGGGCGCAATACTTCAACTCCACGGTTCTTGGCGGCTGTCTTGAGGTGCCTCAAGACAGCCAGCCGAACCGTGTCTTTGGCCTTGTAGGCCACGATATAATCGGACTCGATGCGTCCCTGAAGGGTGCTCATCAGTCGATCCTGGACTTGCGCATCTTCTTGATCAGGCGCTTTTTTGCAGCAGCCTTCTTCTTCTTCTCCTGGACGCTGGGCTTCTCGTAGTGCTGACGCTTCTTGAGCTCGGAGAGGACGCCGGCCTTTTCGACCTGCTTCTTGAAACGACGCAGGGCAATCTCAAAGTTATCGCTGTCATCCAACAAAATACCGGGCAATAGAATCACCTCCCCGAGCAAATCTGGTAAAAACGAAGAGCGAATGGATACCCCATCCCCTCGCCAAAGGCAAGAGCAAAAGGGCTGCAAATAGTCGGACCCTTCCGGCATTAACCGGAAGGGTCCGCGATCGCTGAACTAACGGCTGCTTGCGCAGTCCCTAGTGAGCGGAATGCTGGTCGCCGCAGCTGTCAAACCAGGACTTCAGGATACAGTATCCCATCCCGGAGCAGATGACGAACAGGACGATGTACAGCACCCCGAAAAACACGGCGTGATCCGCCTGAAACCAGGGCAGATCCTGCGGCAATGGGCTATGTACGGTTTCACCGTGAAGCATAGGAGGCCTCCAAATTACTTAACGGCGTCTTTCAGCAGCTTGCCGGGGCGGAACTTGACAACCTGGGTGGCGGGAATCTTGATTTCCTTGCCGGTGCGGGGGTTGCGGCCGACACGGGCCTTGCGCTTCTCGACCTGGAACGTGCCGAAGCCGGTGAGGGTCAGCTTGCCTTCCTTCACCAGGATGTCTTCAACAGCGCCGATAAAAGCATTCAGGGCGCGCTCAGCATTGGCCTTGGTCAGATTGGCCTTCTCAGAAATTTTGACAACCAGCTCAGCCTTCGTCATGTTTCCTTCCTCCTCAATTGGTGGTCACTGTTTGCGGCCCGGACTTTTCCGAGTCTATCATAAAAATCCATGTGGTACGCGTCATCGAACCCAACTCAAAAAACCTAAAGACCCCATACGCTACGTCCACATTTTTCCACAAGGCGGTCTAAGCCTTTACCAGCCTCATTATGCAACTGGATTTCGATAAACACCAAAGCAAAAGGCAAGTCAAGCAAGAAAATCAACGGGGAGTAGTTTTGCCAGGGCGCGAAACCGTTCAGGGGCAAGTGTCTCCGGGCGCTGCACCGGATCTATATCGAGTGCCGAAAGCAGCGTTACGTAGTCAGCAATTCCTTTTGATTTCAGTATGGTGGACATCTGCTTACGCCTTTGTTGAAAGCACATGCGCAATGCGCATGCGAGCCGCAAGGCTTCTCCCTGGTTTGGCCGTTGGGGATGTAAAAAAAATCTCAACACAGCCGAAGTGACCTTGGGCTGAGGCCGAAACACCTGCGGCGGAACCTTGAAAAGCACCTCCACATCGGTGAAGGATTGAACGAAAACCGAAAGCGCTCCATACGTCCGTCCGCCGGGTTTGGCGGCAAGGCGCTGCCCTACCTCCAACTGGACCATGAACACAGCCCGGGAAAACTCGCTGCGGCTGACAATTTCCCAAATCAAGGGCGAGGCGATGTTATACGGCAGGTTGCCCACGACCTTCCAGCCCTCGCCCAGGGCAAGGCCCTCCCACGCATAGGCCATGGCGTCCCCCCGGACGACCTCGGCTCCAGGATACTGGCGCTCCAGCTCATCCGCCAGGGCTTCATCCATTTCAAGCAAAACGTACCGCCCAGGCCCGCGCTCAACGATGTGCCGGGTCAGCGCGCCACGCCCTGGGCCGATTTCGAGCACGCGGTCACCGGGCTGGATGTCCAGCGCATCGACAATCTTGCGGCAGATGTTCTGATCGACGAGGAAGTTCTGCCCCAGACTGCGCTTGGCCGGGGCAAACCGCCCAGAATCACGGTCATTCCTATTCATGGAAGCAAGCCTACCAACTGCCCAGCTGGTTGACAACAGCTTTAACTACCCTATAAAAACGCGCATCATTCGAGGAAGGAGTCTTACCCATGAATTTAAGGAACTACATCCGCGACGTTCTGGACTTCAAGCCCGGCATCACGTTCTTCGACATCACCCCGCTTCTGGCCGACCCGTCAGCGTTCCGCTACGCCATCGACGCCCTGGCCGAACGCTACAGCGGGTGCGGCGCCAACAAGATCGTCGCCGCCGAAGCCCGCGGATTCCTGTTCGGCGCGCCCCTGGCATATAAGATGAACATCGGCTTCATCCCGGTCCGCAAACCCGGCAAGCTCCCCTACAAGACGACCTCGGTCAGCTACGAGCTCGAGTACGGCACCGACAGCCTGCAGATGCACGTGGATGCGGTCAAAAGCGGCGACCGCGTGCTGATCATCGACGACCTGCTGGCAACGGGCGGCACCACGGGCGGCATGATCCAGCTGGTCAAAAACGCTGGCGGCGCGGTGGCCGGAATCGGCTTCCTCATTGAACTCGGCTTTCTGGACGGACCCAGCAAGCTTGACGGCATCCCGCACGAATGCCTCCTGAAGCTGTAGGAGAAGGAACAGCCTCATGAGCATCATCGGCATCATCGGCGGCAGCGGCCTGGACAACCCAGACCTCCTGCGGGATCCTCGCGACGAGCGCGTGTCCACACGCTATGGCGAACTCACCTCCCCTGTGCGCATCGGGACCATCGGCTCATGCACGGTCTGCCTGGTGGCGCGCCACGGTCGCAAGCACACAGCCCCGCCCACGCATGTGAATTACAGGGCGCTCATCGACACCTTGCGCCAACTCGGCTGCACGGCCATCCTCTCCACCACGGCGGTCGGTTCCCTGCGGGAAGAGATCGGTCGAGGGGACCTGGTGATCCTGGACCAGTTCATCGACTTCACCCGGCATCGGGCGATCTCCTTCCATGAAAGCTTTGCCCCGCACGAGCCTGTGCACACGCCCATGGCCGAGCCCTTTGACGCGACCTTGCGCGAGTTGCTGAACGCCTCCTGCGAGGAGCTCGGTATCAAACATCACAAGCAGGGCACTGTTGTCACCATAGAAGGCCCGCGCTTCTCCACCCGGGCGGAATCCAACATGTTCCGGCTCTGGGGAGCGGACGTCATCAACATGAGCATCGCCCCGGAGTGCATTCTGGCCAACGAGGCGGGGATTCCATACGCCTCTGTCGCCATGAGCACGGATTATGACTGCTGGAAGACCGACGAGGCCCCGGTGACCTGGGACGACATTGTGAACATTTTCCGCCAGAATGCGCAAAAGGTGACGGACCTGCTCATCAAGTCCGTCGGCAAGCTTGCCTGACCTGCGCCGGCAAAGGCCCTTGCGACGCTTGACAAGGTCTGGCTTCCGTGCATAAAGAACCGCTCTCTATTTTCTGATGATACTCTGGCAACCGCATGTGTGCCAGACAAGGAGGAACATTCCCATGGCTGATGACAAAAAGAAAGGCAGCGCCCTTGACGGTGCCGTGATGACTCCCGAAGGCCTGTCCTTCAAGGGCTTCATTCTGTCTCCCGTTGTGGAGAACTGCACCGGCTGCGAACGCATTGCCGCCTTTGAGGACCAGACCTACTGCCCGGCGTATGCCAATCCCGCCACGAAGTGGGCGCGCGGCACCTGCAACTTCGCCACCCATGTGAAGGCCACGGTTGACAAGGAAGGCAAGACCAAGGTCAACCCGCTGAAGGCGTCCAAGCGCGCCGCCAGGGGCCGCTAGACCGACAAAGCGAACAAGGCGGGGGCGACCCCGCCTTTTCTTTTCACAACCGCGACCCATGTCGCAACCCGGCACCAGGGAGCCCACCATGCTTGCCGCAATCAACCGGCACATCGAATCCTCGACCCAGACCATCATTGACCTGCAACGCTCGCTCGTGGCCATTCCCGCCCTCGGACCGATGAATGGCGGCCCGGGCGAGAAGGACAAGGCGGAATTCCTCAAGACCTACCTCAAGGACATGGGCTTCTCCGAGGTTCGCGAACTGCGCGCCCCTGACGCCGCCGTCCCGTGCGGCTACAGACCGAACCTCGCAGCCATCGTCCCCGGCGCGAACAGGGCCAAAACCTTCTGGGTCATCTCCCACACCGACATCGTCCCCCCCGGAGACCTGGCCCTTTGGGACAGCGACCCCTATACCCTGAGGGTCGAGGGCGACATCATCATTGGCCGCGGCGTTGAGGACAACCACCAGGGCGTGGTCAGCTCCCTTGTTGTCGCCAAGGCCCTGCTGGACCTGAAGATCACACCGGCCATGAACTATGGCGTGCTCCTGGTCGCCGACGAAGAGACCGGGAGCAAGTTCGGCCTGGATTATGTGGTCAAGAGCCACCCGGAACTCTTCGGCCCGGACGACCTGTTCCTGGTCCCGGACTTCGGGGAGCCCAGCGCCGAGATGGTCGAGATCGCCGAAAAAAGCATGTTCTGGCTCAAGGTCGTTGTCGAGGGCAGGCAGTGCCACGCCTCGACCCCCAAGGCCGGAATCAACTCCCTGCTGGCGGCCTCGGCCTTCATAACCCGCGTGCCCTCGCTGCATCAGCGCTTCGACCGTCAGGACCCGCTCTTCGATCCGCCCCACTCCACGTTCCAGCCCACCAAGAAAGAGGCCAACGTGGAGAACATCAACACCATTCCCGGTCGCGACGTGTTCTACCTCGACTGCCGCGTCATGCCCGGCTACGACCTTGACGAGGTCTTCGCCGCCATCAAGGCCCTGGGCGACGAGGTGGAGCGCGAGCACGGCGTGCGCATCAGCTACGAGTATGTGCAGCGCGAGCAGGCCGCCCCGCCCACCCCGGCGGACAGCGAGATCGTGCGGAAGCTTCTGGCCGCCGTGCGCGCGGTCTACAACAACAACCCCAAGCTGCAAGGCATCGGCGGGGGCACCGTCGCCGCATACCTGCGCCGCGCCGGGCACAATGCCGCCGTGTGGAGCACGCTGATGCACAACGCGCATCAGCCCAACGAGCGCTCCTCCCTCTCGTGCAGCATCAAAGACGCCAAAGTCATGGCGGCCATCCTCTTCGACACCTAGGAGGCGGCGGCATGGACATCTCGCGCGCCCTGCCGGAGGTCTTCGACCTCATCGTGGTGGGCGCAGGCCACGCAGGCTGCGAGGCGGCCAGCGCCAGCGCGCGCCTTGGCCTCAAGACCCTGCTGCTCACCGGCAACATCGACCGCATCGGGCACCTGTCCTGCAACCCGGCCATCGGCGGCCTGGCCAAGGGTCACATGGTGCGCGAGATCGACGCCCTGGGCGGGCGCATGGCCCTGTGGGCCGATGCCGCGGGCATTCAGTTCCGGCAGCTGAACACGAGCAAGGGTCCGGCGGTGCGCTCCACGCGCGCGCAGATCGACCGCGCCGAGTACCTGCGTGTGGTCCAGGCCGACCTCTTCGCCCAGCCTGGCCTCTGGATCATGCAGGACATGGTCACCGAGGTGCTTTCAGCGCAGGGACGGGCCAGCGGCGTACGCACCCTGCACGGACAAGAATTCACCTCAAAGGCCGTGCTGCTCACCACCGGCACCTTTTTGTCCGGGCTCATCCACATCGGCATGGCGCATTTCTCGGGCGGCCGTCTGGGCGACGCACCGGCAATAGGACTCTCGGACTCCCTGCGCGCCCATGGCTTTGAGCTGGGTCGCCTCAAGACCGGAACCCCAGCCCGGCTGCTCAAGTCGAGCGTCGATTTTTCGGTGATGGAGGAACAGCCCGGCGATGATCCGCCCACGCCCTTCAGCTTCCTGAACACAACTGTGCCGCTGCCCCAGGTCCCCTGCCACCTGACCTACACCAACGCGGCCACACACGCGGCCATCCGCGCCGGGTTCGACCGTTCGCCGCTGTTCTCCGGCGTCATCCAGGGCACGGGCGCGCGCTACTGTCCCTCGGTGGAGGACAAGGTGGCGCGCTTCCCGGACAAGGAGCGGCACCACGTCTTCATCGAGCCCGAGGGCCTGGACAACCCGGAGGTCTATCCCAACGGCATCTCCACCAGCCTGCCGCTGGACGTGCAAAAGGCCATGCTCAAGACCATCCCCGGGCTTGAGCGCGCTGTCATCGCACGGCCTGGCTACGCCATTGAGTACGACTTCGCCCCGCCCACGCAGCTTCTGCCCAGCCTGGAGTCCAAGCCCCTGCCGGGGTTGTACCTGGCCGGGCAGATCAACGGCACCAGCGGTTACGAGGAGGCGGCGGCCCAGGGCCTCTGGGCCGCGCTCAACGTGTTCTGCGCCCAGTCCGGCCGCCCGCCCTTCCTGCTCCGGCGTGACCAGGCGTACATGGCCGTGCTGGTTGACGACCTGGTGACCCGGGGCACAAGCGAGCCCTACCGCATGTTCACTTCTCGCGCGGAATACCGGCTGCTGCTGCGCGAAGGCAACGCCGACGCCCGTCTCACCCCCATCGGCCGCGAGCTTGGTCTGGTGGATGACGCACGGCACTCCCGCTTTACGGAAAAATCCCATAGGCTCGATGCCCTGCTGGAGGCCTTGGAGTCTGTTCAGGTTCGGCCTGACGCCTCCACGCGCGACCTCCTGACCCGCATCGGCGCGGCCATACCAGGGAAAGCCGTGCCGCTGTCCGCCGTGCTGCGTCAGCCCCAGGTCCCCATAACCGCCCTGGCCGCCCTGCACCCCGCCCTGGCCGGAGAACCGCCAGAGGTGCTTGCCGAGGCCGAAACGCGCATCCGTTACGAAAGCTATCTGGAGAAAGAGACTCTCAGGGTTTCGCATAGCCGCGACATCGAGGACACGCCTTTGCCCCAAGACATGGAGTACGCTCACGTCATCGGCCTCACCCGTGAGGTCGTGGAGAAGCTCACGCGCATCCGCCCGGCAACGTTGGGCCAGGCCGGACGCATCTCCGGCGTCACGCCCGCGGCCATAACCTGCCTGGAGATCCACCTGCGCAAGGCGGCTCCTCTGAAGCCGAAAACAAGAGCGCCCCGTCATCATTGACATTCCCACCCCACGAGCCTATTTTTTACATTTGGAGATCAAAACGCTTTACGGAACCCACAGGGCGGTCGGCCCGGACCGCGATAATGAGGAGCTAAAGTCTTGGACGAAGGGTCAAACGGCACAATACTTTCGGCCATCCGCAATCTTTTCCGGAAAAACGAATCCCCGCTCGACGAGATGTTCAAGGATGCGGTGGCCGAAGGCGAAATCAAGAGCGACGACGTGCGCATCCTGCAGAACGTCATCGACCTGGAGGAACGGCGCGTCAGCGAAATCATGATCCCCAGGCCGGACATCATCTGCGCCGAGCAGGACGACACTCTGTCCGATGTGGCGGATCTCATCATCCAGCATGGCCATTCGCGCATCCCCATCTACCGCGACAACCGCGACCACATGGTGGGCGTCATCCACGCCAAGGACATGCTCGGGCCGCTCATGCTGCCCGTCGGCGAGCAGCCTTCCATCACGAGCATCATGCGCACGGTGCACTTTGTACCCGAGACCACGAACCTGAAGAGCCTCCTGCACGACATGCAGTCGCGCAAGATCCATCTTGCCGTCGCCCTGGACGAATACGGCGGCACGGCAGGAATGATCACCATGGAGGACGTGCTGGAGCAGATCGTGGGCGAGATCGGCGACGAGTACGACTCCCTCCGGCCCGAAGACGTCCAGGAACTGCCCGATGGCAGCCAGATCGTGTCCGGCCGGGTATCGCTTGACGAGATCAATGAACTCTTCGGCCTGGACCTCTCCTCGGACCTCGTGGAGAGCATCGGCGGGCATTTGAGCGAAATCGCCGGGCACATCCCGGCCGTGGGTGAAAGCTTCGACCTGGGCGGCTGGCGCTTCCAGGTGCACGAGGCGGACGCGAAACACATTGAGAGCCTGCGCGTGCTGCGCGCGGAGTAACCACCGGTGCTGACCTCCCCGCTGTTCTGGACCCTTGCCGCAGGCCTTGGCGCGCTTTTCGGCTTTGCCAACCCCTGGGCGCAGCTCCCCCTTGCGGCGCTGCTCCTGCCAGCGGTGCTGGCCAGTTACGGCCTGGCGGCGCCAACGCCCTGGACGGCCTTCAAGCACACCTGGCGCATGGGCTCGGTGGCTTCCCTGGCCTGCCTCTACTGGGTCTACTGGCCGGTGATGCATTACGGCGAGGTGAACTGGGCCTTGGCGCTCCCCGTGCCCGTTCTGCTGGCCATGGCCATGGGCTGCTACCACGGGCTCTTCGGTCTGGCGGCTCAAGCTGCCAACCGTCTTTCGCCGCTTTTGGGCACGCTGTTCCTCGGCCTGGCCTGGACCCTCATGGAACTGGCCCAGGCCAGCCTGCTCTCCGGCTTCTCCTGGCTCACCCTGTCGTCGGCCTTTGTGCGCTGGCCCATGGTGGTCCAGGCGGCCTCGGTCATCGGGGCTTATGGCGTCTCCGGCGTTCTGGCCACCACGGCCATCGGGCTGGTGCTTGGCCTGCGTTCCAAGGCCTGCCTCGCGGTCTCGCTCTGCGGCGCGCTGGCGCTGGTCGGCTTCGGCTGGCTGCGCATGGAAAGCCATGCCGAGACCACCCCGGCCCACAGCGTGGCCATCGTCCAGGGCAACATCGACCAGAGCATCAAGTGGGACCCTGCCTACCAGCTGGGCACAGCCGAGAAATACGCGCGGTTGAGCCGCGAGATTGCCGCCAGCGCCGACCCGGAACTCATCGTCTGGCCGGAAACCTCAATGCCCTTCTATTTCCAGGACGATACGCCGCTGCGCGCCCCGGCCCTTGAGCTTGCCCGCACGGGCAAAGCCGCGCTGCTGCTTGGTTCGCCAGCCTACAAGCGCGTTGACGGCCCGGGCTCCTTCGTGCTTTTCAACCGCGCCTTCCTGCTCACGGCCGGAGAGGTAAAGACCAGCTGGTACGACAAGGAACACCTTGTGCCCTTTGGCGAATACATGCCCTTTGCCAGCATTCTGCCCTTGCAGAAGCTTGTCTCCGGCGTGGGCGACTTCATCCCCGGGCAGAACACGCGACCGCTTCAAAACGACGGCCTTGCCCTCGGCGTGCTCATCTGCTACGAAGCCATCTTTGCGGACCTCGCCCAAGCGCGCGTGGCCCAGGGCGCGAACCTCCTGGTGAACATCAGCAACGACGCCTGGTTCGGCGCCACCTCGGCCCCGCATCAGCACCTGCAATTGACCGCGCTTCGGGCCATTGAACAGGGCCGTTACATCGTGCGCAGCACCAACACCGGGCTTTCCGCGTTCATCGACCCCCTCGGCAGGATCAAGTTGGCCGGGCCACAGTTCCAGGAACTCGCAGCAGCCGACATGGTGCACCCGCGCTCGGAGCTGACGCCTTTCCACAGGCTCTACTCCTGGCTGCTTGGGGGCCTTGGCGTCCTGGTCGTCCTGTTCGTCGTACTCATCATTCGGGGCGAACCGCGCTCCGGCCAAAACAACAGCCTGCGCTAATGGCGGCTTAACAAGAAAGAACAATGCTGCAATTCGCCGATCTCAAGACCCAGGGACAATCCTTGCTCGACCAGTTCGAAACGCTCTGGGGGCGTCTTTGACTCCGCGGAATCCCGCGAGCGTCTGAAGGAAATCGAGGCCCAGCTCTCACGGCCTGGCGCCTGGGACAAGCCGGAGCTCTTGACTCCCGTGCTGCGCGAAAAAAGCGCCCTGGAGTTCAAGCTGGCGATGTTCAACGACCTGCTGCAATCCAAGACCGATGTCGATGAGTGGCTGGTGCTCGCCCAGGAGGACCAGGGCCAGGATGCCCTGGAGGCCTTGAGCGAGAACCTTGCCCAGCTCCAGAAGCGCCTGGACGACACGGAGCTCGCGACCCTCTTGAACGGCCCGGACGACAACAGCCCGGCCATCCTGGAGATCCATCCCGGCGCTGGCGGCGTTGACGCCCAGGACTGGGCGGAAATGCTCTTGCGCATGTACCTGCGCTGGGCCGAGTCGCGCAGCTTCCAGGTCGACGAACTGGACCGCCTGTATGGCGATGAGGCGGGCATCAAAAGCGTCACTCTGCAGATCTCCGGCCCCTATGCCTACGGCCTGCTCAAAGGCGAGGCCGGCATCCACCGGCTCATCCGCATTTCCCCCTTCGATGCCTCGGGCCGCAGGCACACGGCCTTCGCCTCGGTGGACGTGTACCCGGACATCGACACGAACATCGAGATCGACGTCAAGGAAGAGGATCTGCGCATCGACGTGTTTCGGGCCAGCGGCCCTGGCGGCCAGCACGTGAACCGGACCAACTCGGCGGTGCGCATCACCCATCTGCCCACGAACATCGTGGTCCAGTGCCAGAACGAGAAGTCCCAGCTCAAGAACAAGATTCTGGCCATGAAGGTGCTCAAGGCCCGGCTCTACGAACGCGAGATCAAGGAGCTGGAGGCCAGCAAGAAGGCCGACTACGCCAGCAAGGACGCCATCGCCTTCGGCAGCCAGATACGCACGTACACGCTTCAGCCCTACCGCCTGGTGAAGGATCACCGCTCCAGCCTCGAGGATTCGAGCGTGGACGCGGTGCTGGACGGCCGCCTGGACGAGTTCCTGCGCGCCACCCTCCTGCATGCGCACGGCGAAAGGAAGCCCGGTCATGGCGGCTGATGATCTGCTGCGCGAGCTCGGCGGCCTGGAAGCCGCGTGCCGAGGCGCCGGGATGGCGAGGGAACCTTACGGCGCAGCCGCCCCCTTCTGCCTGTACCGCATCGTCAGCGGGCTCTCCACCGAGGCTTGGCAACAGCTCAAGCACGAGTTGGAGCTGGACGCCTGGCACGTCACCACGCCGGAAGTGCTGGACTCTGGCACGAGCCAGGGCCAGCTGCGCCGCTTCCTGCTCTGCGAGATGGACAGGGCCAGGCAATGCCAGCTCCCCCTGGCACTGGCGTTCATCAGGCCGGACTCCAGCGAAGCCGCTGACAGCGTGTTCGACCTTGTCCGCGCCCAGGTGCGCAGCTTCGACCACGTCTCGCTGCAGGAGGACGGAAACATCGCCGTGGTGCTCTCGGCAACGCCCTTGGCCGCCGCGGAGCGCCTGCTGGGCGCCATGCTCCGGCGCATCCGCCAAATCTCCGAGCCGACCCTGACCTGCTCGGCCGGGCTCATCGGCTATGGAGGTCTGGCGCAGCTCACGGCCGAAGCGCTCATCGAACGGGCGGACAAGGCCCTTGGGGACGCCCGCAGGCTTGGCGGCAACAGGCTCGAGGTCGCGCCCAGCGCCGATGCGGTTTTGGCCTCTCGCGAGACCTTGGTGCGCGCGAGCGAAAAGCATTTTCTCTTCACCGGAAAAAAGCAGCCAGAGCAGCAGGATCAGGAATAATGAACGCCATCAATCCCGGCAAGACCGTCAGCCTGTGCATCATGAGCGGCAAGGGCGGCGTGGGCAAGACCAACCTCTCCCTCAACCTCGGCTTCGCCCTGCGCGACATGGGACACAAGTCGCTGCTCATGGACTGCGATCTCGGCCTGGCCAATCTGGACGTGCTGCTGGGCCTGGCTCCGGAGAAGAACCTTCAGGACATGCTGGCCGGTTCGGCGCTGGCTTCGGAGGTGGTGCAGCGCATCGAGCCGGGCCTGGACATCCTGCCAGCGGCCAGCGGCGTGCCCGAGATGGTCGAGATGGACCAGAACCAGCAGGGCGCGCTCTTCGACAAACTCACAGACCTTGTGTCGGCCTACGAGTTCCTGATTCTGGACCTTGGCGCGGGGATCAGCGGCACGGTGCTGTCCCTGGCGCGCATGGCGCAGATGCGTGTGGTCCTGGTAACCCCGGAACCGACCTCGCTGACCGATGGCTACGCCATCATCAAGGTGCTGCACGCCCGATTCGGGGTGCGCGATTTCCTCGTGGTGGTGAACCAGGCAACGGTGCAGGAGGCCAAGGAGACGTTCCAGCGCCTCAACATGGCCTGCAAGAATTTTCTTGGGTTCGAGCTTGTGCACCTGGGGCACGTGCGCCTGGACCGGACCATGACCGACGCGGTCATCCACCAGACCCCTTTGGCCCGGCATGCCCCGAACTGCGGCGCGGTGAAGGATATAACCACCCTGGCGGGCCGCGTGGCGCGCTACCGGGAGGAGAATCTGGAGGCCATTGCCGGACGCCACGCCCTCAAGCAAATTCACCACATGCCAACCTAACGAAACCCTTGACGGAATGGCTGCTTTTTCGGCATATATGCAGTAGATGCTGACAAGTACCCCCCACAGAGCCTGTGGCGCGTGGCCACGAACTGCCCAACACTACGGAGCGGTCAATGAACAAGAGTGAACTTATCAAGGCGCTGGCGGACGAGAAGAAGCTCCACATCGACGACGCCACCAAGGTCGTGAGTGCCTTCTTCGACTCCATCAAGGATGCCCTGGTCGCTGGCGACAGGGTCGAGATTCGCGGTTTTGGCAGCTTCAAGGTCAAAGACTACGAGGGCTATACTGGGCGCAATCCCAAAACCGGAACGGTTGTTGAAGTCCACCCCAAAAGGCTGCCCTTCTTCCGTCCGGGAAAGGAACTCAAGGAATTCATCAACGAGTGATGCTCAAGACACTTTTTCTTTTCCTCATAGTGCTCCTGGCTGCCGCCGCGCAAGCCATAGCGGGTGAGCCTCGGCTCACCCTGCTTTTTTGTGCCAACACCGAGGCCGAGGCCCGGGCGTGCCCCTCCTGAGGAGGGAAATCCATCGGCGGTCTGGCCCGGCGGGCTAGCGCACAAAATGCTTTCAAACTTGGGGCAACAAAGACCTCGCCGGTACTATTTCTGGCGGGGGCCTATGAGTTCGTGCACCCTGAGGCGGCCACTCTGCCTTCCAGGAACCGCCTGAGATTCATGGCCAAAGCATTCGACATGCTGCGCCATGATCTTGTCTTTGTGACGCCATATGAACGGCAGGTGCTTGCACAGGCAGGCGTCAAACCAAGGACCTCCTGGGTTGGGGGTCCGCGCCTGGAAAAGCAGATCCTCCTGACCCCAACGGGGAGCAAAGTCGCGGTCTTGCTGCTGCCACCGGTCCCCAGCGGCGCACAGTCCCTGCCGCAGAACCTTGTCCATCAGGTAGAGAACGCCGTGCATGGGCTGCGCGGAACGGTACAGCTCATCATCGCCATGAGCCCCTGGGGGTACCGGCATGAGCAGGAGCTTCTCAAAGCCCAAGGCCCCTTGCCAGACATTCTGCTCGGTTCCGGCCCGGGGATAGGCATTGTCGGAACTTTGGCTGCTGGCCAGCATACCGCGTGGGTGCGCTCGTTCACGCAAGGCAAGTCGGTGATTCGCATCGAAGTGCTTTCCTGGCCCGAGAGAACTTCCACTTTCAAATGGACGGAAGGCAAAAATATTCGTATGACCCTTTTCGGGCTAACTGATCAGTATCAGGAAGAGCCTGGGATGCTGACGCTTATGCGCAACATGGGCACCGACTAGTAAGGAGGAGTGAATGAGTTTTCGCGGCGCGTTTACCGCACTGGTGACGCCGTTCAAAAACGGCGCCGTGGACGAGGAGGCTTACAGGGCCTTCATCGAATGGCAGATTGAGCAAGGCATCGACGGCGTTGTGCCTTGCGGCACCACCGGCGAGGCGGCAACGCTGACCCATGCCGAGCAGGGGCAGGTCATCAAGATCTGCGTGGACCAGGTGAAAGGCCGGGTGCCCGTCATCGCCGGCGCCGGGTCCAACAACACCAGCGAGGCCATTGAACTCGTGGTCCTGGCCAAACAGGCTGGAGCCGACGCTGCGCTCATCATCACCCCCTACTACAACAAACCGACTCCCGACGGTCTCGTGGCCCATTTCAAGGCCCTGGCCGCCGAAGCCTCCATGCCTTTCATCCTGTACAACGTGCCTGGTCGTACCGGCCAGAACGTGATGCCCAAAACCATTGCCCGGGTGACCAGGGAAGTTCCGGAAGTCATCGGCTGCAAGGAGGCCACGGGCGACATCAAGCAGGGAACCGAGCTCATCGAACTCATGGGCCCTGACTTCACAGTGCTGTCCGGAGACGACTTCACCGTGCTGCCGCTTTTGGCCGCTGGCGGCCACGGAACCATCTCCGTCACCTCCAACGTCATGCCTGGGAAAATGTCCGGCATGATCTCGGCCTTCAATAAGCGGGACACGGCACGAGCGCAGGCCCTCAACCTGGAGATGATGCCTGTGAACCGGGCCATGTTCATTGAAACGAACCCCATCCCCGTGAAGACCGCGCTCTCACTCATGGGCAGGATGGGGCTGGAGTTCCGCTTGCCTCTGGTGCCCATGGAGCCAGCTCATCAGGAGCAACTCAAGCAGGTGCTCAAGCAAAGCGGTTTGCTCTAGCGCGAGTTGGACACCATAAGCCCCGGCAGGACACGCGTTTTGCCGGGGCTTTTTTGCGTCCAACGCGCCAGGGCTGCTGCGCGCAAGCACCAGAGGTGCATTACGCTTGAACACAACGCTCCTGTTTGTGATTCTGCGGAACGCTGCGGGATGCGTGTCGCTAAAGCTGTCCTGGGAGTAATTCCGAGCAGAGTCAATCTCGCCTAAGGAGCGGATGACGTCTCTTGATTCCAGTACGTGGAATCGTGTGCAGAATATGAAGGAAGTGACAGGACAAAGCAAAAGGCCCGGATCTCTCCGGGCCTTTTTGAAATAAAGTCTTGGCGGCGACCTACTTTCCCACGATTAGAACCGCAGTATCATCGGCGATGGCGGGCTTAACTTCCGAGTTCGGAATGGGATCG
>JBFWMQ010000027.1:0-42040 GCA_050251495.1 Desulfovibrio sp. | reverse complement strand
ACGACTCGTTCTCGACGAGTAGCTTTGACGACAGTTGTTCAGGCAGCAGCTTCGACGACTCCTTTTCCTCGAGCAGCAGCTTTGACGACTAGCCGACTGATATCCATGCCGTAGCGAGACGGCAAAGCAAAAGGGGGCCTTGCGGCCCCCTTTTCATTTGATAATCCATGGTTCGAAATCACTGCCTTGACCGACCTGGCATCCTTCGTCCAAGCGCATTTCCGCGCTTCGTCTGTCCTTCGCTAACAGATTGGTAGCCAACCAATACCTGCCCCGGATTATTAGTCCGGGGTCGGACGCAGACGTTGCCCTTACGGGAGATTACTACGATGCCTCTGTGTCCTGCAGACTATTGCTAGCCAACAGGTTTCATCCCTGATTCAACCAAACGGCACTTGCCTATCCAGGCAGTACGCCGCCGTGAGCTTTTACCTCACATGCCGTTGTCATCCGCTACAGGTGCCATCTGTGCCCAAGTGTTCGCCGCCAGGGCTATGTTCCTGGCATACGCTCTTTTCAGCCCCCGAGGTGTCACAGCAGGGCGCTACTCCAGAGCTACTTCTTGGGTTTTAAAACGATGGTTCCTTCCGTCACCATGGCGGAACGGGGCGGGTTTTCACCCTCTAACATGACTGCTCTGACCGCATTGCGCTTATATCCGGGGACCACCCGGTTTCGTCGCACGCAGCCGCCATGTCCCTCACGCGTCACGACCCTTGCCTTTCGGTTTAGGTATCGTCCCGCTACCCTGGTTCCCAGGGCTTTCGGCATTTGATTTATCCAGGCGCACCCCCTCAGGGGAAGCATGGACTCAACGACACTTCACACCCCCTGCTAACGCAGAGGTAGCTTATGGCGCTGGTCCCCAAACCGTGCAGGCGAGTTTCCTTCGCACACGGCTCTCCAGTGCGAGCAAGCGAAAAGACACCACCGCTGGCTAGGCGATGGATACCGGCTGGCTAGCCGGGGCTTGCTCTCGGTCAAACAGGCAGGGTTAACGATTCCGAATGGGCATGGCGAAGACGAGCGCCTGATTTTGGAGCGCACGCCTCCTGGTCTGTTGTTCCTCCTTCTGTACAG
This sequence comes from Desulfovibrio sp., assembly GCA_050251495.1. GTDB lineage: Bacteria > Desulfobacterota > Desulfovibrionia > Desulfovibrionales > Desulfovibrionaceae > Humidesulfovibrio. The sequence continues at coordinate 40,960 of JBFWMQ010000027.1, read as the reverse complement.
GGTTTCAGCGCCCCTTCTCGCTGCCGAAACAAATTACGACTCGGCTGGCCGTGCTGGCTTGGTGACCAGCGGGTGGGGGGAGCGGGTGTACTTGGAGCATACCACGCCGGCCCTGGCGCTGCGCAAGAGCAGCGGGCAGGAAAGGCTCAAAGACAGTCCACCTCAATGATGAAGCCATTTTATCATGTAAAATTAACATATTAGGCCAGCGCGAATAGGCTAGCCAATGCATGCAGTCGCGTAGCACGAAAAAAAAGAAAAGATGTCCCCACATTTCTGCTGGACTCATTTTTCCGCAGTTGCGTAGACGCGATTTGTGGGCCCTTCTCCTGTTCAGGGTCTTGTCATCAACCAATAATCGCTAACGCAAAGGAAAAACTGTGGGCATCATCAAGAAAAACGCTGCGCTTGAGTGTCAGGTCAACATCAAAGTCAGCAACGATACCTTCAACCGCTACCGGGAGGTCAAGAAGCGTTGCCGGGAATGCCGTTGGGAGTTCTCTCTCCAGCCTGAGTTTTCGACGTGGCTGAATACGCAGCTCACTGCGGCGGAAAAAGAGCTTGCCGCCGGCCAGAAGGCCGAGGCGAAGTCGGCTAGCCTGGCAGACGCGAGCGCGTAGCTTGGGCATTGTCCGCGAACATCATCGGCCTGGGCCAGGAGACGTTGCACTCGTGCGTCGCGCGCAGCGCTCCCTCGCCCTGGTCGGACGACATGTGAACCTGTTGCGGTATCTGGAACGCGACAGCTTCCTGAACGTCGCCGGGGCGCTTGTGGAGCGCTACATGCCGCGCTCGAGTCAGAAGCAGCTCGAGATAGCCGACGTGTTCCGTGAGCTCTACGCCGCGTGGCTTGTCCTCGCGCCGATCAGCAACCGGGCGCAAGGTTATTGGCGTCCATGGTGGTGTCCAGGTGTCTTCACGAGTTGGTTGCGTATTGAGGCGAATCGCTTTCATCGTTGCTGGCTCGGGCATGTCGGCTACGACTGGACTACCGCGCAGATAGCGCCCGGAGCGCTGGCAGCAGGCATCACCGACGAGACCTTCTTCTATCACCTGCAGGGGCTGCTCGACCATGTTCTGGGCGACACGTTGCGTGCTGGCTTCGCGCGCTACGTCCTCGGTAGCCTGACTTGGCGGCATATAGCCGAGGCTACGCTACAGGTCGCACGTGACCACCGCGCGGGTATGCTGTGGAGCGAAGACGGGATGTGGCTTCTGGCCTCGAAGCCGTTCGAGGGCGGCGGCGTGGAATGGACCGACCTGCGCGAGCAGCCGACGGAGGTTCTGGCCTGGCAAGCGCACGTAGTCGGCGGCGTGGTGAACATTAGAATGAATGATATAGTGGTGCAGCGGCTCAAGGAAGGCGTGCGCGCGGCGCTGGCGTCCGACGCCTCGCCAGAGCACAAGCTACGCCGCATCAACGCCGCTGCGCGTCGCTTCCATCATTATGCGAGGTACGCGTTCGATGCCAGGCAGCAAGCGCACGAGCTTGAGGCATGGGTATGGCGACGCGTCAACCGGCATATCGTACAGAATACGCCAGCGTTAGCCGGGCGGTACTTCAACCTTCGGCAGGCGCCGTGGGACACGCGGCTGCACTTCGAACGGAAGTCGTACCTTCTCGATAGAGACGTCACCGAGGACGCTTGGCTTAACCTTTGGAATCCGCGGCGCTAGCGGGAGGAGAGAAAGGAGTTTGAACTACAACATGAACAGCTTCAAGCTGACGGTTAGCGCTGGCGTAGCAGATGAGACGAAGGGTAAACGCCGTTGGACGCGGGTGGCGGCCAGCTTAATGGGGTATTCATGCTCTGATCTGGAGAGCCTAGCCGCGCTCAAGGCATGCCTCGATTGCTTCCGGCGTGGGCAGCTTCTGAAAGACGAGCCGCAGCCATTGCTCGGCACGGAAACGGAGGGCGTATTGTTCGCCTCGAGGCAGAAGGACAAGGTGCTGTACCTGCTCCTTCAGCGGGTGACCGCTGGCCGGATGGTCGAGGAGGCGTACTACACGCACCTTGATGTGGCGAGGCTTGAAGTCGCCGTCGGCAAGGCGCTTCAGGCCCTGGCCCCCGTAACCGTGTGGGGACCGGAACCCTAGCGCGCAACATGCTGCCAGCCGAATCGGCTCGAGGTGGGCGCGGCACCGTCGGCTTGTCGACGCCAGCCTGAACCACGAAATATCTTCCAGTTATCTTTTCGCTTTGCCCTCCAGGCCCTTGCGCACGGAAAATCAGAAATGGTTTGATGGGAGCAAGGGCCACGTACACCAACAGGAGGAGCAATATGATCAGACGACTGATCGCGACTGCGACAAGATTCAAAGCGCAATTCGCGAAACGCATGTTCACGCGGAAGCTCGTATTCCGCCGTGAGAACGACTTTCTCCATGCGACCGTGGCATACGCCAGGATCAGAGTGGAGAGACCTCGCGGCCGGTGACATAGAAACCAGCCGCAATGTGTGTGAGCTCCTTGGAGCTCACTGTCAGGCCCCAAGGCCCATGTTCGCCACGCGGGCAAGCCGGACCATAAGACCGGCGGCCAGGCGACAATGGCGGAACTGCAGCACCCTTCCCTTCAAAAGGCGGCCCTTTGGGCCGCCTTTCTCGTGGCCAATGACGCAGTCCATTCGGCTTGGAAGCAATGGCGATGTGCGCCGGCGCTCCTCCCTCCGGCTCGGAACCTCCATGCGCCACAGAGGTTAGAGCGAGCGGCCCCCTCGACGTGTTGCCAATGCCAATAGCCCGCTCCGCCTCATGACGCTCACTTGCCGAAGATGAATCCGCCGAAAGAGCTCGATGTCCCTGCGCCCAATGAAGAAGACTCCCGGGAGAAACCTGCGCGCAATGTGGCTGGTGCTTCGGATCGCATAAGCCACAAGCCTGACCGACATCTGCAGCAGAGTCAGGTGTAATATTGAACCAGGATGGGCATGAAGACGAGGAAAAGGCGCCCAGAGAGGCGCCTGTGGAGAGTTGTTTTGCGGGACGGTTAGTCGGGATCCGGCCCCACGTTTTCCATGCTGGAAGCGAGCTTTTCAACCTGGATACGGAATTCCTCCTCGCCGAGGAGAGACGCGGTCACGAGACGGGCCACCGCGCCTTTGCTGGGAGCCGCGCAGAAGCCTTCAAGAGTGAGGAGGATCCGCGGCAGGAAACCCGTGATGTCCCTGTCACGCAGAAACCTATTGGCGATGAGGAGCCGATACGCCCCAGCGCGCTCTTCCTTGATGCGCAGCGTGTGCCACGGGCGCCAGTCCATCTTGAGCATGCGGTTGAGCCGGTCGTGGGCTTCAGGGAGTTCCTGCTTCCAGTCCGCACCGCAAGAAAAGGCATTGTCGCTGCCCCTGCAGAAGGCAAGGAAAGCATGGGCGCACTCGACATGAGCCCTGAAATCCTCAGCGCTCTCCAGGGCGCTCGTGATCAGGCTGAGAACCTCGCTCTCCCCCCCAGCCGGAACATATCCGCCACACGAGGGGAACACGTCGGCGAAGATTTCGCGAGTGACGTCCCTTTCCCCAAAGCGGGTCGCCAAGGCGATCTCCCACTTCGAGTCATAGACGAGTTCGGGGTGCATGGACGCGTCCTCGCTGAGCATGGACAGAATGCGGCCACGAGCGGCCTCAACAACCTCTGCCGAAGGGAAACTAACGCTGGTCATGGTGTTCCTTCTGTTCGCGTTCCTCCCTCTAGTCGCGTCTAGAGCCACAACGGCTTTGGGGCTGCGTTGATTCCCGGTTGGGAGTATTGGGAACCAATTGACACGTCACGGCCATTCGTTCGCTCCTTCGTTTAGGTTGTACCGACAGTTAGAGCCTTGTCACGTCCGCAGGTGTTTGTCAATAAATTTTTTATTATACATTTTTTTAGTGTGGATGTCTAGATCTCGACCACTGATAAATCCGACACCCCGTGGTTGCAGACGAGCGACGGCGAGGAGGGAATGAAATCCTGCCCGGTTTTGTTGACCTCGCAGGGCCGTCAACAAAACGGAACCTCAGCGGTGGCTTCGCGGGTCAGATCGGATGGAAAGAGTGCGCACAGGAAGGCAGCGCGGAGCGCTCCCCCTCGCCGCCGACGGCACGGTACTACAAGCGACGCTGGTGCGCCGTGATGTGTGTTTGTGCGACGGCGAGGGGGGGGAGCAACGTTTTCGCTCGGGCTCGGCAGAGCTGTTGCGGGAAGATATATTCCGCGAGGTTGGCGTATGCAGAAGCCCATGCACTTCACATCGAAAGGACTACCTCAACCTCCGCGTACCGTTGACATATCCTGCTAGGAATGTGTCCGTATTAATGAATTTGGTTAATCGCGCTCCCCCCTCCAGCTACCATATCCAGACCACTGCGCGAATAGTTGTTTCGGTCAGCCCAGTGCGCGCACGAATGGGGAGCACGTGCATCTGCCGACTGGCTGGACAAATGCTCTATCGGCATTTACTATGAGTGCATCAGCTTCATGGACTCTTTCGTTGGGGAAAGGTGAGACATGTACGATCGGTTCCATCAAAGCATGTGTGCCTGTGCCTTGATTTTTGCCCTGTTACTGCCGACTCATGGCCAATGCGCCCCAGCCGGAGGACAGCCCGTGCGCATTGGGCTTACTGCGGAATTCGGGCTCAAGGACAGCACCTCGGCCCAGGCGGTGGAGATGGGCATCCGCGTGGCGATAAGCGAGATCAACGCCAGGGGCGGGGTCCTGGGCGGTCGGCCCTTGGTTCTGGAGACCATGGACGATCGGTCTGTGCCTGCGCGGGCCATTGAGAACGTTCGGAAGCTCGCCATGCAAAAGGACATGGTGGCGGTCTTTGGTGCGCGCTTTAGTCCGGTGGTCATGGAACTCCTGCCGGTGATCCAAGAACTCGGCTTGATCCTTCTGGACCCTTGGGCTTCTGCGGATGGAATCACCCAGCACAACTTCAAGCCAAGCTACACATTTCGCCTCTCGCTCATGGATCGGTATGCCATGCCGTACATGATCCAGCACGCCAAACGCCGAGGCTTCAAGCGGGTGGCCCTGCTTCTGCCGAATACTGCTTGGGGCCGGAGCAACGACGAGGCGGCTAAGGCCTATCTGGCAAAGAAACCCAGCGTCGAGGTGGTTCGGACGCGCTGGTACAACTGGGGTGACAAATCCTTCGCCGATCTGCGGAAGGATCTGCTGGCCCACAAACCCCAATGCATCATTTTCGTGGCCAACGACGTCGATGGCAGCCTGGTCGTGCATGAGCTTGCTGCCATGCCCGAGGCCAGGCGTGTCCCGATCCTCTGCCACTGGGGCGTGACCGGCGGCAAATTCTTCGAGAAGAGCGGCGAGGACTTGAAGCGGATGGACTTCTCAGTGATCCAGACATTCAGCTTCCTACATGCCGACCGTCAGAAGCGCGAACGGTTCATGGCCGAGGCCCGGAAACTCTATCCCGGCCTTGGCCGCGCCGAGAGTATTCCAGGCCCGGTGGGCGTGGCCCACGCCTATGACCTGGCCCATCTGCTCGCCCAGGCCATCAACAAGGCCGGAAGCACGAACCGTTCGGCCGTGCGCAAGGCGTTGGAAGACCTCGGGCCCTATTCCGGTCTGGTGACGAACTATGCGCGGCCATTCTCCCCGTCAAACCACGAGGCCTTGGGACCAGAGGTGATCTTCATGGCCAAGTATCGCGGGGATGGGGTCCTCGTCCCCCTGCCATGATCGGTCTGCGGAACTGGATCGAACGGTATCTGCCTAGGCGGGGCTCCTTCGCGACGCGGGTGGGCCTCGTCACGGCTGGCGTAGTTGCCACAGTCATCCTTCTGGGCTCCACGCTCTCCTATGTCACGACCCGCAACAGCATTGTCTCCGCGTATGAACGTGAGGCCGACGCCCGCATTCGACGCATTGAGACCCACTTCGAAACATGGCTTGCCGGGATGGTGAGCCACATCGAGGGCACGTCTAAAAACACCCTGCTTGCCAACGCACTGGCCGACAGTGTTGGCCGGGACGCATATCTTCGGCCCTATTTCGGCGCCATTGAGAAGATTGGAGAGCTGCCTGTCTACATGACTCTGCGTGACTTTCAAGGCCAACCCATTGCCGCCAGCGCAGGCAAGGAGTTCTTGGCCGTCAGAGCAGAATTGTTGCACGAGGTGATCTCCTCCAGCAAGCCCCAAGTCGACCTTCAGCCTCTTGGTGGCGACATTGTGATGACCATGGCCTGGCCCGTGGTCTATCCCAATACCGGCCTGCCAGAAGGAGCGCTCACCTATCAATTCAGTCTGAGCACGGTATTTGAGAACTTGGTCCTCACGCAGGGGTGCCGGGTCACCGCCACTGGCCTGCCGGGCGGGGTGACTCAGGCGCTGCGAGGGGAACAACCGCCGACTGGGGCCATCGTCCGAGCCGATGTGCTCAATCTGCCGCCGGCGCTCAAAAGGTATCCCATCCAGTTTGAAGTCTGGATTAATGCGGAGCCCCTGAAGCGGGATCTGCACGACCTCGCGCTCAGGCTTACGGCCCTCGTGGTCCTCGCCATCACCGTGATTGTGCCCACCTGCCTAGCCCTCACGCGGAGGCTTCTCGCGCGCCTGCACAGGCTCGAACGCGCGGCCCAAACCGTCATGGATACAGGATCACTCCCGACGTCTTTTCGCGTCGAGGGTGACGATGAAATCGCAAACCTGGGCCGGGTCTTAGACCAGATGCTCGGCAAGTTGGACGCGGCCCGCGAAGAGCAGATGGGTGAGGCCAACCGGATCATCCGTTCCCAGTCCGAACTGCTGACGCGCATACTCGCGAACACCCACGGCGGATTTGCCCTGATCGACTGCGCCACACGTCGCGTCAAGCTGGTCAATCCGGCCTTTCTGGCCATGCTCGGCGAGGAACAGGCTGAGGGCGCTGACTTCCCTCTGCCGGATTCCCTGGCCTGCCTAGTGGATGCAAGCCTCCTTGCGGAGGTCCCACGTGCCTGGAGCGAGGAGTTGGAGGTCGGAGCCGGAGAGGCCTCGCGAACCTCGGTCATCGCCCAATGCATCGTGACCCAGGCAGAGGGAGGGGCGAAGGAACTGGCCCTGTTCCTCACAGACATTACCGAGCGCAAGCGGGCTGAGGAGGCGCTTGCGAAATCGAACCGCAAGCTTGAAGCCTTAAGTCATACTGATGGATTGACGGGCATAGCCAACCGTCGATGTTTTGATGAGATGTTGTCCCAAGAACATGGCCGGCATGTCCGTTCAGGGGGCGAACTGTCGCTGATTATATTGGATATCGACTACTTTAAGGAGTTCAATGACACCTATGGACACGTCAAGGGTGACGAGTGCCTGCGGCAGGTTGCCCGAGTTACCGCTGAGAGTGTTTCCCGCCCTGCGGATCTGACTGCTCGCTATGGCGGTGAAGAATTCGTCTGCATTCTTCCAGAGACAAACTCCGTTGGCGCGGTTGTCATCGCCCAAAAAATACGTAAGGGCATCCAAGACTTGGCCATCCCACACGCAGGGTCGAGCGTGTCCAGGCACGTCACCGCGAGCCTGGGGGTTGTAACCGTGCGGTGCACCATCAATGGATCGGTGGAGGACATCGTGAAACAAGTGGATGCGATGTTGTACCAAGCCAAATCCTCTGGCCGCAATCAGGTCAAGCTCGGACCAGTGCGCGAGGTGTAAGTGTAAGTGTTAGTGTTTAGCTCTACTCAGAAGCATCCCATGCACTCAAGGTCCAGGCGATGCCTTCCATGTCGGTGCCAGCAGACCTTCCACAGGCACTTCCGCGAACTGACTTCCATGAGCCCGCTCCAGTTCCAGAAGCGTCTCCGACTCACTGAAGCCAGGAGAGGAGGATACTCACGGACCAGACCACCTGGACGCGAACTCCGCAGCCCTTCAGGTGGGCTACGAGAGCAGCACCCAGTTCAACCGCGAGTAAAGTCGGCTGTTCGGCGCTCCACCGTTGCGCGACGTCAAGGCGCTACGTCGGGATACGGACCTGGGGAGGTAAAGCGCAACGGCTGGAAGCACCACAACAAGGGATGCCTGCCGGGGAACCGAACTCAGCCCTCTTTGGGCGCGCTGAACAGCGCCTGCATGTGTTCCACGAACACGCGCACCCGCCTGGGCAGTTGGCCCGGGCCGGTGACGATGTTCACATCGTGCCCGAAACCGCCGCTCCATTCCGGCAGCAGGCGCACAAGACGCCCCGCCTGCTCATCCGGCTCGACCTGAAGCCCCCGCAGCAAGGCGACGCCGAGTCCCGCCAGGGAAAAGTCCCGGCACATCTCCACGGAGCTGAAAGTGTACCTGGGCTGGACATCGACCACCACATGGCGTTTGCCGTTGTGCATGGGCCAGCGCCTCCCGAAGCGCCCGAGCACGATGCACGGCAGGCGAAGCAGGTCCTTCGGCTCCCGAGGCATGGGGTGGCGTTCCAGGAACTCCGGTGAGGCGTAGAGGAACGGCTCAATGGTGATGAGCTTCCGCGCCACAAGCGGCTGGGCGATGGACGGCCCGATGAGAAAGGCGACGTCATACGGAGCCGTGCGCAGGTCCACCTGTTGTTCCTGAAAGCCCAATTCGAGCTGGATGTCCGGCCATCGCCTGGCGAAATCGACGAGCGCTTCGCGCATGCGCAGGTCGCACATGTCCCGGTACATGCACACGCGGATCAGCCCCGAGGGCCTTTGCACCTCCATGAGCAGGGAGTCCTGGGCCTTTCGGGCTTCTTCAACAATGAACTCGCAGCGTTCCACTAGGCGGGCGCCGTGCTCCGTCAACTCCACGTTACGCGTGTCCCGGTAGAAGAGCGGAATGCCCATCCGCTCCTCAAGCCGTCGGATGCGCCTGGAAAGCGTCGAGGCGCCGATTCCAAGGGCATCCGCAGCCTTGGTGAAGCTTTTCTGGCGGGCCACTTCCACCAATAGCGGCAGATCGTTGAGAAACTCCAGCATGATTATGCCCAAGACTGGCAAAGAGTTTTCCTTGGGGTCCATTTATCTTTTTCATGGGCATGATATCCAAAGGCATTGAGGAGCGCAAGCACGGGCTTTGGCCGGCCGCCCGGGATTCCAGAACCAACCACATGGGGACGAATCATGACCGTGCAGTCCATCCTGGACGACACCCAAAAATTTCTTGGATACCTCGGAGCAGGCGAGGAGCCGTTCGGTGTCCATTACTCCGATACCAAACCGGAACATGCCTTCGGCCCCAGGGAGGGAGTTCCCATCTCGCGGGAACTTGAGGAGCAGGGAAAGCTGGACGTGCAGGAGGTCATGAAGACGTTTTCCTGCATCATGGGCAACATCTGGCTGGCCAGAAAGAAGCGCTCCGCAGCCTTCATTTCGCCTGAGGAGTATGGCTGCTTCGGGGGCGCATATTACTGCTCTATGCTGAACCCTCCCCTGCACTTCATTGAGCATTACGTTTCCATTGGCTTTGCCGGCACGCCCCTGCATGGCGAGCGGTACCTGCCCACTCCGGAGTCCGTCAGGTCCTTTCTGAAGCAGGTCGAGCCGCGCAAGGCTCCGGCCAAGTATTGCATCTTCAAGCCGCTGTCACAGTTCGTTGGCACGGAGACCCCGGAATTCGTCATTTTCTTCGCACGGCCGGAGGTGCTGAGCGGCCTCTTCACCCACACGGCCTTTACAACCGGAAACGTAGAATGTGTGGTTTCCCCGTTCGGGGCAGGCTGCACCAACATGCTCTCTTGGCCGCTGTACTACAAGGAGCGCGGTGAGGAGAAAGCGGTCCTCGGCGGGTTCGACCCCTCCGCCAGGAAGTTCATGAAGACTGATGAGCTGACCTTCACAGTCTCCCTGAGCCTCTACGAAAAGATGCTGGCCGCGTTGCCGGAATCCATGTTTACTCACGAAACGGACTGGAGAAGCGTGCGCAAAAAGGTCGACCGTAGCGCCAAGGCGTGGGGCGAGAGCGAATAAGCGGCTCCACAAGTCGAGAGCTGTCACGGAAAGGCACGGTCGGACACAACCGGGTTATGCTCTGGCGACCGCCATGGTGTCTTGCCCGTGCTACAGCTACGACAGTTCCTGCTTCTCACGCCACGTGAGATGACTGTCTCTCGCACTGCACGACCTAATTCTTTCTGGAGGAGGCTCCATGAATAGACACCCGCTCGACCCTGACCAGCGCATCGGACTGCACTCTGACATGCTCCTCATCCGCGCCTTCGAGGATCGCATCACGCGGATGACCCACGAACAGGGCCGACTGCCCGGCATGCAGATCACCTGCCACGGCCAGGAAGCCGTGGCCGCCGGGGTGGTGCGGGCGCTGACGCCCCGGGACGTCGTCGTCACGAACCACCGCAGCCACGGCCACCTGCTCGCCCGCAGCGTGGACCCGGGCGCGCTCCTGGCCGAGATCATGGGCAAGCGGGACGGCCTCAACCACGGCAAATCCGGTACCCTGCACGTGGCCGATCCCGGGCGCAACGTGCTCATGACCTCCACCGTGGTCGGCGCCGGGCCGCTTCTGGCCATGGGCGCGGCCTTCGCCCAACACTACCGCCAGGAGGAAGGCGTGACCTGCGTCTTCTTCGGCGACGGCGCGGCGGCGGAAGGCAGCGTGCACGAGGCCATGAACCTCGCCGCGGTCTGGAAGCTGCCCGTGCTGTTCGTCTGCGAAGCCAACTGCTGGGCCGGGGCCCAGGCCCACAAGGAACACTGCCCCATCGGCGAGATCTCGGCCCGCGCCGCCTCCTACGGCATGCCCGGCGAGGTGGTGGACGGCAATGACGTGGAGCGCGTCCATGAGACCGCGCAAATGCTTCTGGACCACTGCCGCTCCGGCAAGGGCCCGGCGCTCATGGAATGTCACACCTACCGCATGCACGGCCACGGCGAGCACGACCCACAACACTATGTGCCCAAGGACGAACTCGCCAGCTGGGCCGGACGCGACCCCGTCGCCCGCCATGCCGAGGCCCTGCGCCGCGACGGGCTCGGCGAACTCACGGCCGGGCTGCGCGAGCGCGCCGAACTGGCCGTGGACCACGCCGTGGCCTTTGCCGACGCGAGTCCGCTCCCGCCTCCCGAGGAGGCCCTCGACCACCTCTACGTCAACCCCGTCACCAGGGAGGGCTGAACCATGACCGTGAAGAGCACCGGACAGGCCGTCGCGGAAGCGCTCGCGCTGGCCATGGAAATGGACGAGGACGTCTTTCTCGCGGGCGAGGGAATTGGCACCTCCATCCACGTCAACCCGCACCTGCCCACCTTCGGGCTCCTGGAGCGCTTCGGCTCGCGGCGCGTGCGCGACACTCCGGTGAGCGAGGCCGCCATCGCCGGCCTGGCCGTGGGGGCAAGCTGCATGGGCCTCAAGCCCGTGGTTGAGGTCATGTTCTTTCCCTTCATCACCCTGGCCTCGGACATGCTCGTGAACCACGCGGCCAAGCTGCGCTATCTGAGCGGCGGTCTGTCCAGCTTCCCGCTCACCGTGCGCGTCAAGTCCGGCGTATTCTCCGCCGGCTGCCAGCATTCCCACTATCTGGAGGCCTGGTTCGCCCACGTGCCCGGCCTCAAGATCGCCTATCCCTCCAACCCCGCCGACGCCAAGGGCTTGCTGCTCTCCGCCATCTTCGACCCCGACCCGGTATTGGTGGTTGAAGAGATGCCCCTCTACTGGACCATCCACGGAGAGGTGCCCGAAGGCGACGTCCGCGTGCCCCTGGGCCGGGCGCGCATCGCCCGCCAAGGTAGCGATGCCACCCTCGCGACCTACGGGAGCGCAGTGCATGTGGCCCTGAAGGCCGCCGAGACGCTCCAGGCCGAGGGCATCTCCCTGGAGGTCATCGACCTGCGCAGCCTGGTTCCCCTGGACACCGCCGCCGTCCTCGCCTCGGTCCGCAAGACCGGCCGCTTCCTGGCGCTGCACGACGCCACCCGCTTCTGCGGCTATGGCGCGGAGCTCGCCGCCACCGTGGCCGAGGCCTGCTTCGGGGAACTCAAGGCGCCGCCACGTCGCCTCGCCGCCCCGGACATCCCGGTCCCCTTCAGCCCGCCCCAGGAGGCTTTCTACAAGCCCTCGGCGGACCAGGTGGCGCAGGCGGTGCGCGAGATGCTGCGACCGTAGGAGGGAATGTGCGGGGCATTTTGAGCAGAATCGCCTCGCGCTGACGTCAAAAATGCGTGAGCTTGGCCGAGATTGGCGGTTTGCTGCGGACCACTGACGCACGGACAAATTCTGGACGGATTGCCGAAGACGAAACAGGCGAAAAGGCTGCGTAATCAGCACCCCGCCAGGGGCGGCAGTGTCAGATGAATACGGGCTCTGTATACTGCGTTTTTGACAGCACGCTCTGGACGAACAGGCGAATGCCCGGAGCCGGTTGAACCACGTCGGCGCACAGCCAAGGCGGTCAACAAGTCCCTCTTGGTGAGGGCAAGCTCTGGTTCACTGTTGCGGGGTATTACACTTCTCTTGACTGGAGAACGGAGAGTAGCCCCTCCAATGACGGTGGCTAGTAACCACAACAGGAATGGAGGAAGCGTATACGGAAGTGCATCCGACCTCAGCCGCGTTTCTTCGGCCGCATAAAGCAGGCCGGCACTATAGCCGCGAGAAACACCAGCGCCACCAGGAAAAAGCACTCTCGAAAGCCCATAACTCTGGCCTGCGCAGCCAGCATTTGCGACAGGTACTGGTAGGCCTGCGGAGGTCGCAGGGCCTGGGAGGCGTCATCCAGCTGGCCCGCTCGCATGAGCAGGGAAGAGATCAGGACCAGGGCATCGGCCGCCGCGTGGGTGCCGTTCTGCAACGCGTTGAAGGCCTGGGCGTACAGCTCGGTTTGGCGTTCCAGATGCACCGAGAGCAGGCTCACCCCAACGGCCCCACCTAATTGGCGGATGAAATTGATGGCGCCAGCCCCCTGAGCCATGTGCCGCTCGTCAAGCACACGCAGGGCTCCGCTGTTCAGCGAAGGCAGGATGAGTCCCAGCCCCACGCGGCCCAGCACGATCCACCATGCGAAGTCCCAGAACGAGGTGGAGGTCCCGGCCTGGGCCATGCACAGGCTGGAGATACCAAACACAGCCAGCCCTGTGATGATGAGCGTATGAGGAGGCAGGCGATCCGCAAAGCGCCCGGCCAGAGGCATCACCACTCCAAGCATGAGGCCGCCGGGCATGAGCACGAGCCCAGATTCTGTGGGGCTATAGCCCTGCACAGTCTGCACGAAGAGCGGGATGAGGTAGGTGGACCCGAAAAGCCCCATGCCCAAAATGAAGGCCACGACCGATGCGGCCAAGAACCGCGGGTTGGTATATACGCCCAAGGACAGTAAGGGGTGAGGACAAGAGCGTTCCCGAGCGACGAAGCCCCCCCAGGCACTGAGGCTCGCGGCGAAGGTCCCCAGCACGAAGTCTGAATCCCAGCCCTCGCGCTGGCCGCTGGAAATGCTCGCAAGCAAGGCACCGAGGGCCACGCAAAGCAGGAGAAATCCCGGTAGGTCGAAGGGTCTGCCCGACCCGCCTGCGTCGCGACCGGGCAGAAAGGTCAGGGCCAGCGCCACGCCGACAAGACAGAACGGCGGTCCCAAAAAAAACACATAGCGCCAAGAGTAGTTGTCGATGAGCAGACCGCCCACAGTGGGCCCGAGGGCCGGGGCTAGCACCACACCCAGGCCATATACGCCCATGCCCATCCCGCGTTTCTCCGCACCGAATACGGAAAATATGACCACCATGGCCAGCGGCTGCACAAGTCCGGCGGCCGCTCCCTGGATGACGCGTGCCAAAACCAGAGTCTCCATGCCAGGACTAACGCCTCCTAGCACGGCCCCGGCCATAAAGGCGATGAGCGAGGCCAAGTAGGTCCGGCGCACTCCAAAGGCGCGTAGCGTCCAGTCCGTGGCCAGCATGGAGGCCGTCATAGAGGCCAGAAAGGCTGTGGAGAGCCACTGAACCTGATCCTGCCCCATGCCGAATTCGCCCATGATGTCCGGCATGGCAACATTGACGATGGTGGACGAGAGCACCGTGGCGATGCAGCCAACCATTACCGAGGCAGTGGCCCACCACTTGTAGGCCGCCCCGTAGCGGCACGCCAAGGTCTCAATTGCCGGCGCGGTCAATGTCTACCTCGACCATCATGCCCGGCCTTAGAGGGTTGTCGTCCGGCTGGTCCACCTTAATGCGTACCGGCACCCGTTGATTAATTTTGGTGAAATTGCCCGAAGGGTTGGGACTGGGCATGAGAGCGAACTGGCTAGTGGTAGAGGTGCCGATGCGCTCGATGCGGCCTGTGAAAACGCGATCTGGGTAGGCGTCCACGCTGACGCTCACCGGCAGACCGGGCCGGATATCGGTGAGCTTGGTCTCCTTGAGATGCACCTCCACCCACACGGCCTTGGGGTCGTGGAGGATCACCAGTCGCTGGCCGGGGATGACATATTCGCCGGGCTCCACAAACTTCTGGTCCACCACGCCGTTGATGGGGCTACACACCACGCGGTCACCTAGGGCGACTTCCTTCTGCTTGATCTGCGCCTGCACCTCGGCGCGTTGCTGGTCCAACTGGGCCAGTTGGGTGCGCAGGACTACGGGATCGCCACGGTGAGCGCGGGCCAAGGCCAGGCCGGCCCTACACTCGGCCAGTTGGGCCTGTGCCTGGCGGTGCTTCTCCTCGGCCTGGTCGCGAGCGGTGCGACTCTGGTCCCAGGCCTGGCGCGAGACCGCGCGAACAGCCACCAAACTCTGGTAGCGGGCGGAGTCCGTGTGGGCCAGGTCCAGTTCGGCCAGGGCAGAGCGCAGAGCGGCCTCGGCGTTGGCGTAGCGCGCCTGGGCTGCGGCGACGGCGCTCTCTGTGGAGCCCTGGCTTACTTCCAGTTGGGTCTTTACCCTCTCAGACTCCAGGCGCAGGGCCTCTTCCTTGGCCTTAAGCTCCTCCACCTGCATGGCCGCCTCCCGCTGGTCGATGACGGCGATCTGGCCGCCTTGGACCACGATGTCGCCGTCGGTGACGTCGCGTCGCGCCACCCAGCCGTCCACTCGGCTGCTGATGGTGATCATGTCCGCCATGACACGGGCGTCGTTTTCCGTGATGTGCCGCTGCCGGTTGATGATGAAGGCTACCAGGATGGCGGTTGCGGACACCCCCGCGGCCATCAACAGGAATTTGCGGGTGCGTGGCTTAGCAGTGGCCATCAGCAGCACCGCTCGGGGCGAAATGGAAAGAGAAGGCATGGCGGAAAATACTCCTTCATGTGCGCATTAAGCGAGAATCCTTGGCAGCGAGCGCCTCAAGATTGCGAAAGATGGTCCCCATCACCTGGTCCAAAAACACCAAATCCTCGTCAGATAGGCCTGTGAGAGCCTCCGCCCGCAGGCCAGCGCCGATGCGCATGATTTCCTCAATGACGTCACCGGCCTTGTCCGTGAGGCGGACGAACTTGACGCGGCGGTCGCCCTCGTGTCCAACCCGCCGGACAAGATCGATGCGCTCCAATCCGTCCAGCACGCGAACCATAGTCGGCCCCTCCACCCCTACGGATTGGGCGATATCTTTCTGGGACATCTCGCCACCTGTTCTGTGAATGTGTATTAACACAAGCCACTTGGCTTGTGTTAGCCCCAGGTGCGCTAGACGTTCGTCGAGCTTTGTCCGCCATAAGCGAGCGGTGCGGGTTATGGTGATACCCAGAGTGTCTTTGGGGGAAGCGTTCATTTCTAGTCTCCAAATTTTAATAGGTAACAAATTAGTAGCTTGCTATCGTTATGTCAAGACCACTGTATCGACAATTCCCGCGGAAAAGGAATCTCCACCCCTTTGTCTTGGCGCCTTGAAAGGCTGGATGTTACATTTGCTATATTGACCGGCAAACGGGGGCGGAGAATCTCTCGCCTTCACCGCAACCCACGAGGCATTTCACAGCATCCTGCCAGCTTGGATAGCTGGCAGGTTTCATCCCTGATTCAGCAGATGCAGCGCTTTCAAACGAACGGTTTTAAACCCGATACGCTTGGAGTACGCTGCCGTGAGCTTCTATCCCACATGTCGCTATTCGATTTAGGTGCCTTCTGAACCCGAGCCTTCACGCCCGGGGAGCTGCCGCGCTCGTCCTCCATCATTGGCGTGACCACATCGAAAGGGAGAGCCTGCTTGTAGGGTCATCAGCAAGTAGCGCAAATACAGCCGCGACACGCTGTCTCAGAGCCTCTGGAATTCGTGGTGATACCTCTTGGGAGCAAGCTCACGGAGGTGACCAAGGGCGCTCCAGAGGATAGGCCGGACGAAGAGGCTGGTCTGCCGATCAAGAATATAGTCTGGCAGGGAGTCTGCACGCCGGAGAAACGCCTTGGAGCACGCGAAGTCGAACAGTGTCTGGTGCCGGAACCCAAGCACGGTGTGACCATCGCCGGAGGCGCCTTTCCCAAGGACAGACAGTCTGCCCCAAGTGCTGTGGACCGAGGGCGTCGGAGGAGGGGGCGCCGTGCGGGGCTACCAGGACAGGGAGGGCAACTGCGGCGAGAGTCCGCGCGTCAGGAGGGTGATGATCCCGCGCAGGTCGCTCTCCATGTGCTCTTCAGTGCCCAGGGCGGCGCAATCCTGAAGGGTGCGGGAGACGCGCCGCGGGTCGAGAAAGGGGTGCACGGCGAGAAGGAAGAGCGCCGCCACTTTGCGCGTGTCGCAGCTCTGGAACTCGCCCTGCTGCACGCCCCGCTGCACGATGCCTGCAACGAAAACCTCCATCCGGTCGATGTGCTTGAGCATCACCGGCCAATTCTGATCGATGGCGGCATCCATCATGTCGTAGACGCCCCGGTTGGAGAGAAAATGCGCCCGGCCATGCCGGTGGCAGGCGACGAAAAAGGCTCCAAGGTTCGCCGTGGCCGAAGCCTTACGTTTGACGCTGGCCTTCCAGCTGGTCTCGAAATCGGAAATGAGTCCGTCGCAGATGACCCCGTTGATCTCCTGCTTCGAGCGGAAGAACCGGTAGATGTTGGCGGGGCTCATGCCGAGCCGGGAGGCGATGTCCGCGAGGGTGGTCTTGTGGTACCCGACGGTGCGGAACAGGTCTTCGGCCACGGCCGCGATGGCCTGGCGCGTGGCTTCCGTATCAGTGCTTTTAGGACGGGGCATTCAATGTTCCTTTGGATGCAAAGCGTCGCTGCCCAAGGCCGTGGGCACGCTGGCGGTCGTCGTGCTCAGCGCCGGGAGGGGCGTACCTGTTTAAATAGCCTGCCATATTTCATTTGAAACGTCGAGTGAAACGAAGTCACCGGCGCAGGCGCGCATCCAGAGACGCCAGCCACTCCTCGATGTCGCTGCCGAAATACCTCGCGCAGTTTGCGCGCAGCCAGACATCGAGCTCTTCCGTGGAGCGCCTTGCGAACCCGTCGTAGAGCTCGCGCGCAATGGGGACGAAGGCATAAAGGACGGCCGGGTCAAAGTGCTTGCCACGTTCTTTTTCCAGCATCCATACGGCGACTTCGAATTGCATGGCCGGCTTGTAAGGCCGAGGCGAGGCCAGGGCATCGAACACGTCCGCCACGGCAAAGATCCGCGCGGCAAGGGGAATACCCTGGCCCTTGAGTCCCTGGTCGTAGCCGGTCCCGTCATAGCGCTCGTGGTGTCCGCCGATGACCTCCAGGGCGTCGCTGAGCCAGTGCGCGCGGATGGCTATGTCGCGACCGTGCTGCACATGCTGACGCATTGCTTCGACCTCCTCGGGCGTGAGCGGTCCAGGCTTGCGCAGCAGGGCGTCCGGGACGCCGATCTTGCCCATGTCGTGCAGGAACGCGCCCTTGATGAGCGCGCGCATGGCCTGGCGGTCCAGGCCCAGGCGCTCCCCCAGGCGGACGGCGTAGATGGTCACACGGTAGCTGTGCGCGTCCACATCGCTGTCGCGTTTGGCGCTGGCGCGGCCGAGGACGCTTATGGTCTCAAGGTTGGCTTCCATGAGGTCCAGGGAGGCCGCGTGCATCTGGCGCAGCAGGCGCAGCAGCACCGGGTAGAGCAGACCGGAGGTGCCGAGCACCAGAGATACGGCCAGGACTTGGGTCAAGCCCATGCGCAGATTGGCGTCGCGGATGACCTCTTCGCTGATGGCGAACAGGCATTCGCTGTTGGCGACGATCCTCCCCTTGGCATCGGCCAAGGGCACGAGGATGTGCAGGAATGGCCGGGAAGCGATGGCCACGAGTTCGTAGCGGGGGCCGCCCGCTTCCGTGTGGACGCTGTAGCGGCTAGTGGCAAGATAGTCGTCGAGTGCTGACGGGATGCGCAAAGCCGGGTCCCGCCGCTTGGCAACCACTCGCCCTTGCGGGTCCGTGATGAGCGTGAGCGCAGCCGTCCCCAGCTGTAGACGGCTGGAGGAGAGCGTATCGTCCAGGATGTTCTGCAGCCGCGTGTGGTCGCCAAGGTCCGGCGCATTCAGTTCCTGTTCTGCAAGAACTTGGAACCGCGGGACGCCGTACATGACTCCATCGCGGAGGGCAGCGGTGAAACGGGAGCGCTCCATGAGGTAGAAACCGCAGGCGGTCAGCAGACAGGCGACCAGGGTCATGCCCAGGAGCCTTTTGAAGAGCAGGCGGTGCACAGAGCGTGCGAAAAGTGTCCTGTCGGTCCAGGTGAACCGGGACTGCTCAGGCATATTCTTCTGCGTCAGGGTCCGACTCCTTTGGTGAGTGACTGCAAGGTCACTGCCCTGCCGGAGTTGTCAGTCACTACGCTGCGTGCCTACAGCCGCGCTTGCCCGGGGGGGGAAGGAGCCCCCCGTGCATCCCCGCAGTCGCACGTCGCGAGGTGCGTGCAGGAGAATGTCTGGCTTGGCGCGTCGGCTAAAGACCCGTTTGTGCGATGAGCGTGGACACGCTCAGGCACTCCGCATGGAAGAGGCACTCTTTCTGGTCACAAAAATTCGCGCTCGCCCGGCCGAAACAGTCGAAATGCCCCTCGGCCCTTTGCATGGCCCGGACATCTTCCACGCGGCCAAGGACAAACTCCTTACGCTCGTCAGCATTCACAGCGTCCTGCCCCTTCGGGGCCCTTTTCGACTTGCCTTTCGGGCGTTTTCCCAATCCACCAGCCTGCTCACTCATATGGCCTCCGTTGACGTTGTGGTACAGCCGCCATTCTGGATCGCCACTGGCTGCCGAGTCTGTCGGCGGCATACGGTCAAGGCAACCGTCGTGAACCATGAATTACATACTCTTCATTCATGATTTAGTCAAGATGTAAAGTCTGGCCCGACAGGTTCTCCGTCCTGGAGAAAACGCGGTAATGGTTCCGCTCCCAGGGCTGCGCCGTTCCGCACATCAGCCCGGACGGCATTCTTTGCTCGACACTGAAACATAAATGCACTAATAATTCTTCATGAATCATTTCGAGTTGATGCTTGTCACCCGCCTGGGAAAGACCGTTCCCCGAGGAATGGAGCAGATGCCGCGCGCGCTCATGCTGGCGCTGATCCTCGCCGCATTGGCCGGATGCGGGGCGCGGCCGGGACCGGAACTGCTCTCCCCGGTTCCGCCCCTGGCGCAACCGACCCGGCATGTGCTTCTACAGGTGGCCACCAACCGGGAGCCCGACGCCAAGAGCCTCGGCAATTTCAGCAACGCCCGGTCCCCAAGGCTCTCTTTCGCCCGCTACATCATCTCGGTGCCCTCGGACCACAGGCCCAGCGCCATCGAGCTGTCCGCCACGCGTCCTGTGGACCCGGCCAGCAGCTTTGCCACCCTGGAGTTTGCGCCATTGCCGGTCGACGCCCTGGCCGGTCCCGTCGCCGGCAACGCGACGGAGCAAGGCCAGGACGACGGCCGCGTCTTCGTCTTCGTGCACGGTTACAACACCAACTACGCGGAGTCCGTGCTGCGCATGGCGCAGCTTGTGGCGGACAATCCCTCGGGAGGCCGGGCCATCCTCTTCGCCTGGCCTTCCGACGGCAGCCTGCCCGGTTACGTGGCCGACAAGGACTCGGCGACCTATTCACGCGACCATTTGGCGCAGCTGCTGACCATGCTGGCCGACGACCCGCGCAACCGCGAGATCACCCTCGCCGCCCACAGCATGGGTTGCTGGCTGGCCATGGAGAGCCTGCGCCAGCTGCGGCTCACGGGCAGGGGCGCTGTGTTGGAGCGGCTGAACAGCGTGCTTCTGGCTGCGCCGGACATCGACCTGGACGTGTTCCGCGCCCAGGCCAAGGGCATCGGCCAGCTGGTCCCGCCGATCACCGTGCTGGCCTCGCCCGACGATCGCGCCCTGCAGTTCTCCAACAGGCTTGGCGGCGACAGGGAGCGTCTGGGAGGCCTGGACGTGCGCGATCCGCGCATCCAGGATCTGGCCAAGGACTGTGGCATCCAGCTCATCGACATTTCCAGCATGACCGCCACGGACAGCTTGAACCACGACAAGTTCATCGGCGCCGTGACCTCGCTCAAGACCGCGCTGTCGCCGAAAAAGTCGGAGAATCCCTTCCGCAGGGCCGGGGCGTTCGTCCTGAACGCCATGGCCACTGTGCTGGAAACGCCGGGGCGGATAGGCCGGGCCGCAGCCGAGGTGACCCGATAAGGCGCTCGACTAGGCGGCACGATCCGTTGGCTCTGGCCACAAAACAAGGAGGTGTTCCTTGGCGTCATCGCTCAAGGAGGGTCGAAGCAACCATACGCGGCAGAGGCTGCTGGAGAGCGGCACCAGGCTCTTCGCGCGGCACGGCTTCGAAGGCACCACCGCACGCGCCCTGGCCGAGGAATCTGGGGAGAACATCGCCTCCGTCAATTACCACTTCGGCGGCAAGGCTTGCCTATACCGCGCCGTGTTGGAGCGCATCGTGGCCCTGAAGCAGCGGGAGTTGGGCGACCTGCTCGACCTCGTGCTCACACAATGCGCCGGGGAGGCACCGCAGCACAAAGACCTGCACGAACTCATGCACCACCTGGTGCGACACACGGTTTCGGCGCTGCTGGACAGTCCTGACGCGCCCTGGGTCGGCATGATCATCATGCGGGAGCAGGTCGCGCCAACGTCGGATTTCGAAATCCTGCACAAAGGATTTCTGAAGAAGATCTATGCGGCCTGGACCGCGCTGCTCGCCCGCCTCACCGGCGAACAGCCGGAATCCCTTGAGCTGCGCCTGCGCGTGGCCGCCATCATCGGCCAGGTGGCGGTCTTCCGGACGGGCATGAGCAGCATCCTGCGGGAAATCGACGCGGACACGCTGTCCGAAGAGCACCAGGACTGCATCGTGCGGCTTGTCATCCAGTATGTCGAGGCCATTCTGGCCGCGAACCACGCGGCCGCCTCATCGGCCGGTTCCGCAGTGTCCGCTGCAAAGCCGGACCGAGAGCCGGAGCAAGGCCTGCTGGAGGGCCATCCGCTCGTGCGTGAAGACAATGAGAAGCTCAGACAGCAAAAGGAGGGCTTCCGCCAGATACTGGATGAGTGTCCGGTCTCGATCCTGGCCTTCGACCTGACTGGAACAATCCTCTTCGCCAATAAGTGGCACTTGGAACACTTGGCGCAACGAGAAACCACTGCCGAACCAATTCTTGGACAACAGCTCTGGGAGCTGCCAAGCATCGCAAAGGCTGGTGTGAGCGACCAACTGCGAGCGATTCTGGAGGGTCAGGCCGTGCGGCTGACCGAGGTTTTCATCCCGAGTTCCGTGGCAGGGCAGGAGACCTGGCAGCTGATGCACGGAGTGCCCCTGTTGGAGGATGGTCGCGTGGTCGCCGGCCTGCTCATGCGCGAGGACATCACCGAGCGCAAGCGCCTGGAAGCCAACCTGAGCTGGGCCAAGGAGCAGGCCGAGGCTGCGGCCAGGACCAAAAGCGAGTTTCTGGCCAACATGGGCCACGAGGTCCGCACGCCGCTCAACGGAGTCCTGGGCATGCTCCAGCTCCTCAAGGGCACGCGGACCGAGGCCGAACGGAAGGAGTTCACGGATATGGCCCTGGACGCCGGGCAGCGTCTGCTCTCGCTCTTCAACAACATCCTGGACTGCTCAATGATGGACGCAGGGCGGCTCGGCCTCGCGAGTGAGCCGTTCAGCCTCAGGCAGACGGTCGAGAAGGCGCTCGAGGCCCTCTCCTCCATCGGTCGCCAGAAAGGGCTGGCTCTCTCGGCTGATATCGACCCCAGCGTCCCGGAGCTTCTGGCCGGCGACGAGACCCGCATCCGACAGACTCTGATGAACCTTGTCGGCAACGCCATCAAATTTACGCCGACCGGTTCCGTCCAGGTTGCCGCCTGGGCGGCACCATCCAAACGTTTTCCTGGCAAAACCCAGGTTTTCCTTACTGTGCAGGATACAGGAATCGGAATCCCGGATGGGCAGATATCCGCAATATTCGAGAGCTTCACCCAGGTCGATGCCTCATTCGCACGCCGCTTCGAAGGCGCGGGTCTGGGCCTGGCCATCGTGAGAGAGCTCACCCAGCTCATGCAGGGAGGCATCGACGTGGAAAGCGAACTCGGAGTAGGGACTGCGGTCTCTGTAAACTTCTTGTTGGACAAGGTCTCTGTTCCAGCGGAAAAAATCTGCCGCACCACGCCAGCCTAGGGCCAGAGCCAAGCGCCGCCACCGAAGGGTCTTCATGTGGAGGATGAGCCTCGGGAACCTGTGCATGCGGGACATATTGGCCGACATAGGCCGCGATGGCCATGGCCGTTGAGAATGGACGCGCCGCCATCGAGGCGCTCCAGGCCGGAGACTTCGATTGCGTCTTCATGGACATCCACATGCCCGAGATGGGCGGGGTGGAAGCCACACGGCTCATCCGGGGCATGCGCAGCCTTGGGAGCAAGGTCTGCGTGTCCATCATCGCCTGCGCGGCCTTCGCCATGCCCCAGGATATTGAACGTTTCCTGAAGGCGGGCATGGACGGCTGCCTCGTCAAGCCCGTGCTGGCCGAGGATATCCGGAAGACCCTGAAAGAGGTGCCGGAAATATGGGAAAGACGGCGCACCGGCGGGTCTCACGGGACATAGCGGTCGGCCTTAATTGGCCTGGTCCTCCTCCTTGCTCCAGCCGCCGCCCAGGGCCTTGTACAGGGTGAGCGTGTTGGCCAGGCGGGAAAGCCGAGCGTTGATGAGGTTCTGGCGCGAGGAGGCGAAGGAGCGTTGCGAGTCGAGCTTGGTCAGGTAGCTGTCCACGCCGTTCTCGTAGCGCAGGGTGGACAGCTCGTAGCTTTTGCCGGTGGCCTTGACCAGGGAGGACTGCGCCATGACCTGAGCTTCCAGCGAGGAGCTCTGGGCCAGGGCGTCTGAGACTTCCTTGAAGGCCGTCTGCACCGTCTTTTCGTATTGCGCCACCATGATGTCGCGTTCGGCCTCGGAGGCCTTGACCCCGGCGCGGATGGCCCCGGAGTGGAAGATGGGCAGGGTGAGCTGGGGGACGAAGGACCATGCGCCCGCAGGCGAGTTGAACAGGTCGTTCACCTGGGAGCTGGCGAAGCCGACGCTTGAGGTTATGCCGATGGACGGGAAGTACCTGGCCCTTGCAGCGCCGATGTCGGCGTTGGCGGCCTTGAGCTGGTGCTCCGCGGCCAGCACGTCGGGCCTGCGGGTCAGCACCTCGGAGGGCAGTCCTGCGGGCATGGGGGTCAAGGGGGCCACATCGGCCAGGGACTTTGCAGGCAGAAGCTCGTTTGACAGGGGCATGCCCACCAGCACGGAGAGACTGTTCTCGTCTGTGGTCACCTTTGCCGTGTAGGTGGCAACGTTGACCTTCGCAGTGTCCACGGTGGTCTGCGCCTGGGAGAGTTCGAGTTCATTGGCCACGCCGAAGTTGAAGCGTTGCTGCACAATCTCGAATGAGGCTTCCTCTGTCTCCAGAATTTCCTGGGCCAGCCTCAGCTGCTCGCGGTCCGCCGCCAGGCTTAGGTAGGCCGTGGCCACCTCGGCCACGAGGGAGAGCTCCACGCTGCGGCGCGAGGCCTCCGTAGCCAGGAAACTCTCCAACGCCTCGTCCTTCAGGCTCTGGATGCGGCCGAAGAGATCCAGCTCAAAGGAGCTGAAGCCCAGGCCCACGCTGTAGGTGCGGCTTGTGACGGCCGCGCCCGTGCTGGAGAGTTTGGCCGGGGTGCGCTGCATGTTCGCTCCGGTCGTGGCGTCGATCTTGGGGAACAGGTCCGCGCGCTGGATCTGGTACTGGGCCTGGGCCTTCTCAATCTTGAGCGCGGCCACGCGCAGGTCGCGGTTGTTCTGGAGCGCCAGCTCCACCAGACGACGCATGGGCTCGTCTGTCACCACCTGCCGCCAGTCAGGCAGGGTAGCGTTGGCCTGCGAACGCGAGGCCGTGCCGCTGGTCCAGTCGGGGGGCAACAGCGGCGAGGGCCGCTCGTATTTCGGGGCCAGGGTGCACCCGAACGCCAGGATGGCGAGCAGCGTGGCCAGACAGACCGAGGCCAGAGCCCGCGTGAGAACGGAAGACAGGGGACGCATCATTTCACCTCAAGGCATTATGTGTTGCTCGTGACCCCGCCCGGTGGCGGAGTCGGCCGCCTACTGTGCGCTATTGTGCGCCCGGGCCGACCTGACGGGGTTGGCTGGGCTGTCCGTTCTGGTCAGGGCCGGGCACTGGCGCTTCGCCTTTGGGCGGCGAATAGGCCTGACCTTCGCCCTTCTTCGGCCTGGGCAGGCCGTCCGCCCTTGCCACAGGATTCTTCTCCATTATTTTCACAGCCTTGAGCTCGATCTGGGGCTCGGTTTGGTCCTTGATCTTTTTCAGGGTCTTGGCCTCTGGCTCGGCCTTGGGTTTGGCATCGGGATCGGGCGCATCGCCGCGGGTGGCGTTGGCCTGGGCCTCTGCCGGGGCCGCATCGGCTGCCGGGGCAGGCGGCGCGGCTTCCACGGCCTTGACCTTGGCCCCGGGCCGCACCTTCTGTACCCCATCCACGATGACCCGCTCCCCGGCGACCAAGCCGGACTCCACGAGCCAAGCATCGCCCAAGACGCGGGAGACCGCGATGGGCCGGCTCTCCACCGTGTTGTCGGGCTTCACCACCATGGCCTGGGGGTTGCCTTTGGAGTCGCGGCTCACGGCGACCTGGGGCACCAGCAGGGCCGCCTCGTCCACGCCTTCGGTGAGCACGGCACGCACATAGAGCCCAGGCAGGAGGTCGCGGCGGGGGTTGGGGAACTCCGCACGCAGGGTCACCTCGCCGGTGCTCTGGTCAACGGTGATGTCAGCGAACCGGAGCACGCCCTCCAGAGGGTAGGGGCTGCCGTCCTCCATGAGCAGGCTCGCCCTGGCCCCACCGTCGGCAGCCTTGCGCAGCCTGCCGCTCTGCAGCTCGCGCCGCAGGCGCTGCACCTCGGCGCTGGACTGGGTCACATCCACGTAAATGGGATCGGTCTGCTGGATGGTGGCCAGGGGCGCGGCTTGGCTGGCCGTCACAAGCGCTCCGGGCGTCACCGAGGACTTGCCGATGCGTCCAGAGATGGGCGCCGTGACGCGGGTGTAGGACAAATTGATGCGAGCGGACTCCAGGGCCGCCTTGGCCGCTACGACTTCGGCCTCGGCCTGCTTGTGAGCGGCCTGGGCGTCGTCATTGTCCTGCTGGCTCACGGCCCGGACCTTGGCCAAGCCTGCGAAGCGCTCACCCTTGAGCCGGGCGGGCAGGGCGTTGGCCTCAGCCTTGGACAGAGCTGCCTTGGCGTTCTCGTAGGCGGCCCGGTAGGTGTCCGGGACGATCTGGTACAGCACCTCCCCGGCCTTGACCTCGCCGCCTTCCGTGAACAGGCGTTTCTGGATGATGCCGCCCACCTGCGGACGCACTTCGCTTACCAGATGGGCCGAGGTGCGCCCGGGCAGCTCCGATGTCAGCGTTACGGCCTTGGGTGCCAGCGTGACCACCGTGACCTCGGGCTCGGCTGCGGCGGGCGGGCCTGCGGCCTTCTGGCCCTGTCCGCAGGCGGCAAGGGTGAGCAGGACGAGCAGCAGCACGGTGAGCGTCGGGAAAGAATGACGGTGCATAGGTATTTCCTGGTCGGGGTTAGGGGGTAGATCCGGGCTCAGCCGGACAGGCGCATGCCCATCCTGTCCAGGCCGCCCAGGGAGAACTTCACAATAAAATCAGCGAATTCCTCAACATTGTCGGCCTTGAGTTCCAGGTCCGGGGCCATGCGGGTGAGGGCGTCCCGGGCGAAGTCGAGCAGCACGCACTGGCCGATGATGCTCGAGACGCAGCGAGAGGCCGTCAGGTCGTCCGCTCCGGGCAGGAACTGCCGCACGATGTCCAGCAGGAGCCGCTGCCCCGGGTTGCGGTCCTTTTCGAATATCTTCGCAAAATGCGGCGACGGCTCAATGACTTCCTGGGCCAGAAGCCTGCCCAACTGCTTGGCCACCGGGTCGCCGTCGCCCACGATCCGGTACAGGACGCTTTGCACAAAGGCCCGCAGCCGCTCCTCCGCAGAACTCCCGGGCGTCACGCCCTTGTCGCGGGGGTGCCGCCTCTCCATGCTTTCGATGTGGTCCCGGAGCACGGCGGCGTAAAGCTCCTCCTTGCTGCCGAAGTAGTAGCTCACGGCAGCGACATTGGCCCTGGCCAGTTCGCAGATGTCGCGGACCGTGGCGCTTTTAAGCCCGTGCTTCGCGAACATCCTGCGGGCGGCCTGCAGGATTCTGGCTCTTGTGCTGTTCTCCTGGATCGTTTCCATACCGGCTCCAAGGCTCGGGGGACCAAGGGGGCAAAAGGCGGCCCGGCACCAGCTTCCAGAGCTCCCGGGGGGGGGCGCTGCCGTGCGGCCGGCCTTCAGACAACCCAGACCGTGAACTTCTTTCCCTCGTACACCACCGCGTGGCTGACGCGGCCCATGAAAAAGGCGTCAGCCCGCGAGAGGCCCCGGCGGCCGACGACGATGCTTCCATAGCCGCCTTCTTCGGCCTCGGCGACGATGGCCTCCGGCCTGCTGCGCACACCGGAGAGGACCTTTTTGGTGATCTGATCCGCTGCGAATCCCGCCTCCAGGAGTTTGGCCTTCACGGCGCGGAACAGCTGCACCACTTTGAACTGGAAGGCCTCGATGCAGCTTTCGGGGAGCTCCGCTTCGGGCAGCGGCTGGCTGCCATCTTCCGTCGGGCTGAAGCGTATGGCCCCCAGGCCGACGATGGCGTGGAAGATGCCGACCGCGTGCCCGTGTCCGCCCAGCAGGGCGCCGACAAAGTCCACGGCCTTCATGGAAGGCGGGGAGGCGTCCACCGCAAGCAGGATCTTTTTGACCGGCGGGGCTTGGCCCACCAAGATGATCGGGATGAAGTCAAGTGATTGCAGCATCTTGACCGCGACGCTGCCGAGGATCATGTTTTTCAGCGCGCCCAGGCCGCGCCTCCTGAGGACCACTGCGGTGTACCCCTTCTTGGCTTCCTCGATGATGTCCTGGGCCACGCTTTTCTTCCGGCAGTGGAGCTTGATCTCCACGGACTGCTCCGAAAATCCGCCTTCGATCAGGATCTTCTTGGCCTGCTCCAGGGTCTCCAGCACCTTTCTCTGCTCCTGTAGTTCCTGGCCTTTCAGCACAGCTTCGGCCTTTGCGCAGGTCGGATTCTGCAGCATCTCCCGGTATTCCTCCGGCAGACCGCTCAGGACGTGGAACAGCACGATCCGCGCCTTCTCGCCCACAGGCATGAACTCCTTGAGGTAGGTGACTGTTTGGATGGTCCGTTCGGAGCCATCGACCAGTACCAGCAATCTGTAGTCAACGGTCATGTTGCATCCTCCAAGCTGTCCGGTGTTCAGCCCAAGGCCAACCGCGCTGCCGCGTTGTCCAAGGCTGTTTGGCTCCTTTGCGCATTCGCTCCCCGCTCCGGAACGCGTCCCGTCATCGCCATCCCAGTATTCTGTTCCACTCATTTCCCAACATCGGCCTTAGTCGTTGTGCCAGGCTGCTGCTTCTTTTCCTTGGCGAACAGGCTGCTGACCAGGACGAAAAACATGGGGATGAAGATCAGGTCGATGAAGGTTGCGGAGATCATGCCTCCGCACACCGCTGTGCCCAGCGCGTTCATGGCTCCGGCTCCGGCGCCGGTGGCGATGGCGAGCGGCAGCACGCCGAAGAAGAAGGCCAGGGAGGTCATTAGCACAGGCCGGAACCGCGTTTTCACGGCCCCCAGGGTGGCCGTGGTCAGATCGTCGCCTTGGCCCATGCGTTCCTTGATGAACTGGATGATGAGGATGGCGTTCTTTGTGGAAAGGCCGAGGGTGGTGAGAAAGCCGATCTGGAAGTAGACGTCGTTGGGCATGCCCCGCAGCGAGGTGGCGAGCACCGCGCCCAGCACGCCCAGCGGCAGCATCAGCAGGTTGACGAAGGGGATGGTCCAGCTTTCGTAAAGAGCGGCCACGCACAGGAAGATGACGAAGATGGAGAAGGCGTAGAGCATGGGCCCCTGCGCGGTGGACATGCGCTCCTGGTAGGACAGCCCGCTCCAGTCGAAGCCGATGCCCTGGGGCAGCTTGGCTGCGAATTCCTCCATGGCGGACATGGCCTCGCCGGTGCTGTGCCCCGGCGCGGGCTCGCCCCAGATGTTGATGGACGGGAAGGCGTTGAAACGCTCCAGCTTGGGCGAACCCTGGGTCCAGTGCCCTGCGGCGAAGGAAGAGAACGGCACCATCTTGTCCGTGTTGTTACGGACGTAGAGCCTCTCCAGGTCTTGCGGGGCCATGCGGTAGGGGGCGTCCGCCTGGGTATATACTTGCTTGACCCGGCCGCTCTGTATGAAGTTGTTGACGTAGGCGCTGCCGAAGGCCGCAGAGAAGGTATTGTGGATGGTGGTGATGGGAACGCCAAGCGCGCCCGCCTTGTCCCAGTCCACGTTTATGTGGTATTCTGGAATGTCGTCGAGGCCGTTGGGACGGACCTTGACCAGCCGCGGGTCCTTGGCGGCCATGCCGAGGATCTGGTTGCGCGCGGCCATAAGCTTCTCGTGGCCGATGCCGCCCCGGTCCAGCAGCTGGAAGTCGAAGCCGGTGGCCATGCCCAACTCAATG
Source organism: Desulfovibrio sp. (assembly GCA_050251495.1). GTDB lineage: Bacteria > Desulfobacterota > Desulfovibrionia > Desulfovibrionales > Desulfovibrionaceae > Humidesulfovibrio. Next base: position 12,047 of record JBFWMQ010000027.1, on the reverse strand, counting down.
ACCGGAGGCGGCGGGAAGGCGAAAACCATGGCGCTTTTTATCTGGGAGAAGGCCCGCATGGCCCTGCCGGCGATGGCCTTGACCTTAAGGTCTGGCCGCTGGCGCAGCTTCCAGTCCTTGAGCTTGGCGAAGCCCAGGGCCATATTCTGCCCCTGGCCGCCGAAGCTGGTGCCCACGACCGCCATGAAGGACTCCAGGCCCTCCTTCTCATTCTCCATGAAATACTGCCGGACTTTGCCCATTACCTCCTCGGTCTGCTCCAGGGTCGAGCTCGGGGGAAGCGTGGCCTGGACCATGAGGATGCCCTGGTCCTCGTCCGGGATGTAGGAGGTGGGCATGCGCAGGTACAGGAAGCCCACCACCGCCACGAGCAAGGCATAGAGCACGAGGTAGCGCGTCCTCTTGGCGAAGGAGTGGCCGACAATCCCCACATATGTGGTTCTGGCCCGGGTGAAGACCCGATCGAACCATCTGAAAAAGGGGCGCATGAAGAAGATGGCGTGTTCCGAGGCGTCGTGCCCCATGGGCACGGGCTTGAGCAGCGTGGCGCACAGCACCGGGGTCAGGATCAGAGCCACCACCACGGACAAAAGCATGGAGGCGATGACCGTGACGGAGAACTGGCGGTAGAGGACGCCGGTGGAGCCCTGGAAGAAGGCCATGGGGCCGAACACCGCCGAGAGCACTAGGCCGATGCCGATAAGCGCGCTGGTGATCTCGTCCATGGACTTGGCCGTAGCCTCCCGTGGTGGCAGGCCTTCCTCGACCATGATCCGCTCCACGTTCTCCACCACCACGATGGCGTCGTCCACCAGCAGGCCGATGGCCAGGACCATGGCGAACATGGTCAGCATGTTGATGGAGAACCCGAAGAAGCCGAGGACCGCGAATGTGCCCAGCAGGACCACCGGCACGGCGATGGTGGGGATGAGCGTGGCCCGGATGTTGCCCATGAATAGGTACATGATCAGGAAGACGAGCACCACCGCCTCGACCAGGGTCTTGGCCACCTCGTCGATGGCCACCGTGGTGAAGGGGGTGGTGTCGTAGGGGTAGACAACCTTCATGCCGGCGGGGAAATAGGGGGCCATTTCCGCCAGTTTCTTCTTGACGGCGTCGGCGGTGTCCAGGGCGTTGGCCCCGGCGGCCTGCCGGATGGCCATGGCGGCGGAAGGCTTGCCGTTGAAGCTGGCCACGATGTCATAGCGTTCGGACCCCATTTCCACCCGGCCGATATCCTTGATGCGGACCACGGAGCCGTTGGGATTGGAGCGGATGGGGATGTTGGCGAACTCCTCGGGAGTCTGCAGCAGGTGCTGCACCACGATGGAGGCGTTCAGGCGCTGGCCCTTGATGGCCGGCGCGCCGCCCAGCTGTCCGGCGGAGACCTCGACGTTGTATGCGTTGAGGGCTGCGGTGACGTCCGCCATGGTCAGGCCGAAACTGTTCAGGTGGTCGGGGTTGATCCAGACCCGCATGGCGTACTGGCTGCCGAAGTTCTCCACCTCGCCCACGCCCGGCACACGGGATAGGATTTTCTCCAGCTTGGACTGGGCATAGTCCCGCAGGTCCTCGCCGTTCATGCGGCCGTCTTCGGAGATCAGGCCGATGATGATCAGGTAGTTGCGCGTGGACTTGCTGACTTTGACGCCGGAACGCTGCACCGTGTCCGGGAGGCTGGCCATGGCCAGCTGCAGCTTGTTCTGCACCTTCGACCAGGCCACGTCGGGGTCGGTCCCGGGTGCGAAGGTCATCTCGATGCGGGACGCGCCGGAGGAGGAACTGGTCCCGGACAGGTAGAGCATGTTGTCCAGGCCGGTCATCTTCTGTTCAATGATCTGGGTCACCGTGTTCTCCACGGTCTCGGCCGAGGCCCCCGGGAAGAAGGAGTCAATGGCGATGGAGGGCGGGGCGATGGGTGGGTACTGGGAGATGGCCATCTTATGGATGGCCAGCGCGCCGACCGTCATCATGATGATGGCGATGACCCAGGCGAAGACCGGCCGGTTCAAAAAAAACTTCGAAAGCATCACGTGTCTCCTTCACTGCGCATTGGGCTGGGCGTCACGGGCGGGCGCAGCTGGGCCTGGGCAGCGCGCAAGCGCGAGATGCCGCCCAACGAGAACTGCATAATGAACTCCGTGATCTGCTCGACGTTACTGGGCTTGAGCGCCGACTCCGGGCTCATGCGGGAGAGGGCCTCCTTGGCGAAATCGAACAGCACGCATTGCCCAAAGATGCTGGAGGCGCATCGGGAGACCGTCAGATCGTCCGCCTCGGGCAGCAGCTTCCCGACGATATCCAGCAGCAGCCTGTGCGCCGGCCGGCAGAACTGCTCGAAAATCTCGCCGAAATGCTGTGACGGCTCGATGAACTCCTGGGTGAGCTGCCTGCTGAGGCGCTCGTCGGCGGCGTCCCCACCGTCCAGGGTCTGGAGCAGGATGCTGCGCACATAGACCCGCAGGCGTTCCTGTGGCGGGCTTTCCGGTGTCACGCCCTGGTCCCGCGGATGCCGCCTGTTCTCCCGCTCGATGTAGTCCTGGAGAACGGCGACGTAGAGCCGCTCCTTGCCGCCGAAATGGTAGCTCACTGCGGCGACGTTGGCCTCGGCCCTGGTGCAGATGTCGCGGATGGTGGCATTTTTCAGGCCCAACTCCGCAAACACTATGCGCGCTCCCTTCAGGAGCCTCTCCCGGGTGCTGTTGTCTTCCGTCATGGTGCACTCCGCGCAAAACATGGATTCAAACCAACTTTGAGATGCTGTTTACTTCTCGGCCCGCAAGCCGTCAAGGATTAATGAATGAAAAATTTTGTCTTTATAGTTCCAGATTGATGTTTGCCCCTCCATATCGCCTCCCGGGGATGAAGAAGTCCAAGCCGATGTGAATTAGCACAGATGAGCCTGCGGGTGAGGCACGGTCACCTTTGCACCACAAATCTGCACGCTAAATGTCCCAGAAAGATATGATCCCGCAGTGAGGATGTCACAAATGATCAACAATTTAAGCGCTTATGCCGGTCACCCGTTGGGTGGCATTCAAGCGGCCGTGGGTTCAATTCCCTCCAGCTCCACCATCGATAGATCAAGGGCTTGCGAATCGCTTCGCAAGTTTTTTTTCTTTGCCGCACTCCATTTCGCACGACATATTTTGGGAGGTGGCAATCAGCCGCTCTGCCCCGTCTTGAGTTCTGGCGGCACGAGAGAGCACTCGCAATCGGGCAGGGATGTGAACACGCCGGGGCTGATCCGGCTCAGCGCGACTGCGCCAGGCTTCTGCGGAACAGCGCCAAGGCAAAGAGGAAAAACACCAGGCCGATGCCCGCGATGGCCGCCAAGCTGTGCCAGACCATGCCCAGGTCCGCCCCGCGATACAGAATGGCCTGAGCCAGGCTCACGAAATGGGTTGCCGGCGCGATCAGCATGATGTTCTGCACGATCTCCGGCATGCTCTCGCGCGGGGTGGCGCTGCCGGAGAGCATCTCCAGCGGCAGGATGACCAGGATCATCGACAGCCCGAGCTGCGGCATGTTGCGGGAAAGCGTGCCCAGGAAGATGCCGATGGAGGCGGAGGCGAAGAACTGCAGCGCCGCCCCGCACAGGAACAGGGGGATGGACCCGGCCAGCGGCACGCCGAGAGCGCCCTGCACCACGAAGTAGAGCGACAGGGCCACGGTGACGATGACCACCAGGCCCACGGACCAGATCTTGGCCAGCAGTATCTCCGTGGCCGAGAGCGGCATGACCAGCAGGTGCTCCAGGGTGCCGTGCTCGCGCTCGCGCACCAGGGCGGCCCCGGTGAGGATGATGGAGAGCATCGTAATGTTGTTGATGAGCTCCATGACGCTGCCGAACCAGGCGCTGGTCAGGTTGGGGTTGAACCGGACGCGCGTGGCCAGCCGGATGACGGGCGGCGGTGCGCCGCGCACGCCGCGCACGAACTCGCCCACCTCGCCGGCGATGATGTTCTCTATGTAGCCCGCGCCGATGAAGGCCTGGCTCATGCACGTGGCGTCGATGTTGACCTGGACGTCGGGCCTTCTGCCCGCCAGCACGTCCCGCTCGAAATCCGGCGGGATGTTCAGCACGAAGATATAGCGCCCGGAGTCCAGCCCGGGGTCCATCTCCGGCAGGGAGATGTGCCGGGGGATCTGGAAGTGCGGCCCGTAAAAGGCCTGGGCCAGGCGCGCCGAAAGCACGGAGGCGTCCTCGTCGACCACGGCGATGGGCGCGTTGTGCAACTCCATGGAGGTGCCCTTGGCCACCACGTAGATGCCGCCGGAAAAGACCCAGAGGATGACGGCCACGAGCACCTTGTCGCGCCAGAGGCTGCGCAGCTCCTTGATTCCCAGGCGATAGACGTTGACCAGGCGGCGCATGGTCACTTCTCCTGTTTTTGCAGAAAAAACACGCTCATCAGGGTCAGCGCCGGGGCAAAGGCCGCCAGGGCCAGGAAGTCGGGCAAAAGATCGCGGAAGCTCAAGGCCTTGGTGAAGACCCCCCGGCTGATGTTGAAGAAGTACGTGGCCGGGAACACGGAGCCGATGAACGCGCCCGGCCCCTGTAGCGCCGAGACCGGGGTCGTCAGGCCCGAGAAGGTGATTGAGGCCATGAGGGTCAGAATGGCCGTGAGGGCCAGGGCGGCCACCTGGGTTTTGACAAAGGCGGACAGAAACAGGCCGATGCCCGTGGTGGCGGTGACGAAGATCAGCGCGGCCAAGGTCAGGGTCGCCAGGCTGCCCTTGAGCGGCACCTCGAAGACGAACACGGCCAGGGCCATCAGTCCGAAATAGCTGACCATGCTGAGCGCCACATAGGGCAACTGCTTGCCCAGGAGGAACTCCAGCCGGGTCACCGGCGTGACGTAGAGATTGATGATGGAGCCCAGCTCCTTTTCACGCACCACGCCAAGGGCCATCATGATCGACGGGATGAACACCAGCAAGAGCGGGATGACCGCGGGCACCATGGCGTACAGGCTGCGGAAATCCTGGTTGTAGCGGTAGCGCACCTGGATTCCTGCCGCCGACAGCCCGGACACCGCCCCCCGGGTGCGCACCTCCAACTGGCTCAAGTACAGGGCGTGCATGCCCTCGATGTACCCGCGCACGGTCTCGCCGCGAAAGGGCATGGCCCCGTCCACCCAGACGCCGATCTCCACCGGTCGCCCGCGCTGGAGGTCCCGGCCATAGCCCGGCGGAATCTCCAGGGCCACGGAGAGCTCGCCGCGGACCATGCGCCGGTCCAGCTCGGCCGCGCTCTGCAGGGCCGGGCGCTCGGAAAAATACCGCGAGCCCGCCAGGTTCAGGATGTAGTCCCGGCTCTCCGGCGACTGGTCGCGGTCCAGCACCGCGAAACCCAGGTTCTCCACGTCGAAGGTGATGCCGTAGCCCATGATGAACAGCAGGATGGCCGAGCCCAGCAGGGAGACCGCCAGGCGCACCGGATCGCGCAGGACCTCCCACAGCTCGCGGTTGGCGTAGGCGAACAGGCGCAGCAGGCTGAAGCCCCCGGAGCGCGACGGCGACGGTTGGGGCGGCTGGGGCGGCCGGGGCGCGGCGGCCGGAGCCGGACCAGCGTCCGCCCCCTCCCCGGTGGCCTCCTCCAGGCAGTCGATGAAGGCCTCCTCCAGGCTGGCCTTGCCGCGCCGCCGGATGAGCTCGTCCGGCGCGCCGCTGGCCAGGACCCGGCCCGCGTGCATCAGGGAGATGCGGTCGCAGCGCTCGCCCTCGTTCATGAAGTGGGTTGAGACGAAGATGGTCACGCCCTGGTTGCGCGAGAGGTCCGCCAGAAGTTCCCAGAAACCGTCGCGCGCCACGGGGTCCACGCCCGAGGTCGGCTCGTCCAGGATCAGCATCTCGGGCCGGTGGATCACCGCCACGGCCAGCGACAGGCGCTGGCGAAGGCCCAGGGGCAGCTGGTCCGGAAGGGCCTCGGCATGGGCCTTCAAGTCGAACAGCTCCAGCATCTCCTGGACGCGCGGCGCGATTTCGGCCCTGGGCAGATGAAACAGCTGGGCGTGCAGCGTGAGGTTGTCGCGCACCGAAAGCTCGGTGTACAGCGAGAACGACTGGGTCATGTAGCCCACGCGCTTGCGGGTCTCCAGGTCGTGGGCATCGGCCGGGCGGCCGAAGAGCATGGCCCGGCCCGCGCTGGGGGGCAGCAGCCCGGTGAGCATCTTCATGGTCGTGGTCTTGCCGCAGCCGTTGGAGCCGAGGAAGCCGAAGATCTCGCCGCGCCGGATCTCGAAATCCACCTGGTCCACGGCGGTGAAGCTTCCGAAGCGCATGGTCAGCCCCTGGGCGGTGATGGCGGGGGGCTCGCCCTCCCGGACCGCGAGGGGCGGAATGGCCAGCTCCCTGTGCCCCCGGCGCTTGGCCTCCGGCAGCAGCTGGATGAAGGCCGCGTCCAGGTCGCGAGCGCCGGTCCGCGTGAGCAGCTCCCGGGGGCTGCCCGTGGCTAGGATGCGCCCGGCGTCCATGGCCACCAGCCAGTCGAAGCCCTGGGCCTCCTCCATGTACGCCGTGGCCACCAGCACGCTCATGCCCGGAAGGTCCGCGCGGATGCGCCCGATAAGCCGCCAGAACTGCCGCCGGGACAAGGGGTCCACTCCGGTGGTCGGCTCGTCCAGGATAAGCAGGTCCGGGTCGTGGATCAGGGCGCAGCACAGGCCGAGCTTCTGCTTCATGCCGCCGGAGAGCTTGCCCGCCGGGCGGTCCCGGAACGGCGCGAGCCCGGTGGCCTGCAACAGCCCGGCGATGCGCCGCTCCCGCTCCTCGCGCCCCTGGCCGAACAGCCGGGCGAAGAAGGCCACGTTCTCGGCCACGGACAGGGTCATGTACAGGTTCTTGCCCAGGCCCTGGGGCATGTAGGCGATGCGCGGGCAGATCCGGGCGCGGTGGCGGGCGTCGGCCATGTCGCCGCCCAGCACCTCCACCCTGCCCGCCTGGAGACGCCGCGCCCCGGCGATCAGCGCCAGGAGGCTCGACTTGCCGACCCCGTCCGGGCCGATGAGGCCGACCATGCACCCGGCGGGAAGCTCCAGGCCGATGGCCTCCAGGGCTACGGTTTTGCCGTAGCGCAGGCCCACGCCGTTCAGGCGGGCCACGCTCCCGGAAGTCGCGGCCCCGGAGATCATGGCCCCGGAAGTCATGGCCCGGGCTTCTTGTCAGGGCTCAGGGGCGGAATGTCCGGCGGCCAGGGGGCGTCCGGGTCCAGCCGCACGTGGGCCACCCCGGGCAGGCCGGTCTTGACCTGCTTGGCGTGGGCCTTGAGGAGTTCCTCCGGAATCCTGACCTTGACCCGGAACATGAGCTTCTCGCGCTCGGTGCGCGTCTCCACGGCCTTGGGGGTGAACTGGGCTTCGGGCGAGACGAAGGACACCTGCGCCGGGATGGACAGGTCCGGCCGGACGTCCAGCACGATGCGCGCCTCGGCGCCGAGGGCGACCTGGCCCGCCTGCTCCGTGGGCAGAAAGATGGTCATGTAGACGTCGCTCAGGTCGAGCAGGGTCACGACCTGACCGCCCGCGGCCAGCACCTCGCCCGGCTCGGCCAGGCGGTAGAGCACGCGCCCGCCGGTGGGCGCGGTCAGGGTGGCGTCCTGGAGATCCGCGCGGATCATCTCGGCCCGGGCCGTGGCCGCCTCGACGGCGGCCCGGGCGGCCTGGAGCTGGGCGCGCGCCGCGTTGACCTGCGCCGCGTCGGTCTTCGTGGCGGTCAGGTCCACGTCCACCTTCTGGTCCGGCACGAAGCCGCCCGCCGAGAGCTCCCTGGAGCGCTTCAACTCCTTGGTCGAGAGGCTCAGCTGGCTCCCGCGCTGGGCCACCAGGGCCTCGGCCGCGGCGATCTCGTTCCGGCGCTGGGCGATGGCCGCCTCGGCCTCGCGCAGGTCGGCCTGCAGCACCTTGGTGTCCATCCTGGCCAACACCTGGCCCTCGGCCACGTCGTCGCCCTCCTTGACCCGCACGGACACCAGGCGTCCGGCCAGCTTGGTGGAGACGCTCACCTCCGTGGCCTCGATGCGCCCGTTGCCCGAGGCGAAGGCCGCGGCCTGCACCGGCTTCCGGAAGGCGCGCCAGGCGAAGATTCCGCCACCGACGCAGGCCAGGAGCAGGGCGGTGAGAAGCCATTTGTTCACCTGTTTGGACGGCATGCTGCCACTCCCGGGAAAAGGGTTGCGGAATGCGGGCAAGGCAAAGGGACTCTGCTCTCTGACCACCGGGCTCTTCAGCCAAACCCTGCGCACACCTTCTGTGAATATTAAACTAAATAGTCTTGATTCATAATTTCGTCAACGAGGCCCTGGTGCCGCCTGCCCTGACAGGCGTACTGCCCCCCCCCCGGAGCGCAGCGCATTCAGTGTTCGACGCTGATTGCTGCATCCATCATTCAGCTTTCATGGTTGACTGCGGCGGAGCACGGCCCGTCCCAGAAAGAAGGTCGGCAAAGCGTATGGAGGGGAAACGATGGCGAGGCGCTTATTCTTGTTGGCAGGCGTGCTGGCTGCGCTGGCCGGATGTGCGGCGCGTCCGGGGCCGGAGCTGCTGGCGCCGGTTGCCCCGCCAACGCAGCAGTCGCGCCAGGTGCTCATCCACGTGGCCACCAACCGGGAGCTCGATGCCCAGCATCCCGGCAACTTCAACAATATCCGCTCGCCCCGGCTGGCCTTTGCCCGCTACAACATCTCGATTCCACCGAATCACAAGCCCACGGCCATCGAGTGGTCCACGTCCAGGCAGGTGGACGGCGCCTCCAGCTTCGCCACGCTGGAGTTCACCCCGTTGTCCGGCGAGGTCTTTACCGACCAGTTTGCCGGAGGCGGCAACGCCACGGACGAGGCCGACGGGCACGTGCTGGTCTTCGTGCACGGCTACAACACGAAATTCTCCGAATCCGTGCTGCGCATGGCGCAGCTCATGGCCGACAATTCCTTCTTCGGCCAGGCCATCCTCTTTGCTTGGCCTTCGGACGGCCGCCTGCCGGGCTACGTGGCGGGCAAGGACGCCGTGACCTACTCCCACGACCACCTGGCGAGCTGTTGACCATGCTGGCCGACAACCCCCACTACCGCGACATCACCCTTGCGGCCCACAGAATGGGCTGCTGGCTGGCCATGGAGAGCTTGCGGCAGCTGCGCCAGCGGCAAGGGTGCGGTACTGTAGCGCCTGGACAACGCGCTCCTGGCGGCTCCGGATATCGACCTCGACGTGTTCCGCGCCCAGACCGAGGCCCTCGGGCGGCTGGACCCGCCCTTGACCGTGCTTGCCTCGCCCGATGACCGCGCCCTGCAGTTCTCCAACCGCCTTGGCGGAGACAGGGAGCGCCTTGGCGGCCTGGACGTGCAGGACCCGCGCATCCAGGCCCTGGCCGACGCCTACGGCATTCAACCCATCGACATCTCGGGCATGTCGGCCACGGACAGCCTGAACCACGACAAGTTCACCGGCGCGTCGGCCACGCTCAAGACCGTGCTGGCCCCCAAGAAGTCGGCGAATCCGTTCCGCAAGGTCGGGGCGTATATCCTGGACGCCGTAGCCTCGGCTCTCTGCTGAATTCTGCCTGAAGGCGGTCGGTGTTGATTCCCTGGCCGAAATCACGTAGCCAAATTTAACGCTATAGAATTCACCTATGCGCCACAATACTCCAATCGGTACAACCATCCGCCGGAGAACCCATGTTTCTGAACGATCAGGAAACTGCCACGGACCTTCTCCACTATGAGGCGATTGCTCAAACAATTGTCAGCCTGATTCTCAATACCCCCAAGGCTCCAATGACCATTGGCGTGCACGGCGACTGGGGAGCGGGCAAGTCGAGCGTCCTCAAAATGATTGAGGGTTCATTTGCGGGGAAGGATCGGGTTTTGTGCCTCTGGTTCAACGGCTGGGCGTTTGAGGGCTTCGAGGACGCGAAAATCGTCGTCATCGAAACGATTGTCGAAGAACTCCGGCGCGCTCGCCCGACCACCGCCAAGGTCGCCGAAGCCGCCACGAAGGTGCTAAAGCGGGTTGATTGGCTCAAGCTGGTCCAGAAGGCTGGGGGGTATGCGTTCACCGTTGCCACCGGCATCCCCACTTTCGACCAGATGAGTGGTTTTTGTGACCTCGTCACGTCCTTCGTGTCCAAAGCGCAGGCAGGCGCCGCTGCGAGTGATTTTGAGGAGGCAGCCAAGAAGGCCACCGAGTTCATCAAAGAGGCGCCGGGCGACAGCGGCAACCTCTCCGAGCACATCCATGCCTTTCGTGGTGAGTTCAAGGAACTTCTCGACGCCGCTGACATTGACCAGCTCGTGGTCATCGTGGACGACCTTGACCGCTGCCTCCCCAAAACAGCCATCTCGACGCTTGAAGCAATCCGTCTGTTCCTCTTTGTCGACCACACAGCCTTTGTAATCGGTGCTGACGAGATGATGATTGAGTATGCGGTACGCGAGCATTTCCCGGACCTGCCGCCCAGCTCTGGCCCAGTCAGCTACGCAAGAAACTACCTTGAAAAGTTGATCCAGGTACCGTTCCGTATCCCGGCTCTAGGTGTGGAGTTGCAAGACGTTGTTCACTCCCGTCTCAATTCGGCAGATTGGCGGTTTGTCCTGTAACGCAGAGTGATTCCTGTAGAAGTTGTATTCGTGGAGCCAGCGGGGCAACTCGCTGGCTCTTTCATTTGAATTGGCATAGCTGGCCGCATAGGCCCACTCGCGCAACGCCGTCTGGATGAAGCGCTCGGCCTTGCCGTTGGTGCGCGGCGTATAGGGCCTGGTGCGGATGTGCCTCAGCCCGAACGCCGCGCATGCTTTGGCAAATGCCCTGGAAACATAGCCGCTTCCGTTGTCCGTCATGACCCGCCGCACCGTGATGCCAAGCCTTTTATAGAACCGAAGAGCCGATGAAAGGAAGGCGACGACACTCTCCTGGCGCTCGTCGGCCAGGATTTCGGCAAAGGCGATGCGGCTGGCGTCATCGATGGCCACATGCACGAACTCCCAGCCCGCGCCGCGTGAGCGGCCTTTGCTGCGATCGCCGTGGGCGCGATGCCCGACCTGCGCAAACCGGCCCAGCTTTTTGATGTCGATGTGCAGCAAATCGCCTGGATTCTCCCACTGATAGCGCCGTGGCGGCAGCGGAGCATCAAGGCTTTTCAAACGGTTTAGAGCCAGGCGACGCAGCGCGCGATGCACCCGCGCCACGGGCAGGCCAAGCTGCCTGGCGATGCGTCTGCCGGTGAGCCGCTGGCGGCGCAACTCGACGACACGCTCAAGAACATCGGGCCGCAGCGCCATCGGCGAATGCCTGGGCCGTGAAGAACGGTCGCGGAGTCCTTCACCTTTTCTCTGGCGCGCCAGCCACTTGAAAACCGTGCGCACGGAGACCCCGAGAGCCGTGGCCACGGCTCTCGGGGTCTCCCCGGCCGCAACCCGCCTTACCAATTCCTCTCGACGAGCCAATGTCAATCTGGCATTTCTATGGATGTTCACTCGGTTCTCCTTTGGCCGATTGAGTCCTCGTAAACCCAATCTGACCGATTCGAACCGAGTGAACAACCTCCTATACCTTCACATCTAGGGGCGGCCGAGACGCGGGTCTACGTGACGCTCCTGATTGCCGAGAGCGTTCTGGGCCCAACTGATGAGCGTTTTGTCCGGCTCCTTCGTGCAGCCCGTGAGGACATGAAGCAGCCCTGGAAAAGCCGGGGGCTCGACCGGCTGGCTGTCGAGACAGCGATGCAGGGTGAAGTGCCGCAAGAAATCAAGTTTGCGCTTATGATGAGCGCGCATGTCTCGGGCATCTTGAACGAAGGGACACGCGGCAACCCGCGCCAGATCAAACGCTTCCTCAACTCGATGATGCTCCGGCAGGCCATCGCGGACGCACGTGGGTTCGGTGCGGAGATCAAGCGGCCTGCTCTCGCGAAAATCATGCTGGCAGAACGCTTCAAGCCCGAGTTCTACGAGCAAGTCGCCCGCCTTGCCGCAAGCCACCCTGAGGGCAAGCCGGATACTGTGCGCGCGTTCGAAGCGCATGTGCGGCCCATCCCGCCCTCGGAGGAAGGCA
>JBFWMQ010000026.1:0-42132 GCA_050251495.1 Desulfovibrio sp. | reverse complement strand
CCAAAGGGACTCAGTCCCTTTGGCGGGGGTGCAGGGGGCGGCGCCCCCTGCCGGTGTTCACAGGCAACGCTCCGGCGTTGAAGTCCCGCGGGATTTCCCGTACGCACTGGGCATGGCTGCTGTAAGAACCCCAAGACACGCGCCCGGCGGAGACAATGTCCGGCGCGGCCCCATCGCGAACCGATGAGCGGCGGGGCGATCTCCTCCCTGGTCAACGGGCTGCGGGCCAGCCTCGGCACCCGGCTGGCGCGGGACTCGTTCACCGTTCTGACCCTGAGCGGCCTGGGCAAGGTCATGGCCCTGGGCAAGGAGATGCTGGTGGCGGCGCTGTTCGGGGTCAGCGGCCAGCTCGACGCCTACGTGCTGGCCCTGCTGGTCCCGTCGTTTCTGGCCAACCTGCTTGGCGCGTCCTTTTCCGCCGCGCTCATTCCGGCCCTGGGCAAGGCCACGGCGAGCCCCCAGGGCGCGGAGAGCGCCCGGCGGCTGCTTGGCCAGGCCCTGGCGGCGCAGGCGCTGCTGCTGTGCGCGGCGGCCCTGGCCCTGGGCGCGCTGCCCGCTGCGGCGCTCCAGGCCCTGGCTCCGGGGGCAACACCGGAACGGCTGGCGCTCATCAAGGGCATGCAGCTTGCGCTTGTCCCCATGTGCGTCTTCAGCAGCCTGATCCATGTGCTTGGGGCCAGCCTCAACTATCAGGGCGACTTCAAGTCGCCGCCGGTTCTGGCGATTCTCGGCGCGCTGGCGACCATCCTGTCCATCGCGCTGCTGCACCGGTCTTTGGGGGTGCGGGCGCTTGTGGCCGGGACAAACATCGGCGTGGGGCTTGAGTGCGTGCTGCTGGCCTGGCTCGTGCGCCGCTCCTGGGGCCCCGTGTTTTCCGGGCTGCGCTGGAGCGCGCTCCGGGCAGAGGCCTCCGGGCTGCTGCGCAACTGGGCCTTGCTGGCCCTGGGCACAAGCCTTTTGGGCATGTCGCCGTTTATTGACAACGCCATCGCCAACACCCTGGGCGAGGGCTCGATTTCGGCCTTGAGCTACGCCTGGAAACTGCCCTCCGGCGTCGCCGGACTGGTGGGGCTGACGCTCGCCACCGTGCTGCTGCCCTACTTCACGGGCATCGTGCACGGAGCCTCGGCGCAGGAGCTTCCGGCCATCTGCCGCCGCATCGTGAAACGGCTGACGCTCTTCTCCGCGCCGTTGGCCGCGGCGGGCATTATCGCATCGCCGTTCCTCGTGTCCCTGTTGTTCCAGCGCGGGCAGTTCGATGCGCAGGCGGCGGAGCAGGTGTCCGTGATCCAGGCCTGCTACTTCGTCCAGCTTCCGTTCTATCTGCTGGCCATTGCTGCGGCGCGCATGCTGCAAGCCCTTTCCCGTCTGCGCTTCCTGCTGTTTCTGCAGGCCGGGTTGCTGGCGCTCAACGCGCTGACGAGCCTCGCCCTGAGCCGCGTGTTCGGCGTGCAGGGCATCGCCGTGTCCTCCACCATCATGTACGCCCTGTACGCCGCGATCTCTCTGTATGCCGTGCTGCGCCAAAGGCGCGCGGCGGAGGTTTCATGAGCGCCGCTCAATATCGCCAGCCCCGGCGCGTGGCGCCGGGCATCCCGTCCTTGGCCCTGGGCGGTGCAAAATGGACCCCCTGCGCGCTGACCGCGCCGGGCCGGTGGCGGAAATAGGGCGACAGGGAAGGGACGCGGACATGTGCGGCATTTGCGGAATATACGCGCCAGGCAGCCCGGAGGCGCTGGTCCCCTTGAGGGCCATGAACGCGAGCCTGGCGCATCGCGGCCCGGACGACCACGGCCTGTGGACCGACGCCGAGGCGGGCCTCGGCCTGGGGCACCGGCGGCTGGCCATCCTGGACCTCTCGCCCCTGGGCCGTCAGCCCATGCTCTCGGCCTCCGGGCGCTTTGTTCTGTGCTTCAACGGCGAGGTGTACAACTTCCGCCTGCTGCGCGACGAGCTTGTCCCGCTCGGGCACCGCTTCCGGGGCGGCTCGGACACCGAGGTCATGCTGGCGGCCATCGAGCAGTGGGGCGTCCTTGAGGCCGTGCGCCGCTTCAACGGCATGTTCGCCTTCGCCCTCTGGGACCGCCGGGAGCGCAGCCTGTCGCTGGCGCGCGACCGACTGGGCGTCAAGCCCCTGTACGCGGGCCGGATTCCGGGCGGCATCGCGTTCGGCTCGGAGCTCCGCGCCCTGCGCGCGCATCCGGGCTTTGACCAGGGCCTGGACCGCGACGCCCTGGCGCTCTATTTCCGGCACAACTACATCCCGGCCCCGCACAGCATTTACGCCAGCGCACGCAAGCTGACGCCCGGCGAAATCGTCACCCTCACGCCGCAGGGCGAGACGCGCACCCGCTTCTGGGACGCGGAGCAGGTCTGGCGGCAGGGCTTTGCCGATCCCTTCACGCGGAGCGAAGCCGAGCTGACGGACGAGCTGGAGCGCCTGCTCGCGGACGCCGTGGCCTTGCGCATGATCTCCGACGCGCCCCTGGGCGCGTTCCTGTCCGGCGGCGTGGATTCGAGCCTGGTGACCGCGCTGATGCAGCGCCAGAGCGCCCGGGCCGTGCGCAGCTTTTCCATCGGTTTTTCCGAAGCCGCGTTCAACGAGGCGCCTCACGCCCGCGAGGTGGCTCGCCACCTGGGCTGCGAGCACACGGAGCTTACCGTGACGGCCCGGGACATGCTGGACCTGGCCCCGCAGATGCCGCGCATCTATGACGAGCCCTTTGCCGACTCCTCGCAGCTCCCCACGGCTTTGCTCTGCCGCCTCACGCGCGGGCACGTCACCGTGGCCCTTTCCGGCGACGGCGGCGACGAGCTGTTCTCCGGCTACGAACGCTACCCCTGGAGCCTGCGCGCCCACCGGCTGCTCTCGGTCATGCCCGGCCCGCTGCGCCAGGCGTCCCTTGCCGTGGGCCGACGTCTGCCGCCGGGCTTCTGGGGGCTGCTCGGCCCGCGCGGGCGCAGGCTGCGCTGGCGGCTCGACGCCCTGGGCGTGCAGGGCTTTGAGGCCCTGTACCGGCACTTCGTCTCCCATCTCAAGGACCCGGCGCAACTCGTCCTTGGCGCGCGGGAGCCGGACTACCCGGCCCGCTCGCCGCTGCCCCTGGGCGACACGGACGAGGCGCGCCGCGCCTGGATGAGCCTGGCCGACCTGCTGGGCTACCTGCCCGACGACATCCTGACCAAGGTGGACCGCGCCAGCATGGCCGTGGCCCTGGAGGCCCGCACCCCGCTTCTGGACTACCGCGTGGCCGAGTTCGCGGCGCGCCTGCCCATGCGCCTCAAGGCGCGCGGCGGGCAGGGCAAGCATTTGCTGCGTCAGGTGCTGTACCGCCATGTGCCGCGCACGTTGGTGGACCGCCCCAAAATGGGCTTCGGCGTGCCGCTGGCCGCCTGGCTGCGTGGGGAGCTTAAGCCCTGGGCCGAGGACCTGCTCTCGCCCGCGCTTGTGCGCCGCCAGGGCTGGCTGGACGCCGGGTTCGTCTCGCGCCTGTGGGACGCGTTCCTGGCCGGTGAGGACACCTGCTGCCACAGCCTCTGGGACGTGCTGATGTTCCAGGCCTGGCTGGAGGCGCACACGGACCCGGGAGGCGGCGCATGCGCATCCTCCTGAGCATCCCCAGCCTCGCGGCGGGCGGGGCCGAGCGGCAGTTCGCGGCCTTGGCGTCCGGGCTGGCCGCGCGCGGGCACGAGGTGCTGGCCGTGGCCCTGGGCCAGGGCGGACCGCTGGCCGCGGACCTGGGCGCGGCGCGGCGCATTGAGCTGGGCAAGACCTCGCGCCTGGACAACCCGCGCGTGGCCCTGGCCCTGGCCCGGCTGCTGCGCCGGGAGGCCCCGCAGGTCCACTACGCCTTTCTGCCCACCTGCTGCGTGCTGGGCGCGCTGCTCAAGCCCTTCTGCCCGGCCACGCGCCTGGTCTTCGGCAGCCGCGCCACCAAGATCGAGGGGTTGGGGCAGGCCGGGAGGCTTCTGCTGGCCCTGGAGGCGCGCCTGGCGCACCGGGCCGATCTGGTCATCGCCAATTCCACGGCCGGGCAGACCTTCTGCCTTGGGCGCGGCTTTCCAGCGGAGCGCGTGCGCGTGGTGAACAACGGCATCGACACGATGCGCTTTTGCCCGGACCGGACCCTGGGTGCGGCCCTGCGGACGCAGTGGGGCGTGACGGAGGGGCAGCGGCTCGTCGGGCTGGTCGCCCGGCTGGACCCGCTCAAGGACCACGCCGCCTTCCTTGCGGCTGCGGCGAGGCTCGGCGCACAGCGCCCGGAAACGCGCTTCGTGTGCGTGGGCGGCGGGCTGGAATCCCACGCCCAAAGCCTGCGGGAGCGCGCAACGGCCCTGGGCCTGGACGGGCGGCTGGTCTGGACCGGGGAGCGGGCGGACATGCCTGCTGTGTACAACGCCCTGGACGTGGCCTGCCTCTCGTCCGCAAGCGAGGGCCTGCCCAACGTGCTGTGCGAGGCCATGAGCTGCGGCGTGCCCTGCGTGACAACCGACGTGGGCGACGCGGCGCGGGTGGTCGAGGGCATCGGGCTGGCCGTGCCGCCCCGCGATCCCGCGGCCCTGGCGGGCGGCCTGGCGGCCATGCTGGAGCGGCTGGAGCGCGAGGGGCCGCGCCTGGGCGTGTTGTGCCGCGAGCGCATCGAGAAGGAGTTTTCCCTCGCGCGCATGGTCGAGGCCACGGAGGCGTTGTTGCGGGCGATCCTGCCCGAAGGCGGACGCCGAAAGCAGTCTTGAGGCCAAGCACAGGCCAAAAAAGGTCGCAAAAAAGCCGGGCAGGCCCCCCACCTGCCCGGCAGACACACCGGTACAACCGATGCGGCCGCCGGGACGTTGCCGCCCGACGCACATTCTGCTTTAAACAATATCCATGCCACGAAATAAATACCGCAACAATGCGCGTAGTTACACGAATCGCTCTTCTTTTCGCGTCCACAAGACTGGCTAAAAGTACGGCTTCGTAGTATGGTTTTTCCAGAATTGTTCCACTCTTTCCGGAAAGCGACACAGGAGAGGCGCATGGCCAAGATTCTTGTTGTCGATGATGACGAATTGTTTCGCGAGCTGCTCTGCACTTCGGTTTCCCGCCACGGGCACGTGTCCCTCGGTGCCGGGAGCCTTGCCCAGGCCCGGCGCGTTCTGGCCGGTCAGGCTGTGGACGTGGTCTACCTGGACGTGCGCCTGCCCGATGGTTCGGGCGCGCTGGCCCTTGAGGAGCTGCGCGCGGTCAAGGACCCGCCGGAGGTGATCATCGTCACCGGCCAGGGCGACCCGGACGGGGCCGAGCTGGCCTTGCGCTGCGGGGCCTGGGACTACATCGAGAAGCCGGCCAGCGTCGACCGCATGACCCTGCCCATGCTGCGCGCCCTCTCCTACCGGGCGGAGAAGCGCCGCCAGCGCATCCCGGCCCTGCCGGAAACCAGCGGCATCGTGGGCAAAAGCCCGCGCCTGGCCTCGTGCCTGGCCCAGGCGGGCATGGCCGCGGCCAGCGGCGTGGACGTGTTCATCACCGGCGAGACCGGCACCGGCAAGGAGATCTTCGCCCGGGCCATCCACGCCAGCGGCAGCCGCGCCCAGGGGCCGTTCGTGGTGGTGGACTGCACCACCCTGCCGGGCTCCCTGGCCGAGAGCGTGCTCTTCGGCCACGAGCGCGGCTCCTTCACCGGGGCGGACCGCAAGCAGGCCGGGCTCATCGAGCAGGCCGACGGCGGCACCCTGTTCCTCGACGAGGTGGGCGAGCTGCCCCTGCTCATCCAGGCGAAGTTTCTGCGCGTGCTCCAGGAGCGCAGCTACCGGCCCGTGGGCGGCGGGCAGGTGCGCAAGAGCGACTTCCGCCTGGTGGCGGCCACCAACCGCGACCTGGCGGCCATGGCCGCGCGCGGCGAGTTCCGCCAGGACCTGCTCTACCGCCTGGGGGCCTTTTGCCTGGAGCTGCCCCCCCTGCGCGAGCGCGAAGGCGACATCAAGGCGCTTCTGGAGTGGCGCGTGGCCCAGCACGCCGCGCGTTCGCAGCATCCCGCGCCCGAGCCCAGCCCGGAGTACCTGGAGCTGCTCTTGTCGCACGACTGGCCGGGCAATGTGCGCGAACTCCTGCAATCCGTGGACATGAGCCTGGTTTCGGCCCAGGGCGAGGCCATGCTTCTGCCCCAGCACCTGCCCCTGGAGCTCCGGGTGCGGCTCATGCGCGGGCGCGTGTCCTCGCGAAGCCTTGCCGAGGCCCAGCCGATGCTGAAAACCGGGCTGACGACGCCCGGCCCCTGGCGCGAGCACCGCGCGCAACTGCTGGAAAAGGCGGAAGCCGAGTATTTCTCGACCCTCATGGCGCAAACCGGCGGGGACGCGGCCCTGGCGTCGGAGCTCTCCGGCCTGAAGACGGCGCGCCTGTACGAGCTTCTTGGCAAGCATGGCCTTGTGAAGGCACGACGGGGGACGCCCCCCTTTCCGGAAAAACCGGAATAACGCGCACGCAGCAACGACGGCGCACGGGAATGGAGACCGCAAGCCTTTGACTCCGCGGCCAGGTCCCATTTGGAACGGTTCTTGATTGTCAACCTAGGCTGCGCGAACGGGCACCTCTTGAAACGGGTCCATTCGCAAACAGGAGGTACCCCGCATGTCCAAGATCCTCATCGCGGAAGACGACCCCATCTCCCAGCGCTTCGTGGCCACGATCATCGAACGCATGGGCTACTGCGCGGTGGTCAGCCCGAACGGCCGCCACGCCTGGGAGTCCATGTGCGCGGAGAACCGTTTCAACCTGCTCATCACGGACATCATGATGCCCGGCATGGACGGCACCACGCTCATCCGCACCTTGCGGGCCGATGGACGCTTCAAGGACCTGCCCGTGGTGGTCATGTCCGCCTTCATCGGGGTCAGCGAGATCTCCGGCCTGCTCGGCATCGGGGCCACCTGGTTCATGCCCAAACCGGTTGAGCGCAGCGTGCTTGAAGAATACGTGAAGCGCGCCCTGGGCTGATCCCGGCGCGAAGGAAGACCCCGAATGTCGCGCACCCTGGCCTCGCAGGCGGGTTTCGCCCGCCACCGGCGGCCACGCCGGTTCTGGAGGCTCGCCGCGCTGACGGCCCTTGCCCTGGCGGCGCTCTGCGCGTTCTGCGCAAGCCCGGCCAAGGCGAAGCAAAACCAGGCGACCGAACGCAAGGCGACCGCGTCCAGGGCGGCCCAGCCCGACGAGCTTGTGGCCGCGGTCCCGGCCAACCTGCCCCCGCTGTATTTCCTCAGGCCGGATGGCGAGCCCACAGGCTTTGCCGTGGAGATGCTGCGCCAGCTGGCGCCCCGGGCCGGCTACCGCCTGCGCTTCGTGGTCACCGCCAACCAGACCGAGGCCATGAACCTGGTGGCGCAGGGCAAGGCCCACCTTGTGCCCGGGCTCGGCGCAAGCGGGGGCCGCGCGGAGCGCTTCCTCTTCAGCCGCCCCTTTGAAATCCAGCCGGTGCACATCTTCTTCCGGGCCGAGAGCCCCCCGCGCGAGGACATGGCCTCCCTGGCGGGCCTGCGGGTGTCCCTGGTGGCCGACAGCATCCCCAAGGAACGCCTTGAGGGCGCGACGAGCTTCACCCCCCTTCCGGCCCCGTCGCTGCCTCAGGCCCTGTTCGATCTGTTTTCCGGCGAAACCGACGCCCTCGTGTTCCAAAAAACGCTTGTGGAATACGCCGCGCGCGCGGCCGGGCTGGAGGACAAGCTGGCCAGCAGCAAGAAGCCGCTGTACGAGGTGCCCCGCACCCTTGCCGTGGGCGACCGGCACCCGGAGATCCTGGAGCGCCTCGACACGGCCCTGGGCACGTACCGCCACAGCCCGGAGTTCCGCGCCCTGTACAGCGAGTGGCACACGCACAAGCCTCCCGGCGCCTTTCCGCCCGAGGCGCTGTGGAGCATGGCCGGGCTGCTGCTGGCCACGGGCGGCGGCATGCTGGGCTGGCGCTACGTCTCCCTGTGGCGCATGAACCGCAGGCTCGTGGCGGCGCTTTCCGAGCGCGACCAGGCCCTGGCCGCCCTGCGCCTGACCCAGGACCGCATGGAGGCCCTGTTCACGCTCATCCACATGGACAGCAAGAACGCGCGCGGGCTCACCGACTTCGCCCTGGCCGAGGGGGTCCGTCTCACGGGCAGCGGCATGGGCTTCCTCTTCTTCGTGGAGGGCGAGACCGTCAGGCCGGGGGATGTCCACTGGCTCCTGCCGGACAACGCGCCCTTTCCCCTGGCGCGGGTGGCGCGGACGTACCCGTTCTCCACGGCGGGCCTCTGGGGCGAGTGCCTGCGCACCCAGGCCCCGGTCATCGTCAACGACTTCGAGGCCCGGGCCGGACAGCGGAGGCTGCCCGACGGCCACCCCCCGGTGCGCCGGTTCATGGCTGTGCCCATGCTGGACAACGGGCGCGTCGTGGCCGTGCTCGGCGTGGCCAACAAGCAGGCCCCGTACGACGAGAACGACACGCGCCAGCTCCAGCTCTTCCTCGCAGGATTGTGGCGGGTGCTCCAGGCCCGGCGCGACGCCGAATCCCTGCGCGCCTCCCGCGACTACGCCGAGAGCCTCATCGAAGGCGCCAACGCCCTGCTGATCGGCCTGGACACCGATGGCCGCATCACCTTGTTCAACGCCGCGGCCGAGCGCATCACCGGCTACGCGCGGGCGGAGGTGCTGGGGGCCGACTGGTGCGCCGTGATGCTGCCCGGGCATCTGGCCGAGATCAACACCTCGCTTTACCGCGACTTCATGGCCGGGCGCACCGCCCTGCCGCGCCAGCACGAGGGCGTGCTGCTGACGAAAAACGGCCTCACCAGGCACATATCCTGGCAAAACAGCCTGCTGAAGAGGGACGAGGCCGTGGTCGGCATCTTCGCCTTCGGCATCGACATCAGCGAGCAGAAGGAGGCCCAGGCCGAGCTGCTGCGGCTGCATCGGGCCATCGAGCAGGCCGCCGAGGGCGTGCTCATCGCCTCGGAGGCCGGGGCCGTCCTCTACGCCAACCCGGCCTTCGAGCGCATGGCCGGGCAGGAGCCCGGCGGCCCGCCCCTCAAGGGCAGGAACGTGTTCGACCTCGACATCGCCGTGCTGGAGCACCACAGCTCCGTGGTTCCGGGCGACGGCCAGGAAGGCACCTGGCGCGGCACCTGCGCCTTTGCCCGGCCCGATGGCGCGGCCGTGGAGGTGGAGTTCGCGGTGTCGGGCATCCGCAGCCGCGCCGACCGCCTGATGAGCTACGTGGCCGTGTGCCGCGACGTCACCGAAAAGCGCCTGCTGGAGCACCAGCTCTGGCAGGCCCAGAAGATGGAGGCCCTGGGCACCCTGGCCGGGGGCATCGCCCACGACTTCAACAATTTGCTGGCGTCCATCATGGGCTTCACCGAGCTCGCCCTGGACGACCTGCCGGGCGAATCGCGCGCGCGCGCCTGCCTGGACCGGGTGCTTGGCGCCAGCCTGCGGGCGCGGGAGCTGGTGCGCCAGATCCTCTCCTTCAGCCGCCGCAGCGAACACAAGCTGCGCCACCTGCGCGGCGACGCCGCGGTGGGCGAGGCCCTGAAGCTCCTTGAGGCCTCCCTGGCCAAGAACATCGAGATAACCGCCGCCCTCGACTCCCAGGCCACCATCCTGGCCGACCCCTCGCAGGTCCACCAGATCGTCATGAACCTGTGCACCAACGCGGCCCAGGCCATGTGCGACCAGGGCGGCAGGCTCCTGGTGCGCACCAGCGCCGGACCGCTGCCAGCGGAGCTTCGCGCCCGCCACCGCCTGACCTCCGGCGACTACTTCGCCCTGCTGGTGGAGGACCAGGGGCCGGGCATCGCCCCGGATGTGCTGGGCCGGATCTTCGATCCCTTCTTCACCACCAAGGGGCCGGGCGAAGGCACCGGCCTCGGCCTCGCCGTGGTGCACGGCATCGTGACGAGCATGGGCGGCGCGGTGTGGGCCGAGAGCGAGACGGGCCAGGGCGCGCGCTTCCATGTGCTGCTGCCCACCCAGCTCAGCGGGGAGGACCGCCCCCGCGAGGCCGGGCCGGAGAACGTGCGCGGCCAGGAGCGCATCATGGTGGTGGACGACGAGCCCGACATCCTGGACGTCTGCCGCGAGGCGCTCACCCCGCTGGGCTACGAGGTGACCGCCCACGGCGACCCGGAGCGCGCCCTGGCCGAGCTGCAGCGCAATCCGCTGGGCTTCGACCTGCTCATCACCGACCTGAACATGCCCCGAATTTCCGGGTTGCAGCTTGCCGAGGCGCTGCGCCCGGTGCGTCCCGATCTGCCCATTGTGCTCATAACCGGCTTCAGCAGGGCCACCCCCCCGGACCACCTCGAATCCCTTGGCGTGGTCAGGCTCCTGTCCAAGCCGTTTTCCACG
This sequence comes from Desulfovibrio sp., assembly GCA_050251495.1. Taxonomy (GTDB): domain Bacteria; phylum Desulfobacterota; class Desulfovibrionia; order Desulfovibrionales; family Desulfovibrionaceae; genus Humidesulfovibrio. Next base: position 31,778 of record JBFWMQ010000026.1, on the reverse strand, counting down.
GGCGAACTGGCCCTGGCCGTGCGCCAGGCCCTGGCCCAAGTCGCGGGAGGGTGCGATGACCCAGCGTATACTGGTGGTTGACGACGACGGCGACGTGCGCGAGCTTGTCTGCCGGATGCTTGAGCAGGACGGCTACGAGGCCGTGCCCGCCGAAGGCGGCTCGCAGGCCCTGGAGCGTTTCGGCCTGCTGTCCCCGGACCTGGTCATCACCGACGTGGTGATGCCGGACGTGGACGGCTTCGAGGTGCTGCTGAAGCTGCGGCACCTGGCCCCCAAGGCCATGACCATGGTCATGTCCGGCGGGGGGCGCGTCGCGCCGGACATCTACCTTGAGACGGCGCGCCGCCTCGGGGCCAAGGCGGTGCTGCGCAAGCCCTTCACCAAGGCGGAAATGCTCGAGGCCGTACACAGGATTCTTGGCCCGCGCCAAGCCCCCCAACCCCCCACGCAGGAGCCCTGAACCATGCCCCCTGAAACCGATCCCTTGGCCGAGGCCTTTGTCCGGCAGTCCCTGGCCGCCGCCAAGAACCGCGTGCGCGCGCAAAAGGCCGCCCTGGAGAGGCATCCCGGAGAGGCCCTGTTCCTGGCCCTGGCCCTGGCCCAGGAGGTGCAGGCCAAGAAAGCCCTGCTTCTCATGCGCGGCCGCATCGGCGCCACGGCGGAGAACCTGGCCGAGGCCCTGCAGGAGTCCCGCGAGATGGCCATGGAGGCCCTGCCTTGGACCGTGCTGGCCCAGGCCGAGGGCGACCGCGCCGCAGGCGCCCTGCTGGTGCAGATGGCGCGCGCCCTCGCCAGCCACCTCGCCCTGCGCGAGCCCGACGCCTCGGAATCGGCCGCGTACCACGTGTGCGGCATTTGCGGCTACATCCACACCGGCGGGAACCCTGGCCGCTGCCCGGTCTGCCAGGCCCTGCCGGAGAAGTTCACGAGCGTGCGGGCCTAGGCCCCGGCACGACGGAGAGAGGCGCGGACACGATGCTCGCCGAAGCCCTGCTCTATGCGCGCGCCCGCCTTGGCGGGCAGCAGAACCGCCACGGCCACCTGACCGAGCTGGTGGCCATCTGGGCGCGGCACCGGCGGCAACGCCAGGCCTGGGCCGCGCACCTGACCCGCGCGCGCGCGCTCTGCCTCACGGCCGCCGAGGCCAGCCAGCCACGGCGCACGGCCCTTGTGCTGGGCGCGGGCCTGCTGCTCGACGTGCCCCTGGAGCAGCTCTCGGCCCTGTTTGCGCGCGTGGTGCTCGCGGACATGGCCTTCCTGCCCGCCACCAGACGCCTGGCCAAGGCCCTGGGCAACGTGGAGCTGGTGCTGGCCGATGTCACCGGCTGCCTGGACCGCCTGCAGGACGCCGAGGCCCTGGCCGCGCGCGTCCCGGCCCCCTGTCCGGACCTCAGCCTCGGCCTGCCGGACCTGGATTTCGTGTACTCGGCCAACCTGCTCTCGCAATTGCCCCTGCACGCCCTGGCGGCCCTGCGCAAGCACGCCGCGACCGAGGCCGACACAATGGACGACGAAAACCTGGAGGCCTTTGCCGCCTCGCTGGTGCGCGCCCACCTGGAGGCCCTGCGCTCCCTGCCTTGCCCGGCCTGCCTGGTGACCGACACCGTGGAGCGCAGCTACGCCGGCCAGCGCCTGGATGACGAGGCCGACCTGCTCTACGGCGTGCCCCTGCACCTGCCGGGAGAGAGCTGGACCTGGCAGCTCGCCCCGCGCGGCGAGATCAGCCCGGAGCTGCATGTCGAACGTCTGGTGCTGGGCGCGCCGGATGCACGGGCGGCGGCACGCCCGCCCATCGGAGGCCCCAATGCCTGACGAGAGACGGAATGGACCGCGCCAGGCCCTGGCCCACGCCAGGACCTCCGGCCCCTGCAACGGCGTCAACGGCGAGGAGTGGACCAAAGACGAGCACCCCTGCGACGGCCGTCCCGGGGCCCCCCTGCCGCCGGACCCGGCGCAATGCCTGGAGAACGACACCCTGCGCCGCCGGAGCCTTGAAGGACGCGTGCTGCACAAAATGGCCGAGGCCGAGGGCTACGGCTTCACCCTGGAAGAGCAGCGGATGCTCAACACCTTCTTCGACATGGCGCAGGAGTTCGACACGCGCCGCGACCTGCTGACCATCTGCGTGCTGCTGCCCATGATCTTCTTCGATCAGGACGTGCGCCTGTACCTGCGCACAGGCCCATGTTCCTGGGGACTTGCCCGCTGCCTGCGCATCCCCGCGCAGCTGCCGTCCTTCGAGCCGCCCTCGCGCGCGGCCGTGCGCGGCTGCAATTTCTACGCGCCCATCAAGGCCCGCAAGGACACCTCCGAGCTGCTGGGCTTCCCCCTGGAGCACGGCGTGCTGGGCTGGATCGAGGTGGCGGGCGGAGCGGCCCTGTCCAGCGCCCGGCAGCTGTTCTTCGAAAAATTCGCCGGCCGCATCGGCCACCAGATGCACAACCGGCTGGCGCGCTCCAAAAACCGCGAGCACCTGGCCTTCATCCAGAACCTCGTGGCCGACATCGGACACAACGTCATCGTGCCGAACATGACCTTCAAGCTCTTCTTCAACCGGCTGCGCGGCACCATCACCGCTCTGGAACGGCTGCTGGTGGAGGCCCCGGACGATACCCCGACGGCATTCCTCAACGACCTCGACATCGTGCAGACCCGCCTGCGCGGCCAGTACGAGGAGATCAGCCGGCACTACGAGCAGACCAGCCTGTTCCTGGAAACCCTGCTGCGCCGCCGGCACTTCGAGGAAGGACGCTACGTTCTGGAAAAACGCCTGGTGAACCTGCGCAAGCAGGTGGTCGAACCCCAGGTGGAGCGCTTCCGGCCGCGCCTGTCGGACCGGGGCATCCACATCGACCTGTCCATGGGCGGCATCCCGGACAAGCCCGTGCAACTCATGGCCGACCTCGGCCTCATCGCCCAGGTGTACGCGAACCTGTTCTCCAATGCCGTCAAGTACACCCGCGCCGTCACCACCCTCGACGGGCAGACGAAGAAGTTCATGGCCTATGGCTGGGACATCGTGCCCGACGCCTTCGGCCCAGGACGCCCCGGAGTCAAGCTCAACGTGTTCACCACCGGGCCCACCGTGCCCGAACAGGAACGGGCCGGGCTCTTCCAGACCGGCTTCCGCGCCAGCACCACCGGAAACGAGCACGGCACGGGACACGGGCTCGCCTTCGTGCGGCAGGTGGTGGACCTGCACGGCGGGCAGACCGGGTACGAGGCCGCGCCCCTCGGCAACAACTTCTACATCATCCTGCCCGTGGAGACGGACGGCGAAGACCCGGACGCGGAGGCGCGCGGGTAGCCAGACGGGCAGGCCAGGAAGATGGGCAGGGGGCGCCGCCCCCTGCACCCCGCAAGAAGGTTTAATTAAAAATTATATTAATACAAAATGTTAGCGTTCTTGTATCGGGCAACATTTGTTTAGGGCATTCTCCGTTCGCTGCCTGCTTCCGCTATCAGAATCGCGGTGTCCAGCTTTCGCGCAAGGAGTCCTCTTCTTCCTCGTCTTCGCCATCCCCGTCTGCGTCTGGGCAGGTCAAGACGGTCAACGTTTTCCCGTAGCGCCCCAATCCGATGACCTCTTCGACGACGTCGCGTGAGCGTGTTCCTTCGAGCCAGAGCCGAAGGTCTGTCTCGTCGCTCTTTTCAGCTTCGTCGAATTGGTCCCTCTGTGCGTTGAAGTTGGCCGTGAGGGTGCCTTTGGGAAGCAAGTCGCCGGGACGGAGCCATGTAAGCTTGGCGAAGCTCTTCATGGCCGACGACATGCAGGCGAAGTCAACCGTCTTGCCTGTGCTGACGATGACCGCAGAGGCAGCCTCGGTGAGTTCGGCGTACCGGATGGCCGTGGCGGTCAATGAGGTTTGGCAAAGGCCCGCAAGCCCTTTGACAGCGGCAAGGCCGTCCTCAAAATCGTTCAGAGCCCGCTTGAAGAAGCTTGAAGGCATGAGCAGTCCACTGGCGAAGCTGTCTGCTTCTTGCTCGCAAACATCACGACAGAAGGTTCCTGCCCTTGAAGCGTGAATGTCCCCATCGAAGGGTATCTGGTCGACATGGCCCTCCAGAAAGTAGTGCCCTAGCTCATGAGCGATGCTGAACCGTTGGAAGCCGAGGCTCGGGATGGCTGTGCTGTAGAAGATGCCGTAGGTGTCGCCGACTCGCAGCAGCATGGCCGAAACGCCGGGTGCGGCGTCTCTGATCGCTTCGATGGTGATTTCGCGCTTGCTGGCGATCGCGAACAAATCGACAGGGAATGAGGTGTTGCCCTCATCAACAGCCAGCTTCTCGCCCTGGCGTTTGGCTTCATCGCGTCTGAACCCTCGGCTCAAGGTCACCCCTCTTTCTTGCCACCCCTCTTTGCTTCAAGCAAATCGAGGAACCCAGCGACAAGTTTTCGATCGTCGTCGGTTAGTTTGGCCGCGTGACGAAACAGCGGATCCGCGTTGACATCCGCCTCAAGATCGTCAGTTCGTCCGAGCAAGTAGTCGGTGGTGACTGCCAGCGCCTCCGATAGCTTTCTCAAGTTGTCGAAAGACGGCTTGCGCTTCCCCCCTTCGAAGTGCGCGATGGAACTCGGGGGCAGTCCCGTCTTAGTCGCAAGCTCTGCCTGGCTCAAGCTGCGCATCTCCCGGGCAGCCCGGAGCCGAGCCATAAAAAAATTAGAAGGCGAACTATTTTGGTCTGGTGCGTCATTTGTCATGGCGATTTCGACATTCTCCTCTTGACAGATTCGACATGTGTCGTTAACTCGCCATCAATAGCATGGCGAACTCGACATGGCAAGTGCCCTGACGAGCCCATGCAGAACAGTGGAGCATGAAAATGGAAAACCATGACAAGTTGCCTGACACCATCGAAGGCGCCGGAAAGCACCACGAAACCGAGAAGCCGCACTCCCATCCGCCGGGCGGATTCCGGATCCAGATGGCGGGCGAGGATATGGTTCTCACCCCTATCACCGTGGAGCAGCCGAACCCGACCGGCCTTCAGATCTTGGAGGCCGCCGGATGCGTTCCCGCCGAAGACCATGCGCTTATACAGCTTTTGCTACCCGGCACCCGGCTGGTCGGACTCGACGACCAGGTTTCCCCTCGTGAGCAGGAAGAGCGTGTCTTCCGGGCCTTTCGCGGCGGGGAGGTCTTCCTCTTCACCATCGACGGGCACGGCTATGAGTGGGGCGCCCCCGAAATCCGCGAAGCGGTTCTGCGCTATGTGGCTGCGGTCTCTGAGGAAATGGTTTTCGTTTTGAAGGACGGTGACGAGGAGCGCGAAGTCAAGGACGGCGAGTCGGTGCGTTTGTCCCATGCCGGCGTCGAGCACCTGCATACCCGGCCGAAGATGGTCACCGTCACGCTCGACGGCGAGGAGAAGATCATCCCTGCTGGCGTCTACACGACTGAGGAACTGCTCAATATCCTCGGCGTTGAGCCCGGCTATCTTCTCAATGTCATGAGGGCCGATCAGCTCATCACGCTTCGCCCGAATGAGAGGCTTCACGTCAAAGACGGGATGATCTTCATCAGCCAGGTCCCAGGGGGAGCGTCGTCGTGATGGACACCAACAAGGAGTTCCTTACTCTCAAGAGTATCCATGAATCCGCAGCTCTCCTCGCAGAAGGCGGCAATCCCGTGGTCTTGCTGCCGAACTTCCCGTTCAAGGTCGGTGACAAGGACATGCGCATGGACATTCTGCTCCACCCTGCGTCCCATTCGGGCTACGTGACGCGCCTTTTCTTCAAGGAGGTGGTGGACGGGAAGGGGCAGAATTGGACGCAGCACCAAGTCATCGGCCGGGCGTGGTGGGCGCCGTCCTGGCAGGGGGTGCCGGCGGAACAACCGTGGCCCGCCATGCTCTGCGCCCATTTGAGAGTACTCATATGAAGATCATCTTCAAGACGACCGCCACACTCCTCAACCTGATTCGCGCGGACCTCGGACGCCCGCATGCGTTCGCGCACGAACGCGTGGGATTCATCGCGGCGGGTCTGACCGCCGCCGCTGCGGACGTGCTGGTTCTGGCCCATGAGTACAGGCCGGTGGAAGACGGAGACTATCTGTTGGACCGCTCCGTCGGAGCGATGATGGGGCCGGAGGCCATCCGCAAGGTGCTGCAATGGGCTCTGCGGTCTCGCGTGGCGCTGTTCCATGTGCACAGCCACGGTGGGCACGGAATTCCTTGGTTCAGTGGAGTCGACCTGCGCGAAAATGCGAAGTTCGTTCCCGACTTCTTCAAGGTGGCCCCGCAATGTGCCCATGGGGCCATCGTGTTGACCGCAGATGCAGCGAACGGCCAAGTCTGGCTCGACCGGCGACAGCCGTGCCGCCCGATTGATGCGTTCTCGGTGACTGGCGTGCCGCTCAAGAAATGGAGGACAACATGAACCGCCTTAAACGCCAAAGTTTTCTCGGTCCCGACAGCGAGCACGTGCTCCGGGAATGCACGGTTGGGCTTGTAGGCCTCGGCGGCGGCGGAGCCCATGTCGTTCAGCAACTCGCGCATCTGGGGGTGGGCGGATTCGTCCTGGTCGACCCCGACAAGATCGATTTGACCAACACCAACCGTCTAGTGGGCGGAACCTTGGCCGATGCCGAAGAAGAGACCCCGAAAGTGGCAATCGCCGAGCGCGTCATTCGCGGCGTGCAGCCTGACGCCAGAGTGGTCGCTGTGCCCGACACGTGGCTTGCCGCTATGGATGACCTGAAGGTCTGCGACGTCATTGTCGGGGCCGTGGATTCTTACAAGGAGCGCGACCAGCTTGAACGGTTCGCACGCCGCCATCTGATACCCTATCTCGACATCGGCATGGACGTGCACGATTTGGGGTCAGCTGGTTTTCTGATCAGTGGCCAGGTGATCCGGTCCATGCCTGGCGGTCCGTGCCTGCGGTGCTGCGGCCTCGTAACCGAGGAGAGGCTCGCCCAGGAGGCGCAGGCATACGGAGCTGCGGGGGGCAAGCCGCAGGTCGTCTGGCCAAACGGGGTCCTCGCCTCCACCGCCGTTGGGCTTTTGGTGCAGATTGTGACCCCGTGGCATCCCACGCCTCTGGAGTTCGTTTACCTTGAATACGACGGCAACAAGGGAACGCTGAAGCCGAGCGCACGGATGGAGCTGCTACAGGGGAAATCCTGCCCGCATCATCCCGCTGAAGAGGTTGGCGACCCCTTGTTCGACATTCGCGCCCATCTCATCAATTGTGACAAAGACCTGCCAAGCGGAGTTCCGGTTACGCCAGTTCCCGCACCGGGCCAGGGTCTGTGGCGGCGGCTGGTTTCTGCCCTTCGTGGCGGGCTTCCCTCGCTGAGATGACCATTGCAGTTGAGAATCATTTGCCCACTCGTGGCAGCTCTATCCAGGCGCTTGATTTTTCGGGTAGCAAGCTAGACAACTGCGGCTCAATAAGATATACTTAAAAATTTGTTGACAAATCTCTTAATTTTGACTAGTGTCTCATTGTCGGAACAACACCAGCAAGGGGAACTGAATGGCCGTGGTCTAAACCTACTGGCTCCCAATACTCCAAAATCGCAAGTCCTGCACGCCCAGAGTTATCGTGGACCTGGGTGTTGCCCTTCCAGAAACCCGGAGGGGAGTCATAAGGACTGGTGCCATGTTGAGTCTCTCGTTTCCTGTGGCTGATGTCGTCGAGGCCGCTCGTGGCCGCATTTTGTCCATGCTTGACGGGAACGCGTCCATGCACCCAGAGCTCGCCCGCCCTGGGCTGTGGGACATCGAGCTGGCCTCCTGCCACGGCAGCAGGGATGTCGGTCGCGAGATCTTCGCGGACGTTTTCCCTGCGAGCGAAGGGTTTATCCCGGCTGGGGACGAGGCGGAGGTTCTCGGTTTGATCCGCAGCGCCTTTGATGGCGCCGAGGAGTTCAGGGCTTGCGTCGAGTGTGCCCATGCGTTCTTCATGCTCCAGCAGGGCAACCCCGGGACGTATTCTTGGGAATACGACTGGGAAACCGACCTGACCGAGGCCCACAATCGACTGGCGCAGCTGCTCAAGACGAACTGGCGCCCGGGGCAGGGGTTGCGCATCAAGGAAGAGCGTCCGGGGGAGTATCGGCTCCTCATCACCCATGCGCTTGAGTTTGACAGGGACATCACGGCCTTTCTGCCGTTCATCCTTCTCACCAAGGATGGTCTCTGTGCGGCCCCTAGTGCCGGGGCCATGGCCAGCCTCGTGACCGCGTCGCTTCTTGGCAAGGAGAAGTTCCGCCTTCGGGTGGAGCAGCTCAGGTCCAACGTGGTTGACGCGAGCTAAAACCCCATCCGATCCCCTTCCAGATTCTACCTCAAAGGCGCCCTCTCGGGCGCCTTTTTATGGCCAATGATTCCCCCCGGAAGGCCCCGGTTATTTCTGGGATATTCAATTCAGTTTTAGTGGGTTATCTTGTCATACTGTCGGGCTCGTATTTGTGCTTCGGGACACGTACGGGACACACACAACGTAATTATGCTGCCTCAAACTGGGATGAAATGGAAGATTCCCTGCATGGGCATCTTTACTCAAAGACACTGCTGAAGGCATTCTAGCCGATCATTCAAGAGGAAGCAAAGGCCTGTGAGCCTGCCGACGCTAGGCGCAGCGAGCCACCCTTCGCGGCGGCTTGAACGCGACCAATGATGTGGCCCGCAAGTGCTTTCCGCACTCGCGGGGACGATCTGGTTCTTTTGGTAGGTGTAACTGTGCTGCCGTTTGAATGCCCTTCAAACAGAGTGGCGCGTATGCTTTGAAATAATTGTTGAAAATTCTTCTTGCGCGACAAAAAACGACCTTTCCGGGACTTTTGTAGTGCGGATTTGTAGTGCAAAGTGACCGCAAGCGAAGAGGACATGACCACGCGTCCCATGGCGTGCTGCTCCGGGGGGGGCGTGCGGGCGAACGGGGGCGGAGAACCGATAGGTTCCCGCCGGGCAAAGGTTCCACATCTGTGCACCCAGCCAAGAGGCCCCACACCTTGAACCCGGTCAAGAAAATACATGTAATACTGGTGCCATCGGTCATTTTTGAGGTCGCCGCCGCTCACGACTTCTCGGGATATGTCTCCGGTGGGGTCCTCGCCTGCCAGGCCCCAAGCTCCCCCCCTACGGCCACGATTATTCGTGGAGAACGATATTCCGTGTTGCCCTGGGCCGTGATATGCCGTATTGCTCAAATATGTCTATCGGAGAATCCTTCTGCTTTCAGAACGAGGGAATCCATGCCCTCCTGCTTGAAATGGGGCAGCAGCGCACAGCAGAGGCGCTCTTCTCGCTCGTCGTGAACCGTCTTGCCGGTTTTGAAGACGTCGCCCTGGCCCGCATTTGGCAACTGCGGGAGAGCGACATCTGCCCGGTCTGCCCCTTGGGGCAGGAATGCCTTTCACGGGACAAGTGCCTGCACCTCGTGGCGAGCGCCGGCCACTCCAGCCTGGACGCGGCCCGCAACTGGTCGCGGCTGGACGGAGGGCATCGGCGTTTTCCCGTGGGAGCGCGCAAGGTCGGCCACATTGCCGCCACAGGCAAGCCCGTGGTGGTCCCGTGTATTCCCGAAGACTCCGAATGGATAGCCCACCCCGATTGGGCCAACTCCGAGGGCATCAACGGCTTCGCAGGCCAGCCGCTGAAGTTCAATGGCAAGGTGTTGGGCGTGCTGGCCATCTTCACAAAGCCCAAGCTCTCGCCGCCCGTTCTGGACAGCCTGCGGATCATCGCCGACCACGCCGCCGCCGCGCTGGCCAACGCCATCGCCTTCGAGGAAATCGAGCAACTGCGCAAGAGGTTGAAGGCGGAGAACGAATGTCTCCGGGCCGAACTGCACGACATCACGTCCTATGGGGGCTTCATCGGCAAAAGCCGCGCCCTGCAAAGGGTCATCAGCCAGATTGACCTGGTCGCAGCAACCAACGCCAGCGTGCTCATCACTGGGGAATCGGGTACCGGCAAGGAACTTGTGGCTCGCGAGGTCCACGCCAGGAGCGGGCGCAGCGGCAAGGCCCTCATCAAGGTGAACTGCGCCTCCATACCGGCTGAACTGTTCGCCAGCGAGTTCTTCGGCCACGCCAGGGGCGCCTTTACCGGCGCGGTGGGCAGCCGCGAGGGCAAATTCGGCGCGGCCCACGAAGGCACGCTTTTTTTGGATGAGATCGGAGAAATTCCACTGGACCAGCAGGGACAGCTTCTCCGTGTGCTGCAGGAGGGGGAGTACGAGCGCGTTGGCGAGGAACGGCCCAGAAAAGTTGACGTCAGGATCATCGCCGCCACGAACCGGCGGCTGGAGGATGCCGTCCAGAAAGGCCGCTTCCGGGATGATTTGTACTTCCGGTTGAACGTCTTCCCCATCCATGTCCCCCCCCTGCGCGAACGAAATGAGGACGTAGCTCCGCTGGCCGACTATTTTCTCGCCCGCAACCTCAGGAACATGAACAGACCTGTCTTCCGGTTCGTCGATGAGCAGATCCGGCAGCTCATCGCGCATCCCTGGCCAGGCAATGTGCGGGAACTGCGGAATATCGTCGAGCGGTTCGCGATCAACTCGGTGGCGGGGGGCTACTTCCTGGAGCTTCCCAATTCCAGCCCGTTCGCCTCCATCGACCGGACGGCCGAGGCATCAGGGGAGACGCCGCGTATCCTCACCGAGTCGGAGCTGCAAGATCTGTTGGCCAGGAACACCGCCAGCGCCCTCCGGCAATGCGGTGGCAGAATCTACGGGCATGGTGGCGCGGCCCAACTGCTTGGCCTGAAACCCACCACCCTGGCGACGCGGATCAAAAAGCTGGGGCTTGGCTGAGGGTCGTCGCGGAGCCGGGACTCCAGAGCCTACTCATTGCATTCTCGCGTCAACTCCACACACCGGAAATGGTGCGTCCCCATGACGGCCACGCCCAGGAGCATGCCCCCACACCCCACGAAATAAACTGATGGCGCGATCTGCTTGCAGCACATGAGCACGAACCCCAGCGTACAGAGGCCCAACCCGAGAATCTGGGGCCTGGGCATGAACAGCCCGGCGGTGCGATGGCTGTTCTCCTCATCCTGGACCGGGAATTCGAAGCCGACCCTGTTCCAGGCGATGGAGAAAAGCACTGTAAGGGTTGCGCCCCAGGCCATGTAGACCGGAAAGAGCAGTGGATCCATGGGCAGGGGCAGTATGGCGGGGATTGCCGCCGTCGCCGCCGCAGGCGGGTGGTCTGCGTCGAACACCTGCATGGCAATAGCGGCGAGCAGCACCGCCGCTCCTAGCGCGAGGGGCGTGGCCAACTCCGGCGAACCGGACAGCGCTCCCCCGATGGCCTTCCCCGCCAGGCCGCACAGAGCCGCGATGAAATGCCCCACAATGACCGGCTTTGGCCGGGCCACGCGCAGGTATACGCAGATCGAGTTGATGAAGCAGGTGGCCGCCAGCGGCGGAAAAAGCACCGCGACGCCGGTGGCCTGGGATAGCGCGGCGATGAGCGCGAGCAGCAAACCGCCGCCGAGGGACCCCCAGAGGATTCGCGTCAGGGAGATGACTCCGGGCCGGTAGATCTCCCGGGCAAATTCCTTGCGATTGAGGGCGCAGCGTATCCTGGTAGCCTTCCGTGGCTGCGGCATGTGTTTCTCCTGTTCGGCGGGCCCAATCCAGGCATGCCGCCGCAGTGTGCTGGCGCCCGGCCCCTGCGAGTGCCGGAGCCGGGCGCCAAGTTCATGGGTCAGGTCGGTCGGGGGGCGGCCGACGGTAGTGGACCGGGATCTACGCCCAGCCCAACTTCTTCCTGGCGTCGCGGAAGTCGGAGATGATGAGCGCCGCCACCACGGCCGGATCGGGATCCACGTTCATGCAGGAGCCGAGCAGTTCGCGGGTGCCGCCGTACAGGAACTCCTTCACCTTGCGCGAGCCCTCCACCGGGGCATGCACACAGTGGTAGGAGTCGAACCCGAGCATGCGGAACGCGAGCGCTGCCCCCACGCCCTTCTCGTTGGACCACTCGGGGGTGACCTCGGCAAAGGGCATGTCCTTGATGTGCTGGCCGAGGGCTCCGGCGATGGTGGCGAAGGTGCCCACGGCATGGGCGTTGTCGATGCACTCGCCAAAGTGCCAGACCGGGGGCATGTCCGCGCCGAGGAAGGCCTTCAGGCTCTCGCCACACTTCTCCAGGCCCTTGCGCGAGCAGTAGCCCAGCTTGGCCATGGGGAACGAGGCGCAGCCGTTGGTGAAGACCAGGATGTTGTTCTGCAGCAGGATGTCAATGATATCCACGATGGCCTTTTCGTAGACGATGCGGGTGTTGGTGCAGCCCGCCAGGTTGATGATGCCCTGAATCTTGCCTTCCTTCAGCGCGTCGGCAATGGGCTTGACGCTGCCGCCATACTGCTTCGTGAGGTATTCAAGGCCGAAGCCGACCTCGGCCTCAATCTCATGGGGCGGGATGTGGCGCTTCACGTCCTTGCGGTTGGCAAAGCTCTCGATGGCCCGCGTGACGATGCGCCGAGCCAACTCGGGCAGCTTGTTCAGGTCCGAGAGGTCGCGCTTGTAGCCGATATGCTCCGCACCGGGCAGGCGGTTGGACTCGTTGGTGGTCACCACCACGGTCTTGTAGCAGTTGGCCACGTCCATGATGCCGGGGAAGACCTCCTGGATGTCCGCCAGCCAAAGGTCCAGGGCGCCGGTGGCCACCACCAGCTCGGAACCGTTGGCGTTGGAAAGCGGAATGACTCCGCCCATGCGGTACATGGTGGACAGGCCCGAGCAGCAGATGCCGTAGAACTGGATTCCGGCGGCGCCGACCTCTTTGGCCTTCTGTTGGAACTCCTCCGTGCGGGCGGTCTTGATGACCTCGCTGGCCATCATGGGCGCGTGGCCGTGGATTGCGATGTTCACCGTATCGGTGCGCAGCGCGCCCAGGTTGGCCTTGATGGTGCTGCGCGGCGGCACGCCGTACATGCAGTCGCTGGCGATGGAACCGCCCACGACGCTGTTCATGGAGAAGGTCAGCCCCAGGCGGAGGAACTGGTCCATGGCCTTTCTCCAGTCGCCCTGGGTGCCCACCGTGGTCTGGTGCAGCGCCTCGAAAACCTCGTGGTAGGAGCTGATGGGCATGAGGCCCAGGTCTTCCCAGACCTTCTGGCGCTCTGCGGGGGCCACTGCGCACAGGGTCCTGTGCTTGCCGGGAACCGTGCGGCTCATGTCCTCAAGCAGGATGTCGGCGATCTCTCCGGCCAGCTTCTCCACACTCTTGGTCTCCACGTCCAGCCCGAACATCTTGGCCACGCCCATGACCTTCTCACGGCCCAGGATGGGCAGGTCCACCTCGCCCTCGGAAGCCTTCTTCATGGTCAGCATGACCTCGCGGGCGCGCGCGCCGTGGGCCGCCACGCCGCCAGCCGCAGCGCGGACCATGTTGCGCGCGACGATGAGGTCCGCATTGGCTCCGCAGGTGCCGCGCGGGGATTTTTCGGTGATCTTGCACGGCCCGAGCGAGCAGACGCGGCAGCAGACCCCGGCCAGGCCGAAGGCGCAATGCGGCTTCTGCTTGTCGAAGCGGTCGAAGCAGCTCTCGCAGCCCACGCTCTCCATGTGCGCGAGCATCTCGCGCACCGCGGGGTCCGGAGCCTGGGCCATGACGTCGGCCTTGCTCGCGAAGGAATCGCGGTACGCCTTCACAGCATCCATGTAGTCGGTGAAGCCGTTGTCGTCGTGGTGGTGATGGCCGTGCTCATGGTCATGATGGTGGTCATGCCCGTGGTCATGCGAATGCTTGCCCATGTCTTCGTCTCCTTCTTTACATGTTTCGGGCGGCGAGCACAGGTGACGGCAACGGTCGTGGCGCCACACGACCGATGACCAAAAACCAAGAGCGCCGGGGCCGATTGATGCCAGTACAAAGGCAAGCACTGTGCCATCCCGCTGCAAACGGAAAACACACTGAAATGACTGTTTATTGCTTTGGTATAGGCGGCGCTGGCAAGACGGTGTTTCGTTGCCGGAACGGATTTCGGTGGCGGCACAACGATATCTCGTTGCGCCGAAAGGGGGAGGTTGCCACTCGCTCGTCTCCCTATAGCAAGTCCAACACGCAGCGGCGCAACAATGGCCGTCAAGCCGTGCGGAGCGGGCAGAAGAACCCCCGGCCGGACGGTGGCATCCTGGAGAAGGTGGTCTGGAGCCAGAGGCTGGATGACGGTTGGCCGAGCGCAGGAGGCCGCGATATGAATGCAGCTTCTGCTGAGCAGCGGGCACTTGAAAGGATGATATGCTAGGCGGCTCAATCCACGAGGCCTATGCCTCATCTTTCTGGACAGATCCGGTCTCACCATCTGGCGAGACAGCCACTCCTCTAATACTGTAAGCAGCATCTGGGGAGAACCGCGACGCCCAAACCCCTAAGCTCGGCTGTGCACAAGCTGGTGACTGGTTCGGCAATCGTCACTGGACGGAGAGAATGGGACGCTTCTGCGCCTGGACCTCACTCCAGAGCGGTCGGGTCCGGTATGTAAATGCGCCCCCGCCCCCGCAGTTCCACCAGCCCTTCCTTGGCGAGCGCGTTGAGGATGGTGGAAAGCGTCTGTCGTGTCGTGCCCAGCAGTGTCGCCAGGTGTTCGGTGGTGAGCCCGAGTTCCAGAAGCACACCCGTCTCAGGCTGCTGGGCGGAGGGAGCCTGGCAGCTCTGGCCTGCTTTTCCTTCGGCACGCTCGCGCTCGTACAGGAGGAAGCACTTCAGACGCCTTCCCACATCCAGAAAGGCCAGATTGTCTATGATGTTAATGGAGTGGCTCAGCACATCGCCCAGCACGCGCACCATGGTTACGGTGAATTCAGGGATGCGCAGCAGTTGGCGCCGGATATGCGCGGTTTCCGCGCACATGATGGTGGTGTCCTTGAGCGCCGCGACATAGGCCCGGGTGTGGGTGCTGTACACGTCGCCGCGCTCCAGAAGGGCCAGAGTGAACTCCTTGTCCTCATAGGCCAAGTACACCCGCGCACGCCCCCGCGTCACGATGAACACCAGATCACGTTCCTCGCGCGGGATGAAGATGAGGCTTTTGGCGGGATAGTTCCGCGGCAGGAAGGCCCTTGCCAGCGTCTCGAAGCCTGGCTTTTGCAGTTCCCGCAGAAAGTCGATGTCTCCTCGCAGCATGGTGGCCTCCCCTCAATGCGTTGCCTGTTACTGCATTTCGGTCCCGGCGCAAATCCCGAATGCTGCTGGGCCGACGTCAGGCGCCCGGGCGGTCCGATTCGAGGGCGGCCAGGAGGCGGTCGCAGAACTCGCCCACCGCCGCGTCTTCGGGCAGCCCGAGGACCGAGCCGCTGGTGAGCTGGCGCTCGGCAAGCCCCTTGAGCGGCGGCATGCACAGCACTGTTGCCGGCAGACCCGGCAGGGAGGGCAGCGCCCCCCCCTCGCCACAGCGGTTCAGCGCCAGCACCTGGCGTCCGATGCCCAGGTCCGCAGCCATCCGTGCCACCTCCGCACCGGTAGCGAGGGCGCGCAGGCTGGGCTCGCTCACCACGATGAGAGCGTCCACGCTCTGTACCGTGCCCCGGCCAAGATGTTCCACCCCGGCCTCCATGTCCACAATCACCCATTCGTCACGGTCCAAGATGAGCTCCGCCAGCACAGCCTTGAGCAAGGTATTGGCCGCACAGGCGCAGCCGCCAGCCGCGCCGGGAACCGTGCCCATGACCAGCAGGCGCTTGCGTCCGGGAACCACGCCTGGGAGCACAGGTCCGCCCAGGGGCAGCGGCACGCAGAGCGCCTCCGGCAGGTCGGACACAACCGGGGTGAGCTGGAGCATGCCCCGGCCGATGCGCTGGCGCACCAGGTCCTCGCGCGCGGCCAGGGGCACGGGGAGAGCGGCCGGATCAAGCCCCGAGGCCTGGCCCAAAGATAGGGCCGTGTCCGCGTCCACCATCCACACCTGCCGCCCCAGACGCGCCAAGTGGTCGCCGAGCCAGGCGGCGATGGTGGTCTTGCCCGCGCCGCCTTTGCCTGCCAAAGCGATCTTCATGTCAGCCTCCTTGCAAATGCTGAGGTGGGACGGGACGGCCTGAACGAATGATCCGGCCATCCCGCCCCGTTCGAGGGGGTCTCGAACTATGCCGAAAGGCCCAAGGCCAGCCGTTTCATGCGGATGCGGGCGTCGAAGAGCTCCGCAGCCTTCACCGGATCGGGCTCAATGACGAAGGTCGCGCCCACCAGATCCTCCAGGCCCTTCACGGCCAGCTCGGTGACCACGCTGGAGCCCAGGATGTGCGGGGGATGCCCCAAATGCGTGTAGATGCCTGAGGCCACGGCGTAGAGGCCGATGGCCGCTGCCTTCTCGGAGTACCATTCCGGGCTGCTGGCGCCCACGGGCAGGTCGCTGATGTCCACGCCCAGTTCGTTTGCCAGGGCGGCGCAGAGTTGCAGGATGCGCGCGTTGTCCACGCAGGAGCCGTAGTGCAGCACGGGCGGAATGCCGAGCGCCCCGCACACGGCCTTGAGCCCAGGGCCGGCCATTTCGATGCCCTCCGGGACCAGCAGCCCGGCCTTGCCCGCTGCGGTGGTCACGCAGCCGGTGACGAGCACCAGGATGTCCTTCTTGATGAGCTCCTTGGCCAGGCCCACGTTCATGGAGTCCTGCTGGAACTTGGGATTGTTGCAGCCCACGATGCCCACCGCGCCGCGTATCTGTCCGGCCTTGATGGCGTCGATGAGCGGGGTGAGGCTGCCGCCCAGGGCCGCGATGACGGCCTCATTGCTGAAGCCGGTCATGATGTCCACCGGCTCGCCGGGGATGAGCACCCGGGCCTTGTCGCGCTTGGCGAAGCCCTCCACGGCCGCAGAGACGATCTTCTTGGCCTGGGACAGGGCGTTGTGCGGATGGATGTCGCAGTGCTCGGCCCCGGTGAAGCGGGCCTTGTTGGCCGTATCGAAGAACTTGGTGTGGTAGCAGTGCGAGATTTGAACCAGGCTGGGCATGATGCACTGGTAGTCCACCACGATGGCCTCCACCGCGCCGGTGATGATGGACAGTTCCGTCATGAGGTGGTTGCCCGCCATGGGGATGCCCTGGCGCATCAAGAGTTCGTTGCCGGTGCAGCACAGGCCCGCCACGTTGATGCCGGTGGCGCCAAGCTCCTTGGCGCGGGCCACAAGCTCCGGGTCTCTTGCCGCAGTCAGGATCATCTCCGACACCACGGGGTTGTGGCCGTGGACCAGGATATTCACCTTGTCCGCCTTGAGGGTGGCCAGGTTGGCTGTGGACCGGCTGGGCGTGGGCGTGCCGAATATCACGTCGGAAAGCTCGGTGCCGATCATGGAACCGCCCCAGCCGTCGGCCAGGGCCGTGCGCGCGGCGTGGAGCATGGTGTTGGGCGCGTCGTTGTCGCAGCCCATGTGCGTGCGGTGCATCATCTCGGCGATCTCGCGGTCAATGCCGCGCGGGGTGATGCCGAGCTTCTCCCAGAGGTCCAGGCGCTTTTTGGGCACGCGGGAGAGAAAGCCCAGGCCCGCCTTGCGGCTGCCGAAGTCGGCGTAGCAGCAGTCCATGACCTCGCGGGCCACGTCCTTGAACTCGCGGCCCTCGGTGGCGATGCCCAATTCGCCTGCCAGGCGCAGCAGCTTGGCCTCGTCGCGGATGACGTAGTCCTCAGTGTGGCCGTCCAGGATGGCTTCCAGAACCTCGATGAGGTCGCGACCATGGTCGGAATGCCCGGCCGCACCGCCAGCCACGAAGCGGCCGAAGTTGCGCGCCACGATGACGTGCTCGTCGGCCCCGCACACGCCCAGGCGCATTTTGGAGCCCGGCTTGCTGCTGATGCGGCAGGGGCCCATGGTGCAGTTGCGGCAGGTGGTGCCAAGTTCGCAGAAGGTGCAGTGCGGCTTCTGGGACTGCAGGCGGTCCCATGCCGTGGTGATGCCTTCGGCCCTCGCCTTGACGAGCATCTCTTTGGCATCTTCCCAAATGGTCAGGTCATCAATGTTAAGCTCCGTACGTTCCTTGAGCATAACCCTTCCTCCGGGTTGTGATTATTGTCCGCGGGCGACCTGCCCGGCGGTGACGTAGGGGAAACATAGCCCGGGGACCGGAAACAATGCTGTCAGCCTGCTGACGAATCAGGCCGGAACGGAAGGGTATGCGCAAAAATAATACGATTAGCCTGGACAGCGGATGCTTGGCCGTTTGTCATCCATGCGCGCCGCAGGGCGCTCCTTCTTGACGAAATGCGACGGTAGGCCCCACGGTCGATGCTGCTCTGGCGGGGCGGGCATTGAGCGCAACATAAAAGCTGCACCACATCATTGAGCCTCGCTGCCAACAGGCTGGAGGATTAGGCAACAAAGCCGGAGCAGACGTCATTGCTCCACTACCCGTCTCCGCCCATAGTGCAGCCAGAGCACCATGGGCAGAGGACTGGCCAATCAGGGCCAATGCGTCACCTCTTCGGGCTGCAAAGTCAGCCGTCGAAACGCCCTCTCGCTCTACATGCCGCACATGGCGGCAGCCCCTCTTGTCGGCTGGCCTGCGGGCGCGGGCGAACACGGATGTCGCGTGCCGCGGCCGCGCAAGGCGTTTTTATCCAAAACAAGACTTGGAGGTTCATCATGGCGGAAGTGTTCGAACAGACAACGATCAACGGGATGACTCTGGCCAACCGCTTCGTGCGTTCGGCGACCTGGGAGGGCGCTGCGGCCGAGGATGGGGCCGTGACTCCGCGCCTGATCCGGATGATGCTGGACCTCGCGGAGGGCGGGGTCGGTCTGATCATCACGAGCTATGCCTACGTCATGCCGGAGGGGCAGTCCTCACCGCGGCAGATCGGCGCGTACGACGACCGGTTCGTGCCGGGCTGGCGCGCCATGGCGGACGCCGTGCACAAGGCCGGAAGCGTCATCGCCCTGCAACTCGTCCACGGAGGCTGCGGCGCCAGCCCGGAACTGACCGGGCTCGAAACGGTCGGCCCTTCCGTCCGCGTTGACGGCGCGACCCAATGCCGCGCCGCCAGCCTGGACGACATCAAGACCATTGCGCAGGCCTTTGCCGCAGCGGCCCGCAGAGCCAAGGACGCCGGGTTCGACGCTGTGCAGCTGCATGGTGCGCATGGCTACATCCTGAACCAGTTCCTGTCGCCCGCGTTCAACAAGCGGACGGACGAATATGGCGGGAGCCTGGAAAACCGGGCGCGCTTGCTCCTGGATGTGGTCAAGGGTGTGCGGGCTGCCGTCGGCCCCGCCTTTCCCGTGTTCGTAAAGCTGAATTCCGAGGATTTCCTTGAGGGAGGCATGGCCCGCGAGGAAGCCGTGGCCGTGGCCCGGATGCTTGAAAAGGCCTCGGTCGATGCGGTCGAGTATTCCGGCGGCACCCTGTATTCGACCGAGCAATACCTTCCGCCCCGGCCGGGATATCTGAAAACGCCGGAGAAGGAGGCCTACTACCGGGAGGCCGCCGCGCTTTACAAGCGGACGGTCAACATTCCGCTCATGCTTGTGGGCGGCATCCGCTCCTTCGAGGTGGCGGAGGAGCTGGTCGCCAGCCGCACGGCCGACTACATCTCCCTGGCGCGCCCGCTCATCTGCGAACCTGGACTTATCAACCGCTGGAAGGCCGGAGACCGCCGCAAGGCGGAGTGCATCTCCGACAACGGCTGCTTCGCGCCCGCGCTCCAGGGGGCTGGCGATTTCTGCGCCACCATGGCCAAGAAGCGCGCCAAGAAAGCGTCTGCTCCCGCGCCCGAATGACGGCCAGGGGAGAATACCTCGCTGGGCGGCGCGCCGGACAGCACGTCTGTCCGGTTCGCTTGCGCAAAGCATACGACAACCAAGGGAGAGAGCATGCAGCACGATGAGCATCCGCAAGAGTGGTACGAGCGCGAATACAACCCGCGCCTGACCATTCCGGACATGGCCGATATCGTGGCCGCCTGGGTGGAGCGTTCCGCAGCCCTGCGGGCGAATCGGCCTGTGCTGGCCGATATCCAAACGGGCGACCACCCCCGGGAGCGGGTGGACCTGTTCCGCGCGTCCCCATCCAAAGGGACGGTGGTCTACCTGCATGGCGGGTTTTGGTGCGGCTCCTCCAAGGAGGAGGTGTCGTGGGTTGCGGAAAGCCTCCTCAGCGAGGGGTATTCCGTGGCCTTGCTGAATTACCCCCTTTGCCCAGAAGTCTCCCTTGAGACGCTGGTCGAAAGTGTCCGCCGCTCCTTCGCCAGGCTCATTTCGGAGGTGCTGAACGACGCGGAGCGCCGGACGGTCGTCGTGGCCGGGCACTCCGCAGGCGGCTATCTGGCGGCGGACCTGGTGGCCACGGACTGGACCGCTTACGGGCTGCCGCCGCAGCCCTTCACCGGCGCGGTGCTGATCTCCGGGATGTTCGATCTCGGACCTCTGGTCTGCCTCACCCGGAATGAATTCGTGGGCCTGACCGCCGAGCTGGCCGCCCGGCTCAGCCTGCATGAAACCGCGCCCAAGGTGCGCGTTCCGCTGGCCTTCGTGGTCGGCGGGGCGGAAACATCAGAATTCCGACGGCAGAGCCGCACGATGGCGAAGGCGTGGTCAGAGCTGGAGCCGGATGTTGTGGAAATTCCCGGGGCCAACCACTTTACCGTTGTCGAGGACCTTTCCTTGCCCGCGTCGAAACTGCGGGCCATCCTCGTCGGAATGCTGGCAAGGGGTGAGAAGGGAGCCGTCCCCGGAAATGGCTGATCCGTTTGCATGGAGGGCAGGATACGCCAGAGGCGCAGGCTGCAGCGAAAGTCGTGCGCGTGCAGGGTCGCAGCCGCCTCACGAACGCCTCACAGGCAGGCGTCCAGCAACGCTGGCTCCTGAATCTTTGCCTATTCCTCCTGGATCGCGGGAAGGGAGGCTTCCCCTCCGCCGGAGAATCAGGCATGGAATTTGGGTCCAGGGTGACCGCAACCATGTTTCTTCAGGAGGATCGTGCACCATGTCCCCAAGCGAAGCACAGACGGAAAACAGAATGGCGCAGTTGATCGCGGCCCTGGCCAGCCAGGAGGGGTTCACCCCTACGCGGTTGGAGGGCGTGCAGGTGCTGCGCAGCAGCCGCGCCCAGCCCCGCAGGCCGGTGGTCTACACCCCCAGCGTGGTCATCGTGGCGCAGGGGTGCAAGATCGGCTACGTCGGCAACTCGGTGCACGTCTACGACCGCGACCACTACCTTGTGCTTTCGGTGCTCCTGCCCTTCGAATGCGAGATCGCCCAGGCCACGCCGGAAGAGCCCTTCCTGGCCCTCTCCGTGGGGGTGGACGCCGTCATGCTCAACGAGCTGATGCTGGACATGCAGGAGGCGGAGCCCAACGCCCCGCCCATGAGCGCGGCCAGCACCAGCAGGTTGACCCCGGACCTGCGCGACAGCGCCATGCGCCTGCTGGAGTGCCTGCACTCCCCGGTGGACAGCAAGATTCTGGGCCGCCAGCTGGTGCGCGAGATCCTCTACCGCATCCTTCAGGGGGACCAGGGCGCTGCCCTGCGGGCGCTCAGCGGCGTCGACGGCAGCTTCGGCCAGATCGCCAAGGCGCTCAAGCGCATCCACTCCGAGTATCAGACGCCCCTGGACGTGGAGACCCTGGCCCGCACGGCCAACATGAGCGTTTCCGTGTTCCACCAGCACTTCAAGACCGTCACCGCCTCCTCGCCTATCCAGTACCTCAAGAGCCTCCGCCTGCATAAGGCCCGGACGCTCATGGCCAAGGCCGGGTTCAACGCCAAGACTGCTGCGGACGAGGTGGGCTATGCCAGTACCTCGCAGTTCAGCCGCGAGTTCAAGCGTTTCTTCGGCGCCAGCCCCATCCAGGAAGCCGCCCGGGTGCGGCACGTCAACCTCGCGCAATAGCTGACGCAGAAGCCTCCCCCGTCACTTTTCCCCGACCCACCAGGCCTGCTCCGTCCGGTTGCAAGAGAATCCGGTCATCAATCGGAAGAAACGTGTATGGAGTCTGGTCGCACACCTCGACTATGATTCAGGCATGCGCTCGTTGTCGGCAGGAAGCCGCGCGGGCGGCAACCCTGAAACAACGAGGAGTCATCCATGAATACCCAAAAGCCAACACGTCGTGATTTCCTGAAGTCCATCATCACCACCGGAGGGGTTCTCTGCGCCCTGCCCCTGGGAGTAGCGCCCCTGCTGGCCGCCGGGCCAGCGTCAAGTTCTGCGCCGGGTCCTGCCCCTGCTTCTCCTGCCGGTTCCCCGGCGTTTTCCGGCGGGTCCATTGGCAGCCTGCGCCTGCCGAACCGTTTCATCCGCGCCGCCACCTGGATGGGGCTCGCGACACAGGACGGGGTAGTGAGTCCGCTCCTGACGCGGAAGATGACGGCGCTGGCCGAGGGCGGGGTGGGCCTCATCATCACCGGCAACACCTTTGTCAGCCGCAACGGGCAGTCGCGGACGCAGCAGCTTGCGGTCTACGACGACCGGTTCATTCCCGGTTTGGCCGGGCTCACCAAGAGCATCCACGCCGCAGGCGGCAGGATCGCCCTGCAGGTGATGCACGCCGGATGCTACGCGGACAGGACCGCCACAGGCCTTGAACCCCTTGGGGCCTCCGTGTTCGTGCGTGACGGCAAGCCGCTGAATCGGGCCATGACCCGGGAAGAGCTCGCTGGCCTTGTGGAGGACTTCGCCCAGGGCGCGGCCAGGGGGCGCGCGGCCGGGTTCGACGCCGTGGAGATCCACGCCTGCCACGGCTACCTGCTCAGCCAGTTCCTTTCCCCCTTCTACAACCAGCGTACGGACGAGTACGGCGGCAGCCTGGAGAACCGCGCCCGCTTCCTGCTTGAAGTCGTGCGGGCCGTGCGCGCCAAGGTGGGCGCCGACTACCCTCTTCTGGTTAAGATCAACTCCGAGGATCATGTGGCGAACGGCCTCACCCACCAGGAGGCACTGGCTGTCTCGGCCATGCTGGAGCGGGCCCCGGTGGACGCGGTGGAATACTCCGGAGGCACCCTGGCCTCCCAGGGCAACCAGCGGCCCATGCCGCAGGGCGATCTCGACCCGGAACACGAGGCCTACTACCGGCAGCCCGCACAGGAGTACAAGGCCAAGGTCGGCATCCCCCTCATCCTGGTCGGGGGCATCCGCTCCTTCGAGGTGGCCAATTCCCTGGTACGCGACAAGGTGACGGATTTCGTCTCCCTGAGCCGTCCGCTCATCCGCGAGCCGGGGCTGGTGAAGCGCTGGGCCGCGGGCGACCTGCGCCGGGCGGAGTGCATCTCCTGTAACGGCTGCGCGACCTCGGCATACTCCGGCAAAGGCGCATACTGCGTCTTCGTCGAACGCGACGACGCCTAGCTGAAATGATCGCCGCACACTCGGAAAAGAAGAGGAGCAGGACAATGCAATTCAGCCATTACATCCCCACGCGCATCCACTTCGGCCCGGGCGCGTTGGAAAAGATCGGCAACGGGCCTCTGCCAGGCAAGAAGGCCCTGGTGGTCATCTCGTCCGGCACGGCCATGCGCCGCACCGGCATTCTGGACCGGGTGCTGGCCCTGCTGAAAAAGGCCGGGACCGAGGCCGTGGTCTTCGACAAGATCCGTCCCAACCCCGTGAAGGGGCACGTCATGGAGGGCGCGGCCCTGGCCGTGCGCGAGGGCTGCGACTTCGTGGTGGGCCTGGGCGGCGGCAGCAGTATGGACTCGGCCAAGAGCATCGCTCTCATGGCCAAAAATCCCGGCGACTACTGGGACTACGTGCGTGGCGGCACGGGCGGCGGCAAGCCCTGCCTGGGCGGAGCGCTGCCCATCGTGGCCATCACCACCACGGCGGGCACCGGCACCGAGGCCGACCCCTGGACGGTCATCACAAAGGAGGAGACCAGCGAGAAGATCGGCATCGGCAACGACCACACCTTCCCCACACTGTCCATCGTGGACCCGGAGCTGATGCTCTCGGTGCCGCCCTTCCTCACGGCCTGCCAGGGCTTCGACGCCCTGTGCCACGCGGTGGAGGGCTATCTCTCCAGCGCCGCCTCGCCCATGAGCGACCTCTACGCGCTGAAGAGCATCGAACTCGTGGCGCGCTGGCTGCCCGTGGCCGTGGCCGAGGGCGGCAACCTTGAGGCGCGCGGGCATGTGGCCTTTGCCAACACTCTCTCCGGCATGGTGGAGACCCTGGCAGGCTGCACTTCGGAACATGCGCTGGAACACCCCATGAGCGCCTTCCACCCGGAGCTGCCGCATGGGGCCGGGCTGGTGATGCTCTCCCGCGCGTACCACGCCTTCTTCGCCGGGCATGTGCCCCAGCTCTATGCCGACATGGCCAAGGCCATGGGCGCTGCGGACTTCCAGGAGGCCTTGGACGGGCTCATCAAGGCCTGCGGCCTGGACGGGCTCAAGATGTCTGATTGGGGCATCACGCGGGACGAACTGCCCTCCATGGTGCCAAATGCCCAGTCCACCATGGGCCGGCTCTTTGAGCATGACCGCTACCAGTTGAGCTCCGAGGAGGCCCTGGGCATCCTGGAACGGGCGTTCCGGTAGCGGCGTAAGCGGACAGCATCCGCAAAACAGTCTTTTGCCGAAAGGAGAAGGTTCATGGACGAAAAAATGACTCGCCGTGGCTTCCTGAAGACAGGCGCACTGGCCGTGGGCGCTGTCGCGGCATACGAACTCGCGGGACTGGGCGGGGCGCTGGCTGCCCAGCCCGGCACAGCGGGTGCCGCAACGACCGGCACGGCGGCAGGCACGTCTGGAGACAGTGCGCAGGTGTTCTTCACCCGGGACATCAGCGTCGCGGGGTTGTTGAAGCTCTACGCCAAGGTCAACCAGGGCATGACGGGCAAGGTGGGCATCAAGCTGCACACCGGCGAGCCGCACGGCCCGAACCTGCTGCCCATTGAGCTCATCAAGGGCCTACAGGCCACCATCCCGAATAGCTCAATCGTGGAGTGCAACGTGCTGTACCCCAGCCCCCGGCAACACACCGAAACCCACCGCGAGGTCATCAAGACCAACGGCTTCGACTTCTGTCCGGTGGACATCATGGACGCCGAGGGCGACGTGATGCTGCCCATCCCCGGCATGCGTGACTTCTTCGGCGCGTGGATGTCGCCCCGGCAGACGAACCACCCCTATACCCCCGGCGTACACCTCATGGAGATCGCCGTAGGCAAGAACCTGCTTCACTACGACTCGCTGCTGGTCTACACACACTTCAAGGGCCACCCCATGGGCGGTTTCGGCGGTTCGCTCAAGAACATCGCCATCGGCTGCGCGTCCGGCCAGGTGGGCAAGCGGCAGATCCACGGCGAGGGCTGGAGCAAAGGGCCGCTGTTCCTGGAGCGCATGGTGGAGTCCGGCAAGGGCGTCGCCGCGCACTTCGGGCCGCGCATCACCTACATCAACGTGTTGAAGAACCTCTCCGTGGACTGCGACTGCGTGGCCAAGGCCGCCAAACCCACCATGGGAGACATCGGCATCGTGGCCTCCACGGACATCCTGGCCGTGGACAAGGCCAGCGTAGACCTGGTGTATGCCCAGCCGGGAAACCACAAGCACGACCTTGTGGAGCGCATTGAGTCGCGCACGGGCACACGCCAGCTCGAATACATGAAAACGCTGGGTATGGGCAACGATCGGTACGAGCTGGTCATGGTGTAAGAGAGAGCAAGCCTCGTCGCGAGCGGGACGTTGTGGGCCTTCCACGCCCGCTCGCCTGACGAGGGTGACGAGCGCACGATCTGGTGGCAGTCGCGCGGGCAACGGTCCTCATGCGTCGGCTCGTAGACGCAGCACAATTCAAGGAGCAGCAACATGAACGAAACAAGCAGGACAGCCATCGTCACCGGCGGTTCGCGCGGCATCGGCCGGGCCATTTCCCTTCGCCTTGCGGCGGACGGCTATGCCGTGGTGGTCAATTATCTCGGCAACGCGGAGCAGGCCGAGCGCACGGTGGCGGACATCCAGGCCGGTGGCGGCAAGGCCGTGGCCGTGCGGGGCGATGTGGCGAGTATTGAAGACATGGTCCAGCTGTTCGCCACGGCGCGTTCGGCCTTCGGCGATCTCTCCGTGGTGGTGAACAGCGCCGGGGTCATGCCCATGGTGCCCATCCTCGGCGGGGATGTACTGGCCTTTGACAAGGTAATCGCCGCCAATCTGCGCGGAGCTTTCATCGTGCTGGGTCAGGCAGCTGAGAATCTGCAAAAGGGCGGGCGGATCATCGCCCTCTCAAGCAGCGTCATCGCCCCGGCCTTCCCGGGCTACGGCCCCTACATTGCCTCCAAGGCCGGGGTCGAGGGGCTGGTGCGCGTGCTGGCCAACGAACTGCGCGGCAAGGGCATCACCGTGAACGCTGTAGCTCCGGGACCTATCGGCACGGACCTGTTCCTGGCCGGGAAGACGCCGGAGCAGATCGCTCGGATCAGCGGCATGGCGTCTCTTGAAGCGCGTCTCGGCACGCCGGAGGAAGTCGCCGCAACGGTCTCCTTCCTGGCAGGACCGGACGGCGCCTGGGTCAACGCACAGGTCCTGCGCGTCAATGGGGGATTTGCCTAGCCGCACGACGGGAAACCCGTGGCCGGTGGTAAGGACATGCCGAGGCAGGGCATGCTTGGCAGGTGGATCAGGATTGGTCAGATCTGCACGAACCCGGACGGCGCCGGGCCGAAGGCGAAAATCGCCCCGTTGGGCGCGTCCTCAAAGACCTTGCCCCCGTAGACCAGCGCCCGCTTGTCCACCCGCATCGACGGCCAGGGGCCGAATTCGGCCCCAAGGGCGCGCAGCAGGGCGATGGCCGTGGGTGTCACGGTCTCGCCCCGTCCAGCGAAGGGCCGCACGGGTATGCCCTCCAAAAGTTCCAGCACTGCCGGGGCGGGCACGGGGATGATACCGTGGGCGCAGGCCACAAAGCCGTCGGCCATTGGCAGGGGGCTCACCACGAAGCGCGAGGGCGCGAGCTTGGCGAACAGCCCGCACGTCAGGCAGATGTCCAGGATGCTGTCCAGCGCGCCGACCTCGTGGAAGTGCACGTCCTCGGGTCTCTTCTCGTGCACGGTGGCCTCGGCGCGGGCCAGCAGGTTGAAGGTCTCCGTGGCGAGGCCCTTGGCCGCGTCGGTCATGCCGCAGGCATTGATGAGCGCGGTGATGTCGGCAAGGGTGCGGTGCTCGTGCTGGTGCGGCAGGTTTACTTCCGCGTGCCAGCCGCCGATGTGGTTCACCTGCTTGCGCACCAGACGCAAGGTGCCGGTCAGTTCCGGCATGATGGCCGCGAGCATGGCCGCCGTCTCTGCCTCGTCCACTTCCGTCATCTTCAGCAGTCCGGCCAGCAGCATGTCGCCGGACAGGCCGGAGTTGGCGCGGATGGTCAGCACTGACGGCACGTGGCCGTGGTGGCTGTGTTCGTGGTCATGGCCATGCTCGTGCTCATGTCCATGGTCATGGTGTCCGTGCTTGCGGCTCATAAGGCATTCACCACCCTGGCCGCTGCGCATGCCGCGCCGTAGCCGTTGTCGATGTTCATGATGGCCACGCCAGGGGCGCAGCTCGACAGCATGCTGGCCAGGGCCGCGTTGCCACCCTTGGCCACGCCGTAGCCCACGGAGGTGGGCACGCCGAACACGGGCTTTGGCGTGAGCCCGCCCAGCACGCTGGTGAGCGCCGCGTCCAGTCCGGCCACCACGATGACCGCGTCGAAGGCGTTGATCTCGCCTAGGCGCTCGGCCAGCCGCCACAGGCCCGCCACGCCACAGTCCTCGAACACTTGGTGCCGGATGCCCAGATATTCCAGGGTGCGCGCGGCCTCCCAGGCAACAAAGCCGTCCGCAGTGCCAGCGGAGACCACGGCCACGCGGCCCTTGTCCTTCTGCGGCAGCTTGTCGCCGAAGGCCGTGCGCGAGAGAGGGTGGAAGTCGTAGCCGGCGCGGACTTCTTCCGCCACGTTGGCGAAAACTTCCGGGGCAAGCCGAGTGAACAGGATGGGGCGGCCGGAGCCCCGGTCGAACTGGCCGAGCATCTCCTGCACGGCCTCAAAGGGCTTGCCTTCGCAGAACACCGCCTCGGGCAGGCCGATGCGCGCGGTGCGGGAGTGGTCGAAAAAGACTCCGTGGTCCATATGGCCTCTTGCGCTGGTCTGAAGGGCGGCGTCCCGGAAAGGCCCAATGCGGCCCAAGGTGAAGGAGGACCGGGACGCCGCCAGGGGGGGGCGTTTCTCAATGGTTCGGGCTGGGCGGCTACACTTTGACGAGCTCGTATTTCGTGGTGCCCATGCCGATCTGCTCGGCATAGTCGATCTGGTGCCGACCGCGGGTCTCGGGCCTGTAGGCCTCGAACTTGTCGTAGCCGTGGGTGTGCAGCTCATTGCCGCCCAGGTGGATGATGCTCGGCGCGGCGTTCACCAGGTCATAGCTGGCCGTGTCGATGGCCACGGGGTCGGTGGAGGCCAGGATGCCCAGGTCCGGCACCATGGCCGGTTCGCTCCAGCCCGCGCAGTCGCACTGGGTGGTCACGTGCATGAGGAAGTTCAGGTACACGATGCGCCCCTGCTCCCCCAGCTCCTTCACGGCTCCGTAGGCATACTCGGCCATGCGTTCGGTGAAGTCGGTGTACTCGCCCGGGGCGCTGATGCCGATGGCCCCGTTGGGGCACACGGTGACGCATTCGTAGCAGCCGATGCACTTGGAGGAGTCCACCAGCGCCTTGCGTCCCTTCTGCCCCTTCTGGGGCTTGGTGAGCGTGAGGGCGTCCTGCGGGCAGTGCCTCGCGCACTCGCCACAGCCCATGCAGTTCGGGTACACGGCGATGGTTCGGCCATGCTGGTCGATCTTGCCCGCCATGGGTGCGCAGCCCATGGCCAGATTCTTAATGGCCCCGCCGAAGCCGCCCATCATGTGCCCTTTGAAATGGGTGAGCACCACCATGGCGCCCGCCGAGCGGAACGCCTGGGCGATTTTGACGCTGGCGAAGTGCTTCAGGTTCACCGGCACTTCCTCAAAGCACTTGCTGGTCACGCCGTCGGCGATGATGACCGGCGCGCCCACTACATAGGGCGTGAAGCCGTGCAGATACGCGGTCTCCAGGTGGTCCACGGCGTTATGCCGGGTGGATTTGTAGAGCGTACAGGTATCTGTGAGGAAGGGCTTGGCCCCGGCGGCCTTGACGCAATCCACCACCTGCCGGGCGAAGGTGGGGTGCAGGTAGGTGTCGTTGCCGGTCTCGCCAAAGTGGGCCTTGATGGCCACGATTTCGTCCTCTCCGCCTTTGCCCAGGGGTTTTACCTTGTCGGCCAGGCCAATGGCGTCGCACAGGCGCTTGATTTTCGCCAAGCGAGTATCGGAAGGATTTTTCACCGAAAGATCGGCATAGAATACAGGAACGGTCATGAGGCCTCCGTCTGGTCTAGATGATAATGAAATCAGACTGGTCATTGCCCATGCCGAGCGTCTGCACGTATTTGAGCTGGCGCGGGCCGCTGCCAACTCGCGCGAACAGGGCGACCCGGCACGCCCTTACAGGCATATTTTATACGATGGATGGCCTGTGAGGAGGAGACACGATCCTGCTCAATCCTTGCTCGATTCTCTTGTCAGCAGGGCTTTGGTCCAGAGTGGCTGGATTCAGGCAAATGGTGGGAAGGGGGGAGCAGGGAGGTGCATTTGGGCCTTCTGGGCAAAGCAGCCCGTCCACAAAACGCCGTGAGGAGGGCAAAAGCGGAAAGGGGTTTGCGTCGCTAATCGCAAGCTCTGCTGTCTCGGTGGAGCTGGAGAAAATTGGACTTACGGCCTCTTAAAACCCATTTGGGCAGGGCCTTCTGCATATCCTGAAATGAAAAGTGAAACCCCTGTCTATGTTACAAAAAATTATCTATAGACTACATTCGTAGCGCAAAGAGGGGACGTCTCACGTGCTTCCCGTGCGGCAGACGTCAATTAAAATCGACTCACGTGGCCCCCTTCAGACAGGGCAACAGGGGTCGGTTCCATGTTGTCCATGCCCTGAGACGCCTCCTATTTCAGCACCAAATTCTCGCCATCCCTCTCAATGTCGGCAGCCAGCGCCAGCAGGGCAACGCCCCTCTGCATGTGCGCGCGGACATTCTGCGTCACGCGTCTGAAGCCAAGAAGGCGGGCGGTTTCCTGCTCCAGGACATCGCGCGAGGCTGAGATGTGCTGGCGCAGCACGTGGCGGGCGGCGTTGGCGATCTCCTCCGGCGGAATCTCGCCGGGGTCGCGCTGGCTCTCCTCGCTGCCTCCCGGAATCCTGAATCCCGTGTAGGCATCAGGCGGGGTCTGCCTCTCCCAAAGGAACGTCTCGTCCTTGCCGCGGCGAACCAAGACATCGCTCGTGTTCTTGGCCACTCCGAGCACTCGCTCCTTGCACTTCTCCGTCGCCTTGGAGAAACCCCAGCGTGCGGCGACACGCCGCGTCAGCAGCGTCAGGCTCATGGGC
The DNA here is from genome assembly GCA_050251495.1 of Desulfovibrio sp. Lineage (GTDB taxonomy): Bacteria > Desulfobacterota > Desulfovibrionia > Desulfovibrionales > Desulfovibrionaceae > Humidesulfovibrio. Next base: position 1,440 of record JBFWMQ010000026.1, on the reverse strand, counting down.
GCCTCGCGCTCCATGACCTCCAGCAGGGCCTGCCGAATCTGCGGCGTGCTCTGGGGCTGGTAGTATTCCTCCTGGGTTCCGAAGACGATGGGCGCAAAGCTGGGCCTGTATTGCTCCAAGTTCTCGTCCGGCGTCGGTCTCGCTGCCTGCCCCGAGGCCGGAGCGCTGGCGAACTGCGGCATGCAGGTCTCGGGCGGACTGAAGGCCGGGGGAGGACACGCCTCAGGCGCTTCCTGCTTTTCCGCCCGGCGGAGCAGCGCCTCCTCGATGGCGGCCTCCACCTTGGTCAGGGCGGCCTGCGCATTCTGCCACCAGTCCGTAGACCAGATGCGGGCTATCTCCCAGCCCAGCCCGCGCAGCACCATCTCCCGCAATCTGTCGCGGTCGCGGGCGTTGCGCGAGCCGTGGTAGTTGGCCCCATCGCACTCGATGCCCAGGAGATAGCGGCCCGGGCACTCCGGGTCCACCACGGCCAGGTCGATGCGGTAGCCGGAACAGCCCACCTGGGCATGCACGGTGTGCCCCTTGGCCCGCAGAGCTTCGCAAACCTGCTGCTCAAAGGGCGAGTCGAAGTCCGCCGAGGGGTCGCGGGCAATGGCCTCGCGAATGGCCGCCATGCCGCGTTCCGCATATTCCATGTAGCATTTCAGGTCCTGCACGCCCCTGGCCCGTGTGCGCGCCAGGTCGATCTGCTCCGGCTTGAGGGAGGAGAACAGGACCACTTCCTTTCTCGCGCGGGTCACCGCCACGTTGAGACGCCGCTCGCCGCCGTCGCGGTTGAGCGGGCCGAAGCTCATGCTCACCTTGCCTGCGGCGTCCGGCCCATAGCCCACGGAGAAGAAAATGGCGTCGCGCTCGTCGCCCTGGACGTTCTCCAGGTTCTTTATGAACACCCGATCCGGATTCTCGGGGTCAAAGAAGCGTTCAATCTCCGGGTGGTTCCGGCGTTCCGCCTCCAGCAGGTCGGAGATGAGGTCGCGCTGCGCCTGGCTGAAGGTCACCACGCCGATGCTCACCGCGGAAAGCACAGGGTCAAGCAGGCGCCGGACCATCTCGCCCACCAGCGCTTCGGCCTCAATGCGGTTGGTGCGGGACTTGGACTTGTCGTAGACTCCCGGAACGTGGCGGAAGCTCACGCCCTGCTCCAGGTGCGGTGAGGGGAACGTCAGCAGGCTGTTGTCGTAGTAGTGGTGGTTGCTGAAGGCGATGAGCCCCTCGTTGCGGCTGCGGTAGTGCCAGCGCAGGTGCAATTGCGGCAATCTGGCCGCAAGGCACTCGTCCAGGATACTCTCCTGGTCCGCCACGATATCTTCATCCATGTCGCTCTCGTCGTCCTCGCGCTGGAAGTAGCTCGTGGGCGGCAGCTGCTTGGGGTCGCCCACGTTGATGGCCTGCCGCCCGCGTGCGATGGCGCCCACGGCGTCCCACTCGGGAATCTGC
>JBFWMQ010000025.1:0-44330 GCA_050251495.1 Desulfovibrio sp. | reverse complement strand
CCCCGTCGCTTGCCCGCCCCCGGCCACGCGGCCTGAAGCAGCCCGTACCGACCAGACACGACGGATGGTACAAAAATTCATGACGCCCCGCCCGCCCGAGACATCCGGCGCGGCGGGGCGTCCCGGTTTCAGGCGAACCGCTGCGCGCGCGCGGCAAGCAAGGCCGCCTGGGTCTGTTCCAGCAGGGCGTCCAGGGCGGCGAGAGCCTGCCCCAGCTCCTGCGCAGCCGGGCCGTCGCCCTCCGCTGCGGCGCGGGCCAGCTGCTCCAGCCCCTTGGCGGCCTGGCTGGCCGCGCGCGCGCCCACGCTGGCGCTGACGCCCTTGAGGGAATGCGCCGCCAGACACAAGGCGGCCATGTCCCCCTGTGCCAGGGCCTCGGCCAGGGCGCGGCGTCTGCCCGGCAGCTCGGCCAGATACACGTCCAGCACCTCGGCCAGCAGCTCCTCAAGCCCGCCCAGGATCTCCAGGGCCTGGTCCAGGTCGGCCAGGACCGGAGCGTCCTCCACAGGCGCGGCCTCCCCGGGCGCGACCACGGCCACGGGCGCGGAAGGCTCGTCCGCGCCGACCACCGCCAGGGTCTCGGCCAGGGTCTGGAAGCTCACCGGCTTGACCAGAAAGCCGTCCATGCCCGCGGCCTCGCACCGGGCGCGGTAGGTATCCAGGGCGTGGGCGGTCATGGCCAGCACGGGCACCTCGCGATTGCGCTTTCCGGCCAGCCCCTGGCGCAGAAGCCGCGTGGCCGTCAGCCCGTCCATGTCCGGCATCTCCACATCCATGAGCACCACGTCGAAGTCCTCGTCCGCCAGGAGCTCCAGGGCCTGGATGCCGTTCACGGCCTGGCGCACGTCGTGCCCCAGGCGCTCAAGAAAGCCTTGGGCGATGACGATGTTGGCCGGGGTGTCCTCGACCAGGAGCACGGACAAGGGCCGGGGCTGGGCGGGAACGCCCGCCGGGGCAGCGTTCCGGGGCGGCACGGGTGCGGCGCCCGGTCCGCCCGCCGCGCGCGCCTCCTGGCCGGCGGGCAGGCGGAAGGGCAGCCTGACCTGAAAGCGGCTGCCCTGGCCCGGCTCGCTCTCAAGCAGGATGTCGCCGCCCATGCCGCGCGCCAGCTGGCGGCAGATGGCCAGGCCGAGTCCGGTGCCGCCGTAGCGCCGCGAGGTGGAGCTGTCGGCCTGGGTGAAATTCTCGAACACCAGCTCCTGGACCTCCGGCTCGATGCCGATGCCCGTATCGCTCACGGTGAAGACAAGCCGCACCCCGTCCTGGCTCTCTCCGGGCACATCCTCCGCCCACGCGGTCTCGTCCCGCTCCACGGACAGGTCCACCCCGCCCGCGTGGGTAAACTTGAGGGCGTTGCCCACCAGGTTGGCCAGAATCTGGCTCAGGCGCGTGGGGTCGCCCACAAGCTCCCGGGGCACGTCCTCGGCCAGGCGAGCCTCCAGGCCCAGCCCCTTGGCGGACGCCTCCAGGCCGGGATGCTCCAGCACGCCCCGCAGCACCCCGCGCAGGTCGAAGGGGATCAGCTCCAAGGCCAGACGCCCGGACTCCACCCGCGAAAGGTCCAGCAGGTCGTTCACCAGGCTCAGAAGCACCCGCCCGGACTGCCGCAGCGAGCCCAGCGTGGCCCGGCACTCCTCCCTGGACTCGGCCATGTCCGCAAGCTCGGAAAAACCGAGAATGGCGTTCAGCGGGGTGCGAATCTCGTGGCTGATGCGGGCCAGGAAATCGCTCTTGGCGCGGCTGGCGTTCTCGGCCGCGTCCTTGGCGGCCAGCACCTCCCGCTCCAGGCGCACGCGCTCGGTGATGTCCGTGCCGATGACGCAGACCTTGTCCGGCTGGCCCGAGGCGTCGAGCAGCGGGAACTTGTTGAGCAGCAGGGTCGGCTCCCGGCCATCGGCCAGGCGCAGGTCCGCGACCTTGGTCAGGGTCAGACCGCTTTCCAGTATCTCGCGGTCCTCCCGCAGGACCGTGGCGGCGACCTCGGGCGGGTAGACCTCGGCCACGGTGCGCCCGATGACCTCCACCTCCGGCCCGCCAAGCTCGCTGATGCGGCGGCTGGCCACCAGAAAGCGGCTCGCGCGGTCGCGGATGGCGATGTGCAGGGGCGCGTTGTCCAAGATGCCGCGCAAGTGGTCGCCCGTGCTGCGCAGCTCCTCCTGGACCAGCTTGATGGCCGTGATGTCCGTGGCCGTCTCCAGCCGCGCCATGCGACCGTCCACCCAGCGCAGGGCCTGCACCCGCACAAGGCTCCAGCCGCCCGTGGCGGGCTCGTGCAGCTCCCGGGTGAAGACCCCGGCAGGCTCGCCCTGCGCGGTCAAAAGCCGCGTGCGCGGGCACTCCCCGCAACGGCCGATTCCTCCGTGCATGGCCGCCCAGCAGGGCCGCCCCACCAGCTCCGCGCCCACGCGGTCCACGGCGGCGCGGTTCGCGTACAGGATGACGTCCGTTTCCGCATCGGCCACAAACAGCGCGTCGGCCTGATTGTCCAAGACGCGCAGAAAGCGCTCGTTGGCCTGGGCCAGCTCCAGTTCGGCGCGCTTGCGCTCGGTGATGTCCGAAACGAAGCCCTGCACCCCCACCAGCCGCCCGGCGGCGTCGCGCAGGGCCAGGGCGGACAGGCTGGCCCAAAAGGTCGTGCCGTCCCTGCGGAAGGCTTCGAACACCGTGCCGCGAATGCGCCCGTCCCGCTCAAGGGCCTGGAGCATCGCCTCCCGCTCCGCGGGGTTGACGTAGACCTGCCGTGCGATATCCGTAATCTCGTCCTGCAGCGACTCCAAGGTGTCGTACCCGAACATGCGCAGGTGGGCGGGGTTGCCCTCCACAAAACGCCCGGCCACGGTGGTGACGAAGTACCCCTCCAGGGAGTTTTCAAGGATGTGCCGCACCTTCTGCTCCGCCTGGCGCAGGGCCTGGGTGGAGGACTCCAGCGAGGCGGCCATGGCGTCCACCCCGTGGGCCAGCTGGGCCAGCTCGCCCACGCCCCTGCTGGCGATGCGGTGGGAGAGCTCCCCCTCGCCCAGGCGGCGGGTGGCCTCCAGGATCTCCCGGGCCGGGGCGATGATGCTCTTGCGGGCGAAATACGCGGCCCCGAGCAGGCCCACCAGCCCGGCCAGGCCCAGGCCAACGATGCTGCGCCGGGCGCTCTCCTCCGCCGGGAGCAGCGCGGCGGTCACCGGGATGCCCACGCGCACAAAGAGCTCGCGCCCGGGCTGGCGCGTCAGCGGGCTGTACGAATAGATGCGGCGCAGGCCGTCATGGCCCGTCTCCTCATGCACCCCCTCGCCGCCAAGGACGCGATCCATGCGGGCCGAGGACTCGGCTGAGGGAGCCTGCCGCATGTCGTCGTTGAGCGGCACCGGGTACCGGGCGTGAACCGCCCCGCCGCTGTCGATGACCTCGGCCAAGGCCCCGGGAGGCAGACCCAGTCCGCTCGTCAGGCGTTCGAACCAGCTGTAGGCGAAGACCAGGCTGAGCACGCCCGCGAGTTCGCCCTGCTCGCCGCGCACCGCGCAGCCCATGACCATCACCGGCAGATTGCTCCCGCTGGCGGTGACGTTTTCGCCCTCGGAGCAGGTCTGCGAGCGGACGACGTTCTGAAACCAGAGCTGGCTGCCGACGTTGGAAAGCCCGCCCCCTTCCCGGGAGGAGGCCAGGAGTTCGCCGCTGGGGGCGTACAGCGTGCAGGACATATAGCCGGGGGACTGGCGGATGACGCCGCGCAGAAGCTGGCCGAGGCTGGCCGCGTCACGGCCCTGCGCCTGGGGCAGGCGGGAGATTCCGGCCACGAACTGGCGCGTTCCGGCAAGGCTCTCGCGCCCCTGCCCGGCCAGGGCCTCGGACAGGTGCCGCACGCGCTGGGTGGCGTCGCCAAGCAGGTGCTCCCGCAGCTCCATGTTCTGCGCCACGGCCACAAGGGCAGCGGGCGCAAGGGCCAGCAGGATGACCAGCCCCAGGCGGAAGGCAAGGTTATGAGGCAGCTTGCGCATGGCGACTCCATTGTGCGGGCCGCGCCGCCGACCCGCAAGCCGGAGCTACCAGCAACCCGGCAGCGGCACAATGACTGCGAAGGAAAATACGTATTCCGCCCTGGCCGCACGCGCGGCGGAAGGCTCGCCCGGCTCCGGGCAGACCCCCATCGGCCTGGACCAGCGCGGCGGCGCATGCTATTGGCCTTGAGCCCGGTACGGGCGGCCCAACGCGGCGGACGGCCGCGCAACCACGAACCAGGACGCCCATGACCCCAGACGCGGACAGCCAGCACCAGGGCCTGCCAGAGGCCGAGCATCGCCGCTACGGCCGCATCTTCCTGGCCGTCACCCTCGCCGGAACGCTGTTTCTTGCCGGACAGGCGGTGCGCTGGTGGCAGGAGCGCGCCCACGCGGCGCGCCTGAGCCAGGCCGTGCACGAACTCTACCGACGCGCCCTTGAGGCCGAGCCGGGCCGCTCGCCCTATGGACGGCTCCAGTTCGAGCTGGGCAAGCTCAAGGCCCAGTCGGCGCAGCGCCTGGACATGGTGGAGCTTTTGGCCGCCCTGTCGCGCCGCGCCCCGCAGGGCATCCGCATCCGCACCATCTCCATGGCCACGGCCAGCGGGGTGGTGACCGGCCTGGCGGCCACGCCGGAAGACTTTCAGCGCTATCAGACCGCCCTGGCCGCAGAGGCCTTCTTCACCATCTCCGTGCGCACGGTCGACCTGTTCGCCCAGCCCGTTCCCTTCGAGCTTGAGGTGAAGGTCCGCGACCGCGCCGCACCGCCCAGGGGAGACGACTGATGGACTGGCGCAGCGGTCCCTGGCGCGCCGTGGCCCGGCTGACGCATCTTGCCGCCCCGGCGCAGAAGCGCCTCTGGCGCGGGCTCATCCTGGGCTGGACCCTGCTGCTGCTCGCCGCCTGGGCCGGGCTTTCGGCCTTCACGCGCGTGGAGGAAAAGGCCGCCGAAGAGGCCGGGCAGACCTATGTCCGCGTCGCGCCCCTGGCGGCGGAGGTCATGGACCTGCGCCAGAGCCGTGGCCAGCTGGGAGGCCAGCCGCCGCTGCTGGCGGCGGAACAGGTCGCCCGCAACGCCGGCGTCGGCCCGGACCGGCTGCGCATCCAGCTCACGGCGGGACCGACGCCGGGGGGCGGCCAGACCTTGAGCCTGAGCGCCCAGGCCCTGAGCCTGCGCGAACTGGTGGAGGTGCTGCGCGATCTCAACATCGAGGCCGGGCTCACCACCGTCTCCGCCCATCTTGCGCCCTCCCCGGACAACGACAACCGCATGGACCTGAGCCTGGTCCTTACCCGCTAGAGGCAGCGCATGGAACCCACACCGCCCACCCCGGCCTGCGCGCAACAGACGCAGCCCCAAACCGCCACGGCGCGCCTTGGCGGGACTGGCGTCTTCGCCCTGCTTGCGGGCTTCGTGGCCGGGCTGGTGCTCTATCTGCCCTGGGACACGCTGTGGAACCACATGCTCGGGCGCTGGGCCGCCGGCTTGAGCCCCGCCCGCATCTCCTGGCAGAGCGTGGACCGGGCCTCCCCGCTGGGCTTCCGCATCAACGGCCTCACGGCCGAGGCTCCGGGCTGGCCGGTCTCGCCGCGCGCGCAGTGGCTGGAAGTGCGCCTGGGCATGAGCCCGCTTGTGACCCTGCGCGCGGACACCGGAGGCCGCGTCCTGCGGCTGGTGTTCCTGGACTCCGGCGACTTCGACGTGGAGGGCTCGGCCAACCTGGCCTGCCTGGGCCGCCGCGACATCCTGGGCAGCGTGGACCTGCGGGCCGAAGGCCGCTTCCTGCGCGGCAGGGACGAACTGGAAAAGGGCTTCATCGACCTGCGCGGCAAGGCCCTGCAGCTGCCCGGCGGACTGTGGCTGGGCGACGCGGCCCTGGCGCTGGAGTACCGCGACAAGGCCCTGCGCATCCGCAGCTTCACCCTTCGCGAACCCGTGCAGGTGCGCGCCGAAGGCACGGCCGCCGTGCGGTCGGGCGCGCTCCTGGCCTCGCCCTACACCGTGTCCGGCGAGATCCTGCGCGGCCGCCAGTCCCTCACCTTCAACGCCGAGGGCGTGCTGGGCGACTTCCTGGGCGACACGGCGCTCACCCCGTGATTTGCCCTCGGCCGCGAAAACGGCTAGAGGCCATCACGTGCCGGGGCACGGCCCCGGGCGGCGCGGCCCGCCCCGCCCTGCGCGAGGGGTCCGGAATTTTCTGGCCAGCCCATAACGGCCAGGCAGGCGGCAAGGCATGAAGCCATTTCTCTCCAGGTACGCGGAGCTCAGCGAGTTTCTGGACGACCGCCCGGACTTCCGGGCGGACTGGCCGTATCTCGCCCTGCTGGCGGCACTGGGCTTTTGCGCCACCCTGGCCGTGCACCTGCTGGAGGCCCCCAGATGGAACGCCCTGGCCTACATGGCCGCGGGCGAGCGCATCCTGGCCACGCACGACGCCTACTGCTGGCTGGCCGGAGCCAAGGGCGTGGGCGGGTTCACGGACTTCGGCATGGCCGCCCTGGCGCGGCAGCTGGCCCGACTCACCGGCGCGCCCCTGTGGGCCATCGGCTTCTATGCCCCGCCGGTGCTGGGCAGCCTCGCCGCGATCGTCACCGGCTTGTGGGCCTGGCGGCTGGCTGGCCGCCGCGCGGCCATCCTGGCCGGGCTCATCGGCGGCCTGGCCCCGGCCTTCTACTATCGCTCGCGCCTGGGCTATTTCGACTCCGATCCCTTCACCCTGCTCATGCCCCTGCTGCTGGGCCTGTTTCTGGCGGGCCTGATTGCGCCGTGCTGCACCCGCGCCTGGGCCATCAGCCAGGCCGAGCGCGAGGACCCGGCCCCGGTCCCGGCCTGGACGCCCTGGCTGGCCCTGGCCTTCGGCCTCGTTGCGCGCGTGGCGCACTTCGCCCACGACGACATCCAGCCCTTCGGCATCGGCCTGTTCTGGCTGGCGCTCGGGCTGGCCATGCTCACGGCCCTGCCCGGCCGCCGCGCCCTGGCCCTGCGGCTGCTGACGGTCTACGCCCTGGCGGCCTACGCAGGTCCCCGCCGCTCTGGCGCGGAAGTCTTCTTGCCGGGTCTGCCGGACCTCCCCGGCCTGCTGCTGGCAACCGGCGCGGCCTGGCTGGCCTGGAGGCGCCCGGCCCGGCTGGCTGGTCACCTGGACCGCGCCTGGCCCTGGCTGGCCGTGCTCGCGGCGATGGTCCCGGCCTGCGGGCTGCTGCTGCCCCTGGGGCCTTTCTGGGCCAAGGCCCTCAGCTACTTCAAGCCCCTGGCCGACGCCGGGGTGGCGCGCCTGGCCAGCGGCGAGGCCGGGCCGAGCTACCCGGGCATCACCCAGAGCATCCGCGAGGCCAAGAACATCGCCGACTTCGGCCTGTTCTTCGACGGGGTGTCCTTCTCCACCATCGGCGGCGTGGCCGGGCTGCTGGGCATCCTGGCCCTGCTGGCCCTGCGCCCGGGCTTTGCGCTGCTTCTGCCCACCACGCTCTTGGGCTTCGCCAGCCTGAAGCTGGGCGCGCGCTTCGCCATGTTCGGCGGGCCTGCCTTCGCCCTGGGCCTTGGCGTCGGCATGTACTGGCTCACAAAGAATCTGGCCCACAGCCGCGGCTGGAGCGCGCGGGTCCCGGTCTGGCTGCAGGGACTGCTCGCCGCGGCCATCCTGCTCGCCGCCTATGCGCCCCGCTACGCGGACACCCAGCCCACGCCGGTGCTGGGGGCCAAGCACGCCCTGGCGCTCATGGACCTCAAGCGAAGCACGCCCAAGGATGCGGTGGTCTGGACCTGGTGGGACTTCGGCTACGCCACCCAGTATTACGCTGAGCGCCTTACCCCGGCCGACGGGGGCAGGCACGCCGGACGCGACATCTTCCCCACGGCCCTGGCGCTGACAACGGACAGCTTCCGCCAGGCGGCGCAGGTCATCCGCTTCTCGGCCAGCCAAAAGGACGGCCCGGCCGCGCGCTGGGACACCATGCCCGCCCTGGCGGTGCAGCGTGAGCTGCAAGACCTGCGGGAGCGCGACCTGCCTCTTGCACCCGCCCCGGAACAGCTCCTCGTGGTCTGCTGGGAAAACGTGTCCCTGCTTTACTGGCTCAGCTTTTACGGCTCCTGGGACGTTGTGGCGGGCGTGGGCGGCCACGCCAAGGTGATGCAGCTCGGCGAGGCCATGAACCTGGACACGCCCACGGGGATGCTGACCGTCAAGAGCAAGCCCAAGCCCCTGCCCCTCGCCAGCGCGGAGATTCTCGGCGCAGAAGGCGTGCGCCGCGTGGAGATGAAAGAACATCCCGAGGGCGCGCACCTGCTCATCAACGAACTTTCCCGGCAGGCCATGCTGCTCGACGACATGGCCTACAACAGCATGGCCGTGCAGCTGCTCATCGGCGACCCCGACCGGCCGGAGCAGTCGCGCTACTTCACACTTCTGCACGAGGGCTTCCCCTTCGTGCGCATCTACAAAGTCCTGCCCGGGGACGACACCCCGGCCACGCAGGCGGAGGCACCGAAACAATGAGCATCCCCTTCATCGACCTCAAGACCCAGTATGCCCGCGTGGCCGGGCAGGTGGAGCAGGGCCTGCGCGCCGTGCTCGAATCCGGCGCGTTCATCAACGGCCCGGACGTGGCCCGGCTGGAGAAGCGCCTGGCCGAGTACTGCGGCACCCGTCATGCGGTGGGCTGCGCCTCGGGCACGGACGCCCTGATGATGGCGCTCATGGCCCTCAAGGTCGGCCCGGGCGACGCCGTGTTCTGCCCGCCCTTCACCTTCATGGCCACGGCCGAGGTGGTGGCCCTGCTCGGCGCAACGCCGGTGTTCGTGGACATCGACCCGGTCAGCTTCAACATGGACCCGGCCCAGTTGGAGACGGCCATCCGCGCGGTGGAGGCGGACGACGCGGCGCTGTACCCCCTGCCCCGCCACGCCGGAAGGCTCACGCCCAAGGCCGTCATCCCCGTGGACCTGTTCGGCCTGCTGGCCGACTACCCGGCCCTGCTCTCCGTGGCCGCCAGCCACGGCCTCTACGTCATCGAGGACGCGGCCCAGGCCTTCGGGGCCACCCTGGAGATGGACGGCGTGGCCCGGCGGGCCTGCTCCTTCGGGCAGATCGCCTGCACGTCCTTCTTCCCGGCCAAGCCGCTGGGCTGCTACGGCGACGGCGGCATGTGCTTCACCGACGACGCGGAGCTGCTGGAGCTGCTGCAATCCGTGCGCGTGCACGGCCAGGGCGCGGACAAGTACCAGAACGTGCGCCTGGGCATCACCGGCCGTCTGGACACCATGCAGGCCGCGATCCTGCTGGCCAAGATGGACATCTTCGAGGAAGAAGTGCGCCTGCGCCAGGACGTGGCGCGGCGCTACGCCGGACTGCTGGGCCAGATCCCGGGCCTGACCCTGCCGAGCGTGCCCGCCGGACGCCTCTCGGTCTATGCCCAGTACTCCATCCAGGCCCGTTCGGGCGAGCACCGCGCGGAGCTGCTGGCCAAGCTCGCCAAGGCCGGGGTGCCCACCAGCATCTACTACCCCGTGCCCCTGCACCTGCAACCGGCCTACGCCAACCTGGCCTACGCCCCGGGCGCCATGCCCCAGAGCGAGGCCGTGGCCGGACGCGTCTTCAGCATCCCCATGCACCCCTACCTGACGGCCGAGGCGCAGCAGGAAATCGCCGCGGCCATGGCGGGATAGGCGGCACATGCGGATCCTCTGGCGCACGCTGCCCAGGCTGGCCCTCCCGGCCGCCATCGGCCTCGGGCTGGCCTACCTCGGCACGGGCTTTCTGCCCGGTCCGGAGGTCGCCCTGCGTCCGCCGGAGGAGCTGCACGCCCGGGGACAGGGCTTTGCCGAGGAGTCGCCAACGCGGCTCATCCTGGAGCGCAACGTGCTGCACCTGGAGAGCCCGCCCTTTGCGCCCCTTGGCAGCCCGCTGGACCCGCCCGTGGAGCCCGCCGCGGCCATCGCCGCGCTGACGCGCCCCCCGGCGCCGCAGGCCGCGCCCGGGCACGGCAACCAGACCGATGCGGCCTTTGCCCCCCTGGAGCCCGTGCTGCTGCCCATGGTGGGCCGCAGCAAGCCCAGGACGCCGCTCTCCGGCGGCTCCAGCGTGCAGGGCCTGGTGGCCGCGCCGACCAACGGCAACGGCGGCCTGGAGGGCTTCCGCCTCGTGGGCGTCGTGGCCGGAGGCGACGCGCCCGCGGCCATGCTCCAGGTGGACGGCGTGGCGGTGACCCTGCACCCCGGCGGCCAGGCCAAGGGCTGGACGCTGGTGTCCGTGGAGCCGGGCCAGGCGACCCTGCGCAAGGGCAAGGACACGCGGCATCTGCGCCTGAACGCCGCCCCGAAGCCCTAAACATCAGTCCGGTACTGCCGATGAGTTCCGGTGGCGGGCGCAGCCGCGAGTCCCGCCGGAACTCATCGGCACTGCCGGACGACACCGGCACGAGAACATGCAAGGAGCCGCCATGCCGCGCGTCAGCATCGTCATCCCCAATTTCAACCAGCACAAGTACCTGCCCGCCTGTGTGGACCACTGCTGGTTCCAGACCCACGCGGACCTGGAGCTGATCATCGTGGACGGCGGCAGCACCGACGGCACCAAGGACTACCTGCGCCAGCTGCCTGACGAGCTGAACCTTACCGAGAGCAACCCCATCCTGCGCATGGACGAGGCCGGAAACATCCTGCACAAGCGCTGCAAGAGCTTTCGCGAGGACACCCACGCCACCCATCCGGAGCGCATCCTCAAGATCATCGCCAGCGAGACGGACCTTGGACGCACCGGCACGTACAACGCGGGCTTCGCCCAGGTGACGGGCGAGTACTGCACCTACATCGTGGGCGACGACCTGCCCCACCCGCACATGATCGAGGAGCTGGCCGCGACGCTGGACGCCACCGGCGCGGACCTGGCCTACTCGGATTTCAGCATCATCAGCGACGACGACCGCATCATGCGCCTGGTGCGCAAGCCGGACTACGATTTCAAGGCCTGCTTCGCCGACTGGTTCCATATCGGCGTGTCCACCCTGCACCGCGCCAGCTGGCTCCAAAAGACCGGGCTCATGGACGAGAGCTTCCAGTTCGCCAACGACTACGCCCACTACCTGCGCATGGCCATGCACGGCGCGCGCTTCGTCCACGTGCCGCGCGTGCTCTACTCCGTGCGCTTCCACGGGGCCATGACCCAGCACGAGGAGTCCAGCCGCCTGGCCCTGCTGGCGCGGGAGTTCCTGGCCCAGGGCGGGGTCGAGGGCGGCGCGCGGCCAAGCCTCGCGGCCCAGGCGTCAAAATAACGTTCAGCAGCCGAGCGGTCGCCGCCGGAAACCCGCCCTGGGCCTAGTGCGGGGCAGCGGCCAAGCCCCTTGCGGGCGCAAGTGAAGGAGGACGCGCGTGGTCGAGAAGAAGCCCTTGTCCCAACTGCTCCCGGCCACGGAAACGGCCCCGCTGACCCTGCTCGACTGGCGTCAGTCTTATGGCGGCATCCTGCTGGAGGAGATGGCGGCGCTCTTGCGCGTGGCGCGCGTCATCAATCCGTCGCTCGTCTTTGAGATCGGCACCTTCCTGGGCGAGACCACCCTGCAGCTGGCGGCAAACACCCGGGCCGAGGTCCACACCCTGGACCTGCCGCCCGCCGGGCATCCCGACCATCAGCCCACGCGGCCCGACGACCCCGAACTCGACGTGTACCCGGAGGTGCCGGGGCAGCGCTTCGCAGGCTATGCCGAGGCCGCGCGCATCACCCAGCACTTCGCCGACTCCCGCCGCTTCGACTACTCGCCCTTTGCCCGCCGGGCGCAACTGGTCTTCGTGGACGGCTGCCACCACGAGGAGTTCGCGGCCAGCGACTCGGAAAAGGCCCTGGGCATGCTCGCCCCGGGCGGCGCGGTGCTCTGGCACGACTACGCCGACTATGCCCCGGGCGTCATGCGCGCCCTGGACGCCCTGTCCGCCCGCGTTCCGCTTTGGCACATCGCGGGCACCAGCCTGGTGCTGCACCTGGCCTGAACCCCCTGCCGACGCACCCCCCGCACGCCTTCCGGTAAAGCCTTGCCCCGTTCGCTCCGATAATGCATTCGGTGAATGAATGATTTTTCCGGCCACCCGGCCGCGCGCGCCTTCCAGAGCCGCCCCGGCTGCTGTGGCTGCGGCTGGCGGCCTTTTGTGGAACGATTGCTGCATATGATTCCAACTGGAAAGATGCTGCAAATTGTGCCAGGATTGTTCGCAACCCGAATGAACGGCAGACGCGGAGCGTTAGGTGGAAGCGGTGAACAAGGAACGAAGGGCCGAACAGAAGCGCGGGCTGGAGGTGCTGGCCGTGATTCCGGCCCGTGGCGGGTCCAAGGGGCTGCCGCGCAAGAACATCCTCGACCTTTGCGGCAAGCCGCTCATCGCCTACAGCATCGAGGCGGCGCGCGGCGCGAGCAGCATCGGCCGGGTGGTGGTGTCCACCGACGACCCCGAAATCGCCGACGTGGCCCGCGCCTGCGGAGCCGAGGTGCCCTTTCTGCGTCCGGCCAGCCTTGCCGACGACAAGGCCAGCGTGGGCCAGGCCACCGCGCACATGCTCGAGGGCCTGCGCCAGCAAGGCTACGAGCCGGACGCCCTGGCCGTGCTCTATCCGACGTCCCCCTTCCGCACCCCGGCCCTGCTGGACCACCTCTGCGGGCAGTTCGCCAAGGGCTTCAGCTCGATCATCGCCGTGCGCCGCGTGGAGCACGGGGCGCGGCCGCTGATGTTCCGCAAGAACGGCCTGCTGCGCCCGCTTCTGCCCGCCCAGGGCCGAGACCCGGCCAGCCGCCAGCCCTTCGAGCGCCGCTACGGGCTGTTCCAGGGCACGCGCTTCCGCGCCGCGAACAGGTATTTCGTGCATTTCATCAACGACGAGGCCAGCCTGGTGGACATCGACACCCTGGAGGACTTCTTCCTGGCCGAGGAAATCATCAAGAGCGGCGCGTTCCGCTTCGAGGGCTGAGCATGGACGCCATCCTCCCGCTCATGCCGGAGTCCGCGGCCATCCTGAACACGCCCACGGGCGCCACGGCCCTGGCGCGGCTGTTCGCCGCCCTGCGTTCGGCCACGCTCCTGGACCGGGTGCTGGCCGTGGGGCACGAGGCGGGCCTGCTGGCCCAGGCCGAGGCCGCGGGGTTCTCCGCCGTGTTCTTGGCCGCGCCGCAGCCTCTGTGCGCCGGGGGCGTGCTGCCCGCCGGCGGGGCCGAGGCCCTGGAACGCCTGGCCGCCGAGGACCGCCGGACCCTCTTGGTCTCCTGCGCCAACCCCCTGCTCACCGGGCAGGTCATCGACGACTTTGTGCGCCAGGCCGAGGCCGCAAACCGGCCCACCGTGAGCGTGGCCCCCCCGCGCGACCACCCCTGCCAGCTGAGCCAGCACCTGCGGATGCTTGAGGCCGGGGTGCTGCTGCCCCTGGACCGGCACGTGGACGCACAGGCTTCAAACGGCGGGGCGCGGCTTCTCACCAAGCCCTTCCGCTTCCTCTGGGCGGCCCAGCAGACGCGCGGCCACGGCCCGCTCTTCGTTCTCGGCAGCGCCCAGGGCGAGCCCGTCCTGCTCTCCGTGCCGGACGAGGCCGACCCGCCCGCCACCGGCCCGCTGCTTGCGCGCGAGTCCGAGGACGGCGCGCGCTTGAGCCTGCCCTGGACCGAGGTCCGAGAGCTGGCGGCGCGCTTCGGGGTACGCTCCGTCGACGACATCGCCGGAGTGGGGCTGCATCTTTCCCCGGGCCTGCCCTGCCTCGGCTTCCGCGACGCGGACGGAGCGGCCAGCCTGGGCTTCGCCGCCCGGCACCCGGGCAGGCGGCTGTGCCAGGTGTACGCCCAGGACGGACAGAACGGCGAACGCCGCGCCTCCCTGGACCTGTCGGGCGACCCGCCCCGCGCCGCCCTGCCCTGGTCCCTGGACGAGATGGCCGTGCCTCTGTCCTACAATCTTCTGGACTACCTCGACAGCGACGGTGGCTTTGACCTGACCCAGGCTTTTCCCGAGGCGCACCACGGGCTCTGGCGCACGGACACAACCACCGGCTGCCGAGTGAACCGCCTCTCCGGGCGGGTCATCCACGGCCGCCAGGAGTTCCCCGAGGTGCTGGAGCCGGACGGTTCCCTGTCCGCGCTCACCCGCTCCGAGGCCGCGCGCTTCGACGAGCTGTTGCACGCCGGAGAAGCGGCCGCCTTTCTGCTGGAGCGCGGCCAATCGCTTTTGCTGCGCACGCCCTTTGACCTGCTGCGCTACAAGGCCAAGCTGAGGATGGAGGCACTATGAGCGACTCCTGCAACACCGCAACGATCCTTTCGCGGGAGCATTTCTCCGGTCCACAGGCGGCGCACCAGCCGCAAGACGACCAGCCCGCCGGACAGGACGCGGCGGCCTGCGTGCAGGCCGAGGCCGTGCTGGACGTGGTGGAGAGCCTGACCGCCGGACACGGCGGCGAGGGGGCCGGCATCGCCCGCAACGGCGCGGCCTGGACCGTGCAGGAACGCCACAGCCGCTTCTGGTCGGCCCGGCTGGACCAGGACCGCGCCAGCATCCGCCCGGCGCAGACCCGGCTCCGTGCGGCCGGTTCCTTCGGGGCCGAGAGCCTGGTGACCCCCTGCGGCCTGGAGCCCGGCGCCGACGGCGCCCTCTGGGTGACCTCCCTGGGCGGAGAGCGGCTCTCCGCGCTTTCGCCGCAGGGCGAACCCGTGCGCCACGTGCCCCTGCCGGGCGCACGCCCCTGGGGCCTGTTCCAGGCCGATCAAACCGGTCAAACCGGACTAGACGGGCAGGGCAGCCTCTGGGTCTGCGATTTCGCCAATTCCCTGCTCCTGCGCATCGGCCTGGACGGAACGTTGGAGCAACGCCTCCCCGTGCGCGTGGCGGGCCAGGATCTGCGGCCCATCCTCGGCGCGGCCCACCACACGGCGGGCGGCCAGGAACTCTACCTCATCCTGGCCGACGGCTCGGGCCGCAACCGCCGACTGGCGCGGCTTCGCGCCGATGCCGACCCGGCCCTGGAGCTCCTGCCCTGCCCGGTGGCCATTCCCAGCGGGGTGCGCGTGCATGGCGGCAGGCTCTTCGTCTCCTCCCAGAACCCGCCCGCGCTGCTCTCGCGGCCTCTTGAGGGGGGAGCCTGGACCGGCTTCAGCAGCGGGCTGCTGCCCGAGTACCTGACCCAGTTCGCCTTTGCCGGGGAGCACGCCTGGCTTGCGGCCAGGGGACGGCTGGCCCGCCTGGGCACAACGGGCGCGGTGGAGCTGGTGGTGGACGCGGCGGCCCTGGCGGGCTATCCGGAGAGCAACTTCTGCGGCCTGGCCGCGCTCCACGGCCCGGACGGCCCGACCCTTTTCGTGGCGGACAACATCCACAACCTCATCCACAGCTTCCGGCTCGGCTAGGGCCTCGGCCCCAGCGCGAACAGGAACGCGGACAGGAACGCAGATGGTGGCACTCAAGTCCAAGGCCGACACGCTGGACGCCCTGCGCGCCCAGCTCACGCGCTCGGCCATCCCGGAAAGCGTGGTCTTCCGCGTGGCCCGCTGGCGCGAGGCGCAGGCCGGGGTGCTGGACGAAATCCGCGCGCGCTTCGCCGGGCGGCAGCTCATCGTGCGCAGCAGCGCCATGAACGAGGACACGGCGACAGCCTCCCTGGCCGGGCACTACACCAGCGTGGGCGGCGTGGACGAGGCCGACCGCGAGGCGCTCATCCGGGCCGTGGACGAGGTCGTGGCCTCCTACGCGCGCGGCGAAGCAAAGCTTTCCGCCTGCGCCGACGCCTCGGACCAGGTGTTGGTGCAGCCCATGGTCCAGGACATCAGCATGAGCGGGGTCGTCTTCACCCAGGACCTGGACTCCGGCGCGCCCTACTACGTCATCAACTACGACGACGAGACCGGCCGCCACGACACCGTGACCGCGGGCCTGGGCGACGTGAGCCGCACCCTGCTGGTGCGCCGCAGCCAGACCGATCGCGTGGCGTCGCCGCGCTTCCGGGCCTTGCTCGCCGCCGTGCGGGAGATCGAGGACCTGGTGCGCTCGCCCGGGCTGGACATCGAATTCGCCGTCACGCGCCAGGACCAGGTGTTCATCCTGCAGGTGCGGCGCATCGCCTGCCAGGCCAACTGGAACCGCGAGACCACCCGTCGCGTGGACGTGGCCGTGGAGGAGGTGCGGCGCTTCGTGCGCGGACGCTTGCGCCCCCTGCCGGGCTGCCTGGGCCGCGCCTCGGTGCTCGGCATCATGCCCGACTGGAACCCGGCGGAAATGATCGGCGCCACCCCGCGCAGGCTGGCCGCCTCGCTCTACCGCGCGCTCATCACCGACTCCACCTGGGCCGAGGCCCGCGCCGAGATGGGCTACCGCGACATGAGCGGCCGCCACCTCATGTTCAGCCTGCTGGGCCGGGGCTACATCGACGTGCGCGAGAGCTTCAACTCCTTTCTGCCCGCCGGGCTGCCGGACGGGCTTGGCGAGCGGCTGGTGGACGCCTGGCTGGACAAGCTGCGCCAAAACCCGGAGCTGCACGACCGCGTGGAGTTCGAGGTGGCCGTCACCGCCCACGCCCTGGACTTCGACGAACGCGTGGGGCCGGAGCTGCGCGCGGCGGGCTTCGACGCGGACGAGATCGCCCGGTTCAAGCAGCCCCTGCTCGCGCTCACCAATCGCGCCGTGGCCGGAACCCCGGATCTGCTTTCCGTCCAGCTTGGACGCGTGGAGCGCCTGAACGGACGCCGCGCCGGGCACTTGGCTGGCGCCCTCTCTGGACAGCACGGCGGCGGCCCGGCGACCCTTTACGCCGTGAAGGCCCTGCTGGACGACTGCCGCCGCCTGGGCGCGCTGCCCTTCTCCATCCTGGCGCGCTGCGCCTTCATGGCCGAGGACCTGCTGCGCTCCATGCTGCGCCTGGGGCTGCTCGCGCCGGAGCGGGCCGAGGCCTTCCGCGCCTCGGTGCGCACGGTGCTCACGGACTTCATGGAGGACGTGGACGCCCTGCGCGCGGGCGGCCTCGCGCCGGAGACCTTCCGCGAGCGCTACGGGCACCTGCGCCCCGGCACCTACGACATCCTGTCCAAGCGCTACGACCAGCGCGACTATTTCAGCCAATCGGGCGGCGCGGCCTGTATGAATGGCCGCAAACCCGCCCGGCCCGCGGCCCCCGGCTTCGCGCTCACCCGGACCGAAACCGCCGCCCTGGACGCCGCCCTGGCCAGCCGGGGCTACGGCTTCGGCGCGGCGCGGCTGTTCGAGTTCATGGCCCAGGCCATCCGGGGCCGCGAGTACGGCAAGTTCTGCTTCACCCGGAACCTGAGCGACGCCCTGGAAGGCTTTGCCGCCTGGGGCGAGGAGCATGGCCTAAGCCGCGAGGAGCTGTCCCACCTGAGCGTGGAGGACCTGCTCGCCCCCATCCAGGAATCCTGGCCGCAAGAGGCCGAGGACGAACTGCGCGAGCGCAGCAAGCACAACCGCGCCGCCCTTGAACTGTGCCGCGCCGTGCGCCTGCCCTTCCTCATCACCGGGGAGGCGGACGTGGACGTCATCCCGCTTTTGAAATGCCGCCCGAACTTCATCACCCGCAAGGCCGTGCGCGCGCGCGCCGTGACCCTTACCGGACGCGAGGCGGGCAGGCGGGAGCTGGCCGGGCGCATCGTGCTCATCGAGAGCGCGGACCCCGGCTTCGACTGGATCTTCGCCAGCGCTCCGGCCGGGCTGGTGACCAAGCACGGCGGCTCCAACTCGCACATGGCCATCCGCTGCGCGGAGATGGGCCTGCCCGCGGCCATCGGCTGCGGCGAGCAGCTCTTCCAGCGCTTCGAGGCGGCGGACCAGCTGCACTTGGACTGCGGCGCGGAAATGGTTACGGTCATCTCCGGGAGGGACGCGTAGATGGTTGTCTGGATCATCGGGCTTTCCGGCTCCGGCAAGAGCACCCTGGCCCAGGAGGTCGTGCGCCTGGCGCGCGGCCAGGGCGAGAGCGTGGTCCTGCTGGACGGCGACGTGGTGCGCCAGGTCTTCGGCAACGACCTGGGCCACAGCCTGGAGGACCGGCACAAAAACGCCAGGCGCATCAACGGCCTGTGCAAGCTGCTGGACGACCAGGGCGTGCATGTGGTCTGCGCCATCCTGTCCCTTTTTGAGGACACGCGCCGCTGGAACCGGGAAAACCTGCGCGCCTACCACGAGGTGTTCCTGGACGTGCCCCTGGACATCCTGGCCGCGCGCGACCCCAAGGGCCTGTACCGCGAGGCCCTGGCCGGACGGATGACCGACATGCCCGGGGTGGACATGCCCTTTTTGCGGCCCGAGGCCCCTGACCGGATCATCAGAAACACCGGCGACCTGGACGCCCTGCTGGCCCACGCCCCGGACATCGCGCAGCGGATCACCGGAAGGGCGTCATGACCGGCTACCCCTATGCCCGGCCCGGCCTGCTGGAGCAGCCCTGCCACTACATGTACCCGCCCTACGGCGGCCCGGACTTCCTCCGCGCCTGGGCAACGGACCGGCAGCGCGCCATGGCGGCCCTTGAGGACGTGCTCGCGGCCGTGACGCCAGGGGCGGGCCTCGCCCTGCCCGGCGCGTGCCTCGCACGCCTCGAAGCCCTGGCCGGACCGCAGGAGGGTGCGGCGTCCCGGATCCTGCGCCAGAGCGCGGCGGCCGTCCGCCAAGCCGCAGCGCCCGCCCCGGCCCTGCCGGAGCCGGACGCCGAGGTGGCGCTTGCGCCGCTTGTGCGCGGCCTGCTGCTGCGCGCGGCCTCCGGCCTGGCCGATGATTCTGATTCCCTGTGGCTGGCGCGGCTGGCGCGCAAGTTCGAGGTGGCCAAGCGCCTGTTCCCGGCCTACCAGCCGCACCCGCGCCACGGCCTGGGCGCGCCCCTGGACCCGGACGCGGACAACCGGGACATCCGGCTCCACGCCCTGCTGGCCGCGGCCTTGGGCCTGTGCGGCGGGCCGGACACGGACCTCGTCCGCCTGAACGCGCAGCTCAAGCTGAACGACGCGCTGTGCTCCGAACTTCCGGCCCTGTCCGGCCAGCCCGAGGCCGCAGGCCTGGCGCTCCTGTCCCTGCGCGCCGAAGCCTGGCGCGTGGCCGGGCTTTCCCCGGAGGACGCGCCGTGGCTGTAGCAAACGTGCTGGAAAACGTCCTTTTCGTGGCCGCGGACACGGCCCGCTCCCGCGCCTATGCCCAGGCCATGCTCCAGGCCGGACTGCTGCCCGCGCACGCCCTGCTGCTGTGCGCTCCCGACGCCCTTTCAAAATACGGAACGGCCATGCCCGGCAGCACCAATGCGCCCCTGCCGCCCGCCGAAGCCTGCGGCCTGCGCTTCGCGCCCGCCGAGCCCGTGGCCCAGACCCTGGCCAGCGCGGGCGTGCCCGCGACCCTGGTCGCCTCCACGGACATGAACGGGCCGGAAGTGGCCAGCGCCCTGCGCGCCCGGCCCGAGAGCATCGCGATCTTCTCCGGCCCGGGCGGGGTCATCCTGCGCGCGGGCGTGCTCGGCCTGGGCAAGAGCTTTCTGCACGCGCACGGCGGCTGGCTGCCGGACTACAAGGGCAGCACCACCAACTATTACAGCCTGCTGGAGCAGGGCGAGTGCGGGGCCTCGGCCATCCTCATGACCGGGGACGTCGACTCAGGGCCGATCCTGGCGCGCAGGCGCTTCCCCCGGCCGCAAGAGCCCGAGGCCCTGGACTACGTGCTGGACCCGCTGTTCCGCGCCCGCGTGCTGCTCGACGCCCTGGAGCGCCTGGAGCGCGAGGGGCACGCCGATTTCCGCGAGGCCGACAACACGGGCGGGCGCACGTTCTACATTATGCACCCGGTGCTGCGGCACCTGGCCATCCTCGGCGGAGGCAAGAAGCCATGCGCGTAACCCATCGCCGCGAGCACGTGGACGCGTATTGGGCCAAACGCTGGGCCGCCATCCCGGCCGACGAGGCCGCCGCGAACCCGGAATCCTACCCCCTGCGCTATGCCCTGGAGGCCATGCGGGACGTGAGCGGACCCGTGCTGGAGGCCGGCTGCGGCAGCGGGCGCATCCTGCGGCACTTCCATGACCGGGGCGCGAACATCATCGGCGTGGACTACGTTGCGCCGGGCCTGGCCAAGCTGGCCCGGGCCGACGCCACGCTCAAGCTCGCGCAGGCCGACATGCGCCGCCTGCCCTTCGCCGACGGAACCTTTGCCTGCGTGCTGGCCTTCGGCCTGTACCACGGCATCGAGCACGGGCTTGACCAGTCCCTGGCCGAGACGCGCCGGGTGCTGGCCCCGGGCGGCGTGCTCTGCGCCTCCTTCCGCACGGACAACCTGCAGAACCGGCTCATCGACTGGCACGCGGACCGCAAGGAGCGCATGGCCCCAAACGCCGCGACCGGGGCCGCGCAGTTCCACAAGCTGAACCTCACGCGGCGGGAGTACGAAGAGCTTTTGACGGACGCGGGCTTTGCGGTGCACAAGACCTACGCCGCGCAAAACTACCCGTTCTTCTACAAGTTCCCCGTCTTTCGCGCGCGCGGGCAGACCCGCTTCGACGAGAGCCGGGGCCGGCGCGACGGCTACCGCCTGAACCTGGCCGGACGGCTGCTGCAGGGCGGCCTGTACGCCCTGGCCCCGTACCAGATGTGCAACGTGACGGTCTGCCTGGCCCGCAAGGAGGGCGCATGAGGGAGGTTTCGCCATGAGGCTGGTGGCCGTGACGCAACGCTGCGTCGATGTTCCTGGCCGGGAGACGCGGGACTGCCTGGACCAGGCCTGGCCGCGCTTCCTGGCGGAGTGCGGCTTCCTGGCCGCGCCCGCGCCCAACGCGCCGGAGCTGCTGGACGCCTGGCTTGCGCGCATGACGCCCGAGGCCGTGCTGCTCACCGGCGGCAACGCCGCGCCCGGCACTGGGCAGGACCACGCCTGCCCCAGGCGCGACGCCGTGGAGCGTGCGCTCATCACGTGGGCGGGGCCGCGCGGCGTGCCGGTCCTGGGCGTGTGCCGGGGCGGGCAGATGCTGAACGTCTTTCATGGCGGGCGGCTGCGCCCGCTCTCCGGCCACGTGGCCGCACAACACGCCCTGACCCCGCTGCCCGGCGCGCCAGCCAGGCTTTCGGCCGGACTCCCGGCGGACGCCAACTCCTTTCACGACTTCGGCCTGCTGCCGGAGGACCTGGGCGCGGGCCTCTCCGCCCTGGCCCTGGCTCCGGACGGCTCGGTGGAGCTCTTCGCCCACGCCAGCCTGCGCCAGGCCGGAATGCTCTGGCACCCGGAGCGCTTCGCGCCCTTCCGGCCCGAAGACATGGCTCTGGTGCGGGATTTCCTGGAGGTGCCCGCATGAGCCAGGTGACCAGAGCCGTGCTGCTGGCCGCTGGCCAGGGCCTGCGCCTGCGCCCCCATACCGAGACGCGGCCCAAGTGCCTGCTGGAGGCCGCGCCCGGCCTGCCGCTGCTGGACGTGCAGCGCGCCGTGCTTGCCGCCGAGGGCGTCGGCGAACACGTGCTGGTGGCCGGATGGCTGAGTCGCGCTTTGGAAGGCCGGGGCCTGACGCTTCTGAACAACGACCGCTTTGCCGAGACCAACATGGTCTGGACCCTGCTGTGCGCCCGCGAGCGCATGGCCGGCGGGGCCGTGGTGGGCTACGGCGACATCGCCTACCCGCGCGAGGCCCTGCGCGCCGTGCTGGACGCCCCCGGCGACCTGGCCGTGGCCGTGGACCTGGACTGGGAGCCCTACTGGCGCAAGCGCTTCGGGGACCCGCTCAAGGACGCCGAGACCCTGGCCATGCGCGGCGGCCTGCTTACGGAGATCGGCGGCAAACCCTCAAGCCTGGCCGAAATCGAGGGCCAGTATATCGGGCTCATGCGCTTCAGCGCCACGGGCGCGCAACAGCTCTGGGCCACCTTCGACGCCTGCCGCGCGCGGGGGAGCATCAACGGCAAAACGCCGGAAAAGGCGTACATGACCGACCTGCTGCAGGAGGTCATCCGCGCGGGCCTGCCGCTCACAGCAGCCCCGTTCCACGGCGGCTGGGTGGAGATCGACACGCCCGAGGACCTGGCCCTGCCCGAAACCGCCCTGCGCGTGCTGGCCATTGCCCAAAGCGTCGGCCTGCGGCCAAAGGGGCCGAGATGAAAGTCCAGGGGAGCACGCCATGTGCGGCATAGCCGGATACAAGATGCGCAATCCCAGGCCCGACGCCGTGCTGGAGCGCATGGTGGAGGCCCTGCGCCATCGCGGCCCGGACGCGTCCGGGTTCCTGCTGCGTCCGGGCTATCGCGCCGGGATGCGCCGCCTGAGCATCAACGACCTCGCCGGGGGCGGCCAGCCGCTCTACAACGAGGACCAGTCCGTGGCCCTTGTGTACAACGGCGAGATCTACAACTCGCCCGAATTGCGCCAGGGGCTGGAGCGCCGGGGGCACCGCTTCCGCACCCATTCCGACGGCGAGGTCGTCTGCCATTTGTGGGAAGAGGAGGGCGAGGCGCTCTTTGACCGTCTCGACGGCATGTTCGCCGCGGCGCTGTGGATCGAGGCCGAGCAGAAGCTCATCCTCGCGCGCGACATCCCCGGCGAGAAGCCGCTCTACTATGCCCAGCTTTCGGACACCGACCTGGCCTTCGCCTCGGAGCTGAAGAGCCTGCGCCGGCTCGATGTGCTGGACCAAAGCCTGGACCCGCAAGCCCTGTGGGACTACCCGACCTTTCTTTGGGTGCCGGAACCGGCCACCGCCCTGCGCGCCGTGCGCGCCCTGCCGCGCGGGCACCTCCTGGTGGCCGATGCCGCGGGCATCCGCCTGCGCGCCTATGCCGGACCGCATCCGCTCCCCTCCCGGACGGGCGAGGACCCGGCCCCGCTCTCCGACGCCGAGGCCGTGGCCCAGACGCGCGCGGTGGTCACCCGCGCCGTGCAGAGCCGCCTGCTCTCGGACGTGCCGCTCGGCGCATTCCTCTCCGGCGGTCTGGACAGCTCCATCGTGGCCACCCTGGCCGCGCGCGAGGTCTCCACGCTTTCCACCTTCACCATCGGGTTCGAGGACGTGGCCGACCCCTACCACGGCCTTGCCGACGAATCGCCGTATGCCGAGGCCCTGGCGAAAAAGCTGGGCACCCGGCACCGGACCATCCGCGTCACGGCGGACGACTTCCGCGCCTCCCTGCGCGACTTCTGCCGCTTTGGCGACCAGCCCTTTTCCGTGTCCTCGGGCCTGGGCATTCTGGCCGTGTGCGGGGCCGCGCGGGCTGCCGGCATCAAGGTGCTGCTCACGGGCGACGGGGCCGACGAATGCTTCGGCGGCTACTCCTGGTACGCCCACCTGGACGCCCTCGGCCCGCTTCCGGCCGGGCAGGGCCAGCCGCCCCGGGTCTCGTTCCAGAACATCGGCCTCCCCGTGGACGAGCGCTTGCGGGCCATGTCCGGCTATGCCCTGCCAGGGCGGCTCTGGGCCTGGCACTACTACGCCTCCGAGCCCGAGAAGGCGGCGATCTTCCACCCGGACGTGGCGGCGGCGGCGCAGAGCTCCCTGCGTCATTTTCCCGGCGGGGACGGCGGCGCGACGGCAGGCGCCTGGACCCCGCGCGACACCATCCGCCAGGACCGGGGCCTGTACTTCCCCCAGGAGATGCTGCGCAAGGCCGACCGCATGAGCATGGCCCGCTCGGTGGAGGCCCGCGTGCCCTTTGCCGCGCCCGAGGTGCTGGCCCTGTCGGAGCGGCTGTCGTATCCGCAGATGGTGCGCGGCGGGGAGCTCAAGTGGACCCTGCGCCGGGCCTTCGAGGATGTGCTGCCGCCCGAGGTGGTGGCCCGGCCCAAGCACGGCTTCAACGTGCCCATCGACCATTGGCTGCGCGGCCAGTGGGCCGGCATGATCGACGAGGCCCTGGGCCCGGGCTCGCGCCTGGCGCGCGAGGGGCTGGTGCGCGCGGACGCGGCGGACGCCGCCCGCGGGCTCTTGGCCGACGAAAGCCGCCTGAGCGGGCACAGCATCTTTTCCTTCATCACCCTGAACACCTGGCTGGAAGAGGCGGACGCATGGAAATCATAGCCGAAATCGGACAGAATCATAACGGCGACATGGCCCTGGCGGTGCGGCTCATCCGCGCGGCCAAGGAGGCCGGGGCCGACGTGGCCAAGTTCCAGGTCTACGACGCCAAGGCCCTGTTCCCCAAGGAGAACAACCCCTGGTACGAGTACAACCTGTCCACCGAGCTTTCGCGGGAGCAGATCCTGCTCCTGGCCGGGGAATGCGCCAAGGCCGGCATCGAGTTCATGGCCTCGGTGTTCAGCCCGGAACTGGTGCCCCTGCTTGAGGAGGCGGGCGTGAAGCGCTACAAGGTGGCGTCGCGCTCCGTGCGCGAGGGCGCGCTCATGAGCGCCCTGGCCGCCACCGGCAAGCCGCTGCTCGTGTCGCTGGGCATGTGGGACGGGGCGGAGTTCCCCAAGGTGCCCACGACCGCCCCGGTAGGCTTCTTGCATTGCATTGCCAGGTACCCCGCGCCCCTGGAGGACCTGGGGCTCTCCCGCGTGGACTTCACGCGCTACGCAGGGTTCTCGGACCACAGCGAGGGCATCACCGCGGCCATGGCGGCCCTGGCGCGCGGGGCGGGCATCATCGAGAAGCATTTCACCCTGGACAAGAACATGTATGGACCCGACCACATCTGCAGCATGACCCCGGACGAACTGCGGGAGCTGTGCCGCTTCCGCGAGGAGCTGGCCCGCTGCCTCTAGGGCGGATGACACCATGAGCGACGCACCCAAGGTCACGGTCTACATCGCGGCGCGCAACTGCGCCAAATACCTGGAAGCCGCCATCGAAAGCGTGCTGCGCCAGAGCATGTCCGACTGGGAGCTGCTCGTCTTTGACGACAACTCCACGGACAAGACCCCGGCGGTGCTGGACCTGTACCGGGGCGCGCCCAAGGTGCGCTTGTTCCGCACCGGGGGCGTGGGCCTGCCGGGCGTGTGCAACCTGGCCTGCGCCGAGGCGCGCGGCGAGTACCTGATCCGCCTGGATGGCGACGACGTGTTCGAGGAGAACATCCTGCTGGTGCTGGCCAACCACCTGGACGCCAACCCCGGCGTGGCGCTCGTGTTCCCGGACTACTACCTCATCGACGAGCAGGGCGACTTCATCTCGCTCAACCGCACGCCCAGGCTCTTTGAGCGCAACCACGCCACCGACCTGCCGCCCAACGGCGCCTGCACCATGATCCGCCGCCGCATCCTGAACGAGTGCGGCGGCTACCGCGAGGACCTGGGCGCCCAGGACGGCTTCGACCTGTGGACCAAGCTCAAGGGGACGCACAAGTCGGCCAACATCAACCTGCCGCTGTTCTACTACCGCCGCCACGGCGGCAACCTGACCAACGACCATGGCCGCATCTTCTTCGCCCGGCGCGAAATCAAGCGCGAAATGGCGCGCGAGGCCATGAACGGCCAGGGACCGTACCTGGCGGTCATCCCCTGCCGCCGCAACTACGATTTTTGCCAGGACCTCTGGAACGAGCGCATCAACGGCCACACCCTGCTGGACATGGCCATCCTCAGC
This sequence comes from Desulfovibrio sp., assembly GCA_050251495.1. Classification (GTDB taxonomy): domain Bacteria; phylum Desulfobacterota; class Desulfovibrionia; order Desulfovibrionales; family Desulfovibrionaceae; genus Humidesulfovibrio. The sequence continues at coordinate 18,850 of JBFWMQ010000025.1, read as the reverse complement.
TGCGCGGGCACGGAGGTCTTCGACCGGATCATCGTGAGCTGCGACAACCCGGCCGCCGAGGAGACCGTGCGCCGCCACAAGGACCCCAGGCTCTCCTTCCACCTGCGCGACCCCAGGGACACCATCCGCTCGCGCAGCGTGGCCCACACCCTGGAGGCCGTGGCCCGGCTGCACGATCCCGAGGGCAAGGGCGTCACCACCCTCAACTACATCCACACGCCCTTCGTCAGCACGCAGACCCTGGAGGAATCCGTGTTCACCCTGGTGCTGAACGGGGCCGACAGCTCCTACGGCGTGGAGCGGGTCATCTCGCCGGTGTTCAAAAGAAACGCCCACGGCTTCGAGATGCTGAACCCCCGGCGCGAGTTCGCCAGCGACTTCGACACCGTGTACATCGAGTCCTGCGCCTTCGTGACCTCGCGCTCGCGGCTCTTCGCCACCGGGGCGCTGGCCGGGCCCAGCGTGGTCAATTTCCTCATGCCCGGCGACGAGAGCTTCATCATCAACTCCCAGCGCGCCCTGGAGATGGCCCGCGTCATCTACAAGGACCGGGAGGGCTGCGGGAAATGACGCTCTTCAACCGGCTGCGCTCCCTGTTCTGGACCTGGCGGCTGCGCCTCGGCGGGGCCGAGGTGGGCGGCGGGCTGCGCGTGGAAGGTCCGTTGCGCATCCTGCTGCGCGACGGCGCCAGCCTGCGCAACCTGAGCATCGGCCACGGCGTGGCCCTTGGCGGGACCGTGTACCTGCGCATGCGCGCGGGCGGGCGGGTTCGGCTGGGCGACCGGGTGGCGCTGGGCACCGAGGTCTGGCTGGTGACGGCCAACAACGCCCTGCTGGAGCTGGGCGACAACGTGCAGGTGGGCAGCTACTGCCTGCTGAACGGCGGGCACGGCCTGAGCATCGGGGCCGACTCCTGGCTGGCGGGCTTCGTGTACCTGAACAGCTCCGACCACGGCATCGAGCCCGGGCGGCTCATCCGCGAGCAGGGTTACGTGGGCGCGGCAATCGTCATCGGGCCGGACAACTGGCTGGGCGGACACAGCTTCATCTGCAAGGGCGTGCGCACCGGGCGCGGCGTGGTCGTCGGGGCCGGGGCCGTTGTGACCAAATCTTTCGAGGACAACGCCATCGTGGCGGGCAACCCGGCCCGCATCCTGCGCCACCGGGGCGAAGCGCGCAAGGAGGCGTTCCATGAGTCCTGAGAAGAAGCCAGAAAACCCCATGCGGCCCTACTTCATCCCGGGCTCGTATTCCTTCATGCTGCCGGAACTGGTGGCCCAGGGCAGGCCTGATTTTCCGCTCATGCTGAACATCGAGCCCACGCTCAACTGCAACCTGCGCTGCTTCATGTGTCCGGCCCACAATGACGGGGCCAGCGGCCGCATGCGCCGAGCCAAGGGCTTCATGGACTGGGGGCTCTTCACCCGGCTCATGGACGAGTGCGCGGCCCAAGGCCCGGTGCTGGTGCTCAACATGCACAAGGACGGCGAGAGCACCCTGCACCCGCGCTTCGCGGACATGCTGGCCTATGCGCGCAAGAAAGGCGCGGCCAGAATCATCCATTTCAACACCAACGCCACCTTCGCGGACCCCGGCCTTGTGGACGCCATCCTCGAATCCGGCGTGGACGATATTTCCTTGAGCATCGACGCCTTTGAGCCGGAGACCTTCCGCAAGGTCAAGGGCCGCGACCTGTTCGACCGCGTGCGGGCAAACTGCCACGCCTTTTTCGAGCGCCGCGCGGCCCTGGGCCTTACCCGGCCCTTTATCCGGGCCAAGATGCTCGGCGCGCCGGACCTGGCGGGCGAGTTCGACCGGTTCGCCGCGTACTGGGGTCCCATCGCCGACGAGGTGCAGGTGCAGCCCCTGCACAACTTCGCGGGCGGGCTCGGCCCGGTGCGCCAGACCGACGACGCCGCGCGTTACGCCTGCCAATTTCCGTTCTTCTCCACAGCCATAAACTGGGACGGCGGCGTGACCCTGTGCCACCGCGACTGCTTCGGCGAGGATATTTTGGGCGACGTGAACACGACGAGTCTCCAGGCCGTCTACACGGGCGAGCGCTACCGCGCCTACCGCCGCGCCCTGGCGGAAGGCCGCGCCCAGGAACTGCCCCTGTGCGCCGGGTGCGACAACTGGAGCGACGGGCCGCGGCTGCCGGACGCCCTGCTCGCAAAAATCTGCGGGGACCAGCAATGAACCAGCCCGGGAGAACCGTCGCCATCGTCCAGGCCCGCACAGGCTCCACCCGCCTGCCCGGCAAGGTGCTGGCCGACCTCTGCGGTCGGCCCCTGCTCGCGCGCGTGCTGGAGCGCGTGGCCGCCTGCCCGGGCATCGACGCGATCATGGTGGCCACCACCACGCTCCCTGACGACGCGGCCTTGGCCCCCCTGGCGCGCGAGGCCGGGGCGGAGGTGTTCCACGGCTCCGCCGACGACGTGCTGGAGCGCTACTGCCTGGCCGCGCGCCAAGCCAAGGCCGAGGTGGTGGTGCGCATCACCGCCGACGACCCGTTCAAGGATCCAGGCGTCATCGCCGCGCTCTTGGAGACCTTTGCCCAGGGCGGGCACGACTACGTGAGCAACACCCTCAGTCCCTCCTATCCCGAGGGCCTGGACACCGAGGTGTTCAGCCGCGAGGCCCTGGAGCGCGCCCACAGGGACGCGGCCAAGCCCTTTGAGCGCGAGCACGTGACGCCCTTCATCTGGATGCGCCCGCAGGATTTCCGGCTGCGCAACATTTCCTGCCCCCAGGACCTCTCGGCCCTGCGGCTCACCGTGGACACCCCGGCGGACCTGGAGCTGGCCCGCGCCCTGTACGCGGAACTGCTGAGGCTCGGCAGGCCGTTTTTCCTCGACGACATCACCGCACTGCTGGACGCGCGGCCCGACCTGCTCGCCCTGATGCCGCAGGTGCCGCGAAACCTCGGACTCACGCTGTCCATGGAGAACTCCGGATGAAACGCCTTGGCGGAAACGAGAAGCAATACCTGGAGGAGGTGCTGGAGCACGAGTTCCGCACCACCAAGAACTCCTTCATGACCGCGCGCTTCGAGCAGGCCTTCGCCGCGCGCTTCGACCGGCCCTTCGGCATCGCCCACGTGAGCGGCACAGCGGCCCTGCACACCGCCGTGGCCGCCGCCGGAGTCACGGCGGGCGACGAGGTCATCGCCCCGCCCCTGACCATGGCCAGCACCTCGCTGGCCGCCGTGTACCAGCAGGCCGTGCCAGTCTTCGCCGACGTGGACCCGCACACCCTGACCCTCGACCCGGCCAGCGTGGAGGCGCGCATCACGGAGCGCACCAAGGCCATCGTGGCGGTTTCGCTCTACGGCCTTCCGCCGGACATGGACGCCCTCATGGCCGTGGCGGACAGGCACGGACTCATGGTCATCGAGGACAACGCCCAGTGCTTCCTGGGTTCGTGCCGGGGCAGGCTGGCCGGAACCCTGGGGCACCTGGCCTGCTTCAGCTTCCAGGCCTCCAAGCACATGACCGCCGGGGAGGGCGGCATGGTGGTGACAGGCGACGAGCGCCTGGCCGACGCCGTGCGCCAGCTGTCCATCCTGGGCTACGACATCGTCAACGCCAAGCAGGGGCGCATCACCAAGGACTTTCTGCAGAACCCGGCCTTTGCCCGGCACGCCATCCTGGGCTTCAAGTACCGCATGCCCGACCTCTGCGCGGCGGTGCTGCTGGGCCAGTTGGAACGGCTGGAGGAACTGGTGGAGCGCCGCCGCAGGAACGCGGGCTTTATGCTCCAGGCCCTGGAAGGCTGTTCCTGGCTCAGCCCGCAGACCGTGCCGGACGGCTTTGGCCACGCGTACTACTGCCTGGCCGCGCGCCTCAGGCTCGACCAGGTGGACTTCACCTGGGCCGACTTCCGGCGCGAGTTCCTGGCAAGGGGCGGCGACCCCTTCTACGCGGCCTGGCGCATGACCTTTGACGAGCCCCTGTGGGACAGCGGCGACCCGCTCTTGGCCCACGTGCTGGCCCACCCCCTGTGGGCGGGCGACTTCCGCGCCGCCTGGGCCGCGCGCTGCCCGAACGCCAAGGCCGCGCAGGCCGAGATCATCCAGTTCAAGACCAACTATTTTGAGGACGCCGAGGCCCAGGCCCAGGCCGAGATCCTGGCCGAGACCGTGCGCTTCTTCAACGAAAGGTAGAGGCTGTTCATGCGCTACTGCACGAAATGCGTCCAGCCCGACACGCGGCCGGGCATCGCCTTCGACGCGGAGGGGGTCTGCCCGGCCTGCCGCTTCGCCGAACAAAACGCCTTCACGGACTGGGCCGCGCGCCGGGCCGAACTGGAGGAAATCTGCGCCTTCGCGCGCGCGCGCAACGTCTCCGGCTACGACTGCATCGTGGGCGTGTCCGGGGGCAAGGACAGCACGCGGCAGGCCATGTACGTGCGCGACGAGCTGAAGCTGCACCCGCTCCTGGTCTGCTGCTCCTACCCGCCGGAAAACCTCTCTGACCGGGGCGCGCGCAACCTGGCCAACCTCATGCGCCTGGGCTTCGACTGCATGACGGTCGGCCCGGCCCCGGGCGTGTGGAAACGGCTGATGCTGCAAGGCTTCCTGCGCTACGGCAACTGGGCCAAGTCCACGGAGATGGCGCTGTACGCCAGCGCGCCCAAGGTGGCCATCGCCTACCAGATCCCGCTCATCTTCCTGGGCGAAAACCCGGCCACCACCGCGGGGGCGCTGGACGTGAAGTCCACCGACGGCGACGCCAGCCGCATGAAGCACTGCAACACCCTGAAGGGCGGGCCGGACGTGCTGCTGGAGGACGGCATCACCGAGAAGGACCTGTTCTGGTACCGCTATTCCAGCGACGAGGACATGCAGCTGGGCGCGCTCCGGGTGGTCTACCTGGGCCACTACATCAAGGATTTCACCAAGCGGGCCAACGCGGAGTTCTCCATGCGCCACGGGCTGGAGGTGCGCCCCGACCCGCCCGAGGACCTGGGCGACATCACCGGCTTCGAGTGCCTGGACGACGACTTCGTGCTGGTGAACCAGCACATGAAGCACATCAAGTTCGGCTTCGGCAAGGTGACCGAGCAGGTCTGCGAGGACATCCGCCTGGGGACCATGACCCGCAAGGAAGCCTGGCGGCTGGTCCAGGCGTATGACGGCAAGTGCGCGGAGCGCTATGTGCAGGCCCTGTGCGACTACCTGGGCATCAGCCGCGAGACCTTCCAGGAGGTGTCCGAACGCTACCGGGGCCGCGAGGTCTGGGCGCAGGACGGCCAGGGCGGCTGGAGGCTCACGGCCACGCCGGACCTGGGGGAGGACGCCTAGATGGCCAGGCGGCGCATCCTCATCGTGGACTATGGCCTGGGCAACATCCAGTCCCTGGGCAACGCCCTGGACCGCCTGGGCTACGCCTGGGGCGTCTCCGCGCGGCCCGAGGACCTGGCCGGGGCCGACGGGTTCATCCTGCCCGGCGTGGGCGCCTTTGCCGAGGGCATGCGCACCCTGCGCCAGGGCGGCCTCCTGGAGGCCCTGGAGCGCGAGGTGCTGGGCGCGGGCAAGCCGGTGCTGGGCATCTGCCTGGGCATGCAGCTGCTGGCCCAGGACTCCGAAGAGAACGGCCCGCACCGGGGCCTGGGCTGGATAGACGGCCACGTGCGCCTGCTGCGCCCGGAACAGGGCCTGCGCGTGCCCCATGTGGGCTGGAACGCCTTGCGCATCCTGCGCGAGAAGCCGCTCTTCGAGCGCTCGGGCCAGGAGGCGTGCGTGTATTTCGACCACAGCTACCGGTTCGAATGCCCGGAGCGCTTCATCGGCGCCACCTGCGGCTACGGCGGCGAAGTGACGGCGGCCGTGCAGCGCGACAACATCTTTGGCGTGCAGTTCCACCCGGAAAAGAGCCAGGCGGCGGGCCTCAGGATCCTGCGCAGCCTGTTCAGCGCCCTGGAGTTCGCGACCCATGCTTAAGAAACGCGTCATCGGAACCGTGGTGGTGCGGGGCGGCATCGCCGTGCAGAGCATCGGCTTCTCCCGCTTCCTGCCCCTGGGCCGGCCGGAGATCGCCGTGGAGTTTCTGAACGCCTGGGGCGTGGACGAGATCCTGCTGCTGGACGTTGGCCCGGACCGGGCCGCGCGCGGGCCGGACCTCGACATGGTGCGCCGCGTGTCCCGCGCGTGCCTCACCCCGCTCACCGTGGGCGGCGGCATCAGCCGCCTCGACCACGTGCGCGGACTCATCCGCAGCGGCGCGGACAAGGTAGCGGTGAACACCGCGCTTCTGGCCGATGCCTCCCTGGCCGGGCAGATCGCCGGGGTCTTCGGCAACCAGTGCCTGGTGGCCAGCGTGGACTACAAGGCCCGGCCCGATGGGACGCCCCGGGTATGGGCGGACTCCGGCCGCAGGCCCACGGACGAGAGCCCGGCCGACTGCGCCCGGCGCATGGAAAACCTCGGCGCGGGCGAGATCCTGCTGCACGACATCGACGCCGACGGCGCGCGCCAGGGCTTTGACTGCAAAACCGTGCGCCAGGTGGTCCAGGCCGTCGGGGTGCCGGTCATCGCCTGCGGCGGGGCTGGCGGACCGGGGCACTTCCTGGAGGTCTTCACCGCCGGCGGGGCCGCCGCGGCCTGCGCGGGCAATTATTTCCACTACACCGAGCACAGCGTGGTGCTCTGCAAAACCTTCCTGCGCCGCCACGGGCTGAACGTGCGCCTGGACACGGCGGCGGACTACGCCGAGGCCCGCCTTGGCGAAGACGGCAGGCTCGGCAAGCGCGACGAGGCCGTGCTGGACGCGTTGCGCTTCGCCCACCTGCCGGAGGAGGTCATCTGATGCGCTACTGCGCGCGCTGCCTGTACCCGGAGAACCACCCCCTGCACCTGACCTTCGACGATCAGGGCGTGTGCAGCGGCTGCCGCGTGCACGAGGAGAAGGACGAGCTGGACTGGGCCGGGCGCTTCGAGCGGCTCCGGGCCATTGTGGACGAGTACCGCAGCCCGAGCGGACGCTTCTATGACTGCATCGTGCCGGTGAACGGCGCGCGCGACTCCTATTTCATCGTGCACACGGTGCGCAACGTGCTGGGCCTGAATCCCATGCTCGTGTCGTACAACAAGCAGTACAACTCGCCTGTCGGCATCCGGAACCTCGCATATCTGCGCACGGTGTTCGACCGCGACATCCTCGCCTTCACCGTGAACCCGGAGTCGGCCAAGAAGATCACCCGCGCCACCATGCGCCTGGCCGCCAGCATGTACTGGCACTGCCTGGCCGGGGAGACCGTGTTCCCGGTGCAGACCGCCGTGCGCTTCAAGATTCCGCTCATCATCTGGGGCGCGCACCAGGGCGTGGACCAGGTGGGCATGTTCTCGCACCTGGACGAGGTGGAGATGACCCGCAAGTACCGCAAGGAGCACGACCTCATGGGCCTGGAGGCCGAGGACCTGCTGCGCGCGGCGCCAAACCTGGGCGAGGACTTGGGGGAGCGCGAACTGCGGCCCTTCCTCTACCCCAACGACCGCGAGCTTTCCGCCGTGGGCGTGCGCGGCATCTACCTGAACAACTACCTGCGCTGGGACACCCTGGCCCAGCACCGGGAGATGATCCGGCTTTTCGGCTACGAGACAGCGGCCCTGCCCCGCACCTTCGACACCTGCAACGACTGCGACAGCCTCCACTACGCCGGGGTGCACGACCTCATCAAGTTCCGCAAGTTCGGCTACGGCAAGGCCCTGGACCACGCCTGCCGCGAGATCCGCCTGAAACGCCTGACGCGGGAGCAGGCCGTGGAGCTGGTGCTGAGGCACGAGGCCGTGGAGCCGCCGGACCTGTCCCTGTTCCTGCGCTGGGCGGGCCTGGACCGCGAGGAGTTCGAGCGTTGCGTGGACGCCCGCCGCGACCCGGCCATCTGGGAGCGCGGGGACGCGGGCTGGAGCCTCAGGGATCATGTGGGCCGCCACCTGGACGATCCCGGCGTGGAGGCGGCGCGTCTGGGCCAGGCATCCGGCTGCGATTTCCCGCTCACCGCGCCGCGCGCGCCCGAGCCGGGCGAGCAAAACGGGTCGGGCGAGCCGGAGCACATCCTCTTTGGCCGGGGCTGGGTGGACGCCCGCGCAGGCCGCGCAGCACAACCGGCGGAGGGCGACACCTCCGCCCGCCACGGGAGCGCCTCATGACCAAGGGCCTGATGGAAGAGATGCGGGAGTGCCTGGAAAAAAACGAAAACATCCTGGCGCGCCTGCGCGGCATGACCGGCCTTGCCGGGAACACGCCCGAGGCCATCCTCGTGTCCTACGACCTGCAGGCGGGCAGCTACACCCGCAACCTGGGCGACGACCGCTTCCGCGCCGTGAAGGAGGCCTACAGCGCCAACCTTGCAAAGGTCATCGACGCGCTGCCCCACGCGAGCCTGCTTGAGGCGGGCGTGGGCGAGGCCACCACCCTGGCGGCCCTGGCGCCCCGGCTCGCCGTGCGTCCCGCGCGGACCTTCGGCTTCGACATCTCCTGGTCGCGCCTGGCCGTGGCCACGCGCCACGCGGCCAGCCAGGGCGTGGCGGCGCAATTCTTCACCGGCGCGCTGGAGCGCATCCCCGCCCCGGACGACGCTTTCGAGCTGGTCTACACCTCGCACTCCATCGAGCCGAACACCGGACGGGAGAAGGAAATCCTGCGCGAACTCATGCGCGTCACGCGCAACAATCTGGTGCTGGTGGAGCCCAGCTACGAGCTGGGCAGCGAGGCCACCCGCGCGCACATCCAGCGCCACGGCTACGTCACCAACCTGCTGGGCGCTGCGCGGGAGCTGGGGCTGAACCTGCTCGCGCACCGGCTCTTTGAACCCAATGTGAACCCGAACAACCAGGCCGCGCTCATGGTCTTTGAGAAGACCGCCGCGCGCACCCCGGACCCGGAGCGGCAAACCGCCTGCCCGGCCTGCGGCCAGGGGCTTGAGACCATAAAGGGCCACTGTTTTTGCCACAGGTGCCACCTGCTCTACCCGGTCATCGAGGGCATCCCCTGCCTGCTCGCGGGCAACGGGATCCTCGCCAGCGGCTTTCCGACAAGCCTGCCTCCGGAGCCGCACGAGTGAACCGCCGCGAGACCGATTCCCTCCCGGACTTCCTGAGCCGCGTCAACGCCTGCATGGTCTTCGACCATTCCGGCCGGGGCGGCAACGGCTTCTTCATGACCATCTTCGACCGGCACCCCGAGGTGCTGGGCTGCCACTGGAGCCAGTACCTCTATTCCTACCTCGTCACGGAATTCGGCGACGCCGATCGGCTCGACCCGGCCCAGGCGCTCGCCTTCGTGCTGGAAAAGTCCACCTTCCGCCTGGTGCTGTCCGAACCTACCGCGCAGGGCAGAGCCATGCTCACCAAGCTCGGCGCGAACCCGGACCTGCCCCTGGACCGCGCCGCGGGCCGACGCGTGCTGGAGGACTTCCTTCGGAACCGGCCCGCCGTGCCGCGCCGGGAGCTGGTGCTGGCCTGCCACTACGCCCTGGCCGTCGCCCTGGGCCGCGATACCGCGCCCGTGCGTTACATCCTCACCGCAGATGCCCTCAGCCTGCGCTCCGAGCACTTCACCACCGGCTTCTCCGGCCGCGTGGCCGAGGCCCTGCTGCACGACTTTCCCCAGGCCAGATGCGTCACCCTGGTGCGCGATCCGCGCGCCGTGTTCGCCTCCAACCGGCACCAGTTCGTCAACGCCAATGGCAACATGTACGGGGTCACGCCCGGAACCTTTCTGCGGCGGATGGCCAACATCGCCACCATGCGGCAACAGTTCGAGGACTGCGCCTACCTGTTCTGGCTGCCCTACTGCGCAGCCGCCTGGGCCGTGGCGCGGCGCGTGCGCCAGCGCCACCCGGAACACTTCCGGCTGGTGAAGAACGAGGACCTGAACACCCGCTTCGAGGCCACCCTGCGGCCCCTGTGCGGCTGGCTGGGCGTCTCGTTCTGGGAGCCCTGGACCGCGCCGGACTACGCGCCCACCAGCCTGGGCGGCCCGTGGCGGGGAGCCGGTGCCTACAACAGCCGCTACCAGACGAACACCAGCGGCCCGCTTGAGAACGACCCCCAAGACATCGCGGACAGGACCACCGGCCCCAACGAATACGTGACCAAACGCTGGATGTCGCGCCTGGCCCCGCACGAGGCGCGCCTTGTGGAGCTGCTGAACGAGGACGAGATGCGCTCCTGCGGCTACGAGGCCCTGCGCCCGCCCCTGGCCCACGCCAGCCTGGGCCGCGTGGCCGCCTGCCTGCTGCGGCCCCTGCGTGGCGAATTCCCCGGGCCGCGCTGGCTGGCGGACGGATTCGGGCTGGGGGCACGAGAATTGAGCCGCCGCCTCTTCTACCTCGGCGTTGCGCCGCTCCTGGCCCTGGCCGGGCGGCTGGCCCTGCTGCGCCTCGTGCGGCAGGGGTTCTTCCAGCAGCCCCCGGTGCAGGACCCCACCCCCGGAGAAGGCCGATGACGGCGCAGCACGCCGCCCTGTTCCATGGCACGGACCTTGCCGGCCCGGCCCCGGACCTGCTGCGCAGCGCCGCCGCCAGCGGCCAGGCCCTGGTGGCCCTGGACTCCCTGGCCCTGGCCTGGGCCGCGCGCGAGGGCCTGCCGCACACGGGCATGGACCAATGGCTGGACGAGGCGGACCTGACCCGCGCGCGCAGGCTTGCCCCGGAGTACGAGGCCACCTGGTTCGCGCCCAGCCGCGAGCAGTTCACCTTCGACGGCCTATGCTGGCCGGAGTTCGATCGCGAGGTGCTCTACGCCTACTGGCTCTCGGCCTGCACGGCGCACGCGCTGTCCCAGGGGCTGGCCCAACGCGGCGTGCGGCGGCTGACGGTCTTCCGCCACGAGCCGCCCCGGCCCATGCTCTACTTCGAGCCTGCGGACACGGCGGCCCTGTACTGGCAGGGCGCGTTCCCCGGCCAGGTGGAGAGCGTCATCCTGCCGGAGCCCGAAGCGCAGGCCGCGCCGGAGCGGAACGCCGCGCCGCCGGACTTTTTCCTGCACGACAACCTGGAGCTCCTGCGCGGGCGGGCGGCCATCTGCCTGAACCCGCTGGAGGTCTTCCGGCTCAAACGGCACATTGCGGAGATCCGCGCCGCCTTTGGCGAGAACGTGGCTCTGGTGGTGAACTCCCACCTGGCCCGGGACGTGGAGCCCATAGCCCGAAAAACCGGCCTGCCGGTGCTGGGCATGGGGCCGGGGGGCAGGCCCTCCGTGGACGTGGACGGACAATGCCGACGCGGCTTCGCGCAACTGCTGGCGACGCAGGCCGAGCCCCTGCGCGGCATGCTGCGGCACAACGCCGCGCATTTCGAGGCCCTGTTCCGGCGCTGGGTCTGGCTTGAGGCCACGCGCCAGTACTGGCGACGCGCCTTTGCCGCCGCGCCTCCGGCGCTGGTGGTCGTGAGCAGCCTGGAGGACAGCGAGTCGCAGCTCCCGGCCAGCGCGGCCAGGGACTTCGGCATCCCGAGCATCTGCCTGCCGCACGGCATCGGGCTCACGCGGGCCGCCCGGCCCAAGGCGGACCTGGTGCTGCACCTGGGCCAGGCCGACCGCCAGGCCTACCTGCGCTCGGGCATCCCGGCGCAGCGTCTCGCAGGGTGCAACGACCTGGGCATTGAGAACGAATACCCGGTGGACCCGGGCGCGGCCTGGACCCAGGCCAAGGGCAGGCTCAACGTCCTGGCGCTCATGTCCGCCACCGGCCGCCCCGGGGTGCTCTACCCGGTCATCAGCCATACGGCGCAGCTGCGCGCCCTGCGCACCCTGGCCGCGCCCCCGCCGGACCTTGCCCCGCGCCTGAACCTGACCCTGAAGACCCACCCCGCCCTGCCGGACCTGGAGATCATCGAGGTGGCCGGGCCAGCGGCCCAGGCCCTGGTGGCCCCGCTCGACCTGCCCCTGGCGCGCGCCCTGGCGGCGGCCGACCTCGTGGTGGCGCTCAACTACACAGGGGTGGGCGTGCTGCATTGCGCCGAGGCGGGCAAGCCGCTCGTGCATCTCTGGCTGGACCCGGACCTGGGCCGCGCCGAGCCTGCGCCCTTTGCCGACCTCTACGCCCCGGCGGGACACATGACCCGAAGCGAGGACGAGTTCTGGAACGCCGTGCGGCGCGTCCTGGACGAACCCGGCTTTGCCGAGGCCCTGCGCCAGCGCGCCAGCGGCTTTTGCCAGGACTTCCACGCCGGGGAGCGCCGGTCCTTACGGGTAATAGCGGCTGCCGCCGCAGGGCGCGAAATAGCGGCCACGGCCGCAGGGCTGGAGGGGTAAGGCATGCGCATCCTCATGCTCTCGGACGGCGAAACAAAAGGCGGTGCCTCCACCGCCGCAGCGCGCATGGCCCAGGGCCTGGCGCGCCTGGGGCACGAGGTGCTGCGCGTGGTGCGCTTCCCCGACGCCCCGCCGCACGGCCAGAAGCATCCCTGGCGCACGGAGGTCATGGAAACCCCGCCGGAGCGTGTGCGCGACTGGCTCAAGCCGCCCAGCGAAGCCGCCCAGGCCCTGGTGCGGGAGGAACTGGCCCGGCTGCTGCGCGACTTCCGGCCCCAGGGCGTCAGCCTGCACAACCTGCACGGGGCCACGCGCCACGGCTGGTCCGCCGCCCTGGCGGGCCAGTGCGCCCAGGCCGCGCCCACCGTGTGGACCCTGCACGACCTGTGGAGCGCCACAGGCCGCTGCGCCTACACCGGCGGCTGCCGCCTGCATCTTTCCGGCGGCTGCGACGCGCGCTGCCCGTCCTGGCGCGTGTACCCGGCCTGCCCTCCCGAGGCCATCGCGGACCGGCTGGCGGAAAAGCGCGCCGTGCTGGCGGCCAGCCCGGACCTCACCGCCGCCGCGCCCTCGGCCTGGCTGGCGCGCGAGGCGGAACGCGGCCTCTGGTCCGGGCGCAGGGTGGAGGTGCTGGCCAACGGCCTGAACCTCGACGTCTTTCATCCCGTGGACCGTGCCGAGGCCAGACAGCGGCTGGGCCTGCCGGAACAGGGCCGCGTGCTGCTGGCGGTGTCGCTGCTCCTGGACGACCCGCGCAAGGGCACGGACATCCTGCTGGAGGCCCTGCCGCTGCTCGAACCCGGCGCGACCCTGCTGCTCATGGGCGGCGGCGAACTCGCCGTGCCCGAAGGACACGTGGCCGTGCGCCGCCTGGGTCTGCTCACCGACGACGCGGCCAAGGTGCTGGCGTACAGCGCGGCGGACGCGCTGGTGCACCCGGCGCGCGAGGACAACCTGCCCAACACGGTGGCCGAGGCCCTGGCCTGCGGCACGCCCGTGGCCGGGTTCGCCGTGGGCGGCGTGGCGGAGATGCTGGAGGACGGCGCTGGCGTGGCGGCGCGCGAGTTGACGCCAAAGGCGCTGGCCCAGGCCATCCGGGCCGTGCTGGCCCAGGACGGGCACACGGCCAGGACCCGCTGCCGGGAGCTGGCGCGGCAGCGCTACGATCTGCCCGCGCAAGCCGGAAAGTTGGCGAGGCTATTTGAGGAACTGACGGAAACGCGGGCGAAACAGCCCGTCTGAATCAGGCCCGCTTCCCGGCCAGACAGTAGACGGACCACGCGTCGGCGCTGGCGGGCGCGCCGGTCATCCACTCGCCCGCTTCCAGGAAATCGAGGCCAGCGGCGGCCAGGAACGCCTTCAGCTCCGGCAGGAAGAAATAGCGCATGGCGTGCGTCTCGCAGAGGGTCTCGGCGCGCGCGCCGCGCTGCTCGCGGATGTCCACGCTGAAATGCACGTCCACCACATGCCGCTTTTCGTGGTGCACCGGGTCGGCGCGCCGGGTGACGGCCACGCGCTCGTCGGCCATCTCCTTCACGCGCACCTCGGGCGGACTTTTGAGCACCGCCGGGCCGTGCCAGAAATCGAACAGCAGGAGCCCGCCCGGGGCAAGGTGCGCGCTGGCGCGGGCCAGGGCCGCGCCGAGGTCCGCGTCCGATGTCTGGTAGCTCATGACGTGGAACAGCGAAATCACGGCGTCGAAACGCCGCCCCAGGGACAGCTCGCGGATGTCGCCCGCGAGAAAGCAACAGCCCGGCGCGTTTGCGCGCGCCTGCTCCAGCATTCCCTCGGAGCGGTCCACGCCCGTAACCGCAAAGCCCATTTCCGCGAAGTGCGCGGCGTGCCGGCCCGTGCCGCAGCCAAGCTCCAGCAGGCAGCGGGCGTCCGGCCTGCGGGCGCGCAGGCGTCCGCCCACAAAGGCGGCCTCGGCCGCGTAGTCCTTGTCGCGGTACAGCAGGTCGTAATAGGCCGCATACAGCCCGAACACCCCGCAGTCGCCGCCCGGCCCGCTCACGCCGTCTCCAGCATGCGCTTGAGGCGCTCGGCCGAGGCCTCCAGCTGCGCGTCGGTGACGGCCAGGCCGCTGGGCAGGTAGAAGCCGCGCCGGGCGATGCGCTCGGCCACGGGGTGGCGGTCATGCGCGAAGAAGCCCATGCGCCGCAGCACCGGCTGCTCGTGCAGGGGCCAGAAGAACGGCCGCGTGCCCACGCCCGCCTTGGCCATGCGGCGCATGGCCTCGTCGGCGTCAAAGGGCACGGCGTCATCCAGCACCACGCCGTACACCCAGTAGAGGTTGTCCGCGTCCGGCGTCCGCCCGAGGGGCAGCTGGAGACCGGGCGTTCCGGCCAGCAGCCGGTCATACAGCGCGCCGATGGCCCGCTTGCGGACCAGGAACCCGTCCAGACGCTCCAACTGGGCCACGCCCACCGCGGCCTGCAGGTTGCTCATGCGGAAGTTCCAGCCCAACTCCTCGTGGATGAAGCGGCGCTTCTGAAAGCAGAGGTTGCGGAGCGAGCGGCAGCGTTCGGCGAGTTCGTCGTCGTCGGTGAGGATCATGCCGCCCTCGCCCGTGGTCACGTGCTTGTTCGGGTAAAAGCTCAGGCAGCTGATCGTGCCCAGGCCGCCGCAGGGCCTGCCCTGGCAAACCGGGCCGTCGCACGTCTGGCCGATGGCCTCGGCCGCGTCCTCGATGACCAGCAAACCGTGCTTCTCGGCCAGGGCCAGGATGCCGTTCATGGGCGCGGGCAGGCCGAAGATGTGCACGGCCATGATGGCCCTGGTGCGCGGCGTTATGCACGCGGCCACGCCCTCCGTCGTGACGTTCCAGGTCTGCGGATCGCAGTCCGCCAGCACAGGCACGGCCCCGGCGCGCACAACGGCGGCGGCGCAGGAGATGATGGTGTGCGCGGGCAGAATGACCTCGTCCCCGGGCCCAAGCCTGAGCGCGGCCACAGCGGCATCGAGGGCGGCGGAGCCGTTGCACACGGCGATGGCGTGCCTGCGGCCCATGCGTCTGGCCAGGCCCTCCTCCAGCCGGGCCACGAACGGCCCCTCGGAGGAGATCCAGCCCGTGCGCACGCACTCGACGAGGTAGCGCTCCTCGTTGCCGTCAAGCAGCGGCTCGTTCACGGGGATGAACTCCATCAGCAGCCCTCCAGGCGCACGCAGGCCTCGTCCACGGCCTCGAAGCGGCGCTTGTCGTCCTCGCCCGCGTAGGGCCCCTGCTTCACCTCGATGATCTCCGACTCCTCCAGCATGGCGAAGCCGTGCCCGCCGTCGCACAAGAGGATCACGTCGCCGGACACAAGCACGCGGCTCTCCAGGTAGGCGTCGCCCTGCTCGTAGAAGTCCACGCGCACCTTGCCGCTTTTCAGGAAAAGCACCTCGTGGGTGAAGCGCACCTCGCGCGGGACCGGGTTGTGCACGTGCGGCGGGATGGCGTAGCCCTTGCCGCGCTTCATGTAGGCCAGCTGCTGCGAAAACTCCGGCGGGGTGAAGAACTCGATGCCGTCCTTGCAGAAGCCCGTGCGCAGGATGATGGCCAGGGTCTTCCCGCCGTGGGTGATATGCTCGATCATGCGCTCCCCTCGTCATTCTTGTCGGCGGCGTCGGCCGCGAACATGCGGTCCAGGGTGCTCGCCATGCCTGCCGCCTCGCGCTCGAAGAACGCGCGCGCGCGCGCGCCCATTGCCTCCCCTTCAGCATCAAGGGCGTCCAGGCTGTCCGCCCGCATGAGGCTGAAGCCCAGGCCCTCGCGCTCCACAAGCCCCTGGATGGACAGGTTGTCGTTCGACAGCACGGGCTTGCCCGCCCGGCAGATCCAGAACAGCTTGCCCGAGGCCAGGCCGCAGTGCCGGTGGTTGTACCCGCCGTTGAAATAACTCACAACGCCCGCCCGGCAGCGCGAATACACCCAGCGAATCTGCGCGCCGCTCAAGAAGTCCGTGTTCAGCACCACCTCGTCGCGGCCGCGGATGAGCCCGCGCAGTTCGTCCAGCACCGCGCCGCCCCAGCCGCTCACCAGAAGCCGCCAGCCGGGCCTGGAGGCCCCGGCGCAGCGCAGGAAGGCCTCGACGGTCTCAAGGGTGGCGTGCTCGGCCTGGATGGAGCCGGAGAGCACCAGGGTGCGCGACCAGTCCCCCTCTGCGGCGGAAATGCCAGGAATGTCCACCGGCTCAAGGCCGTAGTCCCCGCCAGACACGCTTGCATCGGGCACGTCGGCATCGGGCAGGCTGGCGTTTGGCAAGAGCACCGGGTCGGCGGGCGCAAAGCCCGTGGCCAGCGCATAGCCGCGCAAACGGTCGGCGTCCTGGATCACCAGCCTTGCCCGGCTGGCGCGGAAGGCCCGGGCCAGCGCCGCCGCGTCGAACTGGCCGGGGTCCGGAATCTCCGTGGAGTAGAAATACGTGCGCGCGCCCAGGTCGGCAGCGGCTTGCGCGCCCGCCAGAAAGGACTTCTCGTCGAAGAACACGGCAAAGCGCGGGCCAGGGCCGGAAAGCGCCTGCGCAAGCAGGGCCGGGACCTCGTGCGCGGCCTCGGACCAGAGCACGGGCAGGCGGCGGAAGATCTCCTCGCCGGGGAAGCGCCGGGCGATGAAGTCCAGCTGCCGTGGCCCGACTAGGCGCGGGCAAAGACCCAGGCGCTCCAGGCGCAGGGCGAAGGTGATGACCGGGTCGGAGAGCGACCACCAGGGAAACTGGGCGACGAGTGCGGCGGGCATGGACTCCGGCTTCCCCCCTCGTGCGGGCGTTTTCTTGACGGCGAAACTGCCGCGAGGTAACCATAGCAAATACTGAGCCATTGGCCAGCGAAGCCGGCTTTGCCTGACTGGCCGGGCGATTCTTCCTGGCTCAACGGATGGTATAGAAGGGACAGGACCGGTGGCAACCGGAAAAAGAGGTGCCCATGCTGCGGATGCTCAACCTGGGCTGCGGCAAACGCTTCCACCCCGACTGGGTCAACGTGGACTTTTGCGCTTGCGCGCCGGAGGTGCTCGCCTGCGACCTGTCCCAGGGGCTGCCCTTCCCGGACGCGGACTTCGACGTGGTCTACCACTCCCACGTGCTGGAGCACTTCCCCAGACAACATGGGCTCGGCTTCCTGCGCGAGTGCCGGCGCGTGCTCAAGCCCGGCGGCATTCTGCGCTGCGCCGTTCCCGACCTGGAGGCCATGGCCCGGCTGTATCTTTCGCTGCTTGAGGGGGCGCTGGCCGGGGACCAGCGCAGTCGCGAGCGCTACGAGTGGATCATGCTTGAAATGTTCGACCAGATGGTGCGCGAGCGCTCCGGCGGCGAGATGCTGGAGTACTGGAAGCGCGAGCCCATGCCAGCGGAAGACTTCGTCATCGAGCGGGTGGGCGGCGAGGTGCGCCAGGCGCTGGCCGCCCTGCGCAGCGCGGGCAAGACCCGGCCCGCGGACGCGCCGCCGCCCGAGCCGCTCCCGCGCCCGGACGCGGCGGCCATCGGCGCGTTCCGCGTGTCCGGCGAGGCGCACCACTGGATGTACGACCGCCATTCCCTGGCGCGCGCGCTTGAAGCGGCCGGGTTCTCCCAGCCGCACCCCTGCCGCGCCGACGAGTCGGCCATCCCCGGGTTCAATGCCTATCTGTTGGACATTGAGCCCGACGGCGCGGTGCGCAAGCCCGACTCCCTGTTCATGGAGGCGGTCGCATTGTGAGCGCAGCCATGACCGACGCCCCGCGCATCGAACGCTTCTGGCGCGCCGAGGAGCTCGCGGACTGGGCCGGGGAGGCCGCCGCCCTGGGCCTCGCTCCCACGCACGTGGCCGCCTGCGGGCAGGACGACGCCCAGGCCGAGAGAGAGCGACTGGCCGCCCTGGGCGTGTCCGTCCCCGTGTTCGACCCGCGCCTGCCCGCGTTCCAGCAGGCGGCGCTGGCCGCCGGGGCCGTCAGCGCGCCCTGCCCCTGGTGCGGCAAGCCCGCCGCCAGCCGCGAGTCCTACCCGGTGTTCATCAACGCCTTTGACCAGCCGGTGTTCTACCGCTTCGTCTGCTGCGGAGAGTTCTTCCTCATCGCGGCAAAGTCGCCCCAGGCCAAGGTCGCCCTGTGGCTGCCGGAATCGCGCACCCTGGCGAGCTTCGTCGAGTACCGGCGCGCCCCGCACAACCACGACTACTACGGCGCGGCCCAGTTCCAGGAATGGCTCAAACTTTTCCACCGCCTTTCCGAAGGCGAGTCCGGCCTCATGGACGCGTACCGGGCCGGAGCGGCCGCGCGGCGCACGGCCCTGGCCCTGGGCTTCGTGTTCAACTTCGGCCACCACGTGAGCGACGAACTCTCGGCCCTGCCCTTTGCGCCCGCCCTGGCCCAAGGCCGCGCCCTGCACAGCATCCTCGGGCCCTTTGACTTCTTCGATGCGGGCGCGGTGTTCGCGGCGGAACTCGGCCCGGCCCCCCTGCGGGTGCAGGCCCAGGGCACGGAGACCCCGCAGGAGCTGTTCCGCCTGGCCCTGCGGGAGAACCTCTTCGTCACGCGGCTTTCGCACACCGCGCCCCTGCAGGAGGCCGTGGCCGCCCGGCTCATGGACGCGGGCGCACAACGCTGCGCGCCGGAATTTCTCGAACGCGTGGAAC